>JALVUD010000001.1 GCA_027035765.1 Campylobacteraceae bacterium
GGTGGCCGCCGTCAAGCTCTCCAGCCGCTACATTACCGACCGGTATCTGCCTGACAAGGCGATCGACCTGATCGACGAGGCGGCGGCGGAGCTCAAGATGCAGATCGAGAGTGAGCCCTTCGAGCTGGCCAAGGTCAAGCGCGAGATCCAGCGTCTCCAGGTCGAAAAAGAGGCGCTCAATATGGAGATCACCGCCAAGAACGAAGAGCGGATCAAAGAGATCGAAAAAGAGCTCGCCGATCTGGAGGAGAAGAAACGTCAGCTCGAAAGTCAGTTCGAGACCGAGAAGGAGATCTTCAACAAGATCGCCGAGATCAAGCAGCAGATCGAAGAGAAGCGGCGTGAAGCCGAGCTGGCCAAGCGCAACGGCGACTTCAACAAAGCCGCCGAGATCGAGTACGGCGAGATCCCCGCGCTGGAGAAAGAGCTCGAAGAGCTCAACGCCAAGTGGGACGAGATGCAAAAGCAGGGGACCCTGCTCAAAAACGCCGTCGACGAGGAGATGATCGCCACCATCGTCAGCAAGTGGACCGGCATCCCCGTCAACAAGATGCTCCAGAGCGAAAAAGAGCGCATCCTCCACATTGAGGAGTACCTCAAAGAGGAGGTGGTCGGTCAGGACGAAGCACTCCGTGCCGTCGCCCGGGCCATCAAGCGCAACAAAGCAGGTCTGAGCGACGTCAACCGCCCCATCGGAAGCTTCCTCTTCCTGGGGCCCACGGGGGTCGGTAAGACCCAGACCGCCAAGGCGCTGGCCAAGTTCCTTTTCGATACCGAAAAGGCGCTGATCCGGATCGACATGACCGAATACATGGAGAAGCATTCCGTCAGCCGGCTGGTGGGTGCGGCTCCAGGCTATGTGGGCTACGAAGAGGGTGGACAGCTCACCGAAGCGGTGCGCCGAAAGCCCTACAGCGTCGTCCTCTTCGATGAGGTGGAGAAGGCGCATCCGGATGTCTTCAACATCCTGCTCCAGGTCCTGGACGACGGACGGCTGACCGACAACAAAGGGGTGACGGTGGACTTCAAGAACACCATCATCATCCTGACGTCCAATATCGCCTCCGACAAGATCATGGAGTTCAAAGACCCGGTTGATCGGGAGAAGGCGGTTCGCGATGAGCTCAAGAACTACTTCCGGCCCGAGTTCATCAACCGGTTGGACGATCTGATCATCTTCAATCCCCTGGGCGAAGAGCAGATCGTCAAGATCGTGGACGTTCTCTTCCGGACGATCCAGAAGAAGCTCGAGGAGCGCGACATCACTGTCAAGCTTACCGATGCCGCCAAAACGCTGGTGGCCAAAGCCGGCTTCGACCCGGTCTACGGTGCGCGGCCCCTCAAGCGGGCTCTGGCCGAGATCGTCGAGGACCAGCTGGCCGAGATGATCCTCGAAGGACAGGTCAAAGAGGGCGATACCGTCATCTTCGACGCGAGCGGCGATCAGATCGTCACCCGCGTTCAGTAAACAACTTTCGGACCCTTTGAAGGGTCCAAGTCTCTTCAACTCTTCCTTTTCATTTTTTTCTGACTGCTCAACTATTCGATTTGTATATTGCTGACTTTCTCTGGAAACTCTTATAGTGATACTACAATTGTAATCTTATTGTTATATTTATACTGATAGAATGCTTTCAATCGCTTTACAGATGATCAGGAGAGGGAGCATGTATCAAGGAGCGGCGCATAGAAGCCTCTTTTTTTTCGATCACTTCTGGTGGGTGATCTGGCTGGTGATTTTCGGGGCATTGATCGTCAGCTCCTATACCTATCGGGTGGAGCCCTATTGCCAAAACGGCAGGGTGCTGCGCCACGATATTTATGCCCGGGTAGGGCACTGGCTCAACGCTTCGGGAATTCTGCTGCTGCTTTACAGCGGATACGAACTGGGCTTTTTGTGGTTTCCCCGCACCCTGAGCGGCACCGACGAGATTCGGGCGATGTTCAATCTCCACTTCATCGGGGCGTCGCTTTTTCTTGCCGGGGCGGTCTTTTGGCTGGGCAATATGTTTCTGGCGCCTCAGCGTCTCAAAGAGCACGAACCCTACAAAGGGGCACTCAAAGACGCCATCCTCTACTATCTGCATCTTTTCGGACTGGTCAAGCACGAAGGAAGCCCCGCCGGCAAATACGAAGCCTCCGAGCGTCTGGCCTTTGTCCCCCTGACGATTCTCGCTTTTTTGATGGCGATCACCGGCCTGGTCAAGATGATGGGCCATCCGGTGCATCTGCCTACCGCGCTGCTGCACGCTTCGACGCTGGCCCATGACTATATGGCTCTTGTGCTGGCGGTTCTGCTGGTTTTTCACATTCTCCTTGCCGCCGTGGTGCCCTGGTCCTGGCCCCTGCTACGCTCCATGATCGACGGCTTTGTCTCTCTCGATTTTGTCCGAAAAACCCATCCGGGATGGTACAAAGAGCTTCGGGAAAAAGGGGCGTGTGACTTCGAAGAGAACAAGGAAAACAAAGAATGAATTCGACATCAGAAGAGAACGAACCCAAATTCGGCGGGATGGATCGGCGTACCTTTTTGCGGACCCTGGCGGCTGCCGGGGTGACGGCGACGGCGGGGGCGGCCTTTATGCTGCCGGGAACCAACCTGATGGTCATGCCCAACTCCAAAGGGTATCTGGTGGTGGATATGGCCAAATGCATGGGCTGCGTCTCCTGTATGATGACCTGCTCCATGGTCCATCACGGCGAAGCGTCGCTCTCGCTTTCGCGGATCCAGATCCAGCAGGACTCTTTTCAGAGCTTCCCCAACGATATCCACATGGCGGTCTGCCACCAGTGCGAGGATGCTCCCTGTGTCAAGGCCTGTCCGGTGGAGGCGGATCACATCGATATCGTCCACGGCAACATCCGCACCATCGATCCCGGCCGCTGTATCGGCTGTACCCAATGCATCGACGCCTGCCCCTGGCTCCCCAAACGGCTCCAGTTCAACCCCGAGACCCGCACGGTGCAAAAATGCGACCTCTGCGCCAATACCCCCTATCTCGACGAAAAAGGCGGCCCGGGAGGGACCCAGTCCTGCGTCAAGGTCTGCCCCACCGGGGCCATCAGCTACGTGGAGAAGATGCCCAAACAGCACGATCCCTATGCCTACAACGTCAACCTCAGGGATCAAGGCTGGGTGGAGCTGGGAATGACCGACAAAGATTTCAAGCTCAAGGAGGGGTGAGAATGGAGATGAAAAGCAGGGGCTACGGCGGTCACATCCTCCACCTCAGACTCTCTACACTCGATCACGAGGTGATTCCCACAGTGCGCTACGCCCGGTGGGGCGGGGGCAACGGCCTGGGGACGGCGCTTTTTTGGGACTATTGCAAGGATAAAACCATCCGGGACGGCCGGGATCCACGAAATGTCGTCGTCATCGCCACTTCGCCCCTGTGCGGGACAATGGCGCCTTCCGCCGGGGGGCGCTGCGAAATCGTGGGGGTCTCCTGCGGACAGTATCCCGTCAGCTGGTTCAGCCGCTCCAATATCGGCGGCCGCCTCTCATCCAATATGAAATATGCCGGATGGGACGCCATCGTCGTCAGCGGCAAGGCCCCCCATCCCGTCTGGGTGGAGATCGAAAACAATCACGTGCGCTACCATGATGCGGGGAAGCTTTGGGGCAAAGACGCCCGCCAGACCCAACTGACGCTCTTTGGAATGTTGGATCGGCAGAACCAAGGGTGGGGATGGCAGCCGCTGCCGGGCAAAAAGGATGAGATGACCTACACCACCCAGCGTCCGGCCATCGTCTGCATCACCCCCAGCGGGGAGAACCAATCGATCCACGCAACCTTGGTGCATGACGCGGGCAATGTCTCGGGGCAGGGGGGCTACGGAGCGGTCCTGGGCTCCAAAAATCTCAAGGCGATTTCAGTCATGGGGACCGGCTCGGTCAAGGCCGCCGATCCCGCCGCGCTGGTGCGGGCCCGATTCCGGGTCAAGGAGCGCTATGCTCCCGATGTCCACAATCCCAATCTGCAGCACTGGGGATTCCTCGGCAATCCGATGGCGATCAACTTCTCGGGCGGCGTCTTCCATTCGACCCGGCGCAAAGCCTGTGCCGGCTGCATCATGGGGTGCCGGCTGAACTTCGACACCGGCTACGGCAATGAAAGCAAATGCCAGGCCACCGCCTGGTATGCGCATTTTGCCCTGCAATACACCAAAGGCGATCAGCAAAAAGCGGCGGAGATCGCCATGCGGGCGGGAGACTACTGCAATGTGATGGGGATCAATACCTACTCCTTCAGCACCTCGCTGCTATGGATGGAGAAGATGTGGCACAAAGGGCTGCTGGGGCCGGGCAAAAAGATTCATAGCGAGCTGGATTTTTCCACGCTGGGATCCTGGGAGTTTGCCAAAGCCTTCGTCGACGCCTTTGCTTACCGCAGAGATATCGGAGAACTCTTTGGCGACGGGATCGTTCAGGGGGCGATCAAAGCGGGTTTCGAAAAAGAGTGGAGAGGAGGGGAGCTGGATCATCCCTACTGGGGAATTCCGGCGCACGGCTACGATCCCAGGGCCGAAGTGGAATGGGGTTACGCGACGATACTGACCGACCGGGATATCAACTCCCATGAGTTCAACGCGCTTTACTGGGGCCTCACTTTCAATGTTCTTCAGGGGGTACCGCCGCTGGTCGATCCCGAAGAGGCGGCCACGATTATCGCCAAAAAGCTCCAGCCTTATGTCAGCGGGCCGGAGTGTATGGACTATTCCGACAAAAACATCTACAGCGATGCGGTGATGAACCTGACACGCTGGTATATCCACAACAACCGCTTCTGGAAAAACAGCGCTCTCTTTTGTGATCTGCGCTGGGGGGATCTCATCGATACCAACGCTCCGGACAATATCGGAGCGACGGGAGATCCCGAAGTGGGGGAGCAGGTCTATTGGAATGCGGTCACGGGTGACGGGATCGGATTCGTCGACGGTCTGAAGAAGGGGCATCGCACCTTTGTCCTGCAAAACGCCATCTGGGCACTCCAGGGGCGCCATCGGGACATGGTGCATTTTGCCGACTATATCTACGAGAAGGATCTGGAACATACTCACTTCCCCTTCTTTATGTGGAGTACCCGGGATGAGAACGGCATCTGGCGCTACGAGGATGTGATGCACCGCCGGCTGGATCGGGAGAAGTTCGAGGATTTCAAAACCCGCTTCTACCGGGCCGAGGGGCTGGATCCTGCCACCGGATGGCCCACCGAAAAGACGTTGCGTGAATTGGGGCTCGAGTTTGCCGTTGGCGAACTGAAACGACACAAGAAACTCGGCCGGGAGGCATAGCATGGCAATCGACAAAAGGACGGCCCGTCATCTGCTGCGGGAGCTGGAAGTGGACCATTGGCTGACAGCCGGGATGAGCTACTCCCCCAAGACCTTTGTGACCCAGAACCTCCGTTCATTGCCTCAGCTGGAGAGGCTGCTGCGCCCCAACGGCAAGTACTACCCCTCCCTTCACCTGGGAAAAATGACGGAGTGGGTGAGGCGGAGCGTGGGCGATGAGCTTCTGGCCCGAGGGCTCGAGAAGGTCTGCACAAGTGACAAAAGCTACTATGAACAGTGCCTGGAGTGTCACACCCTTGTCAAAGAGCGCTGCGATATGCTGCTACAGGCTGCGGAGGTGGACCATGCCTAAGCGGATCGCTTTCTTCGTCGCTTTGTTTCTGGGCCTCTCCCAATTACCAGCCAAAACGATCCGGGAGTATGAAACCCTCCATCCGGGAGAAAAGGTCGTCGCCCGGGGAGCGGTTTACTACTCCAAACCGATGCTGATCAGCGTCTATGAAGACGGGGTCAAAAACCGGGTAGTGATGGCGGCAAAACTCTTTGTCAAAGAGACCCCCAAAGGGTACGAGGGGTATCTGATCCGGGGACTCTACGATCTGGACCTGCACAAAGCTCTCCGCTTCTATGCCGCCGCCAATATTGAAGGCCGACTCCCCCCCGCCGGCGACAAGATTGACCTCCGTAATATCAGGCTGCAGGGCAAAACACTCAGCTTCGATTTCTACGGAGTCCGCTATACGGTCAAAGACGGGGGTGAGGGGTTCATCAACGATGAGGTGGTCGTGCAGACCCGGAGCAAAACCAAGCGTCTCAAACTTTATGGCGGCGATATCAAAATTTTCAACTTGAATCAAAAGGAGGAGTAATGGCACAAATCGTGATTATGGGGGCGGGGGTTGCCGGGCATGCCGCCGCCACCATCCTGGGAGACGCCATCGGCGCGGAACACAAGATCATCGTCGTGGCTCCCAACAGCCACTGGAACTATATCCCGTCCAATGTTTGGGTGGGAACCGGCACGATGAAAAAGGAGGAGGTACTTTTCCCTCTGCGACCGATCTATGAGCAGGTCAACGTGGATTTCAGGCAGGCCAAAGCGATCAGCATCCACCCCGAAGGCAAAGAGGAAAGCGATACCCCTTTCATCACCGTCGAGTATGTGGATCCCGACCGCCAGGGGGAAACCGAGGAGATCCCCTACGACTATCTCATCAATGCCACGGGACCCAAGCTCAATTTTGCCAAGACCCCGGGCCTGGGAGATGAAAACGGCATCGGAGAGCATACGGTGAGCATCTGCAGCGCCGATCATGCCACCCATGCCCATCAGCGCCTCGATGAGATGCTCGAGCGGGCGAGAAGCACCAAACAGAAGGTACTCATCGGAACGAGTGACGGGACCTGTACCTGCCAGGGGGCAGCCTTCGAATATATCCTTAATGTAGAGCAGAAGGCCCGAAAAATGGGAGTACGGGACAATGTGGAGATCAAATGGATCTCCAACGAACCCTATATCGGTGATTTCGGAATGGATGGACTACACCTGGGGGTGGCCGGCTATGCCATCAGCTCCAAACTCTTCGGTGAATCCCTCTTTGCCGAGCGGGGTATCCACTGGATTACCGATGCCCATGTGAGCAAAGTCGAAGAGGGGAGACTGGAGTATGAACTGATCGACGGGACGATGCATGAGGAAAGTTTTGACTTCGCAATGCTGATCCCACAGTTCACCGGCGTGGGGCTCAAGGCCTACGACAAAGCTGGCGAGGAGATCACCGACGAGCTCTTCATGCCCAACGGCTTCATGAAGGTCGATGCCGATTACACGCCCAAATCCTACGAGGAGTGGAAAGCCGGCGATTGGCCCGTGACCTACCAGAACCCCAGCTACAAAAACATCTTCGCCGCCGGAATCGCCTTCGCGCCGCCCCATCCCATCAGCGAACCCCGCAAATCGCCCAACGGGACTCCCATCACCCCGGCGCCTCCGCGTACCGGAATGCCTTCGGCTACTATCGCTGAAGCGGTCGCCCACTCCATCATCAGTCTCCTTCGTGACGGAGAGAGCGCCAAGCTCACCACCGCCTCCATGGCGGAGATGGGGGCGCTCTGTGTGGCCAGTGCCGCTGTCGGCTGGAAAGCGGGGCAGGGGGTCAGCTTTACCGTCTATCCCATCGTCAAAGATTACGACAAATATCCCGGCACCGGACGGGATACCCTGCGAACCTTCGGCAGTATCGGCCTCTACGGCCACTGGCTCAAGACGGCCCTGCACTATATGTTCATCTACAAAGCCAAAGTCAAGCCGGGCTGGAAAATCATCCCGGGCTAAAAAAAAGGAGAAACAATGGAAAATTCGGAAAAAAATTTCAGAGACCCTCAGTTCAAGACCACGATGATTCCCGGACCCCTGATGAAGTTTGCCCGTCAGTGCATCATTTTTCAGCTCATCGGGATGGCTATGTTCGGCTTGCGCAGCATCATCGTAATCGTCACGAACAAGCGCAACACCCGCCAGGTTCCGGCCAACCGCTGAGGCGGTTCTCCGCCTCGCTTTTTTCCCGGTCGTGTGATGTTTCCCGATCACGGATTAGGGATTAACGAAAGATTACGCTATACTCCCACCAATCGCTCATCGGTCTGCGATGATTTACGAACGTATTTACCTGCGAACAGCTTTTGAATATCTTCAGAACCCAAACCGTGCATTAGCCAGTACCTCGGCTGCATCGTTTGGGTTGAATCTACCCAAATTTTCCGAGTCTGGACCGAGCAAATCTATGTGATGCAGGCTCATACCATAAGGTACACCATTGAACAACACAACAAACACATTCGATACATTGGGGCTTGACAGCGCCATTCTCAAGGCCGTCGCTTCCGAGGGCTACACCCGTCCCACCCCGATCCAGGCCCAGGCGATTCCCGCCGTGCTGGAGGGGCATGATGTCCTGGCTGCGGCGCAGACCGGCACCGGCAAGACCGCCGGCTTTACCCTGCCGCTGCTGCAGCGCCTCAGCCAGACTCCCCGTCGCAGTGGTCCCCGGCAGATCCGGGCGCTGGTGCTGACTCCCACCCGGGAGCTGGCAGCCCAGGTCGCCGAGAGCGTCCGAACCTACGGTAAAAATCTGAAAATCCGCTCCACCGTCGTTTACGGCGGTGTAGGGATCGAGCCCCAGAAACGGGCCATCGCCAAAGGGTGTGAGATCGTCATCGCCACCCCCGGCCGGCTGCTGGACCTGGCCAATCAGAAGGCGGTGGATCTGAGTGCCGTGGAGACACTGATTCTGGACGAAGCGGACCGGATGCTCGATATGGGCTTCATCCATGACATCAAAAAGATCATCGCCCAGACCCCCGCCCAGCGCCAGACGCTCCTCTTTTCGGCCACCTTCTCCTCCGAGATCAAGCGGCTCGCTTCCGGGATGCTCAAAGATCCCGTCCTCATCGAAGTTGCCCGGCAGAACACCACCGCTGAACAGGTGAGCCAAAAGGTCCACCACGTCGACCGTCACCGCAAGCAGGAGCTGCTGATCCGGATGATTCGGGAGAACGACTGGAAGCAGGTCCTGGTCTTTACCCGGACCAAGCACGGCGCCAACAAGCTCTCCAAACAGCTCGACGCCGCCGGGATCCGCTCCGAGGCGATCCACGGCAACAAGACCCAGAACGCCAGGATGAAAGCTCTCAAGAGCTTCAAGGAGAACCGGGTCCGCGTGCTGGTGGCCACCGACATCGCCGCCCGGGGGATCGATATCGCCGCACTGCCCCACGTGGTCAACTTCGAGCTGCCCAACGTTGCCGAAGACTATGTCCACCGCATCGGGCGTACCGGTCGTGCCGGCAGTGACGGTGAGGCACTCTCCCTGGTCTGCGTGGACGAGCATCAGCTCCTGCGCAATATCGAACGTTTCATCAAAGTGGAGATCCCCAAGATCAGCACCGAAGGCTTCGAGGTCGATCCGAGCATCCGTCCCGAACCGATCCAGAACGGCCGCAACAACCGTGGCCGCTGCGGTTCGGGTCGCGGACGCAGCCACAACCGCAGCGGTGGGCGCAGCTCCCAGTCACGCCACAGCCGAAGCGCCCGCTGACTTTTATTCCTTCCTCGACACTTCCATTATTCCCACGGTTTCCGTGGGGATGGTTCGCTTTCATCATTCCATAGCGATTAGAACAATCCCGTCATTCCGGGCTTGACTCGGAATCCAGGGCATGAAATACTCCCATTACACCGCATATGCCGATTCTCCCTTCATTTTTTTTGAGTTAAAGTCAGAAAACGGGTTGCTGAAAACCTCAGAGAAGCACGGTAATATGGTGGCTAAAAAGGACTTTTTTACAGATGGCTTGTAAAAAAGTGCCCCAAATGCGGTTCAAGGCATACGAAAAAGAATGGCCATCATCGGGGCCTTCAGAAGTATTTTTGCCTTGCTTGCAAGAGCAGTTTCAGTTCGTCAAGGCATCCGGAAAGACTTCGTAAAGTACTGTTCGAAGAGTACTTCTACCACCGCAGCACTCTCAAGGAGCTCTCCAGAAAATATCAGCGATCCAGAGCCTGGATTCAACGGGAAATTCATGCCTATGAACCCTCTATTGTTCATAAAGAGCCACGAGATGTCACTTTGATTCTCGATGCTACATTCTTCGGGAAGCGCCAAGATAAGTTCGGGGTTCTGGTTGCGAAAGATTCCAGGAGCAAAGCGGTGATCTCTTATCGGTTCATTCAGACCGAAAGCATACGTGAATACCATTTGATTAGGGAAGAGATCAAGAATCTTGGCTTTGAGGTCCAAGCGATCGTCACCGATGGAAAGCCGGGATTATTCGGGCTCTTTGAGGGAATTCCTCAACAGATGTGTCATTTCCATCAGCAAGCCATCCTGACCCGATACCTTACCCGCAATCCGAAGCTGCAGGCCTCTATTGACCTGAGACGAATCGCTTCGTATCTGGGGAGAGTGAATCAGGAGAGATTTGCCTGCCTACTTCAGGCCTGGCATAAAAGACATGAAGCCTTTCCCGATGAGAAAGTGGAGGATGATTCCAAGAGAGGATGGCACTACAAGCATAAACGACTTCGAAGTGCTTACCGAAGTCTACAAAGGCATCTTCCCCATCTCTTCACCTACCAAAAACACCCTCATCTGAAGATTCCAAACACCACCAACGCTTTGGATGGCGGAATCTTCTCATACTTAAAAAATCTTCTGGTAGTCCATAGAGGCATTGGCATCGATCTGAAGAAGAAACTGATTATCGACTTCCTTGAAAATCAGGTCAAATAGCAACCCGTTTTCTTACTTTATGTCTTTTTTTTGAAAAGATCTGTTCTTTCTCAATGGGGTACTTCGATCCATCGGATCAGATCAGCGCCGTCCCGTGTAAAACGCATAAGTGCTTTTCCTCGTCTGATGAGATAGCGCTTTGGATCGGAGACCGTGGCAATTTCGGTCAATGCTTCTCCTACGTTTTTGCCTGGTTTGAGTTCAAGGACGAACCAAGAGTGAAATATTGCGTTCTTCCCGAGATCTGAACGCCAGGTGAAATGCCCTCCAAGGGGTGGATTGCTCTGAATTAATGCGGCATCACGAAGTCTGACGAATCGATTGTGTATCCAGCGAAAACGGTGATGGAAAACCAGATCCACCTCTGTATATGGAATAGAGATGATCAATTCACATACTCCATCTTTATCAATATCGGCGAAGATCTCCGGCATTTGACTTCCCATATCGTCATAAGGTGTCAAGGGATTCTCGAATTTTCGGTCTCTGGGGCCTGCCCAGAGAAGGGTTCCATCGGAGCGATAGAGCTGAAGCTGATAGAACGATCCTCCTTCCATCTTCTGATCCAGGACGGTATAAAGCCGTTCTTTTTTCCCATCTTTATCGATATCACATTCTAGAGGAGCGACGGGGATGCTGTAGGTTTTTGAACCAGTATTGGGAGAAGGACCGGTCTTTTTAGCTGTAATTTTTGCGGAGAGTTTATGATAGTCTCCACAAGCGAATCGATCTCCCAGGTCACAGCCTTTTTTATAATAACTCAGAGCTTTTGATAGATTCACTGGCATTTTGCTGCTGTGATTGGCGCGGCCATCCCATACAATCATGGTACCACTTTCATAGAGACTTCCCGCCAAAGCGCATCTTGATCCCATTCCCAAATTGCACTCACTCACCCAGCGATCCAAACTCTGATCCCATCCTGCTGATAAATCGATGGATCCCAAACAAAACAAAAGAGAGAAGAGTCGGATATTTTTCATTGCGCGCATCCTTCATATTCTTTTCAAAAGTGAATCAAAACTGAGTATGGAAATGATCTGAATCCTGATATTATAGAAAGATTTTCCATCAAGGAGTCTGTGATGATTATCGCCCAAGGTTTCCTCCGTCTCGAGCTGCCGGAAGCCCATTCCCTCAAAGGGCGGCGGCAGGTGGTCAACTCTCTCAAAGATCGTCTCAAAGCTTTCAACCTCTCGGTACTGGATATTAGCAGCAGCTATCCCAAGGAGGCGGAGATCGCCTTGGCCTGGCTGGCCCACGACCCCCGTCAGTCGGCTCAGATCCGTCAGAGTATCGAGCGCCTGCTGGAACGCCGTTTCTCAGAGTACCTTTGGGAGCTGGAGGTGGAAGAGCTCTAATTTGGATAAAATATCCCCCATAGTTCCCGGCCTGCAAACAGGAAGCCGGATCAAGGAGAACCCATGAAAGTACTGCTCATCAAAGATGTGAAAAACGTCGGCAAAGCCGGCGAGATCAAAGAGGTCAAAGACGGCTACGGCCAGAACTTCCTGGTGGCCAAAGGCTACGCCAAAATCGCCACCCCCAAAGTCGTCGAAGAGTGGAAGGCCGAGCAGGAGCGGCGTGCCGCCGAAGAGGCAGCCGAGATCGAGCGGCTCACCGCCGAAAAGGCCAAGATCGAAGCGGCCCAGATCCGCATCGAAAAGCCCGCCGCTCCCATCGGAATCCGGGGGTCGGTGACCAACAACGATATCGCCAAGGCGATCAAAGATCAGCTGGGCATAGAGATCGACAAACACAGGATCGAGCTGAAAAAACCCCTCAAATCCGAAGGACTCCACACCGTAGAGATCAAGCTGGGCCACGGAATCCATGCCGATGCCAAAATCGACGTGGTCGCCGTCGAAGGATAAGGGATGTTCGACGCGACCACCATCCTGGCCTACCGGGGAGAGAACCACGCCGTTATCGGCGGGGACGGTCAGGTGACCTTCGGCAATACGGTTCTCAAGGGCAACGCCACCAAGATCCGCACCCTGCACAACGGTCAGATCCTTGGGGGCTTCGCCGGAAGTACCGCCGACGCCTTTACCCTCTTTGATATGTTCGAGGGGATCCTCAACGAAAAAAAGGGCGACCTGCTCAAATCGGTGATCGAGTTCTCCAAAAAGTGGCGCCAGGACAAGCATCTGCGCCAGCTCGAAGCGATGATGCTGGTGCTCAACAAAGAACACATCTTCATCCTCTCGGGAACCGGGGACGTGGTGGAGCCCGAAGACGGACGGATCGCCGCCATCGGCAGCGGGGGCAACTTCGCTCTCTCCGCCGCCCGGGCCCTGGCGCGCCATGCCGACCTGGATGCAGCGACGCTGGTGCGTGAAAGCTTGCAGATCGCCGGAGAACTCTGCATCTATACCAACACCAACATCAAACTTCTGGAGCTCAAACCGTGATGGAAAAGCCGTTGACACCCAAAGAGATCGTCGCTTACCTGGACCGCTACGTCATCGGCCAGCAGGAGGCCAAAAAGACCATCGCCATCGCCCTGCGCAACCGCTGGCGCCGGATGCGTCTCGATGAGGAGATGCAGCGGGAAGTAACCCCCAAAAATATCCTAATGATCGGAAGCACCGGGGTGGGCAAGACCGAGATCTCTCGGCGCCTGGCGCGGATGATGAAGCTGCCGTTTATCAAGGTCGAGGCGAGCAAGTTCACCGAGGTGGGTTTCGTGGGCCGGGATGTGGAGTCGATCATCCGGGACCTGACGCTCACGGCCATGCAGCTGGTCCGCGAAGAGGAGAACGAACGCAACAAAGAGAAGATCGAAGCCTACGTGGAGAACAAGATCATCGAGAAGCTCCTGCCGCCCCTGCCTGCCGGGTCCAGCGATCAGAAGCGGGAGGAGTACGAAGCCTCCTTTGCCCGGATGCGCGCCAAGCTGGAGCGGGGAGAGCTGGACCATCTCAAGATCGAGGTGGAGCTGCCCCCTCCGGGCCTCGATCTGGGCGGCAGCAACGTGCCTCCCGAAATGGCCAATGTTCAGGAGTCCATCGTCAAGGTCCTGGGCGGTCTGGGCAAAAAGGGCAAGAAGAAAGAGGTGAGCATCAAAGAGGCCCGCAAGATCCTGGCGGCCGAGGCCAGCGAAGAGCTGCTGGACGAGGAGAAGCTCAAGGAGATGGCCATCGAAAAGGTGGAGCAGGGGGGCATCGTCTTCCTGGACGAGGTGGACAAGATCGCCGTCCCCTCCAACGTTACCGGCCGGCAGGATCCCAGCAAAGAAGGGGTCCAGCGGGATCTGCTCCCGATCGTGGAAGGTTCCACCGTCAGCACCAAGATCGGCCCGGTCAATACCGACCACATCCTCTTCATCGCCGCCGGGGCTTTTCACCTGAGCAAGCCCAGCGATCTGATCCCGGAGCTGCAGGGGCGCTTCCCGCTGCGGGTGGAGCTGCAG
>JALVUD010000002.1 GCA_027035765.1 Campylobacteraceae bacterium
CGGTTGACCCCCAAAAGCTCACTGGTCTGGGTTGCGGTGATGTCTACGACGAAGCACCAAAGTATTTTTCGGATGCGATACAGTGAAAGTGGCCGGTTATTGGAGGTTTTCATTACTCTATTCTAGCGTTTTGCTAGTCTAGAGCCTTTCATTATAGCACCCTGCACGTTTCTCCAATTCGATCAGGAAACAAATTCCTATCCCCTTTGGAAATGGGAACAGGATGAAATACTCGGTATCCCTCTAGAAGCTCCTTCTCCGGTACTCCGGCGGATATTATCCTAACATTGAGGCAGGGCTTCAGCCCTGCATTGCGGGACTGAAGCCCCGCCTCCTATAGGAAAAACCATGCCGGTTGATATAATTACGAACAGGATCCACCGTTTTACATACATTACACAGTCGATACGCTACGATACGCCATCTCATTTCAGGAACCTATCATGAAAAAAATCTTGCTGATCCTCACCGTGATGACTCTCGCCATCCAGGCCGGTTTTCAGTCTATCGATGCCAAAACCCTTCAGAAAATGCAGGCCGAAGGCATCCCGGTCATCGATATCCGCACCCCGGCCGAATGGCGGGAACGGGGCATCATCAAAGGAGCGCACCTGATGATGTTCTTCGATGAACAGGGACGCCCCCATGTCCGGGAGTGGCTGGAGAAGTTCACTCAGATCGTCAAAGACAAAAAGAGCCCCTTCATCCTCTACTGCGCCCACGCCAATCGGAGCAAAGCCGTCGGTCAATGGCTCAGCAAAAAACTGGGCTACGAAAAGGTCTATGAGCTGAAAGGGGGAATCGAATACGGATGGCGGGAGCTGAACATGCCGGTGGAACGGCTGGGGAGTTAGGAGTTAGGAGTTAGGAGTTTATACTACCTGATAAATATTGTCAAACAGCTCCATCTTCCATCTTCCATCTTCCATCTTCCATCCACTCAGCACTTTCCCGAGAGAATGAAATCCACCGTATTGTTGACGTAGGCGTTGTGCTTGTTGTCTTTGTGGTAGACAATGTAGAACTTGCGCATCATCGTATAGCCCTGAAGCCGTCCCTCATAGAGAGTGCCGTTCTGCACTTCGTCGGCGATAGCATAATGCGAAACAATAGAGACCGTGGGGTGTTTGGTGTCTTTTTTGCTTTTCTTGATCGTCTGAAGGACCGCCGTGGTATTGGAGACCTCCGAAAGGACGTTGAAATCCCGGCAGCGAACTCCCAACTCTTCAAAGACCTCCTGAACCACCATCCGGGTCTGGCTCCCCTCTTCGCGGCAGACCCATTTGAACTCGTAGAGATCCTCGGGGCGCAGAACCTTGGGGATCGGAACGTTGCTAAAGACCACCAGCTCATCGTCACGCCACTCCCTGACAATCAGATCATCATCGGCCACATGAGCTTCGATCAGTCCCAAATCGATCTTGTGGTTTTTGATCTCCTCCACAATTTTCCTGCTCACTTCAACGATCAGTTTGACGTCGTTGTTGATCACCTCTTTCAGTGTGTTGAGGCACTCTCCCGGGAGCACATAGTTTCCGATGGTGAAGGAGGTTCCCAGCCTGAAAGTGATTTTCTTATTGATGATTTTGAGGATATCTCCTTCGGCTTCATGGATGCATTTTTCAAGCCTTACGGCGACTTTGTAGAGCTCCTCTCCGGCATTGGTGAGGCGAATCCCGTTCTTTTTACGCTCGATCACCTTGGTATCCAGATAGCTCTCTATAAACTTGATCTGCTGGGTCACCGCCGGCTGTGAAATCCCCAGTTTGGCCGAAGCGCGGGAGAAACTCCGCTCCCGAACCACCGTCAGAAATGTTTCCAGTTTCGTGAAATCCTTAAGCATTGCCTCCTGCTCCTCCCGCTTCCATGAAATTAAATGTTTATCGATACATATTAACATTCTAACGAATATAAGCATAAGGCAAACTTATTGACACTTCCATTTTATATTTATCATGAATTATCAGCTGCGGAATAGATTCATTTGAGGGAACCCGACGGAAGAGTTTAAACCTTAGAAGCTATAATATTTTTAATTTAAAGCAAAACTGTTCAGGAAGAGGAAGCGATCCATGTTAGAGGAACTCAACGACAGTCAACGGGAAGCGGCAACCCATATCGATGGACCGCTGCTGATCCTCGCCGGGGCAGGCAGCGGCAAGACCAAGACCCTCACCACCCGGCTGGCCTATCTGCTGGGAGAGGTGGGAATCGATCCGGCCAACACCCTGACCCTCACCTTCACCAACAAAGCCGCCTCCGAGATGCGGGACCGGGCGCTCCGTCTCATCGGTGACCGGGCCGCCTATCCTCCTCTGCTGTGCACTTTCCACAAATTCGGGCTCCTCTTCCTGAAATTCCATATCGACCGGCTGGAGCGGGACAACAACTTCGTCATTATCGACAGCGACGACAAGAAACGCCTCGTCCGATCCCTGGCCAAAGATCTCAAAATCGACCTCAACCTCTCCTTCCTGGCCAGTGAGATCTCCAAATACAAAAACACGCTCCTGTCCCCCGAGGAGGTGATCGCCAAAGCGGAGCTCCCCGATTACAAAAAGGCGGCACTTCTCTATCAGCGCTACCAGGAGAATATCGAAGAGAACAACCTGGTGGATTTCGACGACCTGCTGATGCTCACCCATCGGATCCTGGAGGAGAACGAAGATCTGCGCCGGGAGACCAGCCGGCGCTATCAATACATCATGGTCGACGAATATCAGGACACCAACGAGCTGCAGTACAAACTTCTGCGCCTGCTCTGCAGCGAGCATGACAACCTCTGTGTCGTGGGAGACGACGATCAGAGTATCTACGGATGGCGGGGGGCCAATATCCGTAATATTCTGGAGTTCCACGAACATTTCGACAACACCCGGATCGTCAAGCTCGAGGTCAACTACCGCTCCACTCAGCCTATCCTCGAAGCGGCCAACGCCCTCATCGAGCACAACAGCAAGCGCCTGGGGAAAAAGCTCATCAGCCATCGGGGCGAGGGGCCCGAAGTCAAACTGCTCCACTCCCTGGACGAGAGCCACGAAGCCCGTAATATCGCCCAGAAGATCCACGACCTCCTCGACGAGGGAGCCGACCCGGAGGAGATCGCCGTGCTCTACCGGATCAATGCCCTCTCCCGTTCCCTCGAGGAGGGGTTCAGCCGGGAGAACCTCCCCTTCAAGCTCATCGGCGGTATGCGTTTTTATGAACGGGCGGAGATCAAGGATATCATCAGCTATTTCCGGGTTCTGGCCAACCCGCATGACGACTTCTCCTTCCTGCGGATCGTCAACAAACCCAAACGGGGTCTGGGCAAGACTTCCATCGACAAACTGATGCGCACGGCCCATGACCGCCGGATTTCCCTCTATCAGACCATCGAAAGCCTGAGCGAAAAGGAGTTGGCCTCCGCCATCAGTAAAAAGGCTGCCGCCACTCTCAAAGAGCTTGTCGAGACGATCCACGAACTTCAGCAGGTGAGCCGGGAATCCCTCTACAACTTCGTGGATTTCTTCGAGGAGAAGATCGGGCTCAAGGAGTACTACGGTGCCATGGTGGACGGCTTCGAGCGGATCCTCAACATCGACGAGTTCTACGGCTACCTCAGAGATTCGGTCATGAAGAACCCGGAGCTGAGCCTGGACGAGTTCCTCAACGACATCTCCCTCCAGAGCGATCAGGACGAGGTCGAAGGCAACGCCATTACCATCATGAGCATCCACGCCGCCAAAGGGCTGGAGTTTGAGCATCTCTTCGTCATCGGGATGGAGGAGGAGTTCTTCCCCCTGCTGGGCGACGGCTGCAACATGGAGGAGGAGCGCCGCCTGGGCTACGTGGCCATCACCCGTGCCAAGACCGACCTGACGCTCTGCTACTCCGACAGCCGCTTCTACAAAGGCCGCCGCAAACAGCTGGAGAAGAGCCGCTTCCTGGGCGAAGCGGGCCTGATCCAAAACGCCAGCCTCAAAGTCACCCGAAGTGCCGAGTACAAAAAGGGCGACCTGGTCAAGCACAAGATCTTCGGCATCGGCCGGGTCCAGGCCGTCACCAAATCAGGCAAGGAGTACAAACTACGCATCAACTTCGGCGGCACCAAAAAGGAGATCCTCAGCTCCTTCGTCCAGCCGGCGTGATCTTTGAGTGAGGAGTGAGGAGTTGGCGCCTTCGGCAATTTTTCGTCGTTTGAGTGAAGTCGGTAGTCGGCAGTCGGCAGTTGTTCGAAATGTGCTACGTGCTAAGTGCTACGTGTTAAGAAAATTGGTGCCTCAAAGCGGCACATACCAAAATCATTCACCCTTCACCATTCATCATTCATCATTCACCACAAGATTCTCAATCAAAAATCGGTTACTCGTTACTAGTTACTCGTTACTAGTTCAAGAAATTCCTCACTCCTCACTCCTCACTGCGCTCTATAGGAGCGCCCCGTGAATCGCCTCTTTGTCGTGGACAAGCCCATCTTCGTCTCCTCCAACCGTTACATGAACGTCATCAAGCGGCAATACGGCACCAAAAAGGTGGGCTTCTCCGGGACCCTCGATCCCTTCGCCACCGGCTGCCTTATCGTCGCCACGGGGCAGTACACCAGACTCTTCCAATACCTGGCCAAAACGCCCAAGACCTACCGGGCCACCCTCTGGCTGGGAGCCGAATCGGCCAGTCTCGATATCGAAAATATCCTGAGCATCCGCGATGTTCCCAAAGTCGAGGAAGCAAAGCTCCGGGAGATCCTCGCCTCCCTGGAGGGGGAACTGGAGTATCTGCCCCCCAAATACAGCGCCAAAAAGATCGCCGGAGAACGGGCCTACGATGTGATGCGCCGGGGCGGAGATATCGAACTGCCCACGGTCCGCTCGACGATCCATGAGCTCAAACTGCTTCACTACCAACACCCCTTCATCACCTTCGAAGCGACCGTAAGCGAAGGCACCTACATCCGCAGCCTGGGAGCGATGATCGCTGAAGCCCTGGACCTCCCCGGGACCCTCAGCAGTCTCCGACGCCTCCGGGAAGGAAAGTTCCGGATCGGCAAGCAGGAGCCCCTCGATCCCCTCGACTACCTGGCCCTGCCCAAAAACCGCTACTTCGGCGATCCCGAGTGGCTGGAGCTTGGCAAAAAGCTCCAACATCGCTTTTTTGAAAAACAGGAAGAGGGCCTCTATGTGGTCGAGACCGACGAGTTCTTCAGTATCCTGGAGTTCAAAGAGGATGAAATAAAGTACCGACTCAATCGGATCGAAAGGTTTAAAGGGAAATGATGATGAAAATCACTGCCCCTGCCAAAGTCAACATCTTCCTCAAGATCACCGGACACAAAGAGGGCTACCACACCCTCCTCTCCCGTTTCATGCAGGTGACGGATCTCTACGACACGATCCGTTTCGTCCCCTGTGAATGCGACACTTTCACCATCGAAGGATGCCCGGGAGTCCCCAGAGAGTCCAATACCATCTATCGAGCCTGGAAAGCTCTCAACGAAGCCACTGGGGATCTGGATCTACTGGAGTTTTTCTATCACCACAAGGTGGTGGTGGAGAAACGCATCCCTTCCCAGGCCGGCCTGGGAGGCGGCAGCTCCGATGCTGCGGCTTTCATGCGCCTGGCAAAGCAGGTCTGCGATCTGAAGCTCTCCACCGACGAACTGGCCCGGATCGGCTCGACCATAGGAGCCGATATCCCCTTTTTCATCTACGACTGCCCCAGCGCCAACGTCTCGGGTTTCGGAGAGATCGTGGAACCTTTCGACGAGGAGCCTCTGGCGTTGGAGATCGAGACACCCCCCGTCGCCTGTGACACCGCTGCGGTTTACAGAGTCTTCAAAGAGCGCTTCCTCTCCGACATCGATCCCCTCTCCTTCCTCGGCTGGGAACGGATCCCCTCCACCCGACTCCTGGAACGCATCGCCGAGCCGGAAAAACTCAACGACCTCTACCCCGCCGCCCTGCTGGCCTGCCCCAGGCTCCGTGACTACGCCCGACCCGGCTGGTTCTTCAGCGGCAGCGGGAGCAGCTTTTTCAAAATGAGGAGTTGAAACGGAAGCTTTGCTTCCGTATGGTGAATGGTGAATGATGAATGATGAATGATTTCGGTATGCGCCGCTTCGCAACGCTTCTATTCAAACGACAAACGACGGAAAAAACCCAATAAGCAATCTACCGATTACGACGCCGAAGGCGTCACTCTCCTGCTATAATTCCACCACAAACCCCAAAGAGTGAAAGCGGACCCATGGCCATCAAAATCATCGCCCAAAACAAAAAAGCCAGACATGAATATGAAATCCTGGAGAAGTACGAAGCCGGGATCGAGCTCCAGGGCAGCGAGGTCAAAGCGCTGCGCCAGGGGCGGGTCAATCTCAACGACGCCTACTGCCGCTTCATCAAAGGCGAACTCTGGCTCCTCAACGCACATATCGGCCACCTGGAGACCGCCAACCGCCACTTCGCCCGGGAAGAACGGGCCCCACGTAAACTGCTGCTACATAAAAAGCAGCTCCACTCACTCTACGGCAAAGTCAACAAAGAGGGGCTCACCATCGTCCCCTTGATGCTCTACTTCAACGAACGCAACCGGGCCAAACTCTCCATCGCCCTGGCCAAAGGGAAAAAACTCCACGACAAACGCGAAACCCTCAAACGCCGCACTCTCGACCGTGAAGCGGCCCAGGCGATGAAGAATCGGGGACTTTGATAGCAAACACTTATTGAATTTTGTTGCGCCGCAGTTCCTCACGCACCTTGCGGTAGAGGGCTTTGAGCCGGTGTAGGAGACCGCCTTCTCCGGCGGGAAGAAAGGCTTTGATCTTCTGCCAGATTCGGCGAAGGTCCGCCTTAAGACGATGAACCGCCTCCATGCTCTTGCAGTAGATTTCCCGGGATTTGAGCCAGGCGAGGAATGCCAGGATTTTCTCGTAGGCCCAGGCGAACCAGGCAAAAGAGAGAAGCTGTTCGCGACTGACACCGAAGAGCCAGAAAGTAAAAGCGGCGATGGGGATCTTGAGCCCGTAGAGCAGGAGACCCGGCAGGAGCATCCCCTGGACGATCAAAACCCCCGCCGTCACCCCCGCCAGCTCCACTCCGCCGAAGAGCAGGACAAAAAGTACCAGGATCAGATAGCGGTTCATCCTCTGAACGGCACGCTCCAGTGCCTGCAGGAGCCGCAGTGAGCGCAGATACTCTCCGACAGGAACCGCAATCCCTTCCCAGATGAACTCCTCGAAAACGATAAAGAGAAAGACCAGGAGATACTGGATCGGCAGCGTAATCCTGTAGAGAAGTTTTTTCATAGGAGTCTCTCAGTGAAGAAAAAGGATTTTGGAAATGAGAAAGTCAAGATTTTGTTTCGATTTGCTGTAGATTTGCAGGTTGTGGAGAAGGAGCTTACGAACAGTAAGTGACTGAACCGCTCCTGCAAAGATGCAGTGAAGCGGAACAAAAGATTACTTTCGCCGGAGTTCTTTGATGCGGGCAGCCTTCCCCTTCCGATCACGCAGATAGAAGAGCTTGGCACGACGAACCCGGCCGCGGCGGACGACCTCGATGCTCTCGATACTCTCGGAGTAGAGGGGGAAGATCCGCTCGACACCGACGTTGTTGGCCCCCATTTTGCGGACGGTGAAGCTTTTGCCGGTCCCTTCGCCGCGCATGGAGATGCAGACGCCCTCGAAGTTCTGGACGCGCTCTTTGTTGCCTTCTTTGATGCGGACAGCGACACGGACAGTGTCTCCGGCACGGAAATCGGGGATATTTTTCCCTTCGACCTGGGCTTTTTCAAAGCTCTCGATGTACTTGTTTTTCATACTTTTGCCTTCGCTCGTTGATATAGATCGGGTCGGAAATACTTTGTTTTCGCCAAAGCCATCCGATTTTTAATGGCTGCGATTTTACTATGATTACCCTTTAGAAACTCTGAAATCGCACGCTTTCCCCGGAACTCGTCCGGCTTGGTAAAGGAGGGTGCTTCCAGGAGTGACGCTTCGAAACTCTCCTCCTCCAGAGAGGCCTGGTTGCCCAGGACATCCGGAAGGAGCCGGCTGACGGCGTCGCAGACCATCATCGCCGGCAGTTCACCTCCGGTCAGGATCGCATCCCCGACACTGAAGACCTCGTGGGCGTGCAGCTCGATGATCCGCTCGTCGATCCCCTCATAGCGACCGGCGACCAGAACCAGATGCTTCCGCTTTGCCAGGCGTTTGGCGTCGCTTTGGCGGAAAGGCTTGGCCACGGGGGTGAGGAAGACCACATGGGCCTCGGGGGAGTCGGCTTTGAGGGCTTGCAAGGCGTCATTGAGAGGTTGGGGAGACATGAGCATCCCCGCGCCTCCGCCGATCATCGGCTCATCTACCTTTTTGTAGCGGCTGGTGCTGTAATCCCTGGGATTGACGAAATCGACGGCGATCCGCTCCGCCTCCCGGGCCCGGCCCAGGATCGAGGCACCGAAATACCCTTCGACAATCTCGGGGAAAAGGGTGACAAAGGTAAAGCGCATCAGCTCGCCTCCAGGATCTCCCGGGCATCCCGGGTCTGCAGAACCTTCGTCTCCGGATCGAAGGAGAGGATATAGCGGGGGATATAGGGGAGCAGAAAGGTCTCGGGCAGGCCTGCTTCACGCAACGGAGCATCCGTCGCGATCAGGAGATAGTCCACCTCCAGCATCCGCTGGATCTCCCGGACTTTTCCCAGAACCTCATCTCCCTCTTTCACCTCCGCTCCGATAATCTCGAACCAGTAGTGCTCTCCCTCCTTGAGAGGGCAGAGCTCCCGGGTCCGGGACTCGTCGCTGTAGATTTTGGCATTGGTGAGGGTTTTGGCCGTTTCGGGGCTCTCATACCCTACGAAACGGATCAATCCCCGCTTGGGATTGTAGGCAGCCACGGTCAGAGGCCCCCGGCTGCTCTGCAGGGTCACGCCGGGGCGAAATTGCTGAGGAAAATCGGTATGGAGGTGGAATTTCAGATCACCGCCGAGCCCGACGGTCCGCCCGACCTGAGCGATGAGGAAACGCTCTTTTTTCATGGAGATCAGTCGATCGGCCGGACGTTCACCCGGTAGTTTTTACCGCCTTTGGCTTTGCAGCCGGAGATGACGGTTTTGATGGCGTTGATCATGCGGCCCTCTTTGCCGATGAGCTTGCCCACATCATCCGGATGGGCATAGAGGAGGATCTCGTCGTACTGCTCATCCAGCGGATGCTCTTCGAGACGCAGCGCTTCGGGATGGCGGACGATGAGCCGGGCATAGGAGAGAATGAAATCCCGGACCATGGAGGGGCTTACTTCCTGCCGGCGAGGCGCTTGACGGTGGGGCTCATCTGAGCACCGACGCTGAGCCAGTAGTTGAGGCGCTCTTCGTCGAGCTTGATCTCTTTCTCTTTGGAGACGGGGTTGTAGTAACCGATGGACTCGATCCAGCCTCCGTCTCTGCGTTTGCGGCTGTCGGTGACGACGATGCGGTAGAAAGGCTTCTTTTTGCGTCCCATGCGGGTCAGTCTGATAACGGTCATTGTACTTCCTTGAATAGTGTGTTGAAAAGTTCTGACAACTCTCTTTGACGGTAAGAGACTCATCAGGACTTTTGGGAGCGCATTATACCAAAATGTGCTGAAGAATCGAAAACACTGGTACCCCCAGGAGGACTCGAACCTCCAGCTAGGCCTTAGGAGGGCCCTGCTTTATCCTGTTAAGCGATGGGGGCGAGGAGAAAAACGGGTGCAATGATACTATGAATGCTCTTAGAAAATCCGGAACGTACTCCGGCATAAGACGCGGCTATTTCAGCTTGCGGTTCCGGGCCGCCAGCAGGATCAGAACAAAAACCGACGCTACGGCGGGCCAGACCCATCCCGGGATGGGCACCGGATCTCCGGCGGCGTAGGAGTGCATCCCGCTGAGATAGTAGTTGACCCCGAAGTAGGTCATGATCACCGAGCTGTAGGCCAGGACTGCCGCCACATTGAAAGCGTAGATGGAACTGAGCTTCGGGATAAAGCGCATATGGACCACCGCCGCGTAGACCAGGATCGTCACAGCTGCCCAGGTCTCCTTGGGATCCCAGCTCCAGTAGCGACCCCAGGATTCGTTGGCCCAGACCCCGCCGAGGAAGTTGCCTACAGTAATGAGTGCCAGACCGATGAGCAGAGTCATTTCGTTGATGATGGTCAGCTCTTTGATGGCCCGGTCGATGTCAGGATTACCCGCTTTGCCTCGTAGGATAAAGAGCACCAGTACCAGCATTCCCAGCAGGGCGCCAAGCCCCAAAAAGCCGTAACTTGCAGTGATGACTGCCACGTGGATCATCAGCCAGTAGGATTTGAGGACCGGTACCAGATTGGTGATCTGGGGATCGAGCCAGTTCAGATGCGCCACAAAAAGGAAGATCCCCGCCAGAATCGACGTGGCCGCCATAGTCAATGGAGAGCGGCGGGAAAAGATGAAGCCTGCCAACACCGTAGCCCAGGCGATGAAAAGGATCGACTCGTAGGCGTTGGTCCAGGGAGCGTGCCCGGCGATATACCAGCGCAACCCCAGCCCCAGGGTATGGGCGAAGAAGGCAATGATCAAAACCGCCAGAGTGATCCGCACCGGCCATTTGAGCGAAAATTTCGGCCGGAGAATATGGACAAAAGCCAGAATCAGCAGCAGTAGCCCTGCCAGGAGATAGACCGGCACCAGACGGTTGAAAATGTTGAATTTGTTGTAAGCAATCTCCATCTCGATATGTTTCTGGGATGGGATAATCTCCCCGCCGTAGAAGTACTGATACTTTTTGAGAACATCCAGCGCCGAATCGGCCTTTTTCCATTGACCGGTGCGGATCCCTTCCTCTACGTTTTTGAAGTAGTTGGCGGTGATCAGCCGGACCAACTCCGCCTCTTTTTTCGGAAACTTCTTCATCGCATCCAGAGGAGCATACCAGCGGTGCATTTTGTCTCCCGGTTTGGGGAAGATCCGCAGCAGTGTCCCCTGGAAGACCATGTAGGCTACATTGAGGCGTTCGTCGGCTTTGAGAAGATCTTTGTCATACTGATTCCGATCCGCCGACCGTTTCCGGGAAGCGGTGACGACATCCTCTCTGAGCAGATAGGCTCCCGTCTTTTTGTCGAAGAAATCGTCATAAGAGACGTAGCGGGTCTCTTTGGGAAGTCCCAGCTTTTTGGCGATGAGGGGATGGGAGATCTTGATCATCCGCAGTTTCTGATAGACCTGGGGCTCCACCAGCATTCCCAGCAGCACCTGGTCGGCACTCATTCCCAGCATTTCATTTTTGCGGGCGATCTTGGAGAGGATATCGTGGGCGACGGTATCCATGGGTTTCATCCGTCCCCCGTTGCCCTGGACCACCAGCGTTCCGAAACGCAGGGCGTGGCCCGCATCAATGGAGCGGATACTCTTGAGCTCCTGGGGCGTGATCGTCGAGGGATCGATGGCCGCAGCCTGAAGCGGTGCCGTAGCCTGCCAGAGCAATCCCATCGTCAGCAGGGCCGCGGCGGGGCGCTCCAGCTTTTTGAGCCGGCGGCGCAGCGCCTGGAAACGCCCTTTGGGGGAGAGATAGCTCCAGAGGAAGCCCACCGCCAGCAGCAAATAGCCCAGATAGGCGATCAGCGTGCCCGGATCGTGATTGACGGAAAGCACTGTCCCTTTTTCATCCATATCGTAGGAGGACTGGAAGAAACGGTACCCCCGGTAGTCCAGCACATGGTTCATGTAGATATGGTAGGGCATGGTGACGTTGCGCTCTTTGTCGATGACGGTCACGTAGCTGGAGTAGGAGGCGGGGCTCATGGAGCCGGGATAGCGTTCCAGCTGGAAGTCATTCAGTTTGATAGCGAAAGGGAGCGGAATGATCTTGGCGCCGTAGCTGAGCTTGACCCCGATATCCGGGAAGTTGACGATCGCCGGCGTCCCGGGCTGGGCCCGACGTCCCCGGAGCCGAACTACCTCACTTTTACCGTTGTGACTCACCTTCATCACCAGCATCTGGGGGTATTTCCCTCCCGGTTTGAGGGCAGCGCTTTTCCAGGCAATACGCGATTTCGAATAGACTTTACGCAGCACCAGAGAGTTGCCGGCGAAGGTATAGAGTTTGCGAGTCTGGAGAGGATGGATTCCCGCCGGAAGTTCCCCGGCCTGACGATCAGCCATATTCAATGTCTTCAGGGGAACCGGGGACTCGATCGTCAAATTACCCTCTTTCTGAGTAATATAAATCGTCGGTTTGACGGTGGACTGTTTGCCTTCGAAAGAGAGCAGGAAGGTTCCCATATCCTTTTCGCTCCCTTTGGCGAGATAGAGATCCTCCCCCTGTCCGCCGGCCGCTACTTTCAGCGCCAGGACCGTCGTCCCTTTTTTCGCATCGGGTACGGCAGTCTCCTCGGCAGCAGGCAGGTAGTCCAAGAGTTCCAGATGGACCTTTTTGCCGTTGAGCTCCAAAGTATCGCTGATACGGTTTTTGGTCATGGAAGAGAGGTAGAGGGGCCGTTCAAACTCCGCGATCTTGTCATGATCTTTGAGCGCCACATTAAGCATCATCACATCACTGACCATCACATGGCTGCTCTCTCCCTCACGAATATGCTGAATCCCCTCATAACCCGTATAGCGGGTCACCAGCGCTCCCACCGCTATCAGCAGAAAAGCCATATGGAGCACCAGCTGGCCCCACTTCTCACGACGGTACATTCGGAAGCGGACAATATTGTAAAGGATCGTCGCGGAAAAGTAGAAGAGGAGAAACTCGAACCATTTGGCGTTGTAGACGAGTGCCCTTGCCGTCTGAGTGCCGTAATCGTTCTCGATGAAGGTGGCTGTCCCGATCGCTACGGCGAAAATCAGCATCAGAGCCACCGCGACTTTCATGGAAAAAATCTTGTTCAACATTGTCATACCGCCTAATCACGTACGTAAAGTTGGCCGATTGTACCGTGATAGATTTAATCCTTGTGTGCAAAGTTTTGCAGGGGATGAGCGCTAAGGTTTCTTTAAGAAAGGGCCTCTCCTCCGCTGTTCCATCACAATCACTTCAGCTGATCCCAGCTCTCGGCGATACTCACCGAACATTTCAGGGGAACCTCCAGCGGATAGATCCGCTCCATCATCTGCTGAAAACGCTCCGCGGTCTTTTGCGCCTCGGCCTCCCGGACTTCGAAGATCAGTTCATCGTGGATCTGCAGCAGCATCCGGGCACTGAGCTCCTCTTCCCGGATCAGGGTATCGATCTCCAACATCGCCAGTTTGATCAGATCCGCCGCACTCCCCTGAAAGACGGTGTTGACCGCTTCCCGGAGGATCGCCGCCTTCATCATTCCCGAGGCTCCCTCGTAGTCGAAAACCCGTCGCCGTCCCAGCAGTGTCTCCACATAGCCTTGCTCTTTGGCCTGCTCCTGGATCGACTCCAGGTAGCTTTTGACCGTAGGAAAGGCGGCGAAATAGGCCTCGATGATCGCTTTGGCCTCCCGGGTGCTGATCCCCAGTTCGTCGGCCAATCGGCGGGATCCCATGCCGTAGAGGAGGCCGAAGTTGATCGATTTGGCGAAGTTCCGCTTCGCCGCCGCCTCCTCCGGGCCGAAAAGTTTGATCGCGGTGGCCATGTGGATATCCTGATCCTCGGCAAAAGCCTCCCGCAGGGCGGCATCGCCGCTGAAGTGGGCCAGGAGTCGCAGCTCGATCTGGGAGTAGTCGATGGAGATGAGCCGAAAGCCCTCTTCGGCGACAAAAGCCCGGCGTACCCGCCGCCCCAGCTCACTGCGGACAGGAATATTCTGCAGGTTGGGATCCTTGGAGGCCAGCCGTCCCGTGGCGGTCCCGGTCTGGATGAAGGTGGTGTGGATCCGCTGCCGGGGATCCTTGGCGGCCAGTTTGAGCAGAGGATCGACATAGGTGCTGAGCATCTTCTGATGCTCCCGGTACTCCAGGATCTTCTCCACGATGGGGTGCTCGCCGATGAGGCCCCGGAGGACCGATTCGTTGGTGCTGTAACCGGTTTTGGTCTTTTTGCCCCCTTTGAGCCCCAGGGTTCCGAAGAGCACGTTGCCCAGCTGTTGGGTCGACTTGATGTTGAACTCCGTCCCGGCCAGGGCGTGGATCTCCTCGGTCAGACGGGCCAGCTCCCGGCGCAGCTCCTCTCCCAGCCGCTGCAGATGGCCCGTATCGACCCGGATCCCCAGGGTCTCCATGGCGATCAACACATTGATAAAGGGAAACTCCACCTCTTTGGCCTCTTTGAGCAGATGCTCCAGTCCCCCCTTTTCAAAAAGCTCCCGCAGACGGAAGTAGAGTTTCCGGGTCGCCCAGGCATCCTCCGCCGCGTAGAAGGCCGCCTCTTCCAGAGCGACGCTGGAGAAATCCTCCCCTTTTTTGACCGTCTCTTTGAAAGATTTCATCGTATAGCCCAGGAACTTCTGCATCAGAGCGTCCAGCCCCACCCGACTCCCGGGATCCAGCAGCCAGGCCAGGATCATCGTATCGGCCTCGGGCTCGATCCGTTCCAGCCCCAGACGGTTGTAGAGGAGGGAGAGGTCAAATTTGAGATTCTGGCCGACGATACGATGTCCCGTCAGTTTCCGGATCGCCGCCTCCGCCGCCGCAGCCTCCACCTGGGGACCGACCCCCAGATAGCTGTGGGCCATGGGAACATAGTAGGCCCGATCCTCCTCAAAAGCGAAGGAGAAGCCCACCAGCTTCGCCGTGCGGGTATCCAGCCCCGAAGTCTCGGTATCGAAGGCGACGATCGCGTCGGCGGGAATCGCCTCCAGCACTTTTTGTAACTTCGCCTTGCTGTCCAGCAGCACCGCCTCGAAGGCTGCCGGGGCCTCTGCCTGCTTTTCTGCCGCCGCTTCCGTTTTCCCGCCGCCGGAGCGGACCGAGCCGTTCCCTTCCGCCCAGCGCAGAGCCTGGCGCATCTCGTACTTTTCGAACTCCTCTTTCAGCTCCGCCAGGTAGTTGCGGTCTTCGAAGGCGTACTCCTCCAGCGCACAGCTGTCGAAGACATCATCGACCAGCCGCACCAGCTCCCGGGAGAGGAAGGCCTGCTCCTCATGCTCGGCCAGGAGCTTGCGGATCCTCGGGGTCCCTGCCTCCTCCAGATGGGCGTAGAGATTCTCCAAGGTGTGGAACTCGTTGATGAGTTTGGAGGCGGTCTTGGGACCGATACCCGGTACCCCGGGGACATTGTCGCTGCTGTCGCCGATGAGGGCCTGGAAATCGACGAAATCTCTGGGATGCACGCCGAACTTCTCCAGACACCCCTTTTCGTCCACCGCCTTCTTCTTGACCCAGTCGTAGATGTAGACCTGATCGTCATCAAGGAGCTGATAGAGATCTTTGTCGGAGCTGACGATCTTGGCCACGATCCCCTGCTCCTTGCCGCATTTGGTCAGGGTGGCGATCACGTCGTCGGCCTCGTAGCGCGCCTTGCTCAGATTGGCGAATCCCATCATCTCCACCCAGCGGATGGCCACGGGGAGCTGCTGCATCAGATCCTCGGGAGGCGCGGGACGGTTGGCTTTGTACTCGGGGTAGATCTCCTTGCGGAAGGTGGGCCCTTCGCTGTCCATGGCAAAGACGATGTAATCCGTGGCATGATCTCTCTGGAGCTGATGGATAAAGTTGACGAAACCGGTCAAGAGCCCCGTGGGGAATCCCTCGGAGTTCTTCAGCGGCGGCAGGGCGAAATAGGCCCGAAAAAAGAAGGCGAAGGTGTCGATGACGGTGATGGTTTTCATAAAAAGGCGCTCCGGATCATAAAAGATAGATAGGGCGATTTTAGCGAAAATGCTATAATGCGCCCGATTTTATCTCCCCAAAAGGATATCCATGAGCCTTGAAACCCAGCTCCGTGAACGGGCGGAAAACAAATGCGAACTCTGCGGCGCCACCGAGAATCTCAAAGTGAGGGAAGTACCTCCCTCCGACGGTACGGCCGATCAATCGATCCTGGTCTGTGAGACCTGCGACAGCCTTATCGACAACCCCGAGGCCAATCCCAACCATTGGCACTGCCTCAACGAGAGCATGTGGAGCCCGGTCCCCGCGGTCCAGGTGACCGCCTGGCGGATCCTCAAGCAGATCGCCGCCGAGGGGTGGCCCCAGGATCTGCTGGATATGCTCTACCTCGAGCCCGAGGTCCAGTCCTGGGCCGAAGAGGGCCTCCAGAGCGGCGGAGCCGACGCTCCCGTCGTCCGCGACGCCAACGGCAACCCGCTTGCTGACGGTGACAGCGTCGTGATCCTCAAGGATCTCCCCGTCAAGGGGGCCGGTTTCACCGCCAAGCAGGGAACCAAAGTGAGCAACATCCGCCTTGTCGCCGACGATCCCACCCACATCCAGGGCAAGGTCAACGGCGTGAGCATCTTCCTCAAGACCGAATTCCTGAAGAAAGCGTAACGCCGCCACAGGCGGCGAGTGAGGAGTGAGGAGTGAGGAGTGAGGAACTTTTTTTAACTAGTAACGAGGAACTAGTAACTAGTAACCGAACTATCGACTATCAACTAGCGACCAACGACTCCTTCACTGCCGACTGCCGACTGCCGACTGACGACTGTTCCAAGGCTCTGCCTTGAAACGTATCGCCCTTGTCCGCCTCACCGCCCTCGGCGACGTCATCCACACCGCCGCCGGCCTTCAATTCATCAAAGCCGCCCTCCCCGATACCCGGATCACCTGGTTCGTCGAAGAGAAGTTTGCGGAAATTTTGGAGCACAACCCCGATATCGACGAAATCGTTCCTCTCGACCTGCATGGTTTGAAAAAGGAGCGTTCCCTCCCGAAACTCTCCTCGATCTACCGCCGGATCAAAGCGGCAAGTCCTTTCGATCTGGTCATCGATGTGCAGGGACTCATCAAATCGGCTATCGTCGCGCGGCTTGCCGGCAGCAACGTCGCCGGACTGGACCGACCGTCGGCCAGGGAGGGGATCGCCTCGCTTCTCTACCGCCACCGTTACCCCGTGGATTGTGCCGGTATCGCTCCCATACGCTTCGCCACGCTCATCGCCCAGGCACTGGGGATCGAAATCACCCGGGAGATGATGGAGCACAAGGCACCCTATCTCTTTTTCGACCCGGATCGTGATCGCAGGGAGCTCGACGAATATTTTAGCTCCGAGCATCCCAATCTTCTGATCGTCACGGGTGCAAGCAATCCCTCCAAGACCTATCCTCCCGAACGGTGGATCGAGGTGATCCGGGGACTGAAGGAGGCCAATATCCTTCTGGTCGCCGGCAGCGAGGCCGAACGCCGGGAAGCAGCAAGGATCGCCGACGCCACCCGCGCCAGGCTCCTCCCCCCGATAGACCTGGACGGGCTGAAATATGCCGTTTCCCGCTGCAATCTGCTCCTGGGCGGCGACACGGGCCCCAGCCATATGGCCTGGGCCATGAACCGCCCCTCGGTGCTGCTCTTCGGCTCCACTCCCCGGACGATGATGTTCGAGACCGAAAAGAATATTGCCCTCACCTCCGGGACCACGATCCACCCCTGCCGCTTCGACAAAAGCGACCGCAGCATCGCCGACATCGAGCCGAAAGAGGTTATCCAAAGCGTCCGGAAACTTCTCAATGGTATAATCAGCGAAAAAATCAGGTGCCGATGAGCGATCAAAAACGTCAGAAACCTCCATTCGGATTCCGTCTGTTGCAGGGAACCCTTCGGGCCATTCCCTGGTCGCTTCATCTGGCGATGATCCGGTTTTTGGCCCGGGGAGCGGCCCGCTTCGATCGCCGCCGGACCCACATCGCTCGGGTCAACCTGGACCTGGCCTTTGGCGATACCCTCCCCCAGGAGGAGAAAGCGCGAATCATCCGGCGCACTTACGAAAATCTGATGGTGGTGGCCCTCGATACCATTCTCAATCAGGGAGCCAGCAAAGAACAGATCCTCTCCAAAGTCGATTTCGAGAACGAGGCAATCCTCGAAGAGGCCATCCGAAGCGGCAAACCGATCATCTTCGTCACCGCCCACTACGGCAACTGGGAGCTGGGAACCCTGGCCATCGCTGCGAAATACCGGATTCCTCTTTCCGTCGTCGGCCGCCCGCTGGACTGGGCCTGGGCCGACGAAATCCTCCGAGCCACCCGGGAGCAGTTCGGCGTGCGAATGATTCCCAAAAACAATGCGATGAAGGATATGATCGGTGTCATGAAAAGAAACGAGGCATTGGGGCTTGTCGTTGATCAAAATACTGCCAGCAAACAGGGTGAGTTGATCGAGTTTTTCGGCTACAAAGCCCGGCACACCCCCGCCGCAGCGATCCTGGCCCGGAAATTCGATGCCATCGTTATCCCCGTCTATAGCCATACCGAAGATTACCGTCACTGGACCATCACCTTCCACGAACCGTTGCCGCCGCAAAAAAGCGACGACTCCGAAGCCGACATTCTCGATCACATCCGACTCCAGGCCGCCGTTACCGAAAAGGTGATTCGTAAAAAACCCGACGAGTGGCTCTGGCTCCACCAGCGCTGGAAGAATCAGTACGAGGAGCTCTACCGTGCCCCGTAAGCCTCTCTCCATCGTGATCCTCACCTACAACAGCGAAAAGCACCTGGAAGAGGTTTTACATTCCGCGAGCTTTGCCGACGAGGTTCTGATCCTCGACAGCGGATCGACCGATCGGACACTGCAGATAGCCCAACAGGCCGGATGCAGAATTGAACATGAGACGTGGCTGGGGTTCGGCCCGCAAAAACAACGCGCAGTGGATCTGGCAACCAACGACTGGGTCTATGTCCTGGACAGCGACGAAGTGGTTCCCTCGAATCTCCGCGAGGAGATTCTCAAGACACTGGAAAATCCCAAATTTTCGGCCTACACCGTCCCCCGCCTCAATCACTTTTTCGGCAAACCGATCCGCCACGGCGGCCTCTACCCCGATGCGACGCTACGACTTTTTGACCGTCGAAGGGCCCGTTTCACCGAAGATGCGGTCCATGAAAAGGTGATCACCGACGAGAGCATCGGCGCATTGAAACACCCCATGATCCACTATGCCTACGACAGCATCGAAGAGTTTATTGCCAAGCAGAATCGCTATTCGACACTGGGAGCCAAGTCCAACCGCTTCAAAGCACTTGTCAATCCTATATGGACCTTTTGGCGTATGTATGTTATAAAGCAGGGGTTCCGCGACGGCTGGCACGGCTATCTCATCGCCCGGCTCTATGCACAATACACCTTCTGGAAATATGTGAAATGAAAATTCTTGTGATGAAATTCCGCAATATCGGCGATGTTCTGCTGACGGCACCGCTATTCGCCAATCTTCGCCATCATTACCCTGATGCTCAAATAGATGCCGCCGTCAATGCAGGAACCGAAACCATGTTGACTGGAAATCCTGCTATTGACCGAATCCATGTCTATGATAGAGAATATATCCGCCGACTCCCGCTACCCAAACGAGCTGTTGAGGAGTGGCGTTTCGCCCACACACTGCGCATGGAAAAATACGATCTTGTCATCAATACAACAGAGGGAGATCGGGGAGCCTTTCTTGCCCGCTACAGTGGCGCACCGCTCACCATCGGCCATCGCCCCAAAAAGAATCGATTTTTGCAGCGTGTTTTTACTCTTGGACTTCCCTCTCAGGGAATGCGTCATACTTTGGAAACCAACCTCGACCCCCTCAGAGTACTGGGAAAAGAGATCGTTACGAAACAGGTGGCAATCCACTGGAAAGAGAGCGACCGGCGCAACGTCGATACGCTGCTCCATAAACACGGCATAGGATCGGGAGAGTTTATCCACTTCCATCCTGTATCCCGTTGGCTTTTCAAGTGCATCGATGATCAGATTGCCGCCGATATTATCGATTACTGTCAGGAGGCTCTGGGACGTCCTGTAGTGCTGACCGCCGCCCCTGTCAAAAGCGAACTGGATAAAATTGCCGCTATCAAAAGACTCTGCTGCAGCGAGCCCATCGACCTCTCCGGCCGCCTGAGCCTCAAAGAGACCGCCGCGCTCAACAGCCTCTCCTCTCTTTTCATCGGTGTCGATACAGCCGTTATGCACGTTGCCGCGGCCAACGACATCCCCGTCCTGGCCTTTTTTGGTCCCAGTGGCGCCTTTCACTGGGGCCCCTGGGACAATACTCTTGATGAAAGCACTTATCTTCGACGCAGCGGCATCCAGCGGATGGGAAAACATACGGTATACGCACTCGATTGGGAGTGCGTTCCCTGCGGCCAGGACGGCTGCGAGGGGACAAAAATCAGCGACTGTCTGATGAAACTCTCCACCCAAACGATCCACCGCCTTATCGAGGAAAAACTTTCATGATCAATGTTCTGGAGATGGAATCCTCCAAAGGTTGGGGTGGTCAGGAGAAACGAACAGTCCGGCTCATCAACTCCCTTGATAAGAGCCGTTTCAGAGTCCTCTATGCCGTCCAGCCCGATAGCAAACTACTGAAAAATTCCGGGAACATCGACGCAAAAGTCATTACGATTTCCATGCGTCAAAGCTACGATCTTCGAGCCATAGCCAGTCTTATAAGAGTTGTCCGGGAAAACAATATTGATATCATTTCAACCCACTCAGGCAAAGACGCCTGGCTGGGCACCCTCGTCGGGAAGCTCACCGGAACACCGGTCATCCGTACTCGGCATTTGAGTACGCCGGTCAAGTCGATTCTCTCCTACAATCTCTCCACGCATGTCGTTGCCGTCAGCCGACAGGTCCAAGATTATCTTCACTCTCGAGGTGTCAAGGCTGAAAAACTGAGCACCATCTATACCGGCATCGATACAGACAAGTTCCGCCCCGGAAAGGGAATCGACCTCCACGCAACTTTTTCGATTCCCCAGGGGCATACTGTCATCGGTATCGTTGCCGTGCTTCGAAACGCCAAACGTCACCGGGATCTTCTGGAGGCGATCGCTCCGCTAGAAAAGGTCTCCCTGCTCATCGTCGGATCCGGTCCCCAGGAGGAGAACATCCGCAAGAAGATTGAAGAACTTGGTCTAAAAAACCGTGTCGTTATGGCGGGCCATCGGGAAGATATCGATAAGATTCTACCCTCCTTAGACCTTTTTGTCCTCCCTTCGAATATGGAGGCTCTCGGGACGGCCATACTGGAAGCCTCTGCCTGTGGGATCCCGGTCGTCGGTAGTCGGGTCGGCGGCATTCCAGAGTGTGTGATCGATGGTGAAACAGGTTTTCTCTTCGAAAAGGAGAATGTCGACGAACTTCGGGGTAAAATTCTCAGCCTTATCCGAAACCCTGATCTCAGGCAAAAGCTGGGGACTAACGCCCGCCAACTTATAGAAAAACAGTTTTCCGTCGAAGCGATGAAGTCCGAAACCGAAAAGCTTTACGAGAGGCTCTGCCATGCGTAGTATCCCTGTCCTGATGTACCATCATGTTCTCCCAAAAGCAGGTTTCATCGCCTCTGCCGTCGAACAATTCGAGGCACAAATGCGTTTTCTCGCCGAAAACCAATGGCATACACTTACCAGCGAAGAGTTTGCCGCCTTCAAGCGCCGGGAGTTTTCCCCTCCAAAAAAATCGTTGTTGATCACTTTCGATGACGGATGGCGGGACAACGCCGTCTATGCCTACCCCATCCTCAGACACTATGGACTCAAAGCGACGATGTTCCTCGTCACCGAATGGGTCGAAAAGGCTTCACAAGCTCCGGAAACCTACGAACCTCTCCAGCACAAAGAGTGCAAAAACACCGTTCCCCGGCATCCGGGCAAAGTCATAGTCAACTGGGATGAAGTTGCTTCCATGCAGGACGTTTTCGACTTTCACAGCCATACCCATACCCATGCCGACGGCTATTTTGAAACAATTCCCTGGGAGGAAGAGTTCACCCTATCGAAAGAGATGCTGAAAAAACGCCTTGATATCGATAGCCGCCATCTCTGCTGGCCTCGAGGCCGGTACGATTCCTCCTTGATAGCCTTGGCAGGAAAAGCGGGTTTCGATATACTTTACACAACTAAAAGAGGTATCAATGTAGCCAATGGGGAAAGTGAGACAATTTACCGTCTGGCTGCCAAAAAAGAGGCACAATGGTTACAGAAAAATCTCAGGATATTCAGCAATGCGCTCATCGGAAAGCTTTATGCAAGTGTAAAGCCCGAATGATTGAGTGATACAAATTTTATGAAAACGGAAAATGATCTTTGAACTGTAAAACTATTAAACAAAGGGATAAATCCCATATCAACCTCACCTATATTACCCACTTCTACAACAATCAGGAAAATATCGATTCGGTTGTCAATCTTTTGAGGCATTATGAAAAGATGGACCCCTGGATACTGGATCAGGTTCAATTCGTCATCGTTGACGACGGCTCGCCGATCAATTATGAAATCCCTCAATTCGACCTGAATCTCACCTGGCTGAAAATCACCGAAGACATCCCCTGGAATCAGGGAGGTGCTCGGAATCTCGGAGCGGTCTACGCCAAATCGGATAAACTGTTTATGTGTGATCTCGACTGGCAGATCAATGAAGAAGCGTTTCGCTTCATGCTTGCCAAAGGTCCGCTCGGACGTAAAATCTATAAAATCAGAGAAGAGGGGCGTAAAAAAGGCCACTCCAATATGTGGTTTCTCAGCCGGGCAAGATTTTTACGATTTTTCGGATATGATGAAGCTTTCAGTGGTGGGCACGGAGGCGAAGACTTCTACTTCTACCGCATCCAGAAATATCATGGGACGCATTTTTCCTACATGCCGAAGCGATGCTTCTCCATCAATAGATCACGGCATAAACTGATCGATCTATCCACCTCCTATCATACACTTGAACGAGACCATGAGCGAAACGACGTCATCGGACAGCAAGTCCGGGAGGCTATCCGAAAGTATGGAGCTGAGCAGGGATACAGCCGAATCTTTCTAAACTTCACCTGGGAGATTTGCCTCGATCAAGATCGGGAAATAGTCCATTACCGAAAACCTATCCGAAGACTTTGGAAACCGCTCTGGTACTCCCGATGGCTCTTCGGGTACCGGTAGAAAAAGCATGTTAAATACAATAGAAAAGTTCGCTGCGAAAAGCCTTTTCGCATTACATCCCAAAACAATCGAACCGATCGAAACGTTTTCGGGTGATCCGAAGAACATTGTTGTCTTTTCCAACACCGCTTTAGGCGATACACTCCTTTCGACTCCGGCAATCAAGTCGCTGAAACGCTCCTTCCCAAAAGCGCATATCACCGCAGTGATGAATCCTGCCTATACACCACTTTTCCACCGTTTTCCCTACCTGGATGACATCATCCCATATCGAGGGAAATATCGATGCTTTTTCCAAACCCTTCGGCATCTCAAAAAGATCAACCCTGATCTGATTTTGATCTTCCACTCTAATGGACCTCAGGACATCCAACTGGCGGTAATGAGTGGAGCAAAATATATACTAAAACATCCGACCCGCAGTCCGCTGCGCCGCTATCTCTCCCACAATTTCCCCCAAAAGGATCAGCACACCATCGAGGACCGCCTCGATCTCGTCCGTATGATAGGCGGGAAGAAACTCGAAAAGACGATGGAGATTGGTCCTCCGGATAATGAAGAGCTGAAAGAAAAATACAGAAAATACAAGGGGGCCGTAGGCTTTCAAATCGGAGCAGCCGATTTCTACAAAATGTGGCCCATCGAACGCTTCATCGAACTTGCCAAACGCATCGACGAGAAAATCATCATTACCGGCGTAGCTTCCGAGTGGGAATTGGGGCAGAGGATCGTCGGAGCTGTCGGAAAGTCAAAAGTCGTCAATCTTTGTGGTACCACGCCGATTGAAGAGCTCCCCTATCTTATACAAACTTTTCGTGCACTTGTGACCAATGATACGGGGACAATGCATCTTGCTGTCGCACTAAAAGTTCCCACTGTATCACTTTTCAGTGCCACAACCTCACGAGGCATCGGCCCCTATCAGGATCAACATCTGCATCGAATTATCCAGAAAGAGGGGTCATTCATTCAAAAACTGCCGAAAAAAATGAGGGACGGCCGTGCAATGAAGTTGATCCAGGTCGACGAAGTCATTACCGCGCTCGAGGATCTGCTCCAATGAAAATGTGTCTTTATAACGTAACGACTACTATAAAAATCGGAGGCGTTGAAACCTTCTACTGGGAAGTTGCCAATGAACTAAGTAGTAGAGGATATGATGTTGAAATAGTGTCCGGAAAAGGAAAATATATAAAATATGGAAATATTCCTGTGAAGATGTTTCCATATACTTCAAGAGAAAAGATCTTCGATCTGGGTAACCGTTTTAAGAAATGGGGTGAACGAATCAGCTTTTTTAAAAACTCTTATTCATATCTAAAAAATCAAAAGTATGATTTTTTCTTGATCCATAAACCCCTTGATTTTTTCATCGCTTATTTCATCAAAAGGATAAGCCCTGATACAAAATTTGTTTTTGTATCAGGTGGAGAAGATTTCTATGGTTTCGATAAGTACTTTGCCAAATACATTGACTACTTCTTTGCTGTAAGCAATGATAATGCAGTAAAAATAGAAAAGAGATATACTAGAAAGGTAAAAATACTCCCCAATGGTGTAAATACAGAAAAATTCACACCTGACGACGCTTCAAGAGTTTTTCTAAGAAAAAAATTTTCTCTTGAAAATAAAAAAGTTATTGTCAGTGCAGGAAGGGTTGTAGGGCTAAAAGGATACCAACTTGTAATTGAATCACTTTTAGAACTAAATGACTTTTATTATGTTCTTATAGGAAATGGAGAATATATAGATCAACTAAAAAAACTATCTGACAAAATCAAAGTAAGGGACAGAGTATTGTTTTTGGGTGAAATTGACAATAATGATCTGTCAAAATACTTAAACATTGGAGATATATTTGTTCAACCAAGTATAGGGAATGAGGCCTTTGGAATAACAATAATAGAAGCTATGGCATGTAACTTACCAGTAGTAGCAAGCAGAAATGGTGGAATGGTTGATATAGTCAATGAGCAAATAAACGGACAACTGTTTGAAGTAAACAATGTCGATGATATGATCAAAAAAATTAGATGGGTGTACAATAACAAACAGGTATATAATTCAAGAAGATTTGTAAAGGACAACTACACATGGAAAAAATCGGTCGATATCCTACTGGAAAATATCTCTTGAATCCCGATAAGTTGATATCATTCTTTCTTGGACTGTTCCTCTTTGGATCATTGATCAAAGGTTTTGCATCTATAAAGTACATTGGTTTGTATGGTTCTATAGCATTATTTATATATATATTTATCAGGCAAAAACATAAAATACTACTATCATATAGATATCATGTTTCAAAGAATAAAATACTTATATATCTACTTATCATTTTCATGCTATCGATATTGATATCAATATTTTTTTCATATTCAGACATAAAGCCTTCAATGAAAGAATTCAGAATAGAATTTCTGAATGTGACTATTTTTATGATTATATCTATCGGTACAAGTGATAAATATACCAAAAGAATATTTTTCTACGCTATAGTTATGGCTTTTGTGTACAATATTATACTTTATGGATATCACTATGTACAAACGAATCCTAATTTTGATTTTTCCATTAGGTTGGAAAGAAATTTCTCAGATCGATTCGAAATGTTATACCCATTTATAATCTCGTCAATTTTTATTTTTAAAAACAAACGGGCAAAAACAATATTATCCTCTTTCTTACTGATTGGACTGTTCGGTCTTATCATGACCGGTGCAAGAGGTGGATGGGTTACTATTATAGTTGAAACTCTCTTGTTTGTAATTATCTTTCTCCTGATAGAAAAACGATTCATTAAAAAAATCTTGATGTATGCAATCTACGTATTGTTTGCATCTGCTATTATGATCACATATGTCTACAAAAACTCTTCATCTATACAATCACAGATAAACCTGGGAATCAATCCTGATGGAAGAGAAACCATTATACAAACGAGATTACCTATATTTTTGGAGCATGGAAACTATATGACCGGTATAGGAGGACCTGGAAACTATCAATACAATAAGTTTTTAAATGACTACAAGTCTCCTAAAGTTTTTGGCAAATATGAAGGAAAAGAATTTCATTATAATAGCGATGAGCCCTTATTATTGCAGATTTTTTACAAAGAAGGATTAATAGGATTAGGTACTTTTTTAATTCTGTCTTTATATGTTTTATGGTCTGGTTTAAAAAGGATATCAATCAATTCAGATGTAAAATCAAAATTTTTAATATCCGCTGTAATCATATCCTACATTGGTGAATTTTTCGTGCGAGGAATAGTTGAAGGAAGAAGCTTTAAATATATAATCATATACTTGACGATCTTTATAATTTTTTCATCGCAGAAGGAAGCAAATGAAGATAGCCAATATATACCCTGAGCAGTTGCCTGTTAGAAATGCCAGAAGCATTTCTGTTGTTAATACATCAAGTTCACTATCTAAATTTTCTGATACCACTTTGATTTATCAGAGAAGTGGCGAGAAGGCTGATATAGAAAAATACTATTCAGTTGATTGTAGTAATATAAAATTTATTCCTATATCAAAAAAATTAGTATTTAATTCAAACAAGATTTTCAATTATAATTTAAAACGTATATTAGATAGAATGGATTTTGATATATTTTATGTCCGACATCTGAAAACCGCGAAGTCTCTGATTAACAATAAACCAAAATGTTCAAAAGTAATATATGAATGTCACGAAATATTTTCAAAGAATAATACAGCTGTTTCTGAGCTTGAAGAGTTCGTACTGGAAAACTCAGATGGTTTGACTTTTATCAACGATACTCTGAAAGGTGAAATATCAAAGAGCTTCAACATAAAAAACATCCCTAAAAAAACTATACACAATGGTTGTGGTTTCAAGTTTGATTTTATAGAAAAAGATTTTTCACAAATAAATGAAATATATTATATAGGAAATTTTCATCCATGGAAAGGTGTAGATTTTTCCATAAAAGCGATGAAATATTTTCCGAATTTGAAGTTGAAAATCATCGGTGTTGGACAGCGCATGAACGAGCTAAAAAAAATCAAAAATGATTTCAATTTGAATAACGTAGATTTTTTAGGTTATAAGTCTCGCACTGATATAAAGAATATTTTGGCTAAAGCCAAACTTGCAATTATACCCAATACCAAATCACTATTCAATTATTATTCAACACCAATAAAACTTTATGAGTACCTGTCTGCATCATGTATTGTCCTCTCGTCTGATATGCCTACAATAAAGGAGATAATAGTTGACAATAAAAATGGATTCATGTTTACAACTGGGAATATGAACTCCTATATTGATACAATAAAAAAAATATTGGCTAAACCCAATGAGGAGCTTGCAGCCATATCGTATAATGCATATGAAACATCAAAAAAATTTTCATGGGACAACAGGGCAAGACAGATCATAGAATTTTCAGAAGAGCTGCTGAATGAGACTTTTTAGATTCATCCGGCAGAAACACACCGACTTCGGCGGAGCCGAACGCTATCTGCAACGTTTGGACTCCGCAATGAAACAAGAAGGGTTCCAGACAGAGATCCTCCACTCCACACTTCCCAAGCGACTCCCCTCCTGGCTCAAAGCCCTCCTTTTCAGCCGGCAGATCTGCAAAACAAAAAATCGAACGACAAACGGCCAACGGCATACGACGAAAATCTATTTCTCATTGGATCGCATCACCTGTCCCGATATCTACCGTGCTGGAGACGGAGTTCACAAGGCTTTTCTCGAAACCAAGGGCTTCAGCCTCAATCCTCTTCACCTGAGCTATCTGTGGCTGGAAAAACGAACCTTCAAAAACGCCAGGCTCATCATCGCCAACTCCCGTCTCGTCAGAGAGCAGATCCTCCGGTTCTATCCCGAAACCGGGGCTGAAAAGATCTATGTCGTCTACAACGGTGTCCCCATTCCCGAACGCTTCGACAAACCCGAAGCGAAACGCTCTCTGGCGAAGGAGTTCGGATTCGATCCCTCGCTGCCTCTCCTCCTTTTTGTTGGAAGCGGATTCGAGCGCAAGGGAGTCCGGGAGTTTCTCATGATTCTCTCCCGCCTCCGGCACCCCTGTCATGCCTTTGTCGTCGGCAAAGAGAAACATATGGGAAAATACCGCAGAATAGCCAAAGAACTCGGTGTTGCCGACCACGTCATCTTCACTGGTCCCAGGTCCGATGTGGAGCGCTTCTACGAAGGGGCCGACCTCTTTCTCTTCCCCACCCGCTACGAACCCTTCTCCAACGTAGTCCCGGAGGCTCTGAGCCACGGGACCGTCGCCCTGACCACCCGTCAGAACGGGGCTTCGGAGATCCTCCCGGAATCATGGGTCATGGAGCGGCCGGACGATCTCTCCATCGTCGAACCGATCGACCGGTTTCTCTCCGATCCGGTTCTGCTGGAACGATCCTCCCGGGAAGCAAGAACGATCGCGGAACAGTACCCCATCGAACGGAATGTCCGTGAGACCCTCGAGCTGATCCGGAGATATTTTGGATAAAATCACGTGATAAATAGATTTTTGGAAGGAAATATTGATGCCCAAAATCGCTATCGCCGGAACCGGTTATGTGGGACTCTCCAACGGCCTCCTGCTGGCTCAGAACAATGAAGTGGTCGCCCTGGATATCCTCTCCGAAAAGGTGGAAATGATCAACAGGGGGGTCTCTCCTATCGAAGACAAAGAGATCCAGGAGTACCTTCCCCGGCTCATCCGAAAGCAGAGTTCCGAAAACTATCCCGGATTCCGTGCAACCCTGGACAAAGAGGGGGCATACCGGGATGCCGACTATGTGATCATCGCCACCCCCACCGACTACGACCCCCAGACCAACTATTTCAATACCAAGAGCGTCGAAGCGGTCATCGGTGACGTACTGGCCCTCAACCCCGATGCGGTCATGGTGATCAAATCCACGGTCCCCGTGGGGTTTACCGAAGCGATGCGGGAGAAGTTCGCCACCGATAACATCATCTTCTCTCCCGAGTTTTTGAGAGAAGGCAAGGCACTCTACGACAACCTGCACCCCTCCCGGATCGTCGTGGGAGAACGGAGCGATCGGGCAAAACGTTTCGCCGAGCTGCTGCTGGAGGGCGCTATCGACAAAGAGGTCCCCATTCTGCTCACCGACAGCACCGAAGCCGAAGCGATCAAGCTCTTCGCCAACACCTACCTGGCGATGCGGGTCGCCTATTTCAACGAACTCGACAGCTACTGCGAAACCCATGGCCTGGATACCCGGCAGGTGATCGAAGGTGTCGGCCTCGATCCGCGGATCGGCATGCACTACAACAACCCCAGCTTCGGCTACGGCGGCTACTGCCTCCCCAAGGACACCAAACAGCTCCTTGCCAACTACGCCGAGGTCCCCAGCAACCTCATCCGGGCCATCGTCGACGCCAACCGCACCCGCAAGGATTTCATCGCCGACCGGATCGTCGACCGCCTCCCCAAAGACGAATACGGCTATCCCGCCGGTACGGTGGGGGTCTATCGTCTGGTGATGAAACAGGGCTCGGACAATTTCCGCTCCAGCGCCATCCAGGGGATCATGAAACGCCTCAAGGCCAAGGGGATCGAAGTGATCATCTATGAACCGGTGCTGGAGGAGGAGCGCTTCTTCCACTCCGAAGTGGTCAGAGATCTGGAGGAGTTCAAAAAGAGATCCCATGTCATCGTCGCCAACCGGATGAGCGAGGCTCTGGAGGATGTCAAAGAGAAGGTCTATACCCGGGACCTCTTCGGCAACGACTGAGGAACCTTCCGAACCGATGAAAATCCTCATCGAACTCCCCACCTGGCTGGGCGACGCCGTCATGGCCACGCCGGCCCTGGAGAATCTCTACGCCGCCTATCCCGACGCCGAGATTACTCTCGTAGGCTCCTATGTCGCCATCGAAGCACTCAAAGCCCATCCAAGAGTCAACCGAGTGATGGTCGACAAAAGCAAAAACGGCGGCTTCCGCCCCCTCAACATCTACCGCCTGGCCAAAGCACTCGGCCCCCACGATCTGGCCCTCAGCTTCCGCAGCCACTTCTACTCCCGTCTGTTAATGCTCTTGACCGGTTCGAAAAAACGTTTTCTCTATAATGCTTCCCAAATCCTCAAACGACAAACGACAAACGACAAACGACGCCTCCGTCATCAGGTCGAAAAATACACCGCCTTCATCAACACCGTCACCGGCCGCGAGGATCGCCCCGGCCCCCTGCGCCTAGACTGGCCGGCCAAACACTATCCCCGTCCCACCCTGGGGATCAACCCCGGTGCCAGCTACGGCAGTGCCAAACGCTGGTATCCCGAAAAGTTCGCCGAAGTCGCCGCCGCCCTGGCCGACCGCTACGACATCGTGATCTTCGGCGGCCCGAATGAGACCGACATCGCCGGGGATATAGAGAAGCTCTTACAGGAACAGAATGTCGGAAACGTGGATAATCTGGCAGGTCAAACGACGATCCCCGAACTATGCTCCGCTATCGCAGGCCTCGACCTCTTCCTCACCGGCGACAGCGGGCCGATGCATGTCGCCGCCGCCTACCGGGTCCCCACGGTGGCTATATTCGGACCGACCAAATGGCTCGAGACCTCCCAGTGGCAGAATCCCAAAAACCTCATCGTCCGTCACGACCTGGAGTGCGCCCCCTGCATGAAACGCAGCTGCCCGCTGAAACATCACGAGTGTATGAAAGGGATCGAAGCGGGAGAGGTACTGGAGGCAGTTAAAAAGATACTGTGAAGGGGGACGTGGGATAGCAACCCCACGCTACAAAGCATATCACTTAAATAGTAGCGTTGCAAAGCAACGCAAACCAGAATTCTCCATTCTCAATCCTCAATTTTCCATCCTCAAAACCCTTCATCCACCATCGCACAGAGCAGATGGCCGATGAGGATATGCATCTCCTGGATCCGGGCGGTCTCCTGAGCCGGGACCACCAGATTCAGATCGCACAGATCGTTCATGGCTCCCCCGTCCCGGCCGCTGAGCCCCAGGGTCAGGCACCCCAGGGCGTTAGCCCGTTCCAGGGCCTGAATCACATTGGCGCTGTTGCCGCTGGTGGAGATGCCGACAAGCAGATCCCCCTCCACAGCCAGGGCCTCCACCTGCCGCTCGAAGATCCGCTCGAAGCCGTAGTCGTTGCCGATAGCCGTCAGGGCGGAGGTGTCGGTGGTCAGGGCGATCGCGGGCAATCCCCGTCGCTCCTTGAGAAAACGGCCCGTCAGCTCCGCGGCAATATGCTGGGCATCGGCCGCGCTGCCTCCGTTGCCGCAGAGCAGAACCTTGTTCCCGTTTTGCAGCGTCTGGAGCATCAGCCGTCCCGCGGCTTCGATAGCTCCCTGCATCTCGGTCTCCACATTGTCCAGCACCTCCCGATGGGCCGCCAGGGATTTGTAGATCAGGGCTTTCATTGCTGTTCCTTTCGCATCTTTTCTATCGTCGCCGTGGTGCTCCGCCCTTCGACGAAATCGACCAGGCGTACCTCTTTGGCGATGTCGCTGCCGACTACCTCTTTGCCCGCATAGTCTCCCCCCTTGACCAGGATGTCTGGTTCGACGATCCTGATCAGCTCGTAGGGGGTATCTTCGTCGAAGATCGTCACGTAATCCACCACCTCCAGAGCCGCCAGGAGGTAGGCCCGGTCATACTCGGGATTGACGGGGCGGTCCGATCCTTTGAGCCGCCGCACCGAATCGTCGCTGTTGAGGCCCACGATCAGGACATCCCCGAAGCTGGCAGCCTTCTGGAGGTATTTGACATGTCCCAGGTGCAATATGTCGAAACAGCCGTTGGTAAAGACGATCTTTCTGCCCTCTTTTTTGAGATGCCGAACCGTTTCGGCCAGCTCCTCCCGACTCTTGATCCGATGGTCGGTGGTCGATTCGTGCAGAGCCTTTTCGTAGGCGATGATCTCGTCCCAGGTGGCTGTGGCGCTGCCCAGCTTGCCCACGACGACGGCGGCGGCGGCGTTGGCGATCCTGGCCGCTTCGTCGATGGAGCCTCCGCAAGCCCGCACGTAGCCCAGGGTGGCGATGACCGTATCCCCGGCGCCGGTGACATCGTAGACCTCTTTCGCCACCGTGGGGATCACCCGCATCTCCTCCCCAAAGATCGCCATCCCCTCCTCCGAGAGGGTGATGATGGCCCGCTCCAGCTCCAGCTCCTCCTTGAGTTGGAATCCCGCCTTCCGCAGCGACGCTTCATCGACGATGGCGATGCCGGTGGCTTCGGAGGCCTCCTTTTTGTTGGGAGTGATGGCAGTGGCCCCCCGGTATTTGGAGTAGTCTCTGCCCTTGGGATCCACCACGACCCGGACGCCCCGCTCTTTCGCCAGGCCGATCACCCCCTGGGTCACCCCTTCGGTCAGGACCCCCTTGCCGTAATCGGAGATCAGCACCGTATCGACTCCCTCATCCAGCAGTCTCCCGATCCGCTCCAAAAGCTTCGCTTCACTCTCCGCAGTCACCGATTGGCGGGTTTCACTGTCGAAACGGATCACCTGCTGATGGGAAGCGATCACCCGGCTCTTGCGGGTGGTGGTACGGCCACTGTCTTTCAACAGTGCCGAAGTCCCCACCCCCAGCGCCTCCAGCATACGCTCGAGACGCTCGCCGTCGGCATCGGCACCGATGACCGAGGCCACCTCCACCTCCGCCCCCAGAGCCACCAGGTTGTTCACCACATTCCCGGCTCCACCGAGCACTTCCGTCTCCTGGCTCACATCGATCACCGGCACCGGCGCTTCGGGAGAGATCCGCTCCGTCTTGCCCCAGAGATAGTGGTCGATCATCAGATCCCCGACGACGAGGATTTTCGGACGACAATTATCATAATCTTTCATATGAGATATCCTTGAATATGGGTGGGAAGGTAGGATCGTGCTTCGCACTGGTGAGAAGGTGAGAAGATATTGCTCCGTTCGATTTTAGGCACGAAAACTCCTTTTTAGACTTCGGATCATCATATGAATCCGATCACATTCTTTAATCCACTTCAAACCTGTCTCTTGAGCCACGTACCCAATTTTCATCCCAATATAAATCTGTGTCTTCAATTCGGCCGACGAAGCCTGAGCGATATCGAGAAATCTCCGACTCTCTTTGTCCGACTCCCTCTCTACTCCCTCTGCGATGTTACTTGCGATTGAAAGACTGGAACGGGTAATTTGATCTTTAAAACCATAATCTCTGCACTCTTTCATTCCAATGTAAACTTTGCTGCTGAGTACACACGCCAGTTTCCAGACTTCCAACGTTTCACATTTCATCCCACACTCCCTTTCTACTCACCAGCGAAGTGATCTCACCAGGCCACATAGTGGCCGATCTCACCCTCTCACCTCTTTCTCATATAACCGCCGAATCTCCGGCAGATAACGCTTGATCCCTTCCTCCAGCGTCACTTCCGGCTCATACCCCAGAAACTCCCGTGTCGGTTCGATGTCAGCCTGGGTAAAGAACTGGTACTGCCCTACAAAGGGATTGGGGATATATTCGCAGGGGAGGTTCGTCCCCAGCTGTTCCTGGAGGATGTCGACGATATCCTGGAAGCTGCGGGCTTTGCCGGTGCCGACGTTGTAGACGCCGCTTTTTTGGGGGTTGCAGGCTTTGATGTTGGCCTGGATAATGTCGTCGATGTAGATGAAATCGCGGAGGATTTTGTCGCTCCCTTCGAAGAGTCTGGGGTTTTTGCCCGCCAGGATCTGGTGGCCGAACTGGAGCACCATGGAGGCGGTTTTGTTCTTGAAATACTCTCTGGGGCCGTAGACGTTGAAATAGCGCAGCCCCACGATGGGACGGTCGCTCGTCTTCATCCACTCATAGGCCAGATGGTCCATGGCCAGCTTGCTGAACCCGTAGATATTGGCCGGATCCTCCCGTCCCACGGTCTGGGGGGCCGGGGCGTTGCCGTAGGTGGCACCGCTGCTGGCGTAGATCATCGCCGCGCCCATCTCTTTGGCCATCTGCAGCAGGTCTTTGAAGGCGTTGAGATTGGTCCGCATCATGATGTTCTGGTCGTTGACGGTGGTATCGCTGATGGCCGCTTCGTGGAAGATGTAGTCGAAGCGGAAGTCCCGCAGGCGGTTCAGATCCTCCGGATCGGTGATGTCACCGGTGATGATCTCCCCGGTGAAGCCCTGGAGATTTTTGTAGTGTCCAAAGCTGCGCAGGTTGCCGTTGGCGAAGGTCTCACCGGTGCGGAAGAGGTCGAAGACCACCACCCGGGCGTCGGGATAGTTCTCCTGAAACCAGAAAGCCAGATTGGAGCCGATAAATCCGGCTCCCCCCGTGATCAGAATCGTTTTGCCGTTAAAATCCATTGAGTTCCTTCCATTGGAGAGCTTGATCGGGCGGGACGAGCGCTCGGTGTCCCACGCCCGCCGCTTCCGCCGCTTCGATATCCGTGGCTTTGTCGCCGATCATCCAGGAGGCCGGCAACTCAAGGTCGAATCGTCGGGCGGCCTCCAGGAACATCCCCGGCTGGGGCTTGCGGCAGGCGCACCGCTCCTCGGGAGCATGGGGGCAGAAAAAGACCTGTTCTCTTCCGATCCCGATTCCCGCCTCCTGCATCTTCTCCAGCATATGGGCCGTCACTTTCTCGAAATCGGCCTCCGAATAGTAGCCCCGTCCGATACCCGACTGATTGGTCACGACGATGGGCAGATACCCCTCCGCTTCCGCCTCGCGGATCAGTTCCAGGATCCCCTCGACGAATTCAAAATCCTCTACCCGGCCGACGTAACCGTGATCCACATTGATCACGCCGTCCCGGTCCAGAAACAGTGCTTTGCGCTTCGCCATGGATCTCCGGCTCTCTTTTTGGGCTCTATTATACCCCATCGGGGCTGAGGCATCCGAGAGGAAAGAGCATTAGAGCAGGAGTCCGGCAAAACGGGCTCTGGTGACGGGTTCGAAATTTTTCGATATAATCGCCCTTATTCCTCAAATTACCAGCTTCATTCCTGAAGGAGAATTCGCGACTATGCCCCCCAAGAAATCTCAGAAAAAAGAGACGATGAAAACGATCGAAGCCCTTTTCGACAAAGCCAAAAAGGGCGATAAGATCACTTTCGAGAACCTCGCCAAGGAGTTCGACAAGGCCCCGACCGCCGCCCAGGCCAAAAAGATTATGAAATTGGCCCAGGACAAAGGCGTAGAGGTTGTTTCCGCCTCCGAATATGCCAAATTCCTCACCGTGCAGGAGGGGGAACGCCGAGAGGCGGAACGCAAAAAACTCAGCGACGGCGAAATCGAAGAGGAGTTCGATATCACCAAGGAAAAGGAGCTCCTGGAGTGGAGCCGCTCCGACTCTCCGGTACGGATGTACCTGCGGGAGATGGGCAAGATCCCTCTGCTGACCAAGGAGGAGGAGATCGAGCTGAGCAAGCAGATCGAAGAGGGTGAGGATATCATCATCGACGCCATCTGCTCCGTCCCCTATCTCATCGACTACATCCTCAACTACAAAGAGCCCCTGCTCAACCGGGAACGCCGGGTCAAGGAGCTCTTCAAGAGCTTCGAGGACAGCAGCAGCGACGACGAGGATGAAGAGGTCGACGAAGCGACCAGCAAATCCCGCAAGGCCGACAAACGGGTCACCCAGGTCGTCGAGAGTTTCAAAGCCCTGGAAAAGGCCAAAAAAGAGTGGCTCAAGGAGCGCAACAAGCTCATGAAGCTCCAGGAGGAGGGCGAAGCCGACGAGGAGACGATCTTCCACGAGCGGCTCAAGGTCGCCTTCCGCAAGCACCAGCTCAAGGAGGCCCTGCTCAACCTGGGACCCACCAGTAAACTGATCAACGAGCTGGTCAAAGCCATGGAGACCGCGCTCAAGAGCGACGACGGCTTCGAGAAGGAGCTCAAGCGGCTGGAATACCGCCTCCAGCTCTTCAACGACCAGCTGCGTGAGAATCACCGGAAGATTCTGGACAATATCGTCAACATGTCCAAAGAGGAGATCGCCGCCGCGGTCCCCGAGACGACGATGGTGAGCACTTACGTCCAGATCAAGAAGCTCTTCGAGACCCGGGAGGCGAGCAAGAACAGCTTCGACCTGCCCCCCGAGAAACTGGAGGAGATCCTGGAGCAGATCCGTATCGGCAAGGCCAAGAGCGAGCGGGCCAAGACCAGGATGGCCAAGTCCAACCTGCGCCTCGTCGTCTCCATCGCCAAGCGCTACACCAACCGGGGCCTGCCCTTCCTCGACCTGATCCAGGAGGGGAACATCGGCCTGATGAAGGCGGTGGACAAGTTCGAGTACCAGAAGGGTTACAAGTTCTCCACCTACGCGACGTGGTGGATCCGCCAGGCCATCAGCCGGGCCATCGCCGATCAGGCGCGGACGATCCGGATCCCGATCCACATGATCGAAACCATCAACCGGATCAACAAGATCATCCGCAAGCACCTCCAGGAGACCGGCAAGGAGCCCGATCTGGAGACCATCGCCGAAGAGGTGGGTCTGAGCGTCGACAAGGTCAAGAACGTCATCAAGATCACCAAAGAGCCCGTCAGCCTCGAAACCCCTGTCGGGGACGAGGAGGACGGGCGCTTCGGGGACTTCATCGAGGACAAGAACAGCATCAGCCCCACCGAAGCGGTCCTCAACGACGATCTCAACCAGCAGATCGACGAGGTCCTCGGACAGCTCAACGAACGGGAGCAGGCGGTGATCCGTATGCGCTTCGGCCTCCTGGAGGATATGAGCGACCGGACCCTGGAGGAGATCGGCAAGGAGCTCAACGTCACCCGCGAGCGGGTCCGCCAGATCGAATCCAGTGCCATCAAGAAGCTCAAGCATCCGAAAGTTGGAAGAAAACTCAAAAATTATATCGAGGAGTGAGGCTTCGCTTCACTCCTCGGGTCATTCGCTTCGCTGTCATTTGAGGTCATTTTGTACGCACTCCGTGCGTACAGTCATTAAGGGAAAGACCACCTCTCCCTTAAATGACCATAAATGACCATAAATGACCTCAAACGACTATAAATGACCTATAATGCGGAGAATCATCAATGAAAAACGAGCAAAGCGAACCCAAGTTTTTCGCTTTAATCATCGGCACCGAAATCCTCAACCGGCGCCGAAACGACAGACACTTTGACTTCCTCTCCCGGGAACTTCTCGAGCGCGGTTACAGACTCTCTGGCAGCTTCATCATCGAGGACGATCCGGCCCTCATCGTCCAGACCCTCAAATTCCTCGCCTCCCAGCCCAACGCCGTAGTCTTCACCTTCGGCGGTATCGGCTCCACCCCCGACGACCATACCCGCAAAGCGGCGGCGATCGCCCTGAGAGACGGGCGGTTGATCGAGCTTCCCGAAGCGAGGCAGATCATCGAAGAGCGTCTCAAAAAGATGGAGGTCCCCAACCCCCAATATCCTCTGCGTATGGCGGAGCTACCCCGGGGAGCCAAACTGTTGAAAAACAATCCCGTCAACGGGATGCCGGGCTTCTATCTGGACGACCGCTACTTCTTCACCCCCGGTTTTCCCGAAATGGCCCATCCTATGGTGCGGGAGGCACTGGATCGTTTCTTCCCTCCCCGCCGGGACAAAAGCATCCGAAGATCCCTCACCGCCCTCACCCGCGAAAGCGCCCTCATCGACCTGATGGAGCAGCTCCCCGAGGGGGTGGAGCTCTCCAGCCTCCCCAAGCTCTACAGCGACGGCCCCAGGGTCGTCATCTCCCTCAGCGGCCGGGATTCCCGGAAGGTCGACGAGGCTTTCGAGACCTTCATCCGGGCACTGGAGGAGCGCGGCATCCCCTACAGCCTGGGAGACGAGACCAACGGAGACGAATGAGCTCCGAAACACTTCACCGACTCTCACTCTCCAACGGCGAGGCACTCCCTTACACCCTCAAACGAAAAAAGAGGATGAAACACCTCTATCTCTACGTCAAAGATGGAGAGGTGGAGGTCCGCTGCAACCCCGGCGTCTCCCTCGGCGCGATCGAAAGCTTCCTTCTCAGCAAAGAGCCCTGGACCCGTCGCAAACTCCAACAAGTGTGCCCAGAGCACGATCCGGCAGAGAACTTCCCCTGGGACGGGCGTCTGATCCCCCTGGAGTTTGAGCAAAAAGCGGATCGGAAAACCTTCCGTTTCGATTACGATCCGGACAAAGAGCGTGCCCTTCTCTCAGGCCCCTCTCTCCCCGACGCCGCCATGATCCGGGAACTCTACGAAGCCCATTACCGCCGTCACGCCCCTGAGATCCTGAACCCCGCCGTCGAGCGCTGGAGCCGGATCACCGGACTCGCCCCCACCCGGGTAGGCTACCGCAGAGCCCGGAGCCGCTGGGGCAGCTGCAGCTCCCAAAACGCCCTCAGCCTCAACACCCGTCTCCTGATCTGCCCTCCGGAGATCCGGGACTACGTGATCGTCCACGAACTCTGCCATATCCAGCATAAGAACCATTCCGGAGAGTTCTGGAGTCTGGTGGGGCGGTATCTGCCGGACTGGAAGGAGCGGAGAAAGCGATTGCGGGAGTATGAGAGGTATTTGCTTTAAGAGTCGCAAGTCGCAAGCACGGGGCTTCGCCCCTCAAGTCGCAACTTTTCTATCCGACTTTGGCTGACTTTACCTTGTAATTACGTTTCTTCGGCAGGTCGGGCTAGTTATCCGACAAAAAGAGTTCTGTCTGGCTCAATTGTCCCGGAGGCGGGGTTTCAACCCCGCACAGTGCGGGACTGAAGTCCCGCCTCCAATTCTCCGTAACGGTTATACGGAACCTTTTTTATAAACATCTCCCCGAAACCCGATATCCATCACTATCGCCTCGATGATCACCTCCTCCTCTTTGAGGGTGACGATGATACGAACGTTCCCTTTACGAATGCGATAGACATCCGAGATCGCGCCGCTCATCTGCTTGACATCGATGTTGACGTCGAGATTGTAGATTTTGCGCTTGACGAACTTGACGATCAGCGCGTCTACCTGCGCTTCGGTGATCACCGAAGGGTGCTTGGCCAGAAATTTGGCCGCCTTTTTGAGATAGGTGAGTTTGATCTCCCGTTGCATTGTCAGAGATCGATACGGAGTTTTTTGGTCTTGGCCACTTCCCGATCCTCCGGGGACATGTTGGCCAGGATCTCCTCGATCTCCTTTTGCTCCAATCGGTCGTAGGCGCTTTGCAGCAGCTCATACTCCTCGATAGGGATGATCACTGCTTCGGGCTTGTTGCGACGGATAATGGCGATCTTACTGTAGACATGGGAGCGCACCTTATCCAGGTAGCCCCCCAAGGATTTTCCCAGTTCGGTGATACCCACCATCTCTTCTTTCGCATATTTGACCATAGTTTTCTCCAAATTTAAATATGGATTATTATACTATTTTTTTGTCTCGTTCCCACGGTCTCCGTTGAAATGCATCCGGCACGCTTGCGATTCATCTCGGTTTAACCATCCGATAAGATATAAGTATGCATTCCCACCGCGGACGGTGGGAACGAGCGAAAAGCGGCGGGAAAGTACATGGTAGCGCGTAAGTACGTCGCAGATTTCCAATACATCGAGGGAAGCAGGTGGTCGAGGATGTCAAAAGCGCCGCGACGCGCAATGACAAAACTTATCGGCTCAAGCGGCATCTGTTCCTTGAGCGGTACGGGAAAGAATTTGATTTCAGGGAGGTTTGATAGAATGTTCAGAATCGAGAGAATGGAGAGCGGCGTGAAGCTGGAGAATCTAAAAGGCTTTGAGTTCGTGTGTGAGAAGTGCGGCTGTATAGTACGGACCGGCCTGGGGTGGGATCTGATGTTCCAGGCCTGCCCGGACTGCGGTGAGCGCTTCGGCTACAATTGGAGCAACGATCCGATAGCTAGAGTCCGGCAGGCGGTGGAGGCGTTTGAAAGTGTCTCCGGGGTCAAAGTGCGTTTGATTTGTGAGGAGGAAGTATGAAAAAGATTGTGGTTTTGATGGCGGTATCGATGGTGGCGGCAGTTGGGAAGCCACCTTGCTTTAGTACTGATGATTTTTTCAAAAAGTTTCCGGAGTATGATTACAGCATAAACCCCAACGACCCCGCTCAAAGGAAAATGCTTGATAAGCGATTCGCCGAGTATACCGGCCCCCACTGGGGTCAGAATTGCCTGGGTGGAGTTCATCCGGGGAGTCATGTTCCACTTGGCGTGGCTGATACATCGGTTCATGTCGGTTGCGGTTACGGAAAAAGTGCAAAGAAATACAGGTTCAAAGTGGTTGTCCGCCAGGATAATCCTTGCTTTGTAGTCACCACAAAACAGCATTATCCGGTTACGGTGCGCAAGATAGACTCACATACCGTTGAGTTAACCTCCAATCGTGACGAATGGTGCGATATTCACCTTTTCGGTTATGGTAGAAGAGGGCTTGATTATCTGTATCATCCCCTGGAGCCGGGTAGCGTGGTAAACATTCTGGGTAACAATCCGCAATGCCTGAAGCAATCGAATAATGAAACATGGGAAATCTATGTGAAGCAGAAAGACGGCAGTTGGAAGCTGTGGAAAACAGAGCGGTTTTTCTATGATGCTACCCATCCGTTGCTTTTGAAGCTCGGGATCGATCCCACTAAATAGAGCCCAGAGAGTTGGTTAGACTCTCAGGGCCAATACTTATGGGTTAGCCTTTGAAGGCGAGTAGCAGATAAAGGATCGCTATTAGAACATAGGCGATCTGGTGAAGGGTCAAGTCACCGAATGCAGAGTGTAGCATGCCATATCCTTTTTGTGAGATCCCTCCCCTACACCGGCATAATCCAACCCAAAAAAAAAGCCCCGGCATCCTAAGATGACCGAGGCTATTGTGACCTCACAAAAGAGGGCAACGCTACACTCTGCTACAGTGGCGACTTGAGCTCGTCACGCCACAAACGGTAACCAGCCGTTCGCTTTATCTGCCTCTTGCCTTTTCAGGCGTTCATCGAGGTAGTTGGCGTAGACGTACAAAACAACGCCATTACGATCCTATCCCATTAGTGCTTAGACAAATATTAAAAAGCGTCTCGTATGGACGTATGGAGAGGTTTTGTAACCTTAGTCGGCAATTTCTGGTTGCCTGTTTTTGCCGCGATTTCAAGGTATCGCATCGGATTTATTGCTTTTTTATCTGCCTGATTAAATTCCAAATCATGCAGATGTACCAGATCATATAGTGGCACTTCGGGTTCCTGCAGCAGCGGGCGAGGTTTTGTCTCGTTCCCACGGTCTCCGTGAGAATGCATCCGGCACGCTTGCGATTCATCTCGGTTTTACCAGCCGACAAGATACTAGGTATACATTCCCACCGAGGACGGTGGAAACGAGCGCGACCGAGACGTTGCTATTCCGTCATCCTGAACTGGATTTAGGATCCACGGCATAGTAGGCATTCCAGGCCCTGGATTCCGTGTCAAGCACGGAATGACGGAGGGGGTTCAGAGCACTTGATCCCGGATCTGATAAATCTGTCCCATAGCAGAACAATTTGTCATATTATTGAAGTATGGGGATTCTAAAGGGAAGTACAGTAGAATAGAGCAAAATGTATAAATATGTCACTTAAAGTAGCACATTTTGGTGATTTTTGGCTAGTTAATATAAAATGTTCATACAATAAATAGTTAGGCGCGATAAAAAAGCATTAAGGAATCGATATGGCAACAAGAGATGATTTGCAAGATTGGGTGATACAAGCATTAGAATCATTTGGTGGTTCAGGAACAATTGTGCAAGTAGCTAAACATATATGGGAAAACCATAACGGCGAACTTCAATCATCCGGTGATCTCTTTTATACCTGGCAATATGATATGCGATGGGCAGCAACAAAACTTAGAAAAAGCAAAAAAATACTACCTGCGGAAGTATCACAAAAAGGACAATAGCGATTAAAGTAAGTATATCGTCTAACAAGACAAAAACACTCAGACAGCAAAAAGTGCCGCTTGTTCCTAGCTCTACTTTTTACTCCCGCTGTTTTGCACCGTTGTAAACTCACTCCCGGTAAGCAAAAACCCTCGCATCCCCCCGCTCCTCAAACCACGCAAATAACTTATCAAAAGGCGCATTGGGCTCCAAAGTCCGTCGATCCCCCACCAATATCAATTTACTCCGTGCCCGTGTCATCGCCACATTGAGACGCCTCGCATCGGAGACGAAGCCCACGGCGCGGGCCAGGTTGCTACGAACCAAAGAGATGAAGATCACCTCCTTCTCCCGTCCCTGAAAGCCGTCGACGCTTTTGACCTCTATCCCCTCGATCCCCTCCAGCAGCCGGCGCAGGAGCTTCACCTGGGCCAGGTAGGGGGTGATGACGCCGATGGAGAGGGCGGGGACGCCGGCGGCGATCAGTTCGCCGATCCAGCCGGCGATCTGCTGGGCCTCCCAGGGGTTTTCGTAGGAGGTGGAACGGGGCGGCAGGCGCTCGGGGGATTCGGTGCCGGAGCTGTCGGCGAAGACCACGGGCCAGCGGGGATCGAGGAGCTCCGAGGCGACGGAACCCTTCAGCTCCAGGCGGCGCTTGGCCACGGAAGCGTCAGCCTCCAGCTTCCCCTCGTACATCAGACGGTTGGGAAAGTCCATGATGGTCTCGTTCATCCGGTACTGCACCCGCAGCATCGTAGAGGGCACCCTCTCCTCGGCGATCATACGCTCGAAGAGGGAGTGTTTGAGCATCTCCAGATCGCTGAGCACCGTCGGAGGGAGCTGGCGGTGGTCCCCGGCGATGATCGCCCTTGGGGAGCGCAGCAGGGGCAGCAGGGTCGAGGGCTCGATCTGCTGGCTCCCCTCGTCCACCACCGAGAGGTCGAAGGTGACCCCCTCCAGGGCTTCGGCTCCCACCATGGCGTTGGTGGCCAGCACCACATCCGCCTCGCTCACCAGGCGCCGGATCGTCGCCTCCTCCAGCTGGCGCAGCCGGTCGAAGGCCGCCTGGGTCTTCTCCTCCTCCCGGTACCAGCTCGCCATGGAGCGCAGGGTCTCGGGGCTCACCCCCCGGTAGCTGCGCCCCTCCTCCGCCAGCTTGAGGATCCGCTCCCGGCTCATCCCCCGGGTGTGGGCCGGGGTGGGTTTGCTATAGGCGCTGCGCCGCTGGGCGGCGGCTTTGGCCTCCTCCTGCAGGCGCAGGATCTCCGGGTATTCGGGAGCCTGGGTCAGCCGAACCATCAGGCTGTAGCGCTCCAGGGCCGAATCGATCCGTGCCGGATGGCCGATGCGCAGCAGATCCAGCTCCCCCTCGGCGGAGAGCTTCTCCAGCAGATTGTCCACCGCCACGTTGGAATCGGCCGTCGCCAGTACCCGGTCCCCCTGCTCCACGTGAGCCCGGATCACCCGGTCCAGGGTCGTGGTCTTGCCCGTGCCCGGCGGTCCGTGGATCAGGAAGAGATCCTGCATCCCCAGGGAGCGCTCCACCGCCTCCTGCTGCAGTGCGTTGAGACGGGGGACCGGGGCCCACTCCAGCCTCGGGGCGGGGCCGCACTCCGCCAGGCCCAGGAGTATATCCCGGATCCTGCGGTAGGGATCGGCCAGATGGCGCATCCGCTCCAGGTTGCTCTCCATCCGCTTGAAGGTCACATCGTTGACGAAGAGATCGATCCGCACCTGCTCTTTGAGAGCCCAGCGGGGCGGCGACTGGGAGAAGGCCAGCTCGATGTAGTTGCGCCCCACCCCCATGACCGTGGCGCTCAGATCGCTTTTGAGAGGATCGCCCCGGCTGATCAGCACGATGTCGCCGCTGCTGATCTCCGTCTCGATCCTCCGATCCCGACCGTAGCGCACCAGCTCCAGATCGAAAAGCCGCCCGGCCCTGCGCCCCTTGAGATCCAGGATCGCCCGGCCGAAGCTCTCCAGCTCCCGACCGCTGAAACGGCGGATCTCCTCGATCCGGCTGCGGCGCTCCGCCTCCCGCTCCGCTTCGATGAGACGCCGATACTCCTCGATATAGTCGGCAATCCGTAGGATCCGCCCTTTGCGCTCCTCGTCGGGAAGCATCTCGGGCGGGAGCTTGGGCACCAGTCCCCGCTTGAGGCGATAGAGCACGGCGCCATCGGCCTCCCAGATCCGGTCGATATTGCCCGGCTTGATCCCGTAACGGCGCAGGACCCGCTCCCGCTTTTCCTGCGAATATTCAGCAGGCAGGATCAACCATTGTGCCGCCGGTTTGGCCATAGGAATCCTTTTTTTCGTGTTACGTGCTACGAATTGAGTTTTCTGACAAACTTTTGTCATTCCGGACTCGATCCGGAATCCAGGGCTTGATATCCCCATTGTACCGTGGATCCCGAATCAAGTTCAGGATGACGGGATTGCATTTTTTAGGTTTTTCAGAATCCTAAATTCTTCATGCTCAATCACAAAGGCACTGCCTGTGTGACGTCAGTCCTTCGCGTTTTCTTTTTTCTTTGCTTCGTTTCTCTTTTTCTTTGTCGCGGAACAAAGAAAAAAGAAATGAAGAAGTATGCCTGGAAACTCCGGCCTCATTTTCCGTGGGATGGCAATCCCACGCTACGAGATTCAACACTCCCTCAGGGGCGTATCTCGATAGGTGTCCCCGGATCCACCGCCTGCCAGATCTCGTCCATATCCCCGTTGCTCACGGCGATACAGCCGGCGGTCCAGTCGAAGCGCTGGCGGATGATCGAGAGCCAGCCCCACCAGTTGGGCTGTCCGTGGATCATGATCGCCCCGCCCGGGTTGATCCCTCTCTTCTGGGCGCTGACTTTCTGTTCCGGGGTGGGGTAGTTGATATGGATCGCCCGATAGTAGCTGCTGTCGGGTTTCTTGAAATCCAGGGTGTAGTTCCCTTCGGGGGTTTTCTGGTCGTGCTCCCGCTCTTTGGGGCCGACGGGCTTCTTCCCCAGAGCGATGTGGTACTCCCGGTAGGGCCGGCCGGCCCTCAGGAGATAGAGCTTCCGCTCCGACTTGACGATCAGGACCTTCTGGGCTTTGGGGATCTTCATCTTTTTCATCGGCTTTCCTGTCGCATCACCGTTAGCATCCAGTGCTTTCAGCGGAGAAGTTCCCGCCAAACCCAGGATCGGCCAGAGCAGGAGGAGAAGCAGCCAGACTCTCATCGGATAATATGCCCCACGAATTTGGAGAGGTTGTCGATGATCTCTCCTCCGCGGCGATATCCCAGGCCACAGGATTCGTAGGCGAAAAAGAGCCCCGCCTGGTAGCGACGCCCCTCGCTGTCGCCGGGCAGCTCCACATACTCCTGATAGACCATGGGATAGGCGCCGTATTCCCCCTGAAGATCGGTGACGACGGTCTGCCCGTCGCTCTCCAGGATCGCCACGTTGCCCCCCTCCCGGCCGAAGATCGGTTTGCGCACCTGCATCTTGCCCTGGAGCGGTTCGAAGGAACTTTCCAGCAGCAGCGGATGATCAGGGTAGAGATCCCAGAGGATCTTGAGCATCCCCTTGCTCTGGAACATCAGGGTATAGGCGGGATTGAAGATGATCGCCTTCTGGTTGCGGACGATCTGTGTCAGCAGCATCGCCAGGTCCGGCTCCTCCAGGGCGATATCCTCCCAGGGGATGAGCTTGAACCAGAGCTCGTAGTTGACCCCGTCAAAAAAGATCCCCTCCTCACCGTCGAACTCGATCTCGTCGATGTAGGCGAACGCCGTAGCGAAGCCCGCCTCGTCGGCGATATACTGCAGCAGCCGGACCGTATTCTCCTCCTCGGCATTGCCCCGGACCGAGGTGAAGAGAAAGCGCCATCCTTCGTAGCGTTCGGCAAAGGATTCCACGCTCGCCTCCAGGGTCACGATCCGCTTGAAGTTCTCCAACAGGGCATCGTAGACGACGTTGAACTGAGCCGCTTCGTCCAGCCCGTTGCGTTTGAGGATCGCCCACTGGATGATGGCGGTCTCGAAGAGTGCCGTGGGGGTATCGGCATTGAACTCCAGGAGCTTGATGGGACGGCCGTCGATCCCCCCGGCCAGGTCGAAGCGGCCGTAGAGGTGCCAGTGGACCTCGCTCTCCCAGCTCTCTTTGACCAGGTCCACCAGATTGAAGGGGATCCCGATCTCGTGAAAGAGATTGTGCTCCACCACATGTTCTCCCGCCGCGACGAACATATCGTAGAGCTCGTTGCCCGCTTCGTAGTAGGCCTCCGCCTCTTTTTGACTCACCTCGACCAGTACGTCCGCCAGATAGGGGGTCTCGTCGCTGTCGGTGTGCCAGACGAAGCCCAGCTGTTCCAGGTAGGCGGTATCGAGGGGTTCGACCGGCAGGAGTCTGACCATCTCAGCCTCCGAAGAAGCCGCTGCGGCCGCTGCTTCCTCCCCGTGTCCCCCCGAAGAAGCCGCTGCGACGTGTCGAGGTGCGGCTGCGGGCCGAGGAGGATTTCTTGAAACTGTTGACACTCCGGTTGTAGGCGGAAGGGGTTTTGTAGCCGGAGCGGCGGGTCTGCCGGTAGTTGGGGTTGTTGAAGAGTCTGCTGCCGATCCAGGATCCGATGATGGCGCCGGCGGCACTGGCCAGGATCGCCTCACCCAGGCTCAAACCGCCCTGCTGGGCCACCTGAGCCCCCTGGGGGCTGGTCAGCGGTGAAGTACCGTTGTCGATCTTCGCCGCCTCCTCTTTGATCAGGGCGTCCATCTCCTCCCGGGTCAGAACCTTTTCGGTGCCGTCGAGTTTTTTGAGGATAATGCGCGTCTCTTTGGCCGGGAACTCCTCGGCGATCTTGTAGCGGCCCGGCTTGACCTCCTCGATGACGACGAAGGCGTTCTTCTCCTGGGTCTGGGCACTGCTCTGCTCCTGGGCGTCACGCTGCTGGCATCCGCCCAATCCCACGGCGAGCAGCGCTCCCAGTCCTACGCCGGTTCCGTAACGAGAGAGTTTTTTAATATATTTCATAGGTAGTTCCTTGTCAACTTCGGATGATTGCCTTGTCAAAAGTTATGGAGTATATGGTAGCGAAAATAGAGGTGTCAACGCAGAAATGCCGGGAAGAAAAAGGGGAGAAAATCTTCCCGGTGTGGTAGAGGGAATCAGTCCATCTGCTTTCGCAGGAAGGTGGGGACATCCAGGATGTCTTCGTCCAGGATGTCACCGCCGACCACTTTGCGGCCGCCGCCGTAATTCTGGTAGGGGTTTTCACTGTTGGCTCCCTGGGAACCGAGAAGATTGGAGGCCTGCTGGACCTTTTCCGCCTGGGAGGGGGCGGGAACCGCCTCGGGCTCTTCGAAACCGGTGGCGACGATGGTGATCTTGACCTGATCGATCTCCAGATTGCTGTCGGTTGTGGTACCGAAGATGACGCTGGCATCCTCGTCGGCATGCTCCTCGATGATCTCCATCGCTTCGGAGATCTGCAGGATGGGATAGTCGGGGTGGATATGGAAATGGACCAGGACCCCTTTGGCGCCGTTGATGGAGACGTTGTCCAGCAGCGGCGAATCGATAGCCGCTTTGGCAGCGTCGTAGGCGGCGTTGGCTCCGGTGCTGCTGCCCGATCCCATCAGCGCCAGTCCGCGATGACTCATGACGGTCTTGACGTCGGCGAAGTCCAGGTTGATGTCGTTGGGACCGTGAGAAAGAATCACGTTGGAGATTCCGGAGACCGCCTGACAGAGAACATCGTCCACCAGCCGGAAGCTCTCTTTGATCCCCAGGTTCTTCTCGACGATGGAGAGGAGGCGCTCGTTGGGAACGACGATGATGGAGTCGCTCTCACGCTTGAGCTCCTCCAGGCCGCTCTTGGCCAGTTTCTGGCGTTTGCGGCCCTCGAATTTGAAAGGGGTGGTGACGACGGAGACGGTCAGGGCTCCCACCTCTTTGGCCGCCTGGGCGATGATGGGGGCGGCGCCGGTACCGGTCCCGCCTCCCAGTCCGGCGGAGATGAAGACGATGTCGGCCCCGGCCAGGGTGTCCTTGATCTCACTGAAACTCTCCAGGGCCGCTTCCCGGCCGATCTCGGGTTTCATTCCGGCGCCCAGTCCCCGGGTGGCGTTGGCGCCCAGCTGCATTTTGATAGGTGCCAGAGAGGACTCCAGCGCCTGGGCGTCGGTGTTGGCCACGACCAGATCGATCCCTTTGACATTTTCGGAGATCATGTGGTTGATCATATTGCCGCCGCCACCGCCGACGCCGATTGCTTTGATCTTGGCCCCTTCGACGCTGGCTCCGGATACCGATGCGGTCTCGATCTCGATTTCAAAATTTTCCATAAGTTTCACTCCCCTTTTTATGGTTTAGAACAGTTGTTTCGCCCAGTTGACGAATCGGCTGAAAGGATTCCCTTCACGCTTTTTGGAGATCGTGGCAAAGAGATCTCCTTCCCCGTCGAAGCCGGCAGGCTGCTTCCGCCCTTCGGGCAGCTCGAGCCCCAGATCGATCTCCTCCCGTTCGTGACGGTTCGGACTCTCCAGGGATGCCTCTTCCCCTCCGATATCGGCGATATCGGTGACATTGGTCGTCTGTACCTCTTTGTGATGCAGCAGGGTCTTGCTGTGATCGATCTCGTACTGGGTATGCTCCCCCGCCTGATAGAGCAGCAGACCGACGACAGTCGAGAAGGCGGGATCTTTGAGCTCGTCGTACATGCCGCCCAGCTCCCGCGGCAGCCCGATCCGGACCGGCATCCCATGGAAGATCGCCTGGGCCAGCTCCCGGATGCCCTTCAGTTTTGTCAACCCGCCGGTCAGAACGATCCCGGCGCCGATCTGCTCCCGCAGCGCACTCTTGTCCAGGGATTTGGAGAGGATCATCAGCGCCTCTTCCACTCTTGCCAGGATGACGCTGTGAACGATCTCGAGAGAGATGGTATTGCGGTTTTCCGTATCGCCGATTACAGGCAACTCGATGGATTCGTTGGATTTCTCCAGCAGGTTTCCGTGGCGGATCTTGACCTTCTCCGCCGTCTCCAGCGGAGTGTGGAGCGCCATGGAGAGGTCGTTGGTGATGTGGTTGGAGCCGACCGCCAAAAAATCGTTGTAGCGGATGGAGTTGCCGACATGAACGATCATGTTGCTGGTCTGACCGCCCATATCGATGACGCAGACTCCCAGCTCGCGCTCGTCCTCTCCCATGACCGCCAGTGCCGAGGCGTAGCTGTTGAGGACGATCCCGCCGATCTCCAGTCCGGCGGAACGGACCGCTTTGGTCAGGTTGCTCAGAGCAGATTTCTGGGTAATGATGATGTTGACATCCACCTCCATCCGGCTGGCGTTCATGCCGTAGGGATCTTCGATAAAGTCCTGTTCGTCCACCTTGAAATTGTAGGGCAGGACATGGATCACTTCGAACTCGTTGGGGATGTTGGCGTTGTAGAGTGCCGTATCCATCACCCGCTTGATCTCTTTGATGCTGATGTCCTGGTGCGGGATATTGACGATTCCGGTGGAATTGAGACTTCTGGCGTAGGCGTTGGAGATGGAGATCGTGGCGACGGAGATGTTGTTCCCCGCGATCCGGCGGGCATCGGCGAGAGCCTTTTTGATGGACTTGGCCGCCAACTCGATGTTGGTGATGACTCCCTTTTTGACTCCCTGAGAACGGGCGATGCCGTGGCCGGTAACCGTCAGGGAGTTGTCCGGCCCCACTTCGGCGATCACCGCGGCGATCTTGGTCGAACCGATATCTATCGCCAGAATCGTCTCTGCCACCTTAGAATCCTTTAACGAATTTTTTGACGGGGTATCGTTTTGAAAGCGCTTTGAGAAGGTTCTGTTCGAACTCCTCTTTTTTGATCCGATCTGCGGTCGCCCCGACTCTTTTTGTCAAATTCTCGTCACCTTTTCCGAATTTCTGGTCTACGATACTGTAGACGACATTTTTTCCATTTACGAATATGATACCTTTTTTATTATTAGATGTAAATAATTTTTGTAAAAACTGTAAACTTTCGGGCAGATTCAACGGGGAGAGGGTCTCCGCCGAGGTCAGCGTCAGATAATCGCTCTCTTTTGTCAATCCCTTTGGATCTTTCAGCAGTGCTTCGGCTTTGGCCTTGAGCGCCGCCTTTTTTTCGGTCGCCATCCAGGCGAGTGTCACACGGCTTTTCGCTTCATCGAAGCTCATAGTACGGGGAGCGATGACCTTTTCGACCCGGACCGTGGCATAACGCTCACCCACGGGTTTGGGCTTGACCAGGGTACCGGGAGAATGGGTGACAATCTCCTGCCAGAGTGCCTTGGAGAGTGTCGGGTCCCCCTGGGGAAGTTTCCGAACCTCACTCGGTTTTTTCTTCCCTTTTTTCAACGCGATGTAATCCAGCAGGGCCCGTTTTTTTCCTTTTTTGATCCGGTAATCCGTGACAACCTGTCGGCGGGCCTTTTCAAAGGAGAGCTCTTTACCCTCGGCATCGGTATAGTTGAAGCTGTTTTTGCGATAGAAACGTTTCAGATCCTCCTCCGAAGCGTTGATGTCGGCGGTATCGGTCCAAAGGATGGCCAGTTTGAAGAGACGGGGGGTTTTGTACTTTTCCCTGTTCTTCTCCCAGTAGGCCTTGAGGGCAGCTTCGTCAACCGTTACGTTGACATCGGCAGGGGTGAGCACCGTATAACGGATCTTGTCGGAGACACTCAGGGCGGCGGCGACGACGCCCCGCTCATAGGGGACCGCCCCTTTGTTGATCAGCTTCATCAGCTTCTCAATGGTCAGATCATCCCGGAGAATCGCTTCGAAACTTTTGGCATTGAGGCGCCGAGCCTCCAGAAAGGTCTCGTAGATCTTTTTACTGAAGGCTCCTTTGTCCTGAAAGGAGGGGAGCGAAGCGATCGCATCGGCCAGTTCTTCGTCGGAGACAATCACGCCGTACTCTCGGGCCAGGTTGAGGAGATAGGCCTGCATGACCAGACGGTTGAAGGCCTGCCGGGGAAGCTGGAGCTCTTTGGCTTTGGCATCATCGAACTGTCCCCCCAGAGACTCGGCAACCTGGCGGTAGAGATTCTGATAGGTGAAGCTGTATTTCTCCTGGGAGATGGTCACCTCGCCTACCTTGGCGACCGCTCCGGCTTTGGAGCCGTACTGGTAGGTTCCCCAGCCGACGAATCCCGCCCCGATAAATGCGATCGTAGCGATCCAGATCGTGACGACCAGGTACTTGTTGTGTTTCTGCATCCATGCAATCATGTCCGGTCTGCCTTATGTTAGAATTTGTCCATTATTTTAGTCAAGATGTGATTAAGGGTGGATTACCTGCCGAAGGCCAAGGAGCGTATGTGACAAACCGGGAATTGATGGAACGGGACCTGAAGCACATCTGGCACCCCTGCACCCAGATGAAAGACCATGAAACCCTCCCACTGATCCCCATCGAGCGGGCCGAGGGGATCTGGCTCTACGATTTCAACGGACGGCGCTATCTCGACGCTATCAGCAGCTGGTGGGTCAACCTCTTCGGCCATGCCAATCCCTACATCAGCAGCCGGATCGCCCGACAGGCACAGGAGCTCGAGCACGTCCTGCTGGCCGGGTTCAGCCATCAACCGGCGGTGGAGTTGGCCGAGAAGCTCGCCGCCCTCACCCCGGGGAACCTCGACAGAGTCTTCTACGCCGACAACGGGTCCAGTGCCGTGGAGGTGGCTCTCAAGATGAGCTACCACGCCCACCGCAACCGGGGCTCGGACCGCTCCCTCTTTCTCTCGCTGACCAACAGCTATCACGGTGAAACCCTCGGGGCCTTGAGCGTGGGGGATGTAGGACTCTACAAAAGCACCTACGAACCGCTCCTCATCCGCAACATCCAGACTCCCGTCCCAAGGGACCGAAGCGCCGAAGCGACTGCGGAGGCCCTGGAGGCTCTGGAGGATCTCCTGGCCAAGCGGGGGAAGGAGATCGCCGCGCTGATCCTGGAGCCTCTGGTCCAGGGAGCCGGCGGGATGCATATGTACGGGCCTGACTACCTCAAGGGGGCCCGACGCTTGACAGAAAAGTATGGGATCCACCTCATCGCCGACGAGATCATGACCGGTTTCGGCCGTACGGGGACGATGTTCGCCTGCGAACAGGCTGGGATCGTCCCGGACTTCATGACCCTCTCCAAAGGGTTGACAGGAGGTTACCTCCCCCTCTCGGTTGTCATGACCCACAACGGGATCTACGAGGCCTTCTACTGCGACTACAGCGAATACAAAGCCTTTCTCCACTCCCACAGCTACACCGGCAATCCCCTGGCCTGCAGCGCCGCTCTGGCGACCCTGGAGCTTTTCGAGCGGGAGAAGACTCTGAGTGTCAACCATGACAAGAGCCGACACATTGCGGAGAATCTCCAGTCCTTCCTGGAACTTGACAATGTCAAGGAGGTGCGGCAGACCGGGATGATCGCCGCCGTGGAGATGATCGACTATCCGGCCGAAGAGCGAAAGGGTCTGGAGGTCTACCGCTACGGTCTGGAGCACGAGGTTCTGCTCCGTCCTCTGGGCAATGTGATCTACTTCATGCCCCCCTATATCATCACGGATGAGGAGATTGACAAAATGATGGAGACAGCCTACGAGGGGATCGCCGGTCTGAACCGATAAATGAGTTTTCTACAAAGAGATCTGGGGTAGTCTCGTCATCCTGAACCTGATTCAGGATCCAGGGCATTTTTCAGGGGATAAAAAAGAATCAAGAGATCCTTAATCGTCTTTGCCGGGCAGCTTGAGGGAGAGGTTCGGCAGCTTTACTTTTCCGAAGAGGCTTTTGATCCCCCGGGAATTTTTCAGGCGTTCGTAGTGCCGGGCGGCCCTGGCCACCCCCATCTCGGCCGCCTCTTCATAGAGCAGGAGTGCCAGCTGGCGATCTTTGCCGATCCCGACCCCGTGCTCGTAGAACTGCGCCAGATCGCAGATCGCTTCGGGAAAATTCTGATCCGCCAGGGTATTGATCTGGGTGAAGGCTTCGGCATGGTCCTCCTCGATCACCTCACCTTTGAAGAGCTCCCTCGCCAGGAGGAACTGGGCAAACTGGGATTCGGTGGCCGCTGCCAGGAGAAGCACCAGGGCCGCTTCGCCCCTTTTCCCCTCGTTTTTGTACTGCTGATAGTAACCGAGAAACGACTCGATCTCCTCATCGCTGTATCCTTGCGAAGCGATCTTTTTCTGCATCGCTTCGACTTCCTCGGGAATCCGCTCGGCCTCTTCCACCGGAGGAAACTGATGAATCATATTGCGGAACTTCTGCCCCACATAGGGGATCGGGGGATAGCGGTGATTCTCTCCCCTCTTCTCCTCTGCCGATGCCGAAGCTTCGGGGGCAGCGGGAGTTTCCCGGGGAATCGAAGGTGTCTCCTCGGCGACAGACTCTTCGGAAATCGACGTCTCTGCCGGGATCTCCTCCTCTGCTTCCGATTCCTGCAATGCCCTTCTTTCGTGTGACGGCTCTTCGGTACTCTCCTGCCCGCTCTGCGTAGTTTCCGGACGCTCTGCCGCCTCTTCCCTTTCGCGCGAAAATGCCCCTTCCTCTTCCTCGGTCCCGGCTTGGGAGATCTTTGTCCCGGTGACAGTGCTCTCAGGGATCTCTTCGGCACTTTCGGGTTCAAGTTCGAAGGTCGGGGCAGGAACATACTCTTTGACCGGTGGCGTCTGGGATTGTCGGGAGTAGCGCAGGATATCGTCAAGATCCAGGACCCGTTCTTCCTGAACAGGCTCCGGAGTCTCCTCCAGATCGAAAAGGCCTGCCTCTTTCGGGGAGGGAGTACGGGAAGGTGTTCGGGGGGCACGGGAAGGTTTGGAGGCGAAGAACTCATCCTCCAGACTGCCGGCGTAGTGTTTCATCTCGTAAAGAGCCTGACGGTAGTTGCGGCTTTCGAGCAGATCGATGATCTCATTGAGGCGATCATCCAGACTCAGGCTCCTCAGCGCCTGGCACTGGAGATCGATGGTTCGGAAATCTCCGAGTTTGACCGCCAGCCGTACTATTTCAAATCGTGTTGTGATCTCTTCCATTGATACCCCGTTTCTCTCAATCGTTCCAGGAGAATTACGCAATCATATCATAGGTATCTGTAATTTATGTTAAAAAATATAGAAAAGAAAAACGACAATTTTGGTATGATAACGTCACTTTTTCGGCATGAAAGCGACCATGAGCCCAAACAGCAGTTCAAACAGCAAAAAATCCCCTCATATTCCTGTCCTCCTTCCCCAGGTCCTGGAGAGCTTCACCTCGCTGGAATCGGGGGTGCTGATCGACTGCACCCTGGGCTATGCCGGCCACAGCGCTGCCCTGCTGGAAGCCCATCCCAACCTGCGTCTTGTCGGCATCGATCGGGATCCTGAAGCTCTGGCCTTTTCACAAGAACGCCTGGCTCCCTACGGGGAACGGGTCCGACTGCTGCGGGGCTCTTTCTCTGAGATACTCCCTACACTCCTGGGGCAGGAGCCCGTGGCGGCGGTTCTGGCCGACTTCGGCGTCAGCTCCCTCCAGCTGGACAAGCGGGAACGGGGCTTCTCCTTCGAGAGTGGAACCCTGGATATGCGGATGAACCCCGAGGCCCCTCTCAGCGCCTACGAGGTGGTCAACCATTACTCGGCAGAGCGTCTGGAGTATCTTTTTCGGGAGTATGGGGAGATTCCCCGCGCCCGGCAGCTGGCCGAAGCGATTGTCACCGAGCGAAAAGACCGGCCCATCGAAAGCGCCCGGCAACTGGCGGAGCTGGGCAGACGGATTCTGCGCGGCAAAGGGAAAACCCATCCGGCTACACAGATGTTTCAGGCGATCCGCATCGAGGTCAACGACGAGCTGGGGGAGATCGAACGGCTTTTGGATGCTCTGGAGAGCGCCCGACCCGCCGGGGCAATCGTCTCGCTGATCACCTTCCACTCTCTGGAAGACCGCCTGGTCAAGAGCCGTTTCCGGCGCTGGAGCCGTGAGTGCATCTGCCCGCCCGAAGCCCCCCGCTGTACCTGCGGCGGGGCTCATGCCCTGGGCCGGGAGCTGAGCCGCAAACCCTTCGTCGCCACCCCCGAAGAGCAGCGGATCAACCCCCGCAGCCGCAGCGCCAAACTCCGCAGCTTCCGCTTCAAGGATCAAGGAGAAGATCGATGAAGCGCCGAGCGCCCCGAGGCATCACCGGCGGGACCCTCAGTATCGCCCTGATCGCCATGACCATCGTGGTGATCCTGGCGCTGGTCAAAGTCTATCTGAGCAACCGGATCTACCGGGAGAGCCGCACCATCAACAAACTCACGACGGAGGTGGCCGCCCTCAAAGAGGAGCACAGCATCCTGCAGCTCCATGTGGAGCGTCTCAAATACAAGGTTAAAATCGCCGATACCCTCTTTAATCTCGATGATAGCGAAGACGAAGAGTCCCCCGCAGAAGGAGCAGCTCAGTGATCCGGCGTATCGTCTCCTTCGCCCTCGACCGGCCAATCCTCAACCATATCCTTTTTATTCTGGTCATGGTCATGGCCCTCTTCGCCTACCAGAAGATCCCCAAAGAGATCTTCCCTCCCGCCGACCTGGAAAAGATCTCCATCACCGGCGGCTATCCCGGAAGCAGCGCCGACATCCTGGACAAAATGGCGGTCAAAACCATCGAAGACGATCTCAAAAGCGTCGACAATATCAGCAACATCGAAACCGTCATCCAGAACGGCTCCTTCTCCATCACCTCCGACATCAAGCCCGGCGCCGACAAACAGCTGGTTCTCAACGATGTCAAGGATGTGATCGCCGAAGTACGACGGGATCTGCCGGCGGATATGGATGAGCCCATCGCTCGAGTCATCATCCACCGCTTTCCCCTGCTGCTCATCGCCGTCTCCGGGGAAGTCCCCCGCAGCAAGCTCCTGGAGGCGGCCAAGGCCCTCAAAAGCCGTCTGGCCAAATTCAAAGCCCTCAACAATATCGACATCCGAGGCGATGCCGACCGGGAACTCAAGATCGAGATCGACGAGAAGAAACTGGAAGCCTACGGGATTCCCAAGGTGCTTTTCTACCAGGCGATTCAGGGGCTCAGTTCCATCTATCCCGCCGGCACCTTCAAAGCCAAAGGCAGAGAGTTCTACCTCTCCACAATCAACGGCGAAAAGGAAGCCGCCAAGATTCGCGATACGATCCTGGGAGCAGGCGGCAAGCGGATCCGCCTGGGCGACGTGGCCACCGTCCGTTTCGGTCTGAGTACTCCGCTGGAGATCTCTCACTTCAACGGCCGGCAGAACATCTCCCTCAACCTCACCAAAACCGCCTCGGGCAACGCCATCGCCCTGAGCCGACAGATCCGGGAACTGCTCCATGAATTCGCCAGGAACTATCCCGATCTTACCTTTCAGGTCTATACCGACACCTCGATCTGGATCAAGAACCGGATCAATCTCGTCAGCTCCAATATCTTCTTCGGCCTGATCCTGGTCTTTACCGCCCTCTTTCTCAGTGTCAACTGGCGGATCGGCCTGGTGGTGGCGCTGGGGATTCCCACCAGCTTTTTCATCGCCCTGATCGCCGCCGAGATGCTGGGCTACAGTATGAATATGCTGACGATGCTGGGAGCCCTCATCGCCCTGGGAATGCTGGTGGACGAAGCGATCGTCGTGGCCGAAAACATCTACCGCCACCTGGAGATGGGCAAGCCGCCGAAAGAAGCGGCGCTGGAGGGATCGGTGGAGATGTTCCCCGCCGTCGCCACCGCCACCATGACCACGGTCTTCGCCTTTCTGCCCCTGCTGATCATGAGCGGGCAGTTGGGGATCTTCATGAAGGTGCTGCCGGTGATGATCACCATTTTGCTGCTCAGTTCCCTCTTTGAGGCCTTCTATTTCCTACCGCTGCATGCCAAGGAGCTCTTCAGTCTCGGCCGCCGCATCGACCATCACGAACCCAGCCCTTTCTGGGACGGAGCGGTCGCCGGGTATCAGAGACTCCTCCGCGCGCTTCTGAATCATAAAAAACTCTCGCTGCTTCTCATGGTAAGTGCCATTATCCTGGCCACGGTCGGCATGCTCAAAATCAGCAAATTCCAGCTCTTCCCGGCTTTTGACGCCAGTCAGATCTACATCAGCGGCAAGGTGGATGTGAACAACCGGCTGGAGGATACCGAAAAGTATCTGGGGCGCATCGAGCGGGATCTTCTGCGCGAGTTCAACGGTACCGATGTCGCCTCCGTCACCTCCATCGTCGGGCTCAAATTCAACCCCGACCAATCCTTTGAAAAGGGGGAGAACTTTTTCCAGATCTTCCTCAACCTCCACGAACGCAAACCCGAAAACTTCTTCGACCGGTACATCAACCCGATCCTCTCCCTGGAATACGACCCCCATGATATGATCCGCACCCACAGTGCCCAGGAGATCCTCAAACGGGCCCAGAAGGTCCTGGCCCGATACAAGGGGCTCCGTCTCTCCACCGACAAGCCCCTCTACGAAGAGCTCACCGCCTTTGTTCCCCAGGCGGGGATCGTCGGCCACGATATCGAGATCGGCGTCTCCACTCCCGACAATCAACAGGCCTTTGCCGCTCTGGCAAAGCTGGAGAAAGCGCTGCATAAAATCCCCGGGGTGGAAGATATCGCCGACAATGCCAAAGAGGGGCCCACAGAACTCAAACTGCGGGTCAACGAATACGGCAAAAAGCTGGGCTTCGATGAGCAGAATCTCGTGGCCATCCTCCGGGGTCTCTATCTGGATGCGGAGTACGGCAAGATGTTCGACCGCAAGGGGCTGGTACGGATCCGCCTGGAGGACCCCCGTCGCGATCGGCAGGTCGATATCGCATCCTTGCGGGTCCGCACCCCCGACGGGAAGCGAAACGTCGCTCTGAAAGATATCGCCGATTTCCTCTACAAAAAGAGTATGCTCAAAATCTACAAGGAAGACGGGGATCGGGTCTGGACCGTCACCGCCCGTACCGACAAGAAAAAGGTCCTGCCCAGCGAAGTGATGGAGCGGCTCCGTCCCATCATCGAGGAGCTACGCCACTCCGGAGTCAAGGTGATCATCAAAGGGGAAGAGAAAGAGAATCGCCAGGTCCGCCGGGAGATGTCCGAAGCGGCGGTGATCGCCCTCTTCCTGATCTTCATCGCCCTGGTCTGGATGTTCAATTCGCTTATCCTGCCGCTGATTACCATTTCGGTGATTCCTCTCTCGATCCTGGGGGCTCTGCTGGGTAATTGGATCATGGGGATCAACCTGACGCTGCCCGGCGTCATGGGGATGGTGGGGCTGGCCGGGGTGGTGGTCAACGACGCCCTGATCATGCTCGATTTCGTCCGGGGCTCCAAAGACTACGACGAGATGGTTATCCGTGCCGGTATGCGCCTACGCCCCATTTTTCTGACCTCACTCACCACCGTGCTGGGGCTTTTGACCCTGATCTTTTTCGCCAGCGGCCAGTCGCTCATCATCCAGCCCATGGCGGTCAGCCTGGGCTACGGCGTCGCCTGGGCGACGGTGCTCAATCTCATCTATGTGCCGCTGATGTATGCAGTGATCTATCGGGTGAAAAGGTAGTCGTCAGTCGATAGTCTCTAGTCGATAGTTTTTTGCAACACAACCCTACAATTAAAAATCCATCATCCAAAATCTAAAATCCAAAATCCCTACAAACACATCCCCGCGCTTTCAAGCGCCTCACGAATAGCAGCCATCTGTCGGTTCTTCGACTCGCCGCACCAGGCGGGGGCCAGCAGAGTATCGTCCTGGATCCCGGCGGTGACGCGCTGGATACTGACGTACTCGGGTTTGAGGCGGAGCGCTTCTATCAGAACCTTCAGGTACTCTTCCCGGGTGATCGGGGTGAATTCGCCCCGTTTGTATTCGTTGGCCAGCAGTGTCTGTTTGACCACATAGAGGGGATGGTATTTGACCGAGTCGATCCCCCAGTCATAGGCGGCTTTGGCGGAGTCGAGCATCATTGCTTTGCTCTCGCCCGGCAGGCCGAAAATCAGATGGCCGCAGACCTTGAGCCCGGCGGCTTTGGCCTTTTTGATCGCCTCTTCCACGTTCAGAGCGTCGTGTCCCCGGTTGATCCGGCGCAGGGTCTCGTCGTAGATCGACTGGATCCCGTACTCGATCCAGATCTCGTGCTCCCGGGAGAGTTCCGCCAGATACTCCAGGGTCTCATCGGTGACGCTGTCGCTGCGGGTCCCGATGCTCAGCCCCACCACGCCCGGGTAGTGCAGCGCCCGCTCGTAGAGCGTTTGGAGCGTTTCGAAGGGCGCGTAGGTGTTGGTAAAGGCCTGGAAATAGACCAGGAACTTTCGCACGCCTTCCCGGCGGCGGAAATACTCCTGGGTCCGAGTGACTTGTTCATGAAGCTCCGAAAGCTGCTTGGCCAGGATCGGATTGGAGGTCGAATGGAGATTGAGGAAGGTTTTGCCGGCGTTTTGGGCCAGATTGGGGCTGAAGGATTCGTTGAGGCAGAAGGTGCAGCCCCCTTTGGCCACTGTGCCGTCGATATTGGGACAGGTAAAGCCGCTGAGGCCTACCGGGACCTTGCGCACCCGCTCACCGAAGCGCTCCTTGAGATATCGGCCATAGGTGTAGAGGGGCTTGAGCCCTTTGCCGCAGGCCAACAATCACTCCCCACTGCAGTTGGTCGATTCGGCGCAGCCTCCGGCGAAATAGTTGCCGTCGAAACTGACCAGAGAGTATTGCCGGTCACGGCCCAGGGCATCCACCAGCCCTTCTACCGAGAGGAAGCCCACACTGTCGGCTCCGATATATTCGGCGATCTCCTGGGGCGTATAGCGGGTAGAGATGAGCTCCGCCTGGGTGGGGGTGTCGATCCCGTAGCGGCAGGGGAATTTGATCTCGGGGGCGGCGATACGCATATGCACCTCCCTGGCGCCCGCATGACGCAGCATCCGGACGATCTGGCGGGAAGTGGTTCCCCGCACCAGAGAGTCATCGACGATGGCGACCCGCTTCCCTTCGATGAGATATTTGATGGGAGAGAGCTTGAGCTTGACTTTGAGATCCCGAATCTGCTGGGTCGGTTCGATGAAGGTCCGGCCCACATAGTGGTTGCGTACGATCCCCATCTCGAACCGGATCCCCTGCCCCTCGGCGAATCCCATGGCCGCCGCCACACCGCTGTCGGGGACCGGCAGGACCAGATCCACATCGGCGGGCTGCTCTTTGGCCAGATTACGTCCCATCTTGACCCGGGTCTCGTAGACGTTCTTCCCGTCGATAATACTGTCGGGACGGGCGAAGTAGATATATTCGAAAGCGCAGGGGCGGTAGTCAGGCTCGAAGATCTGTTCGCTGACGGGTTCCCGCCCCTCCTCGAAGATCAGCATCTCTCCGGGACGCACATCCCGGATAAACTCTGCATCTACCAGATCGAAGGCACAGGTTTCACTGGCGGCGATATATCCCCCGTCGGGCAGGCGCCCCAGGCTCAGAGGACGGATCCCGAAACGGTCACGGATGACGAACATCTTGGAGCGGCTCTGAATGATCAGGCAGTAAGCCCCCTCGATCTTGGTAAGCATATCCTTGATCCGGTCGACGAGGTGGTCCTCCTGGCTCTTGGCAATGAGATGGACGATATTCTCTGTATCCATATCGGTCTGGAAGATAGCCCCCCGGTCGATCAGGCGGTTGCGAACCTCCTGCTTGTTGACCAGGTTGCCGTTGTGGGCGACGCTGATCTCCCCCAGTTTGTACCGGGCGAAGACCGGCTGGGCGTCCAGCACTGAGTCTTTGCCGGCAGTGGAGTAGCGGTTGTGGCCGATGGCACAGCGTCCCTGCAGCAGAGAGAAGCTCTCCTCGTCAAAGACCTCCGTGACCAGACCGCGGTTTTTGATCAGTGTGATCTTTTCTCCGTCGGCGCTGCTGATCCCCGAGGACTCCTGGCCACGATGCTGCATGGCAAACAGCGCGTAATAGGCAATTTTGGCTGCGGTATCGCTCCCGTAGACTCCGACAACGGCACACATCAGGCGTCTCCTTCGGAGACGAGTGAAGCGTGAAGCACGATGCGTGAAGCGTCGATGGCGTTTGCGACCACAATCTGTTTTTCGAAATGTCTCATTTCTGTTTTCTCATTTCTCATTAATCTCAGATACCGAGGCAGTCGTTGATACTGTAGAGACCCGGCTGCTGCCCGACCAGCCACTTGGCGGCACGAACGGCCCCTTTGGAGAAGGTCTCGCGGCTGGTGGCGGTATGGTTCAGCTCGATAAACTCGCCGTCGTTGTAGAAGCCGACGGTATGACGTCCCACGATATCCCCGCCCCGCAGAGCCATGACGGCAATCTCGTCTTTGCTCCGCGGACCGATCTGGCCATCCCGGTCGCTGACACGCACTTTCTCAAGCTCCAGGCCCCGTCCTTTGGCCGCATGCTCCGCCAGGGTCAACGCCGTGCCGCTGGGAGCGTCCACCTTGTAGCGGTGATGCATCTCCACAATCTCGATATCAAAATCCTTGAGCGTGGCGGCGACTTTCTCCACCAGCTGTTTGAGCAGGGCGATCCCGGCGGACATGTTGGAGGCGTAGAGGACCGGCATCTTCTGGGCCGCCTCCTCGATGAGATTCTGCTGATGGACCGTCAGGCCCGTGGTGGCGATCACCAGTGCCGTGGGGTTTTCCATGGCGGCTTCGCAGAGCTCCTGGGTCGCTGCCGGAGCAGAGAAGTCGATCACCACATCGCACGCTTTGAGCAGTTCGGGGATGCTGTTGGTGACCAGCACACTCTCGGGCAGCTCCTGCTTCAGCTTGTCGTAGACATGTACCGCCGCCAGCTCGAGATGTTCATCCTCTGTGACATTTTTGATCAGGTGGGCACCCATCCGCCCTGTCGTTCCCAAAATTCCTGTTTTGATCATATCAGTTCATGCTCCTGAATATAGTGAAGGGCCTGCATCCCCGCAATCGCTCCGTCGCCGGCAGCGCAAACCACCTGCTTGGGCGCCTCAATGCGCAGATCTCCCGCCGCGAAAAGTCCGGGAAGCGAGGTGCGCATATTGAGATCCACGACCACCTGCCCCTGTTCGTTGACTTCACAGAGGAAGCTGCCGTCCTCCTGCTGAAGGACCTTGTTGTTGACGTTGTTGCCCACAAAGACGAAGAGCCCGGGGACTTTCAGTTCCATCGGCTCCCGACTGTCGGTGAAGGCAATTTTCACTCCCTGCAGACCCGTCGCATCCCCAAAGGCCTCTTCGACAGTGGCATTGAGGATGAACTCGATCTTTTCATTCCTTTTGACACGCTCCACCGTCGGTGGAGCTGCACGGAAACTGTCACGGCGATGGATCACGTAGACTTTGGAGCAGATATTGGCCAGATAGAGTGCCTCCTCCAGGGCCGTATCGCCGCCGCCGAGAACGGCCACCTCTTTGTCCTTGTAGAAAAAGCCGTCACAAGTGGCGCAGGTGCTCACCCCCCGGCCGAAGAACTCCTCTTCGCCTTTGAAACCGGCCCGCTTGGGGGTGGATCCGGTACAGACGATCACCGTTTTGGCCTCGACACTCTCGGTACCGAGTTCGACCGTAAAATGATCCCCCTCTTTCCGGACGCGTTGGACCTCTTTCATCTCGTGTTTCAGGCCGAAGTGCATGCATTGCGCCGGCCAGGGTTCCATGAGCTCCATCCCCGTCAGCGGCGGCTCCTCCCGAAAGACGCCGGGATAGTTTTCGATCTCGCTGCTCTGGGTGATCTGTCCTCCCGGCAATCCCATTTCGTACATGACGACCTCTTTGAGGCCCCCGCGGGTGGCGTAGAGCCCGGCAGTCAATCCGGCAGGCCCTCCCCCGATAATGGCACAATCGAGCATCTTCTCCCCTTTTCGCTACAAAACTTGGATCAACCCGCTTCGACGGACTGATCCAAATTTCCCAAAGGCCCCCGAGGGCCGCAAGGCATCTTTAGGCCAGGAGGGCGTCAAGCTTCTCGGCAAAGACCTGCTTGCCGGCGGCGCCGACCATCTGATCGACCAGCTCTCCGTTTTTGAAGAAGAGGATCGTGGGGATGGAACGGATACCGTATTTGACGGCGATCTCCTGCTCTTCGTCGGTGTTGACTTTGCAGATTTTCGCTTTGCCGTCGTACTCTTCGGCCAGCTCTTCGATGACAGGAGCGATCATGCGGCAGGGTCCGCACCAGGGGGCCCAGAAGTCCACCAGGGCGACACCCTCTTTGATCGTCTCGTCGAAATTGTCTTTGGTCAGTTCGATGTATTTACCCATCTGTCAATCCTTTATGTCGTGATGTATTGAGGTATGAGATTATACCCACTTTCCCCGAAAATTCCGCACAAATCGGACAAAATCTTTCCGATTTAAGCTAGGGTGCTACGATGGGGAGCGGAATCTCCTCATAGGCAGAGGAACGTGTCCCCTCCAGCGGCAGATTTCCGGCGGCCCGCACCGTATAGACCAGGGAGAATTTGGGGCTTTCACTGCCGTTGGAGCCCGCCTGATGCAGCAGACTGGCATGAAATAGAATCAGGTCTCCCTTTTCCAGCACGAAACTTTCACGCTTGTCGATCCACTCCCGGTTGGGGGCGTAATCGTCGCGGAAAAACTCCTTCTCGTCGAAAGATTCCGAAGGAAACTCTATCCGGTGGGATCCGGGGATAAACTCCAGAACGCCGTTTTGGCTGTCCTCCCGCCCCAAAGCCAGCCAGACACTCAGGAGGCGGTTGTCCCGGTAGTGCCAGTAGCGCTGGTCCCGGTGCCATCGGGTGTGGGTGCTGGTGGCGGGCATTTTGGTCATGACCGAGTTGTGATGGGCGGTGACCAAAATCGGCATCTCCCCCAGCAGACGGGCCAGAAGGGGGCGGATGGCAGGCTCTTCCATCCACTCGCGGAAGAGAATATCCCGTCGATAGATCTGCCGAAGCCGCCGAATCGTCCGGCGATAGGGCTCGTGATCGATCCCGATGTACTCCGACTCCAGCTCCACGGGAGGGATCCTATGTCTTAGATGGACGTCGGAGATCTCCCGGATCGCATCACAGCGCTCGGGATCCACCGCCCCCCGAAAGAGCAGATACCCCTTCTCCTCAAACTCCCGCACCTGCGCCTCTCCCCACTCCAGATTGATGGACACTTCTTTTCCTCCTCCTTCCTGTTTGATTGAAGACTCCGCTTATAGCGTCAGATTCTCGATCAGCTCCACTTCCCCTCTGCGGATGATCAAGGCATCGATACAAAAGGGGAGATCGAGTTGCTTCTCCTTGAGATAGTAGTGGGCCGAATTGATCACCCGCCGCAGCTTCGTCGGCGTCAGGTTGTAGACCGGATCGAAGTCGGCGCCGGCACTCTTGACCTCCACGAAATGCAGGACCCCCTCTTTCTGCGCCACGATATCGATCTCTCCCAGCTTCCGGGCGTAGTAGTTGCGCTCGACGATCCGAAACCCCGCCTCTTCCAGAAAACGGGTCGCCAGCTCTTCACTTTCGTTGCCGAACTGTCGCAGGAGGTTGCGTTTCATGAGATTCCTTTGGCGTGGCTGCAATGCAGCCGCGGGTTATTCGTATATTGGTGTATTGGTATATTAGGGCAGGTTTTGGCCCTGTATGGCGCATTCGAATGGACGCCAGTCCTTCGCGTTTTCTTTTTCTCTGCTTCGTTTCCTTTTTCTTTGTCGCGAAACAAAGAAAAAGAAATGAAGGGAAGGGAGATCGTGGGATAGCAATCCCACGATACACTCTGTATATCCAAAATCCATCATCCAGCATCCAAAATCCCTTTAGCTTCCGCCCCACTCCTCTCCCACCGGGATCACCTCCACCCGGACTGATTTGAAGCGGGCGGTGAGGATCAGCTCATCCGACTCGTCGCCGAAGAGGGCGTTGATCCGGCTCTTGGCGTGGTGAAAGGTACAAAAGAGAGTCCTGGGGCGTATCCCGTCGCTGTAGACCACCCGGAGCGCTTCGCTCTCTCCGTGCTCGGAGCGCAGGATCACCCGCTCTCCGAAACGCTCCTGTTCCTCGGGATTGGCCACCAGCAGATCCTCGTCGTAGCGGGTCTCCAGACGCCGGCTTCGCTTGGTCTGGGCGGCGTTGTTGTAATGGGCCAGAGTTCGGCCGGTGGTGAGGTAGTAGCCCTCCAAAGCATCGCGGTAGAAACGCCCCTCCAGAATCTCCTCCACCATTCCCCGCTTTTGCCACGGATGGTAGACGAAGCGCCCCAGGCCGTCCTCGGTCCGGAAGTCCAACAGATGCAGAATCGGCGTATCCTCGTGATAGATGGGCCACTGCATCCCCCGCTTACGGTGGCGCTTGAGCCGATAGTAGGCGGCCCCGCTGAAGCGCTCGGGGGCGACACGGCGCACCTCGTTCCAGACCGCTTCACTGTCGGCGAAGTCAAAGTTCTCTCCGTCACCCAGTTTGCAGGCCAGCAGCGTGAGCACCTCCCAGTCGTCAGGCAGATCGCTCTCCACCAGGGGTTGGGAGAGGTGGAGCCGGCGCATGGCATTGATATAGACCCCGGTCTTTTCGTAGGCCGATTTGACCCCAACGACGATATCGGCCCGCTGGGCGATCTCGGTCATGAAGAGCTCCTGGACCATCAGAAACTCCAGGTTGTTCAGGGCCCGGTCGATCTTGTTGAGATTGGGGTGGATGTGGGCGATATCCTCCCCCATATTGAGCAGTGCCTTGATCTCGCCCCGCTCCATGGCATCGATCAGCTGCGGGGTCATCAGCCCCACCTCTTTGGGGGCTTTGTAATCGGGAGCGTAGTAGGGCAGACAGCCCATATCGCAGGCCCCCTGGACGTTGTTCTGACCCCGCAGGGGCATGAGCCCGGCCCCGGTCTTGCCGATATTGCCCGTCAGAAGCGCCAGATGGGTCAGGGCCATGACGGCATAGGAGCCGTCCAGATGTTCGGTGATCCCGAGCCCCCAGAAGATCATGGAACGTTTGACCGCATACTCCCGGGCGATGTTGGGGATCATCTTGGCCAGATACTCATACCCCTCCACCTGCTTGAAGAAGGCGGGATCGGCATAGGGATCGGCAAGGATCTTTTGGCGGTACTCCTCGAAATTTTTGGTCCGGTTGGCGACGAACTCCTTGTCGTAGAGCTCCTCGTCCAGGATCACATAGGCCATCATGTTGAGGATCAGCAGATTGGCTTCGAAGGGGATGATGCAGTCGTGTTTGGCCAGTTTGGCCAGTTTGGTCCGCCGAACGTCGATCACCGCCAGGTTGTTCTGGGTGCGGGCCATATCGACGATCCGGTTGGCGATGATGGGGTGGGCTTCGATGGTGTTGGAGCCGATGACGATCATGAACTCCGCTTCGTAGATGTCGTTGTAGGGGTTGGTGGCCGCTCCCTCTCCGATGGTGGTCCGCATCCCCTTGAGGCTGGGGGAGTGGCAGACCCGGGCGCAGTTGTCCACATGGGGCGATCCCATGGTTTCGCGGCAGAATTTCTGAAAGGCGTAGGCGCTCTCGCAGCTGGTACGCGCTCCGCCGATGGCGCAGAAACTGTGGCTGCCGTGTCGCTCCCGTATCTCGGCCAGCTTCGCCGCCGCCAGATCCGTGGCGGTCTCCAGGTCCGTTACCATCCACTCCGCATCCAGCTCCTCCAGTCTCTCCCGATACCGGGCCGCCAACTCGGGGTTGCGTTCCAGAAAACTTTTGCGTACCCTCGGCCGACGGATCCGGTCCCTCGCCTCGACGAAGTCGTAGCCGTATTTGCCCTTGATGCAGAGCTTGCCCTGGCTGACGACCCCGTCTTTCTGGGCATAGACCTTGACGATTCGATTCTCTTCGACGACCCCGGTGATATCGCACCCCACCCCACAGTAGGTGCAGACACTTTCGATCTCTTTGCGTTCGACTTTTTGCTCCATGAACCATCCCGCAGATTAAAAGTTTGTAGATAGTTTGTAACCAACTTTCCCTTAGAGTTCTCCCTCTATCGGAACCTTGGCTCCCAGCCTCGCCCGGGCCTGTGCGATGATCGCCTCGTCCTCCGCCAGATCCAGCCAGCGGAACTTCTGTCCGCTCTGGATCGTCCCGTCCACGATATCCCCGCTGTTACGATAGGCCAGATCGAGGCGGGCAATCTCGAAACCGCTGCGGGTCCGGCAGAATTTTGTGAGTCGCTCGTTGTCCGGTTGATGAGAGTAGAGGAAACACCAGCTCTCCAAGCCGTTGCGCCCCACCCGTCCCCGCAGCTGATGGAGCGTCGCCAGCCCCAGCCGTTCGGCCCCCACGATCACCACGGTGCTGAGCCGCGGCAGGCTGATGCCCACTTCGATGACCGTGGTCGCCAGCAGGATCCTGCCCCGTTCCCTGAACTTCAGAAGCACCTCTTCTTTATTTTTGTCGCGGCCGTGGGTCACATAGACCCCCTCGAAGCGCTTCTCCCAGAATCCCCGCGCCTCGTCGATGGACTGATAGGGGATCTCCTCGCTCTCCTCCACCAGCGGATAGACGATGAGCACCTGATGCTCCTGTTCCAGCTCCGACTCGATGTGCTTCAGAAGTTCGGGAAAATCGCTGCGTCCGATGACGCGGGAGTGGATCGTTTTCTCGAAGGGGGTCTGGGTGATGAGGCTGACGTCGATGAGCTCCGACTCCATCATCGCCTGGGTCCGCGGGATGGGGGTGGCGGAGAACTGCAGGTAATGGGGATGCCGCTCCCCCCGGCTCACCAACGCCTCCAGCATCGCCCGCTGCCGGGTGCCGAAGCGGTGCTGCTCGTCCACCATCACCAGGGCCGCTTCAGGCAGATCCTCCAGGTAGAGCAGCGCGTGGGTGCCGATGATGAAGTCGGCCTCCCGATAATCGCCCTCCATGCGCCCCTGCATCACCAGGGCCGTCTCCAGCTCCTCCGGCAGATGTTTACAGGCCTCTTCATAGAGCTGTTGGGCCAGGATCGAGGTGGGGGCCATGAGAATCGCACGTTCTTTGCCGGCCATCGTGGCGGCAGCCAGGATCACCATGGTCTTGCCGCTGCCCACATCCCCGATGATCATCCGGCGGGCGGCCCGCTCTTCTCGTGCCAGATCCAAACGGATCGCTTCGATAACCTGCCGTTGATCCTCCGTCAAGGTAAAGGGAAGTTTGTCGATAAAGGGCTTCGGCGATGCTTTCAGGGCCTTGAGGGCCGGAAACTCCCGGCGTTTGGATCGGAGCTTCTTCAGGTGGTTGTAGGCTTCGATGAATTTGAGCCGTTCCAGCTCTTCACCTGCCGGCGTGGCCGAGAGCTCGCCTGCCCCGGCATACTCATCGGGGAAGTGTCGTCGCATCAGCGTCTGCACCTCCCGGCTCTCCAGCCCCTCGGCATAGAGGTTTCGCTCGGTGACATAGGTACTGATCAGCGCCCGGATCTCACTCTCTTTGAGGGCGCTTTTGTAGCGGGGGAGGATCCGGCCGTACTCTTTGAGGGAGCGGGGCTGTACGATCTGGGGCCAGTGGTTGTAGAGGGTCACCTTGCCGTGGATCACGTGGCGGCTGCCCGGTTCGAAGAGGCGCTGATGATAGGGGGTCGCTTTGAAAAACTGTCCGGTGATCTGCCGACCGAGGGCCGGGAGCCGAAAACGCACCTGCATCCGCACTCCCCGGATCTGCCGATCGGTCACTTCCGCCTCGAAGGTCTGGGTCTTGCCCGCTTCGATCCGGGGGCTCAGGCGAGTATCTTCATAGGAGCTTGGCAGAAGCAGGGCCAGATCCAGCAGAGTGCGGATCTTCAGTTTGCGAAAGAGGGCCTTCGCCTCCGCCTCTTCCATCGGAACTCCTTCATGTGTCGGGATCGCTGTTTCCGTTATCTTAGCAGGGAACGGCAACACCGAAGCAGAGAATGGCACAACGTCATTTCAGAAAAAGAAAATGCTCTGTTCTCTTCATCTATCACCAATACACTAATATACCAATAACCAATAACTATTTCTTTTTCGTCACGATCGACCAGCTGAGCTCTCCGATCTCGGGATGGGCTTTGATGAAGGCGTTGAGATCCTCGAGCTTCATCTGCCGGATCATCTCCAGCTCTTTGGCGGACCAGCCCAGCCCCAGGCCGTCATAGTACTCCCGAAAAGCCCGGCTCATCCGCTGGGCCAGCGTCTCGGTACGCAGCGGTTCGCTCCCCAGGAAGAACTTTTTGGCACTCTCCAGCTCGTCGGCGGTTACGCCGTGGGAGAGGAAAGTATCTACCACCTCTTTGACCACCTTTTTCGCTTCGTCACCGCTGGCGATCTTGGTCTGGAGATAGCCGCTGAAATAGCTGTGGGTCCGGTTGGTCACCAGACGGCCGTAGGCGGAGTAGGCCAGGCCGCGTTTGACCCGCACCTCCTCCATGAGCCGGCTGCCGAAACCGCCGCTGCCCAGAATAAAAGCCGCCACTTTGCCGTAGACCCGTTTGGGATCGTCAGCGCGCATGGTATAGGGAGCACCGAAATAGATGTAGGCCTGATCGGTCTCTTCGTAGGTGACCGTTTCTCGCTCTTTGTCATTGGCGGAAAAGTGGGGAATCGCCGCTACCGTACCGCGGGTGAGAGGCGCCACCGCCTTTTTGACCGCCGCCTCCACCTCAGCGGGGGTAAATTTTCCGCCGATGACCACGATGAGATTGTCCAGATGGAGATGATCCTGCAGGTAGGAGCGCACCGCTTCGAGCTTCAGGCCCTTGATGCTCTCAGGCGTCCCCAGAGCGGGGTGGGCCAGCGGAGTCCCCTCAAAAAGGATCGAGCGCAGCCGGGTCGCGGCGATATAGTCGAAGTCGCTCTTTTTCTGCTGCAACTGTCCCAGGGTCCGGGTCCGGACTTTCTCGAAACTCTCGGGAGTGAGATTGGGATCGGCCAGCAGGGCCTTCATTTTCTCCAGCCCGAAATCAAACTCGCTTTTGAGCGCCTCCATCGAGAGGACAAAGGTCTCCCACCCCGCATCGGCATGCAGCTCCACCGCCCGGTTCTCCAGAGCCTCGGCGAAAGCAATCGCCCCCTCTTTGCAGGTCCCCTCTCCCAGCATCGCCGCACTGAAACGGGCGATGCCCGGCACCGTATCGGCCAGCGATCCGCTGTTTTGAAAGACCAGCTCCATCGACGCCAGCGGCAGGCGCTTCTCCGATTCGAAAACAACAGGGATCTTCACCCCCTGAACCTCCACATGCATCACGGTTGCAGCCATAGCAAATCCTTGGAAAAAGAGTATCGTAACTATCAAGCTTCTGAATAACGATCTTTGTCGTTTGAAAAAAAAGCGGAGCCACCGCCCCGCTATCAACAATTCCTCACTCCTCATTCCTCATTCCTCATTTGTCAAAAATCTCAAGAATCTCATAGGCGGTGTTCCGCTTGGCGGGGGTCTCGCCGATGTCCCGGATCAGACGGATCATCTCCTCCTGGTTCATCCGGTTGCTGGCCCCCGCGGCGGAGACCACGTTCTCCTCCATCATCGTGCTTCCCAGATCATTGGCGCCCCAGCGCAGGGCCATCTGGCCGATGTAGCTGCCCTGGGTCACCCAGGAGCTCTGGATATTGGGGACATTGTCCAGGAAGAGCCGCGCCACCGCCAGCAGCCGCAGGTAGCGGTTGGCCGACTGTTTTCGGATCGTGGGAATCTCCTCCATCAGTTCAGTGTTTTTCCCCTGGAAGGACCACATAATAAAGGCCCGGAACCCTCCGGTCTCGTCCTGCAGGCGGCGGATATGATCGAAATGCTCCACGATCTCCCGGTCGGTCTCCACGGTACCGTACATCATCGTCGCCGTCGATTTGATTCCCAGCTTATGGGCCTCTCTGTGGACCTCCAGCCAGGTGTCTTTGTCCAGCTTCTTGGGCGCGATGATATCCCGCACCCGATCCGAGAGGATCTCCGCCCCCGCGCCGGGGATCGAGGCCAGCCCCTTGGCATGAAGACGCTGCAGGACCTCCGCGATGGAGATATTGGAGCGCCGGGCAATGTAGTCGATCTCGATAGCGCTGAAACCGTGGATGGTAATCTCGGGGTACTTTTGGTGGATATGCTCCACCAGATCCTCGTACCACTCGATCTCCAGTTTGGGATGCACCCCGCCCTGAAAGAGAATCTGCGTCCCCCCGATCTCCAGCAGCTCCTCGATCTTGCGGTCGATCTCGTCGAAGCTCAGGATATAGGCATCCTCATTCTTCTCGTGACGGTAGAAAGCGCAGAATTTGCAATCGACCCAGCAGACGTTGGTGTAGTTGATATTGCGATCCACGACAAAGGTGGTAATCCCTTCGGGATGAAGCTCCTTTTTGCGGGCATAGGCCATTTTGCCCAGCTCTTTGAGATCGGCATGCTGGATCAGATCCACGGCTTCGTCGATGCTCATGCGCATAGAAGGCCCCTACCGCTACGCGAAATGAGGAATGAGGAATGAGGAATGAGGAACCGAAGCCTAGAAACTAGTAACGAGTAACTAGTAACTAGTAACCGATTTTTAATTGAGAATTGAGAATTGAGAATTGAGGCTGTGCTGTAATCATCCCCACTGCCGACTGCCGACTGCCGACTGCCGGCTAAATTCAAACGACAAAGAGGGGCGGAGCCCCGTTCAAACGACAAACGACGCAATCTCACTCCTCACCAGGCTTTGACGGCTTGCCCACCGCATCCAGCACGCCGTTGATGAATTGAGGCGACTTTTCGTCGGCGAGTTCCTTGGCCAGTTCCACCGCTTCGTTGATAATGATGGGGCGGTCGGTTCCTTCGATCAGGATCTCGTAGGTACCCAGACGCAGGATCGCCTTCTCCACCTTGCCCACCTGGGAGTAGTCCCAGCTCTCCAGGTGCTTGACGATCTCTTCGTCGATCTTCTCCAGGTTCTCCACCGTTCCCTGGAAAAGGCGGAGAGAGAACTCCCGCTGCTTGTTGCGGATCTTGTCACTCTCCAGGATCTCTTCACTGAACTTCTCGATGCCGTCGTTACCCAGATCGTAGGCATAGAGCAGTCCTACGACCGCCCGACGTGCCTGATGCCGTGTCGCCATGACACTCCTTTCGTCATATCATTTTTCTGAAAACCGTACTTCAAAAAACCCTGGACCCCGGATCAAGTCCGGGATGACGGCTTTTCAGACCCTCCGAATTTCTCGTTACTCGTTACTAGTTTCTAGTTACCCAATTCATTAAAAAGGTTCATCATCTCGATCAGCCCGGCCATCGCCTCGCCCCCTTTGTTGCCCGCTTTGGTCCCGGCCCGCTCGATCGCCTGTTCGATGCTGTCGACGGTCAGAACCCCGAAGGAGACCGGTTTGCCGTGTTTGAGCGTGACGTTGGCGATCCCTTTGGTCGCTTCGGCGGAGACATAGTCGAAGTGGGGGGTCGCTCCGCGGATCACGGCTCCGAGGCAGCAGACGGCATCGTATTTGCCGGAGGCCAAAGCCCGCTCCAAAGCGAAGGGGATCTCAAAAGCCCCCGGGACCAGGATCAGATCCAGATCCTCTACCGCGCCGCCGAGTCTGGCATAGGTATCTTTGGCCCCTTCCACCAGCCGGTCGGTGATGAAATGGTTGAAGCGGGCGGAGATGATGGCGACCTTTTTGCTCCGGTCAACCTGGAGATTTCCTTCGATGATGTTCATAAATATCCTTTGTCTATGTCTATTCTACGATGGCACGGATAGCATCGATCTGTGCAATCAGCTGCTCAAGATCCTGCAATTTTATCATATTGGGGCCGTCGCTCAGGGCGATGGAGGGATCGAAGTGGGTCTCGAAGAAGAATCCGTCGGTTCCCGCTCCCGCCGCCGCTCTTGCCAAAGGGGGGACGAAGCGGCTGTCTCCCCCGCTGGCGGCCTGGCCGCTGGCGGGCATCTGCACCGCATGGGTCGCATCGAAGATCACCGGGGCGAACTGGCGCATAATGGGGAAGCTTCGCATATCCACCACCAGGTTTCCGTAGCCGAACGTCGTCCCCCGCTCCGTCAGCCAGACCCCGTATTTTTCGGCGGCACTGTACTCGATCTCCCCCTCGTATCCCCGGGTTCTCAGCACTTTGGCTACCGAATGTTCCATCGCCTGGGGGGCCAGGAACTGCCCTTTTTTGATATTGACTTTGGCCGAGGTTTGGGCGGCGGCCACCAGCAGATCGGTCTGTCGGCAGAGAAAGGCCGGAATCTGCAGCACATCCGCCACCTCCGCCACCGGAGCAGCCTGATCGGGCAGGTGGATGTCGGTCAGGACGGCGTAGCCGAAACGCTCCTTGACCTCCTGAAGAATCCGCAGTCCCTCCTCGAGGCCGGGGCCGCGAAAGCTCTCCAGCGAGGTCCGGTTGGCCTTGTCGAAACTGGCTTTGAAGTAGAAATCTTTGGTGCAGTCCTCATGATAGGGCATCAGCGCTTCGGCGATGCGAAAGATATTGTCTCTGCTTTCGATGACGCAGGGGCCTGCGATGAGAATCATCCTCGTCTCCTTGGGCGTTTGTCTAGCCGCAATGATATCCAAAAGTCCGGGAAACGGGGCAAAAAGTCACCGGGGCTTCATATAGAGAACCCCGACGACGGGGACAGCCACGGTATAGGCGGACTCCAGCTTTCCTTCAGGGCTGACCGCGGCCACGATTTTGCGGGTTTTCCCCTTCTTTTTCGGGACCAGGATATAGAGGATTCGACTCCGGGGGCCGGCCTGCAACTTTCTGCGCTCCTTCCCGGCACGCTTCGGATCGGGAAGGAGAAAGCGGACGCGGCCATGGCTCTTTTCCGCTCCCACCGCCAGATACTCGCCGCTGCGGATAGCCTCGGGAACCGTAACCAGGTCATAAAAGAGGCTGGCCAGATCCCGGTCCGTAAAATAGTCGAGAGGTTGTGCTTTTTCCTCTTTCAGTACGCCCTTTTTCCAGCGGCGGCTTATTTTCATCACCTTTTTCGCTTTGGGATCGATCCGGTACTCGTCAACCTTCTTTTTTTTGCGATCGGTCACTTCATAGCGGTAGTGGCGGCTGCTTCGTCGCCCTTTCCGATAGACTCCTTCGGACTCCACCCGGTATTTACGATGCCGCGTCAGGGTTGCGGCGATCCCGCGCGTCTCCGCGATAGCGGTAATATGGTAATTCTGTCCCTCCCGATCTTCCTGCATCGTCACCTTCCCCAGGGTTCCGAAGAGCGGCGAAGAGACCCAATACTTCCACCCCTCGTCGGCTGATAGCTTGGAAGCGATCACAAGCAAAAAGAGGAAGGCTATGAATTTTTTCATGGTTTTCTCCCAAAACTGTATTATCCTTCTATCTACGACCAGGCCTGCATCTCCACTCCTAATCACAATAGAACAGAAAATATGCCTGTCATACCTCTTGCAGGATTATAGCGTCCATTCAAACGAAAAATTGTAGAATAATCGCAAATGAGATAAAGGCGGGTAATGGCCGGAACCACGACAGCGGCGGAACACAATACCACCATAGCGATCCAGGAAGTAACCCAGACCAGTCAGAAGATGCTGGCAAGTATGGATGAGAGCATCTTTCAGCATCTCCAGCCCTATGTGAACAAACTCTATGCCAGCACCTACGGCCGCTACTTCGCCCAGACACTTTTCGGCATCCCTCTGGGCAATATTCTGGCGGCGATCCTGATCTTTATCCTCGTGGTCCTCCTGCGGAAATATCTCACCGGTATCGTCACCCGCTTCCTGCTGCGCCTGGCCCGCAAAACCGAGACCAAATTCGACGATATCATCATTCAGGACCTTCAGGGGCCGATCCGTTTCCTGTTCGTGATCGTCGCCTTCGATCTCTTTTTTCAGTTCCTCTTTCTCGACAACCGGTTTACCGAGCTCTTTCTGAGCTCCCTGCTGATCCTGGATCTCTACTGGGTTCTCTACGCCCTGACTCCGGCACTGCAGACCTTCCTCTACGACTACAGCCGGACCAACGAACATCTCTCCTATGAGCTGGGAAAATTCATCCTGCGGCTGATCCGCCTCCTCATCGTCACTCTCGCCTTCATCAGCCTTCTCAACAACTTCGGGGTCAATGTCACCGCCCTCGTCGCCTCCCTGGGGCTGGGAGGCCTGGCCTTCGCCCTGGCCGCCAAGGATACCGCCGCCAATCTCTTCGGCTCCATCGCTCTGATGCTGGACCAGTCGATCCGCATCGGCGAGTGGATCCGGGTCAACGGGGTCGAGGGAATTGTGGAGGATATCGGGATGCGGACCACCAAGATCCGCACCTTCGAAAAATCCTTTGTCGTCGTCCCCAATTCCATCGTCGCCAACTCCAACATCGAAAACTTCTCCCGCCGGGGCATCCGACGGATCAAGATGCTCATCGGCCTGACCTACGATACGACCCCGCAGCAGATCCGTGCCATCGTCGAAGGGATCCGGTCGATGCTCCAGACCCATCCCGGCATCGCCCACGACCAGACCCTGCTGGTACGTTTCGACCGCTTCGACGACAGCAGTCTGGGGATCTTCATCTACACCTTCACCAACACCTCCGACTGGGAAAAGTATCTGGAGATCCGGGAGGATATCCATCTGAAGACTATGGAGATCGTTCACCAACACGGCTCCGATTTCGCCTTCCCCTCCCGGTCGATCTATGTAGAAAAGCTGCCTGGGACAACGAAAACTGAGGATTGAGTCGAACTTAATTCGGACTCCAAAGTTCTGAAGTTCCATTATAGGGATCTAAAAAACCTCCGTCATTCCGGGCTTGACCCGGAATCCATGGCCTGGAATACCCATAAAAGCGTAGATCCTGAATCAAGTCCAGGATGCCAAAGCCCGTCCCTGGCCTTCAAAACCACGACAAATGGCACATTCGAAGTGACGTCAGTCCCTCGCGTTTTCTTTTTCTTTGCTTCGTTTCCTTTTTCTTTGTCGCGAAACAAAGAAAAAGAAATGAAGAGGGAAGCCGACTCAGCTCTTAATCTCGTTCCCACGGTTTCCGTGGAAATGCATTAGGTACGCATACAGTCCATCTTGATTTAATTAGAAGCAGATGAAATTATTCGGCAGCGTTGAGGATATCCATCTCCGGCCGATAGACTGAGGTATTGACATCGAAAAGCCCCAGCAGGGTGCTAAAGAGATTATCCTGGGAGAAGCGCTTTTTGCGGGCCGCCTCCATCAGACGGGTGGTATTGAGCTCCTTCGTCCCATGACGGAAACCGGGGCCGAACCACATGATCGCTGCCACATGTGTCTGGGCTTCGGGAGCGATCACATAGGGAAGACCATGGAGGTAAACCCCTTTCTCTCCCAATGATTCCCCATGATCGGCGATATAGACCAGGGCCACCTGATACTTCTTCTCATAGCGTTTAAGCAGTTTGATCGCATCATCGAGAAAGCTGTCGGTATGCAGGACCGTGTTGTCGTAGGCGTTGACCACTTCATCCCGGGTGCACGAGCCCAGTTCGTTGGAGCGGCAGACCGGCTTGTAGCGCAGAAACTTCTCGGTATAGCGTTTGTAATACTCGGGACCGTGACTCCCCATCTGATGCAGGACCAGAAATTTGTCCCGGCTCGTGTTGCGGTCCAGAAAGCCCTGGAGATTCTGCAGCATCCCCTCATCCCGGCACTCGCTGTCGCAAACGGGATTATTCTTCGGGCTCATAAAATCCACATAACCAAGCCGCTTCATCACCCCTTTGGGGTCAGAGTTGTTGTCCCGCCAGAGCAGATCCACCTTCCCGCTGTGAGCCAGCACATCCATGACATTTTCGGTCCACTCCGCTTTGTCACGTTTGTAATGACTACGATCGTAGATGGAAAACATACACGGAACCGAATGGGCGGTATAGGTTCCGCAGGAGCGGAAATCGGCAAAATCGATGACCCCTTTCTCCTGAGAGAGTTTCGGCGTAGTATTGCGGCGGTAGCCATTGAGCCCGAAATGGTCCCAGCGGGTCGCCTCACCCACAACCATAATCACCAGCTTGGGCTTCTCACCCGGCTGACGGATCACTTTGGCATCGGTACCGATCACTTTCAGCGTCCGGGGACCGCTGCGTCGGACAGTATGTTTGACATAGCTGACAGTACTTTTGATCCAGTAATAAGGATTGGTATAGTTCTTGAGTGGGCGGTGTTCCCGGAAGAAAGAGGCGTAGAAACCGCCGGCGGTCATCGCGATTCCTCCTGCGACGATCATCAGGATCACAAGTGTTTTGAGCTTGGCCCATAGCTCCGTACGCCAGGGACGGTAAACGACCGGAGCCTTGTAGACCAGCCAGGCAGGCAGGAGCCCCAGAAAAAGGTTGTAGAGCAGCATCTTCAGATTGAAAAGCCCCAGCGCCTCTTGAGAGTTGGTCTCCAGAGCGCTGCGGATCATCCCCTTGTCGATCACCACATGATAAGTATTCATAAAATAACTCACCGCCGCGGAGACGATCAGCACGAAGATCAACAGCGGTTTTGTAGTGTAACGGGAACTCAACAGCGTGAAAAATGCCGCATTGATGACAAAGAGCAGAACCGGCATGGTCGCCAGATAGAAGAGATTTTTACCCTGTAGCGGATAAACTTTCAGGACTTCGGAAAAGAAGGTGTAGTTCCCGGCAATGACCAGGTAGGCCGAGACGAGCAGAATCAACTGAATCTGGGTAAGGGGACGTTTCAACAATGTTTTCATGGCGGGGATTATTTCGAAAATTTGTTAACCGAACGTGAAAGAAGACCTCTTACGCTCCATTTCGCTATAATCACGATAAGAAAAGTACGAAATGTCTGCTTCCATTTCTCTCAAAAATCAGTTAGGAAATTTACTCATATGAAAAAAGTAGCAATATTGGGACGCCCCAATGTAGGCAAAAGCTCCCTCTTCAACCGTCTGGCCCGGCGCCGGGACGCCATCACCTCCGATGTGAGCGGCACGACACGGGACATCAAGAAAAACCTCGTCACCATCTCCGAGGACCGGGAGTTCGAGCTCCTCGATACCGGCGGAATCGACGAGAGCGACGCCCTCTTCTCCAAGGTCGCCGAGATGTCCAAGCGCGCGGCCCAGGAGGCCGATGTGATCCTCTACATGGTCGAGGGCAAACGCCTCCCGGAAGAGGAGGACAAAAAACTCTTCTACGAACTGCAGCAGCTGGGCAAACCCATCGCCCTGATCGTCAACAAGATCGACAACGATCGTGAGGAGCAGGAGCGTTTCTGGGAATTCATCGAATTCGGTGCCGAAAACATCTTCGCCATTTCCGTCAGCCACAACCGCAAGCTCAACCCCCTCTACCGCTGGCTGGAGCAGTACATCCCGCCGGCGGAAAGCTCCGCCCTCCCCGCCGAAGCCGATGAGGATCTGAGCCTGGAGCAGCTTCTGGAGATGCAGGAGACCCCCGAAGAGGAAGAAGAGGAGAAGCGGATCAAGGTGGCGATCCTCGGCCGCCCCAATGTGGGCAAGAGTTCGCTGCTCAATGCCCTGCTGGGCCAGGAGCGCTCTGTGGTCAGCGAAGTGGCCGGCACCACCGTCGACCCGGTGGACGAGACCGTCGTTCACGATGATTACGAGATCACTTTCGTCGATACCGCGGGGATCCGCCGCCGCTCCAAGATCCTGGGGATCGAAAAATACGCCTTGGGCCGCACCGAAAAGATGCTCCAGAAGGCCGACATCGCCCTGCTGGTCATCGATGCCACCGCCGGTGTGACAGAGCTGGACGAACGGATCGCGGGGCTCATCGACAAATACAAACTCGGCGCCCTCATCGTCGTCAACAAATGGGATATCCGGGGCGAGAAGGAGTACAAGGAGGCGATCCAGGATATCCGGGACGAACTGAAATTCCTCCACTACGCCCCCATTCTCACCGTTTCGGCCAAGACCAGACAGCGGGTCGCCAGGATCCTCGACCAGATCACCGCCATCTACGAGCGCTACAAACAGCGCATCCCCACCTCCCGGCTCAACGAAGCGATTCAGCAGGCGATCCGCCGCCATCACGTCCCCAGTCACCACGGTCAGGTCGTCCGGATCAAGTTCGCCACCCAGTTCGCCACCAAACCGCCGCGCATCGCTCTGGTGGTCAACAAACCGGAATTGCTCCATTTCAGCTACCGGCGCTATCTGGCCAACTTCCTCAGAGATCAGTTCGATTTCGAAGGGGTCCCCCTGGAGATCGTCGCCCGCAAGCGGGGAGAGCGGGAGGAGGATTGAGGATGGAGAATTTTTATTTATCCTTGCTAATACGCTGAGGATTGTGGGGACGGTTCATCCAAGTAACCGAAGATCGGTACAGAGAGCTTATCAACTGATACAGGAGATGGATATTGTCTGGAAGGTGACCGCCCGGGTGGGGGGCGGTCAAGGACGTGTATGATCGAAAAAACAGGAATATGGATAGGGTGGCGGAGAAGCTTACTTGGCGGACTTGGCGCCCTCTTCGGCCGCTTTACTGGCGTTGGCCTCGGCCGCATCTTTGGCTTTTTGGCCCGTGTCCTGGGCTTTTTCAGCTGCCTGCTGCATCGCTGCGTTGGCTTTGCCGGCAGCATCGGCCGCTTCACCTGCGCTCACGAAGACACTTCCCATCAGAAGCGCTACCGCGGCAAGAATCAAGCTTTTTTTCATCGGCTCTCCTTTCGTTGGGTTGATCCAATTCAACGCTTGGACAGTGCCATTGTAGATCGGATCCGTTACCGAGGCATTACCCGGAAGGACCGGGTGCAAAGTGGTGCCAAACCACCCCGATCCGCCGTTCCCTATCTCCCTCCGCGGTCAATTGGATATAATCACGGAAACTTTTTCAAGTGACAGGATCGTTCATGCGTGTACTCTCCGGAATCCAGCCCTCCGGCAAACTCCACATCGGAAACTATTTCGGCGCCATCGCCCAGATGCTGCGTCTGCAGGAGGAGCATCAGCTCTTTGCCTTCATCGCCAACTACCACGCCCTCAGCGGCGGAGCCGATCTCAAGGAACTCAAACAGAACACCTTCGAGGTGGCGGTGGACTTCCTCTCTCTGGGTATCGACCCCGAACGGACCGTCTTCTGGGTCCAGAGCCATGCCAAAGAGGTCCTGGAACTCTACTGGATCCTCTCCCGCTACACCCCCGTGGGGCTCCTCGAGCGGGCCCACAGCTACAAGGACAAAGTCGCCAAGGGAATCGCGCCCAGTCATGCGCTCTTCAGCTATCCGGTCCTCATGGCCGCCGACATCCTCCTCTACGATGCCGAAAAGGTCCCCGTGGGCAAAGACCAGATCCAGCATCTGGAGATGACCCGGGATATCGCCATCAAGTTCAACAACGAACACGGCGAGATCTTCACCATCCCCGAAGCCCTCGTGGAGGAGTCCGTCGCCGTGGTCCCCGGAATCGACGGCGCCAAGATGTCCAAGAGCTACGGCAACACCATCGAAATCTTTATGGAGGAAAAACCCCTCCAGAAACGCTGCAACAAGATCGTCACCGACTCCACGCCCCTGGGAGAACCTCTCGATCCCGAAAGCTGCAACGTCTATGCGCTGGCGAGCCTCTTCCTGGACGAAAAGGGACGCGAAGAGCTGGCCGGGCGTTACCGCAGCGGGGAGTTCGGCTACGGCCACTTCAAAAAGGAGCTCAAAGAGCTGATCTGGGACCACTTCGCCGAAGCGCGGCAGAAGCGTGCCTACTATCTGGAGCATCCCGAAGAGGTCTTCGCGATCCTCGAGACGGGTGCCGCCAGGGCACGGGCCATCGCCGAGGAGAAGATCGCCGTGGTCCGTGACGCCGTGGGGATCCTCTGATCCGAAGGAATCATCGTTGAAAGATCTCAAAGTCGTCTTCCGCCGTCTCGTTCTGCCGTACTGGAAAGACTACATCCCCTACTTCGCCCTGGCGATCTTCGGCACGGTCCTCTCCGCTGCCGGAGCCTCCGCCTCCGCCTATCTGGTCAAACCGGTCCTGGACAAGATCTTCATCGCCAAAGATGTCCAGGCGCTCCATCTGCTCCCCTACGCCATTATCCTCGTCTACGCCATGAAGGGAGTGGGGAAATATATCCAGGTCTACTATTCGGCCCTCATCGGCCAGGACATCATCCGCCGGGTCCGCAACCGGATGCTCGAGACACTCCTCTCACTGGATCTGAGCTTTTTCCACCGTTTCCGCTCCGGAGAACTCATCAGCCGCAATATCAACGATGTGGGGCAGATCCGAAATATCGTCTCGACACTGCTGCCGGAGCTGGCCCGGCAGGTTCTGATCTCTCTGGGACTTTTGGGAGTCGTGATCTACCAGAGCCCCAAACTCGCCTTCATCGCCCTGGTGGGTCTGCCCCTGGTCGTTTTGCCCCTCAGGGTCATCGCCAAGAAGCTCAAAAAGCTCTCCCACCGCTCCCAGGAGAAGACCTCCGATATTACCGCCCGTCTGAGCGAAATCTTTCACAATATCGAAGTGATCAAGGCCCGCAACGCCGAACAGTTCGAACATGAAAAGTTCGCCAAAGAGAACATGGAGTATTTCCGTCTCAATATGAAAACGGTCAAAACCTCCCAGCTGACCGATCCTCTGATGGAGACCATCGGGGCCGCCGGCGCCGCCCTGGTGATCGTCGTGGGAGGACATCAGGTGATCAATGACCAAATGACCGTAGGAAGTTTCTTCTCTTTTCTGACGGCGCTTTTTATGCTCTATACACCGATCAAACGGATCACCTCCATCTACAACCAGCTCCAAAATGCTGTCGCCGCCAGTGAACGGATCCTCTTCCTGCTGGATCAGAAACCCTCCATCACCTCCCAGGGCAACAAAAAAGTGGAAGAAGCCAACGAGCTGGTCTTCGACCAGGTCTCCCTGAAGTACGACGACAAAGAGGCCCTCAAAGCAATCAGCTTCCGGGTAGAAAAAGGGGAGAAGCTGGCCCTGGTAGGTGACAGCGGCGGCGGTAAGAGCTCTATCGTCAACCTCATCGTGCGCTTCTTCGATCCCACCGGCGGAGAGATCCGTCTGGACGGGATCCCTCTGCAAAACTACGATCTGGCCAGTCTGCGGGAGGCCATCTCCATCGTCACCCAACGGGTCTATATTTTCAACGACACCGTCGCCGCCAACGTCGCCTACGGTAAAACGATCGACGAAGCGCGGGTGATCCGGGCCCTCCAGGAAGCCAACGCCTGGGAGTTCGTCCAACAGATGGGCGGCATCCATGCCCGACTCAACGAACACGGGGCCAACCTCTCCGGCGGACAGCGGCAGCGTATCGCCATCGCCCGGGCCCTCTATACCGATCCCAGGATCGTCATCTTCGACGAAGCCACCAGCGCCCTGGACACCCAGAGCGAACGACGGATCGTCGAAGCGGTGGAGCGGATCTCCAAAGAGCGGATCACCATCATCATCGCTCACCGCCTCAGCACCGTCGAACATGCCGACCGGATCGCCGTCCTCAAAGAGGGGCGGATCCTCTGCCTCGACCGCCCCGAGGTCCTCAAAAAGGAGTGTGCCGAATATCGCAAACTGACGGGAGAGATGCAGGGTGACGAGCACTGATCTGGAGCAGGCAGCCCGGGAGGCAGCCCAGACCCGACCCAAAAAGGAGGTATTCGCTTTTGAACACGGGGGGAAACGCTTCTGGCTCAAACGGGCCCGACGTACCGGCTCCAACCTGCTTCACCATGCTGCCTGGCGCCTCAGCGGCCTTGCCCTGCTGACCCCGGTCAAACATCAGTCTCCGCAAGCCGCCCTGCTCCACGAATCCCGTAAGCTCCGGCGACTTCGGGAAAAAGGAATCAACGTTCCCGAAGTTTTTCTCGTCACCGACGACTTTTTCGTCATGGAAGATACGGGGGAAAATTTCCCCTCGGTCATTCGGGACGGCTTGGTGGAAGATATACCTCAAAGTTATGCACCGCTTTTTCGACAGCTCGGCCATCTCCACCGAAGCGAAGAGTATCACGGCGGCTCCCAGATCCGAAACTTCACCTATCGGGAAGGCCGCGTCTACCTCATCGACTTCGAAGAGAACTTTGCGGAAGAGATCCCCCTGGAGACTCTCCAGTTTCGGGATCTCTTTCTGCTGCTCTTCTCCCTGGCCAAAGATCGTCACCCCATCGACTACGCCGCTATGGCGGATCTCTACGCTGAAACGAGCGGCAATGACTGGGCCAGAGAGCATCTACGCCGATTCGCCGAAAAAACGGCCCCCCTCGAAAAGGTCATTGCCTTCCCTCCCCTCTGGAGAGTCCTGGACAAAGATACCAAAGCCACCCACCGGCTCATCGGCGAGCTCAAAAAGCTTTAACCCCGCAGACTCTCGAAGAGCCGATGCAGGATCTCCGCATCGCTCCCCAGCCGGCGACGCACCCCCTCCACGGCCACCAGGGCCGCCAAGGGACGGAAACGGCGGTAGAGGGCGGCAAGCTCATCGGCGAAATCCCGGTTGCCGCTTCGCTCCATATAGTCTCTCAGCAGTGCGGGATAGTCGGTCTCCAGCTTCTGACGATGGAGCGAATAGAGCAGCAGAAAGAGATCCCGGAACTGCAGGGCCCGCCGATCCGTTTCCGCTTCGAAACTCTCCTCGAAATCGATCACCGAGACCTTCCCGGCATCGTCCACTGTAAAATTGCGGATCTGGGAGGCGCCGTGGTACTCTCCGGCGCGATGCAGCGATGCCAGCACCTCCACCACCCCCGACAACCATCGATCCGCTTGTTCACGGTCGGCCTGTTTCAACGGTTCCGCAAGCCCCTCCCCGGTATCGCGCATCGCAAAAATTCCCTCTTCGCTATACACGACTTCCGGAACATCCAGGCCCTTGGCATGAAGCCGCCGAAGTTTCGCCGCTTCAAAAGCTGCTGCCTTTTGGGCCGACTTCTTCTCCACCGGCCGAAGAAAGGGCAGACCTGTCAAGCGATAACCCAAGGCGTGAATCTTCGTCGATCCGGTGGGACGTCCCTTTTTGATCCAATAGCGCTCTCCGGCGTGTTCGACGGAGAAGATCTCTTTTTCAGGTTGGGCGCGTAACGCCTCCCCGATCCACTCAGGCCGGTTTGTGCTCACCCAGCATCTCCCACATCTTTTCCTCAGGAAGGAGTTCCACTCCCAGGGCTTTGGCCTTGTCGTATTTGCTGCCGGGATCCTCGCCGTAGATCACATAGTCTGTTTTGTGGGAGACGCTGCCGGTCACATGGGCTCCCAGATGCTCCAGCATCTCCTTGATCTCCGGGCGGGGTCTGCTCATGGTACCGGTGAGCACCACGGTCTTGCCGCTGAAGGGGGAGTGGACCTCCTCCTCTTTGACCGGGGGAGCAGGATGGATGATTGCCATCAGCCGGCGCACCTTGTCACCGTTGACCCGCATAAACTCCAGGAAACTGTTGGCCATCTCTTCGCCGAAGCCTTCGATGGACAGCAGCGCCTCTTTGTCGGCGTGAATAAAGTCGAGACCGAAGGTTTCGCAGATCTTCTTGCTGGCGACTTCTCCGATATGCTCGATCCCCAGCGCGTTGACGAAGCGCCAGCACTCCCTTCCTTTGCTCGCCTCGATGGCCTTGAGAAGATTGCTGGCCTTTTTCTCTTTGAACCCCTCGAGTTTGAGCAGATCTTCCATCGTCAGATGATAGAGATCCTCCACATCTTTTACCAGCCCCGCATCGTAGAGCTGCTGGACGATCTTCTCTCCCAGGCCGTCGATATTCATGCACCCTTTGGAGGCAAAATAGATGATGGAGTTGACCACCCGGGCGGGGCAGGAGAGGTTCTGGCATTTGACCAGGGGGCCTTCGTCGAGCACCTCGCTGCCGCAGACGGGGCAGCGGGTGGGGCGCTCGATGGGCTTCTCCTTGCCGGTGCGGTACTCCTTGAGCACCTTGATGATCTTGGGGATTACATCGCCGCTGCGGATCAGGGTCACCATGTCCCCGATGCGGATATCGAGTTTTGCGATGTAGTCGTAATTGTTCAGCGTCGCCCGCTCCACGATCACCCCCTCTACCTCCACCGGTTCCAGGACCGCGACCGGGGTGATGACCCCGGTACGTCCCACCTGGGGAATTACATCCAGCAGCCGGGTCTGCTTCTCCACGGCGGGGAATTTGTAGGCGACCATCCAGCGGGGATATTTGACGGTATAGCCCAGCTTCTCCTGCAGGGCGATCCGATCGACCTTGACCACCATCCCGTCGAGCATCACGGGAAGCTCTTTGCGCATTTTGCCCAGCTTTTCATAGATCGCCTCGATCTCCCTGGGTGTGTGACAGACCTCCCGCAGCGGCGGTTTGCGGAATCCCAGATCGTAGATATACCCCATCAGATCGCTGAGATACTCGTAGTTCAGATCGTTGACCCCGACCCCCCAGGGCTGAAAGATCAGATTGCGGCGGGCCGTCACGGAAGGATCGAGCTGACGCAGGCTCCCGGCGGCGGCGTTGCGGGGGTTGGCAAAAGGTGCTTCCCCCCGATCGACCCGCTCCTTGTTGAGACGATCGAACTCCTCCAGGGTCATCAGCACCTCACCCCGGATCTCGATCAGCCCTTTGTGGTCGATATCCAGGGGAATGGAACGGATCGTTTTGGCATTGGCGGTCACCTCTTCTCCCTCGACGCCGTCGCCCCGGGTGATGGCCTCTTTGAGCAGGCCGTTTTCATAGATCAGGTTCAGACTGGCTCCGTCGAATTTCGGCTCGACATAATAACGCTCTCCCGGGTACTGCCGGTCGATCCGCTGAAACCACTCCTCGAACTCGGCAGCGTTGAAGACATCCTCCATACTCCACATCCGGCTCAGATGTTTCGCCTTGCGAAATCCCTCTTTGATGGGCGCGCCGACCCGCTGGGTGGGAGAGGTGGGATCGATCTCATCAGGGTGAGCCTTTTCATAGGCTTCCACCTCCCGGTAGAGCTGGTCGTACACCTCGTCGGTCACTTCCGGGTTGTCCTCGATGTAGTAGGCATAGGCCCACCGTTTGAGTTTTTCCACCGCCTGACGGTACTCTTCATGGTTTTTGATCATAATGGCCTCACTCGATCTGGTTTGGGATATTATATCCCAAGGGTTTTGTTTTGCACACTCTCTACAGAGAGTCTCTGATATAATCATTTCAATTCTTCATCGGAGATGCATAAATGAAACGCTTGGTACTCTTCCTGGTCCTGCTGCTGCCCCTCTCTCTCTTTGCAAAGATGGTTTTTTCCGATCCCAAACCCAGCTTCGACCATCCCCGCAAGTGGGTCGTCCCGGTCAAGACCGACGATATCCACGTGGTCAACCACATCATCGGCGGAATCAACAACGTCCTCAACGAATATCCCCCCGAGAGCCTGCAGGTCGCCATGGTCTTCTACAGCTCCGGGATGCGGGTGATCCGCAAGGATTACGACGCCAAGACCCTCACCCGACTCAAATCGCTGATGGACGGTTACGACGTGGAGATGATCGGATGCATCAATACCATGAAGACCATGGGATGGAAAAAGAAGGATTATATCGAGGGGATCGTCTACCGCCAGGCCGGTATCGCCGAAGTCCTGGAGCGGGCGGCCGCGGGATGGATCATTTTCGCTCCCTATTGACCTTCCGGGAAAGGCCCCTGAGCGCTTTGGCCGGTCAGAGCTCCCTCGGCCCGATATGCTGGATACTGACAATCCGATTCCCGTCTCTGACCACATAGACACGTTCGCCTTGCCGGAAGCTCGTCCCTTTGATTCTGACGACGACCCGGCGACCGTTATCGAGACGCAGGGTCAGATCCTGGGCGTTCGGCGAACTGTAATGACTTCCGATATACCCACCGGCCAGGGAGCCTCCCATGACTGCCAGCACCGTACCGCCGCCGCTTCCGACGGCACTGCCCACCAGTGCCCCGGCAGCCGCTCCCCCGATGGTGGCGGCATCAGGCTGGATGCTCAGATAGCGGAAAGATGTGACTGTCGCTTTCCCATAGGTCAGGACATGATCCGTCGATCGCGGCGTTACCACATTGGAACCTGCCGGTACACAACCGCTGATTGACAACACCATCCCGAGGATCGCCGCTCCCAATATCGTTTTCCTGTTTATTCTTCTCATTCTATTCCCTCCTTTTGCTAAACTTCATCGATAGTATGGCACTTTGGCATCGATAAATCAAGCAGGGGGGTTCATCGCTTCCCAGACCGCCAAGGCCTGACGGTGTTCCGCCACATCGTGGCAGCGGACGATGGTCGCGCCGTTCTCCACCGCTTTGAGGTGAATAGCCAGGGTGCCGGGGAGGCGCTCCTCCGTCGGAGTCGGGATGATCCGGTCGATCATCGATTTGCGGCTGGCCCCGATGAGCAGTTCGCAGCCGTGGTGCAAAAAGGTGGCATGGTTCCGCAGCAGCGTCAGATTGTGCTCCAGCGTCTTGCCGAAACCGATCCCCACGTCCAGGATGATCCGCTCCCGCGGAAGCCCCAGAGCTTCGCAACGCTCGATCCGCTCCGTGAAAAAAACATCCACCTCCGCCGTGACATCCTCATAATGAGGATTTTTCTGCATCGTTTGGGGGGTTCCCTGCATATGCATGAGACAAAGCTGCGCCCCATGCTCCACCGCCAGGTGCACGATCCGTTCATCAGAAGCACCGGTGATGTCGTTGACCAGCCCGAAGCCGCTCTCCAAGGCATAGGCCACCACTTCGGGGGTGTAGCTGTCGATACTGAAGAGGACTTTTTCATAAAGCCCGGAATCTTTGACCGCATCGCAGAGAGGTTTGACCCGTGCCAGCTCCTCCTCCGCCGAGACCGGTTCGGAACCGGGGCGGGAGGAGACGCCGCCGATATCGATGATGGCGGCCCCCTCTTTGATCATCGCCTCGATCCGCTCCACGGCGGCACTCCCCTGGAAGCGGCTGCCGGCATAGAAGCTGTCCTCGTTGGCATTGAGCACTCCCATGATCCGCACGGGATGCTCCGGCTCGCGCAAAAAGCCCTTCAGCTCTTCAGCCAGTTTTTTCAGACCGAAGGGCTGGGCCTTTTCCTTGCGGGCCAGGGTCCGCAGCTGGGCGCGGGTGGCGATGAGCAGGGCATCGACCCGCTCCATCTCGCAGGTGATCACCCCGCCGGGCACCGCCAGATCCGCCCCGATGCTCAGGGCGTCCTGCTTGAGGATATTGGCGGCGGGGGTCCGAAGATCGCGGATATAGATCCAGAGCGTCTCCATCTTCTCGGCCATGATCTTCACCCCACCACTCTGTACGCCGATCTTTTGCAGGATCGCCTCCCGATCTCTCCCCTCACCCAGTCGATAGACCTGCATACTCACCTCGCTTTTTGAAAAGTTCTATCTGTCTTGTCGATAATCTTGTGAAGATTATAGTGAAAATCGAAACGGAGCATATATCAGCAGGTACACCAAACAGGCAGAATCGGGGAAAAGCGATGCCTGACCGGGATTTCACCGCTTCCTCCGTTAGCAGAATATTTTGTCATGCTATTGAAATATGGGCCATTATCCAGACATTTGTGTTCAGATAACGGCTTCTGAGCCAATAGCACGACATTGCGGATAAGGGAATTCTGGATAAAAATACAGTAGAATTGGACAAAATATGTCGAATCGTCATATTTTGGAAAATAGTAGAACATTTTAAATATACTGCTATTTGAGGAGGTTGGGGGTAATTGGTATAAAATGTTGCACAATAAATAGTTGACGAGGAAAAAACATTGAGAAGAATAGTGTTTATTGGGGGTATTCACGGGGTTGGCAAAACATCTATTTGCAAACATTTGCTTAGAATGAAGGATTTAAATCATTATTCAGCCAGTCAATTAATAGCGAAGTTAAAGAATGAGAAGCTAACATCTACTGAAAAAACTGTTAAGGACATTAGCGGCAATCAGGATTTGCTCATAAATGCGATAGAAAAATATGTAAATAACGACAATTTGACTCTATTAGATGGACATTTCTGTTTATTGAATAGAAATTATGAAGTAACTCAAATTCCTATTGAAACTTTTTATAGTATAAATCCAACGGGAATTGTTGTTGTCGTAGATTCTGCAGAAAATATTATTCAAAAAATAAAGAATAGAGATGGTGTGTCATACGACCATGAACTTATATCCTACTTTCAGGATGAAGAAACAAAGTACGCGAGATACGTTTCCGACGAATTAAATGTCCCGTTCATTGAGTATAAGGCAACAGAAAAAATTGACGAATTGAACCAATTTTTAGGAGATTTGTTGTTAGGAGGGGATAAAAGATGAGGGTCTTGCTTGATACAAACATACTAATCCACCGCGAAGCTAATCGCATTGTTAATGAAGATATCGGGACTTTGTTTGGCTGGTTCGATAAGCTACATTATGAAAAATGCGTGCATCCTCTTTCATTAAAAGAAATTGAGAAACATAAAGATAAAGAAATCGTTAAAACTATCAACACGAAGCTCAAAAATTATTCATTGTTGAGGACCGAGGCACCAGACTCTTCAGAAATTAAGGATATTAGAGACAAATATGATAGAGATGAGAATGACGAAATAGATACATCTTTATTAAAAGAAGTATATGCCGAACGAGTAAATTATCTTATTACCGAAGATCGCAAGATCCACAAGAAAGCGATAGAGCTCGGCATAGGTGATCGTATTTTTACTATCGACGGTTTTCTTGAAAAAGTTACTGCTGAAAATCCAGAGCTTGCAGAATATAAGACATTATCAGTTAAGAAAGAATATTTTGGAAATATTGATGTTTCTGACGACTTCTTCGACTCATTTCGAAATGACTATTATGAATTTGACCGGTGGTTTAATTCAAAAGCTAATGAAGTAGCATATATCTGTCGAGCCGATAATGGGAAAATAGTTGCATTTTTATATGTAAAAGTTGAGGGGGAACAAGAGAACTATTCAGACATCGAACCTATATTTAGCAACAAAAAACGTCTCAAGATAGGAACTTTTAAAGTAATATCAAATGGATTCAAACTTGGTGAACGTTTTTTGAAAATCATATTTGACAATGCCCTCCGTTATAAGGTTGATGAAATATATGTTACATTATTTGACCATACAGAAGATCAAGAAAGATTGATTGGCTTATTAAGTGATTGGGGTTTTACTCATTATGGAATAAAACACACACATACGGGTGATGAACTTGTATTTGTAAAAGACTTTCATCCTATACCTGACTCTTTGCATCCAAAGAAAACTTATCCATTTATAGATAGGAATAGGAGAATTTTTATTGTACCGATATATCCTGAGTATCATACTGAATTGTTCCCTGATTCTATTCTAAATAATGAATCTACTGCTGATTTCATAGAAAATCAACCCCACAGAAATGCTATTCAAAAAGTTTATATTTCACGTTCATATTTTAAGGAGTTAGTTTCAGGAGATATCATTATTTTTTACAGGACAAAAACTCCTGGAATGAGCGCTTACTACACATCAGTTGTAACGACTATTGGTGTCGTAGAAAATGTAATCACAGATATTTCAGATGAGGATGAGTTTATCAATTTATGCAGGAAAAGAAGTGTATTCAGTGATGAGGAACTACGTAGGCATTGGAGATATTATCGATCAAATAAACCTTTTATCGTAAATTTTTTATACCTATATTCATTCCCTAAAAGGCTAAATTTAAAGTCTCTTATTGATATGGGTATAATTAAAGATATACATAGTGTACCACGTGGGTTTGAACAAATTACTACCGAACAATTCAATTTAATATTGGGGGCGTCAAAAACAGATGAAAGTTTTATTATCGATTAAACCTAAATATGCAGAATTAATTCTTTCCGGCAAAAAGAGATATGAATTTAGAAGAACAATATTTAAAAAATTGGAAGTAAAAAAAGTCATTATATATGCGTCGAGTCCGGTAAGTAAGATTGTAGGGGAATTTGAGATTGATTGTATCCTTTCAAGCGAACCCACAGAACTGTGGCGCATGACAATGGAACATGCCGGCATAGATAAAGAATATTTTGAGAATTATTTTGCGGGCAAAGAAGTTGGACATGCAATAAAGGTAAAAAAGACGAGACGATATTCGAATTATAAAGAGTTACATGAATTTAATATTAATCGGCCTCCACAGTCATTTGCATACATATAAAATCGCCAACAAGGTGCTGCACACGGACGGCAATTCCTCTGCGCTCCATAGCGGCAGGTGAGCTTTGTCGTTAAACTCTCACAACCGTCGATGCTTCTTCCGACGTTTCGCCAACAACTTCAACAACACCGCCGTCAGGACAAAAGATCCCGGCGATCCCCGATCCAGGGCCCGCACCCCGTCGCGGAAGGTATCCAGCGCCCGCTCGTCCAGATCGTAGGCGCCGCTGGCCAGGGCCTCTTTGAGCAGACGCTCCACGATTTTCCTCGCCTCTGAGGCTCCGATGCGGTTGTGGCGCTGCAGAAACTCGTAGACCGATCCGATCTCCAGGGTCGCCAGGTCCAACCCCAGCGGCTCCTCTTCGCTCTCCCGTTCCAGCACCCGGATCGGGAGTCGGGAGCGGATCGTCGGCAGTACCGAAGCCTTGGAGCGAAAAAGGAGGATGAAACTCTTTTTGGGGGGAGGTTCCTCGATCACTTTGAGGAGCTTGTTCTGGACCACTTCGCTGAAGGTCTCGCCGGCCAGGAGGATCACCTGCTCCTCTTCACTGGCCAGATAGGCCTTTTCCAGAGCCAGCTCCACATCCTCGACCTTGAAGCTCCCCTCCCGCAGGATCGGGATCAGCCGCACCCCCGCCTCCTGGGCCTGCTGACGCAACCGCTCGGCCGTCTCTTCGACACGTGAGGTGATCAGCACCTGGCTCTGAAGCGTCTCCATCAGTCCAACGCCACCTCGTTGAATAGCGCCGCCTCCACCGTCCTATCGAAGAGCCGGTAGAGCTGTAGCAGCTTGATATCCAGCTGCGGATCATGCCGGCGCAGGGTGAAGCTGCCGGGAACCTGCTCATCCAGGAGCCAGAGCAGGTTTGTGTCGTTGCGGTAGGCGATCTTGGTGTAGCGGTGGCTCCCCTCGCCGATATACCAGAGCAGATAGCCGCCGGGGAAGGAGATCTCCAGCATATCCTCCAGCAGCTGCAGATCCTGGCTGCTCTCGATCTCCTGAAGATTGGGAAAGATCTGCGCCAGCGGGTAGAAAGGGACGTAGGGGCGGTGGCGCTCCGGGCGGTTGATGGAGCCCATAATGTAGTGGGCGAACCACTCCCGGCCGGGATCGGTCAGTACCAGGACCGTCTGCCCCTCCAGGATCCGGGCAACGGCGCTCTTGACCGGCGGGACCCAGTCGAAGCGAAACTCCTCCATCCAGCTGAAATCGGAATTTTCCGACCGGATCGCCGAGAGGGTCCACTCCAGGAGCTGCTGCATGTTTAGCGGTCCAGCTGGTAGGTTTCGTGCAGGACCCGCACCGCCAGTTCGCCGTACTTCTCGTCGATGATCATGGAGATCTTGATCTCGCTGGTAGAGATCATCTCGATATTGATGTTGTTCTCCGCCATGGCGCTGAAGGCTTTGGCGGCGATCCCGCTGTGGGACTTCATCCCCACCCCGACGATGGAGACCTTGCAGACATTCTCATCGTAGTCGGCACTGCCGATATCGTGATCGAAGCTTCCGATGGCCTGCTTGGCCCGCTCCAGCTCACTCTGGGGGACGGTGAAGCCCAGGTTGGTGGTCCCTTCCCTGCTGGCGTTCTGGATGATCATATCCACGTTGATCTGCTCGTCGGCCAGGCGGTTGAAGATCTCGGCGGCGATCCCGGGACGGTCGGTGACGTCCCGCAGGGATACCCGTGCCTGATTTTTGTCCAGGGCGATGCCGCTGACAAGTACTGCTTCCATGCTGTCGTTCTCCTCTGCGATGATAGTGCCCGGCCCGTCGCTGAACGAGCTCCTGGCGATGATTTTGACTCCCATTTTCTTGGCCAGCTCCACGGAGCGGTTCTGCAGGACCTTGGCCCCCAGGCTGGAGAGCTCCAGCATCTCATCGTAGGAGATGTAGTCCAATTTCCGTGCCTTGGGTTCGATCCGGGGGTCGGTGGTGTAGATGCCGTCCACGTCGCTGTAGATCTCGCAGGCGTCGGCGTGGAGCGCTCCGGCCAGGGCCACGGCGCTCAGGTCGCTGCCACCCCGGCCCAGGGTGGTCACCTCTCCCTCCTCGTTGATCCCCTGGAACCCGGCGACGATGACGATGTTCCCCTTTTTCAGCTGTTTCTCGATGGCGGAGGTGTCGATCGACTCGATCCGGGCGTAGGTGTGGGTGCCGTCGGTCCGGATCCCTGCCTGGCGACCGGTCAGAGCCACGGCTCCGTAACCCATCTCCTGGAGCGCGATGGCCAGCAGCGACGCCGTCACCCGCTCCCCGGAGCTGAGCAGAATATCCATCTCCCGTTTGGAAGGGGTCTTGGAGAAGTGATGGGCATAGTCGATGAGCTTGTTGGTCTCCCCGCTCATGGCCGAGACCACCACCACCAGATCGTTCCCCTCATCCCGGGCTTTGGCGACCCGCTTGGCCACATTTTCGATCCGTTCCAGGCTCCCCACGCTGGTTCCGCCGTACTTCTGAACGATCAACATCTACAACAATCCTTTTTTGACAAAATAATCGATCACCTGCCGGTAGACCCTCCGTTTGAAAAAGGTGATCCGGCGGAACAGCTCGTCCATCTCCACATATCTGTACTCTTCAAACTCCGGAGCCTCGAAGGCATTCAGATCGATCTGCGCCTCCTCTTTGAGCCGCACCAGAAAATATTTCTGACGCTGGCCTTTGAAAGGGTAACGGCGGGGATTGCGGCTGGCTTTGGGGAAATCGTAGCTGATCCATTCGGGATACTCCGCGATGATCTCCACTTCGTCAGTCCCGATCTCCTCTTTCAACTCCCGCAGGAGCGCTTCCCGGGGTGTTTCATCCGCATCGATCCCTCCCTGGGGAAACTGCCACCCTTTGCGCATCCCTTTGCGCCGGGCAATCATAAACTCACATCGGTCCGGATAGTCTGGCGAGAGTACAATGGCAGCCACATTGGGCCTGTAATCTTTATATTTTCCCATTGTCAACCCGCTTGCCGCTCCCGGCGTTGTGCCCGGAGCTTCAATTATTTTGATACTATTTTACCCGAAAAGGGATTACAGCCTTTTGAAACGACGGGAGATTCCTCCGGAAATATGCTGCTTTATCTTCACATCCCCTATTGCGACTCCAAATGCCACTACTGCAGTTTCAACTCCTACACCGACCGCTTCGATACCCGGCCGCGCTATATGCAGGCTCTTCAGAAACAGTTGGAACGGGAACTGGAACGTTTTGACGCAAGGGAGGGCTCCATCGAGACCCTTTTTATCGGCGGCGGGACTCCCAGCACGGTGCACCCCGATCTCTACGCCCCTCTCTTTGAGACCCTGCGCCCCTATCTGGCGGACAATGCCGAACTCAGCAGCGAAGCCAATCCCAACTCCGCCTCAGCCCAATGGTTGCGCGGGATGGGCGCACTGGGAATCAACCGCATCAGTTTCGGTGTCCAGAGCTTCGATGCCGCCAAACTTAAACGCCTGGGACGAGCCCACTCGCCCCGGCAGGCCATCGAAGCGGTCGAAGCCGCCGCGACCGCCGGCTTCAAGCGGATCTCCCTGGATCTGATCTACAACTGCGCCGGCGACGACCGGGCGCTGCTGGAGGCGGATCTGGATCGGGCTTTTTCCCTCCCCATCACCCACCTTTCGGCCTACGAACTCACCATCGAATCGGGCACCCCTTTCGCCCAGACTCCCGAGGCCCGTCAGGAGGATGTTCCCCTGGCCCGCTGGATGGCCGAGGAGATCGCCGCCCGGGGGCTGCCGCCCTACGAGATCTCCAATTTCGGGGATCCCTGCCGGCACAACCTGGGCTACTGGCGATTGCGGGATTACATCGGCCTCGGGGCCGGAGCCGTGGGTTTTTTGAAAGATCGGCGTTTCTATCCCTCTCCCTCCATCGACCGTTATCTGGCCGACCCTGCCGCCCATACCGTGGAAGCGCTTACACCGGAGGATCTCAGGATGGAGCGTCTCTTCCTGGGCCTGCGCTCCCGCATCGGCATCGACCGGGAGCTCCTCACCCCCTCCGAGGAGGAACGGGCAGAACTGTTGACAAAGGCGGGCAAGCTCCGCCGCCGCCCCGAAGGCTACGAAAATCCCGACTTTTTTCTGGCCGACGAGATCGCTCTCTATCTGTTGGATTAAAAAATTTCGGTAAAATTGACCCAATTTTCCTCCCCGGGACGGGGAGAGCAAGGAGTCCCATGTTTGGAATGGGTTTCAGCGAAATCCTGATGATCGCCGTGGTCGCCATTCTCTTCCTCGGGCCCGACAAGCTGCCCGAAGCGATGGTTCAGATCGCCAAATTCATCAACAGTTTCCGCAAGACCATCAACGAGGCCAAGAGCACCTTTGAAGAGGAGCTCCATCTCAAAGAGCTCAAAGAGGAGGCCCTGAGCTATCGCCGGAGCCTCGAAGAGACCACCTCGGATATCAGCGGATTCAAACATGCCGTCCCCAATCCGGCCCAGGAGCTGGAAGAGGCCCTCCAGGTCGCCCGATCCGGAATGCCGGCCGACCGGCTCAACAGCGAGACCGATCTGCTGGAGGAGGACGAGGAGGTGACCGAGACACGGCCTGCCGTCACCGACTACAAAGCGATGGCCCGCAAAGCTCTGGCTGAGGCCAATCAGGAAGAAGAAACTTCATCGCCACAGGAGAGCGGCGAAGCCGAAACGGCAACGGAACCCGCCCCCCGCCCCCGTGGCTTCAAAAACCTCGACAACGGTTCGGTCTCCTGATGTTCGAGAGTATGAAACCCCATCTGGCGGAACTCCGCCAGCGTCTGGCCATCTCCGCCCTGGCGGTTCTTGTCGGCTTCATCATCGCCTTTACCTTCCACAATACGATCCTGGGCTGGGTCACCAAACCCCTCAATGACGCCCTGGTCCAGGTGGGCAAAATCGTGGAGAAACGGGAGATGGGGACCTGGACGGTTTCGGGGAACGAAGCCAATACCACCGCCGTCGGAAGCGGCAAAGCCGCCCAAGGGAGCGCACCGGCGCTGCTGCGTAATCATGCCCAAAGTGCCGAAACCCTGCACCGCACCCTCAAAGAGGCGGCCGCCGCCACCGAAAATCCTCGCCTGCAAAAGCTCCTGCAACAGGCGGCCTCCGCCGCCCAAGAGCTGGCACAAAACAGCCGGATTCTCCGCCGGGTCCTGGTCGCCGAAGAGAATCTGACCCGGGAAAAGATCGACAAAAAGCTGCGGGAGAAGAGCTTCAACGGGATGATCACCACCCACCAGGTAGGCGGGGCCTTCTTCGTGGCGCTGAAGGTCTCTTTCTTCGCCGGAATCCTGATGGCCATGCCGGTGATCCTCTGGCAGCTCTGGCTCTTCATCGCTCCCGGGCTCTACGACAACGAGAAGCGGATGGTTCTCCCCTTTGTGATCGGGGGATCGGTGATGTTCCTCGTCGGCGTTCTCTTCGCCTACTATGTAGTGACCCCTTTCGGCTTCCAGTTCCTCATCACCTTCGGCTCTTTCCTCTACACGCCGCTCATCAATATCGAGGATTATGTCGGCTTCTTCACCAAGATCCTCATCGGCTTCGGAATCGCTTTCGAACTGCCGGTCTTCGCCTACTTCCTGGCGCTGCTGGGCCTCATCACCGACAAAACCCTCAAAGATTATTTCAAATACGCTATCGTCATCATCTTCCTGCTGGCCGCCTTCCTCACACCGCCGGATGTCCTGACCCAGCTGCTGATGGCCGCCCCGCTGATCCTGCTCTACGGCCTCTCCATCCTCATCGTCCACTATGTCAATCCCTACAAACCCGAAGAGGATGAGACGGAGTACGACAAAGAAGAGGCGGAAGAGGAGGATGAGTTTGAAAAGGCCGAACGGGAGATGGAGGAGCTCGAACGCGGCTCCGGAGAATCCTGATGGCCGATCCCGTCGATCTGCTCACCGAATCCTACGACTACACGCTCCCCTCCGACCGGATTGCCACCCATCCGGCAGAACCGGCCGATGCGGCACGGCTGCTGGTCTATGACCGGCGCACAGACGCCCTCACCCATGCCCGGTTTCGGGACCTGCCCGACTTTCTCCCCGAAAAGTGCGCCCTCTTTCTCAACGATACCCGGGTGATTCCGGCGCGGATCTTCGGGCACAAACACTCGGGAGGCCGGGTGGAGCTGCTGCTCAACAAACCGCTGCCTGAGCGGCGCTATCTGGTGATGATCCGAGGAAAGGTCCGCCCCGGAACCCGGCTCCTTTTCGATCAGGGGCTTGAAGCGGAGGTTCTGGAGCTTCTCCCCGACGGAGCACGGATTGTCCGTTTCTACCAAGGGGATCAAGCAATGGAGTTTGGCGAACTGGTGGAGGTCCTGGAGCGTATCGGCCACGTCCCCCTGCCCCCCTATCTCAACCGGGAGGACGAAGCGGAAGACCGCCGACACTACCAGAGCCTCTTCGCCCGGGAGGCGGGGGCTGTGGCGGCTCCCACCGCGTCACTGCACTTCACGCCTCAATTGCTGGAGAGGCTTCAGGAACACCACCCCGCCTACACCCTGACGCTCCATGTGGGCGCCGGAACCTTCAAGCCTGTCGAGAGCGAAAAGATCCTGGAGCATCCGATGCACTCGGAGTACTTCCGGATCCCTGCCGAAGCAGCAGAGTATCTGCAAAGTAGCGCCCCGCTTCTGGCCGTCGGGACTACCGTCACCCGTACCATCGAATATTACGTTCGTTCCGGTACAATGGAAGGGGAGTGCGATCTCTTCCTCCATCCCGGCAACCCGCCGAAGCGGGTCGACCACCTGCTGACCAACTTCCACCTGCCCAAAAGCACGCTGATTATGTTGGTCAGCGCTTTTGTGGGCCGCCAAAAGACCCTGGAACTCTATGCGGAGGCGATCCGGGAGGGGTATCGGTTTTACAGCTACGGCGACGCGATGCTGATCTTATAAGGACGCAAAAATGGACATACTTCTCGAACCCAAATATTATGTGTTGCATATCGCGATCTTTCTGATCGCCACGGGGCTTATCGCCACGCTCATCCATGAGATGCGCAAACCCAAAAAGGACCCCAACGACGACCCGGATACCAAGCGGATGAACGATATGCTGAAAGATTGAAAAGCATACCGGCGGTTCATAAAAGTCTCCTCCCTCTCTTCCATGCTATAATACTCATATGAAAAAATATTATTCTCTCTTTTTTGCCCTCTCGCTTTTGATTTGGTTGGCCGGATGCGGTCCGAAATATGACTACACGATCCACAAACCCAAAGTCCGATACCACAAAGCCGACCGGGCAAAGCTCAAAAAACTTCTCGATGCCCAGCTGGGCAAACCCTATGTCTGGGCCGAGGAAGGACCCGACGCCTTCGACTGCTCCGGACTGGTCTACTACTGCTATGAGAGCATGAATATGAAAGTCCCCCGCATCGCCCGCAAACAGGCCCAGGTCGGTCGTCCCGTCACCCGGGACCAGTTGCGCTACGGGGATCTCATCTTCTTCGATACCACCCCCAGGCGATCGGGCCAGATCACCCATGTAGGCGTCTATATCGGCAACGGAAAATTCGAACACGCCGCCAACGAAAAGGAGGGAGTCAAGATCAGTTCCCTCGACAGTCCCTACTACCGCCGGCGCATCAAGCTTTACAAACGCTACCTGCCCGATGAGAGTTCTCCCTATGCCCCCAGTCTGACCCTCGCCTCCTCCGCCACACCGCCCGCTTCCTGCAAAAAATGCTTCCAGGTCCCCGAGAAGGTTACCGCCAAGAGCGGGCATTTCTATATCCAGGTCGGCTCCTTCAAAGGCACCCCCGATCCCGCCTGGCTCAAGCACATCCGGGCCCTGGGCTACGACTACCGTTCCGTCTATGAAGACGGTATGCGCAAACTCCTCGTCGGCCCCTTCGCCAGCCGCGAAGACGCTCTGAGCGTCCTGCCCAACACCCGCCAGGAGTTCAACCCCGGCGCCTTCCTGAAGGAATTATGAATGGAACCCTCTGAATAAAGTCCGAGAGAGGTTTCACTCGATGGCGACAAAGGAGCGCCCAACCCGTGAAACGGGCGCTTGCGTTCGCGACTGCCAGAGCTATCGAGTGAAACCGGTTGTTTTTCAGAGCACTCAATGAGGAGTGAGAAATGAGGAATTTCGGTTTGCGTTGCTTCACAACGCTTTCATTCATCATCCAACATCCACCATCCAAAATCGAGAGGATTTTCAAATGAAAATCCTCTCCCCAAACGCCCCCTGCCCCTGCGGAAGCGGCAACAAATACAAACGATGCTGCCGCCCATATCACCAAGGCAAACGGGCCCCTGACGCGCTGACACTGATGAAGAGCCGCTACAGCGCCTACGCCGCCGGGGAGGCGGACTATATCCTGCGGACCACCCATCCGCACTGCCCCGAATATTCCGAAGAGAGAAACCGCTGGAAAGCGGAGGTGGAGCGGTTCAGCCGGCAGACCGAATTTCTCCGGCTGGATATTCTGGAGTACGAACCGGGAGAAGCGGAGGCCTTTGTGCTTTTCCGGGCCCAGTTCCGCGACGGAGTCCTGATTGAGAAAAGCCGCTTCCTCTGTGTGGAGGGCGAGTGGCTCTATCACTCGGGAGAGTTTCTGCCCGAAGAGGGAAAGAAGTCCGTAGATTAGAGGCCCGACAACGCTGCTCAGGCAGAGAGAGATCTGTTCTTCCAGAGAGTTTTCATCTCCTTTTAACTATAATCTTAGAATTAACCCAAATCATGCATTAGCCAGCACGCCATCTGCACCGATCATCGGTGACATGGGCGATTCGCCCAAAGCCTCGACGCACCCTCCGGGTGCGCCTGCGTTTCGGCCGAACACCCCTGCCAACCGAGCATTGGCACATCTGGTGCACTTTCTACTGCAGGATTTGGGATTAACGAATCATATAAACGGGGGGAAAAGTGGGATCACGTCTAATCTGCTGCCATGAATGTGACGAACTCTGCCGGCTTCCCTATCCTCAGAGACCGGGGCGATACCGCTGTCCCAACTGCGGGCACGTCCTCTTTCGCTATCACCCCGGAATGATCGAAAAACTCTACGCCGTTCATGTCGCCGCACTGATCCTCTTTCTTGTCAGCAACGCCTTTCCTTTTCTGACCTTCGAAGTCCTGGGCAACAGTTCCCAGGCCACTTTCAGCACGGCGATACAATATCTCTATGAGGAGGGGGACTATCTCCTCGCCGTGGCTGTCCTGATGACGACCCTGGTCGTGCCCTTCAGCCGGATCGTGATTTTTCTGCTGCTCTTCGCCCCTCTGCATCACGGACGGGTCCCCCGCTTCGCTCCCCATCTTCTCAAAACACTGGAAGATATCACCCCATGGGGGATGCTGGATGTCTTTCTCGTCGGCGTTCTGGTCTCCATCGTCAAACTGGTCAAGATGGGAACCATCATCCCGGGAATCTCCCTCTGGTCCTTTGCCGCCCTCATTCTGATCCTCGCCTACGGAGAGTCGATCTTCGAATCCCATCCGATCTGGGAACGGATCGAAAAGGCCCAGCACAAAGGACAAGTCAAAACCTTCCGGAGGCTCCGTTCGTGAGAGCCATCAACCGAAACCTGGGCTGCTGCCCCACCTGCCGTCAGCTGGTCACTTTCCCTCCGAAAAAGGGCGGAGAAGTGGCCGCCTACTGTCCCCGCTGCGGCAGTGAAGTTCACCTGAGAAAGAGTCACAGCCTCCAGAATACCCTGGCACTGGTCATCGCCAGCATCATCTTCTACATTCCGGCCAACCTCCTGCCGATGATGCATGTACAGACCTTCGCCGGGACCGAATCCGATACGATCATGAGCGGGGTCATCTACTTCATGGAGACCGGATCCTACCTCATCGGGAGCGTCATCTTCATCGCCAGTATCCTGGTTCCGGTGCTCAAAATACTGATCCTGCTTTACCTCATCCATACCGTTCGGCACCACAAGGCGGCCAAGCCGAAAGAACGGCAGAAACTCTATCTTCTGACCGAAGTCATCGGCCGCTGGTCCATGGTGGATGTCTATGTGGTCTCGATCATGCTCGCCCTGGTCCATTTCGGGGGACTCACCGAAATCCGCGCCGGCGGGGGAGCCGTTTTCTTCCTCCTGGTGGTCATCCTCACCATGCTGGCGGCCATGAGTTTCGATCCCCGGCTGATCTGGGACACCGCAAAGGAGCAACATGCCTGAAGATCCCGTCAAACATCCCCCGGGAGAGGAGTACGTCAGGGAGGCGATCTGGTCTGCCCGACGCCGGCACTTCTCCACCGTCTGGATCGTCCCCATTGTCGCCCTGATCATCGGGGCAGTCCTCATCTACAAATCGGTAAGCCAACGGGGACCGACGATTCAGATCACCTTCCAGTCGGCCGAGGGGATCGAAGCCGGAAAATCGGTGGTCAAATACAAAGATATCAAGGTCGGCAAAGTGACGGATATTCGCTTCGACGAAGATCTGAAGTCTGTCATCGTCACGGCGGAGCTCAACAAAGAGATGAAACGCTACCTCAGTGAAAAGACCCGTTTCTGGATCGTCCACGCCCGACTGACCGCCGAATCGGTCGAAGGGCTCGATACCCTGCTCTCGGGCTCCTATATCGGCATGGACCCCCAACCCGGCGAGGAGGAGCTGCGCCGTTTCAAAGGCTTGGAGAACCCTCCCGTGATCCTGGACAACCTCAAGGGCAGGATCTTCGTCCTGGAGGCGGACGACAAGGGTTCTCTGCAGATCGGCTCCCCCCTCTACTACAAAAAGCTCAAAGCGGGCAAGGTCATCGGCACCCACCTCTCCGCCGACGGACGACGGGTCTTGATCGATGTGTTCATTCAGGAGCCCTTCAGCCGGCTGGTCACCGACGCCACCCGTTTCTGGAACGCCAGCGGTATCGATGCCGTCATCGGTCCCGAAGGTGTCGAGATCCGCACCGCTTCGCTCACCGCCATCCTCTCCGGGGGGATCTCTTTCGACAACTTCGAAGTCTTCGGCAAAGGCAAAGCGGTGGAAGAGAAGCACCACTTTATCCTCTTCAATAATCTCAAAGAGGCCCAGAAGATCCACTACAATCGTGAGCTCTACTTCTGGGTCTATTTTCAGGACTCCATCCGCGGACTCAAAGAGGGGGCACCGGTGGAGTTCCGGGGCGTCAAAGTGGGCGAGGTGGTCAATTTCTTCCTCGTCGGGGACGCCAGGACCGCGGAGTTCCGCATTCCGGTCCTCATCAAGATCGAACCGGAACGCTTCACGATCCAGGGCGTGAAGCAGAAAAACAGCCAGGTAGACGAGCGGATCTTCAAGGCCCTGATTGCCAAAGGGCTTAGAGCTCAGCTGCAAAGCTCCAACCTCCTGACCGGTTCCCTGCTTGTCAATCTGGATTTCTTCCCCGATGCCCAGAAACTGGAGCCGAAAAAGGAGAACGGCCTCTACGTCTTCCCCTCCGTTCCCGGAACCATCGAATCGCTCAAGGCCAATCTCCAGAGTGTGCTCCAGAAAGTCGCCTCCATCCCCTTTGAAGATATCGGGAAAAAGGTCGATACCTTACTGGCAAACCTGAACAGTGATACGCTGCCCCAGCTCACCCAGAGTGTCAAACAGCTCAATACCGAGCTGCTCCCCTCCTTCACCCGTCTCATCGACAACAGCAATACCACCGTCGAAGAGATGCGAAAGAACTATCTCGACGCCAACGCCGAGATCCATCGCAATATGCTCAAGCTGCTGGATGAGATCTCCCGGACCAGCCGTTCCATTCGGCAGCTGACCGACTATCTCAACCGCCACCCCGAATCCCTGATCAGAGGAAGATGACCGATGAAACGATACACTCTTGCGATCCCAGGTTTGCTGCTGATACTCCTGTTGGCAGGCTGCAGCAGCCGATCCGACTACTACCGCCTGCACCCCCGCCTCCTGCCGGCACAGGAGGTCCGGCCTCTGCACACCCGGCATATCGTCGGAATCGGAGAGGTCCAGGTCGCCGACTATCTGCAGAAAGAGTCTCTCGCCACCCGCCTGGGACCCGGCCGGATCAAGATCAACGATACCGCTCTCTGGGCCGGCTCTCTGAGCAAAAATATCCAGCGGGTCCTCCAGGTCAACCTCTCCCGGCTCCTTCCCACCCGGACCTTCCTTGCCTATCCCTGGGAGGAACCCCTCAGTGATGATGAGCGGCTTTTTCTCACTGTGGACCGTTTCGACGGAGACCTCAACGGCACCGTCACCTTCATGGGACACTGGAGCCTGATTGACCGGAAGGAGGATCGGCTCGTCACCGGCGAGAGCTTCCGCTATATCCGGCGGGGTGCCCCGGGAACCGCCGGGATCGTCGAGACGCAGAGTCGGCTGCTGGAGCGTCTCAGCCGTCGGATCGCTTCCCGGATTCGCCACCGGATCTGAACCGCTTCACCGATCCACAACCACCCGGTCTCTGCCCTCGTTTTTGGCCCGATAGAGCGCCCTGTCGGCCCGGCGGAAAAGCTCCTCCGCCTCCATTGTCTCTCCGCCGACTCCGCTGCAGGCGATTCCACAGCTGCACTGCAGAGAGATTCCCTCAACAAAAAGACGCCGCTTAATCTCCCGACGGATCTTTTCCGCCAGAGCCTGAGCCCCTTCGAAACCCCGGGAGGTAAGAATGACAAACTCTTCGCCTCCCCAACGTCCCAGGAAATCCTCCGGCCCTTCCAGTTCCCGCAGCAACTGTGCCACCTCCACCAGAATACGATCTCCCACTGAATGGCCATAGCGATCGTTGATCTGTTTGAAATGGTCCAGATCGAACAGGATCAGACAGAGATTCCGTCCCAGGCGCCGGGCCCGGTCAATCCCTTTGGCCAGCTCCTTGTTGAAAACGAACCGGTTATAGAGGCCGGTGAGTTCATCAAAGCGTGCATGCCGGCGATAAAAGAGCTGGCGCATCGCCAATTCGGTAATCTCGGACAAGGCGACAATAGTATGCCCCGTTTCACCGATCCGTGTAATAAAAACGTTGTAAAAGGTGGTCTTCTCTTTATGAGGCCCTCGAAGAGCGATCATTCGCTGTCCGACCTCTTTTTGCTCCAGCTCCTTGACCCAGGCGAATCCTTCCCGATTCTGCGGAACGAAGGTCTCCTCCTGAACCAGCATAAAATCAGAGAGTCGGTTTTCTCCTTCCTGATATGCCTCCAGCGATTTCACACCGAAATACTCCAGATACTCCCGATTGAGAAAGATCGGCTCGAACGCCTCATCCAGAACGATGACCATATTCCCTTCCAGATGGGCGATCTCTTCCAGGACCTGCCTTTGCTGTTGAAGCTCCTGTTCCAGACGCAACTGTCGCGCGATCTTCTCGATCTTCTCTTCCAAAATGGAGAGGTCGATGGGCTTGAGGAGATAGTGATCCACCTGAAGCTCGATGGCCTTCATCAGGAAACGGCTGTCGCTATGAGCCGTCGTGACGATGACCGGCTGGGACGGATCGATTCTGCGAATCTCTTCGATCAGCTCCATCCCGTTTCGCTGCGGCATCTCCAGATCGGTAATGACGATATCGGGGCGATGTTCCCGGTAGAGCCTGAGCCCCTCCTCCCCGTCAGGAGCCACAAAGACACCGCCCGGAGCCAGATGCCCGAGGAAAAAACCCAGTTCCTCCCGGATCGTCTCCTCATCCTCCACCAGGAGAATGGACAACTCACGCATTGTCACCCTCCCCAAAATCGAGGATGACGCACAACCCCTCCCCTTCGTTTCGGGCCATTATCTTTCCTTTCAGTTTCTCCTCGACAATCAAGCGCGAGATATACAGGCCGATTCCGCTGCCCTCTTCCCTGGTAGTGAAATAGGCATCGAAGATTCGTGAAAGCATCGCCTCCGGTGCCCCGCCGCCGTTGTCACAAAAATGTATGCGGCGCCCCTGCAGCTCCACCCTGATCCGCTTCTCCTCCCGGGGACTCTTCTCCAGGGCATCTCTGGCATTGTTGACCAGATTGAGAATCACCTGCTGGAATTCACTGCGGCTCCCGAAAAGTTCGATATCCTCCCCCTCTATTTCCACAATGATTCCGCTCTTTCTCAGCGTCAGCGAGTACATCGAAAAAACCGCCTCGATGGCCTCCTTTGCCCTGAAGCGCTCCTGCCCTTTGCCGACCCGAAAGAAGTTTCGGAAATCATCGATGGTCTGGCTGAGGAACTTGATCCGCTCCAGATTCTTTTCGGTAAACCGTTCCATATAATGCCGATCCAGCTTGCCGTCTCTGGAGAGATACCCTAGATTCTGGATGCTCAGAGCCAGCGTATTGAGAGGCTGTCGCCACTGATGGGCGATCACGCCGATCATCTCCCCCATCGCCGCCAGTTTTTCCCGCTCCCGGATAATCTCCCGCTGGATCAGATTCTCCTGTACCGCCTTGTTCACCTCTTCGTTGAGACGCCGATTGAGCCGGGCAAGTATGAGCTGACGATAGAAGAGAATCAGCAGGACCAGGCCGATCGCCCCCAAAGCATAGTAGACCGGCCGATAATCGTAGGGTTCCACCAGTTTTTTGTTACCGATCCACTTTTTGTAGATGGCATTTTTCTCCTGCGGAGTGATCTGGGACAGGGCCTTGTCCAGTTTCGCCAGGAGTTCAGGATCTTCCCGCGTTACAGCGATAGAGAGGCGATAACGTATATCGGCATAACCGGCGATCCGAAGTCCTTTGAGGCCGAAGCGGTTGATGTAGTAGGAGGCGACGGGAAGCGTAGCGATGGTACAGTAGGCCTCTCCCGATTCCACTTTCCGCAAAGAGTCCAGATAGTCCCGGGTCTCGATGATCTTGATCGAGGGGTAGAGGCTGCGCAGCCGACTGATGAGGCCCGAACCCTTTTTGCGCGCCACACTCTTGTCGGCGATCTCCGAGAGATCCTTGACCAGCGGTTTGTCATCCCGGGTAATGATCGCCAGACGATAGATCAGGTAGGGACGGGTAAACCGGGCATAGCGTTTGCGCTCTTTCGTTGCGATCGCCGCCGGCAGGATCTCGCAGCGCCCCTCCTTGAGATAGTTCTGGGACTCTACCCAGCTGCGGGTGGGCACATTACGAAACTCCACATTGAGTTTGGGCTCCAGGAGCTTGAGAATATCGATGGCGATCCCGGACATTTGGGACATATCGCCCCCTTTGGCAAACTCGATGGGTTCCCAGTTGGGGTTGTTGCACATCCGGATGATCCGCTTGCGTGGATAGGGCTCGAGTCGTTGCTGATCCCGATAGAGCCAGTCGGGATTCTGGGGGGAGTCCCCCAGCCACTTCTTCGTCAGGGCGTTCAACTCCCGGTCACTGATGTTGTACATCGCCTTCTGCAGGATATCCCGGAGAATCTTGAGCTTGGGTGCCGTAGCGATGCTCAATCCTGTCGTCATCCGTTTGTCCGACAGAACTGCGATATGGGGGATCTTTATCTTTTCCCGGTTGAGCAGGTAACTGACGACACTGTAGCTTCCGATCGTCGCGTCGCTTTCATGGTTCACTACGGAGTGGAGGCACTCCAGGATCGAAGGTTTGGTCGTCAGCAGCATCCCCGGATAGTAGGCCTCCAGAAAGTGGTGAATGAAAAAATCTTTCGGAACACAGACTCTCTTCCCCTCCAGATCCTCCAGCATACTCAGCGCAGGGTCGTTGCTGAAAATCGCTTTGCGGGTGGCGGCGTAGGGTTCGGTGAAATGCAGGTACTCCGCCCGTTGCGTCGTCCGCATGATGTTGAGCATCACGTCCAGCTTTCCCGCCTTGATCTGCTGCATGAATTCGCTCCAGCTGTAACCGTGACGATATTTCACCTGAAGGCCCAGCCGTTTCGCCAGGAGGTTCATGTAGTCGATGGAGAGTCCCTGAGGATGCCCGTCTTTGTAAAAGTTATAGGGGGGATAATCCAGTTCGTTGTGGACAGTAATGACGGGATGTTCGCGAAGAAAAGCCTGCTCCTGGGGCGTCAGATGCAGGGGGGACTGAGCGGAAAGCAAAAGGACGCCCATCAGCATCCACAGCACAGCCAACCCTCTTCTCACTCACGCCCCCTGATAACTACCCGGTATGTTCGTTTGGATGTATAGTTTGTTAAGAATCGATGATATCGAAAATCCCTTTTGAACCCTATGAATGCGGGATTTGGTACTATTCGGAGCTTTGGAAAAGCCAGCGTTCCAGAATGATCTGTGCCGCCAGGGAATCGATCCGTCCATCCCTCTTCTGGCGGATAACGCCACGGGTCCGTTCTTTGGCCTCTTCGGAAGAGCCTGCCTCATCCTGATAGAGCACCTTGATACCCTCCGGCAGCTCCAGCAGACTGACAAAGTGGCGAATCCGGCGCTCCATCTCCTCTTCGCTGCTTCCGCCGCGGGGCAGCCCCACGACCAGCGTCTCGACTTCCCACTCTTTCAGGAAAGCCTCGACTTCCCGGGCCGCCTGCCGACGCCCCCTCCGCTCAATGGCCGGTTGGGGGAGAACCGTCCTGCCGTCCGGGCTGATGGCGGTTCCGATCCGGCGAAGCCCCACATCCAGTGCGGCGATCACCCCGTGACTCCCGGATGCCTCGCCAGCGCCTCCATCACCTCCTCGTCCTCCAGTTGATGGAAATCCCGATAGAAGCGGCCCACGGCGATCAGGTTGGGATCGGGATGGAGCACCACCACCTCGTCGGCTACCTCCTTCAGAAGCGGAACGATCTCTGCCGGAGCCACGGGAACGGCGATGATCACCCGGGAGGCACCGGCCTCTTTGAGCGCCCTGGCTGCCAAAAACATCGAGGAACCAGTCGCAATGCCGTCATCCACCAGAATGACCTGTTTTCCGGAAAAATCAGGGACCGGACGGCCGTAGAGTCTCCGCTTGGCCGCCATCTGCTCCAGTCGCTCCCGGGCACGGCGCTGCAGATACTCTTCGCTGACCCCCAGAGACTTCACCGCCTGGGGATTCACCTGCATCAAGCCCGTTTCGCTCACGGCACCGATCCCCGCCTCCTCGTTATAAGGACTGGGAATCTTCTTGACAAAAAAGATATCCAGAGGCAGATTCAACTCCCGGGCGATCTCCTCGGCGACGGGTACCCCGCCTCTGGGCAGAGCCACCACCACGGTATCCGGAACGTTCCTGTAGGCCTCCAGCCGCTCCGCCAGCAGCCGTCCTGCCTCTTCTCTGGTATTGAAAATCATCTCATCCTCCTCCGACGAAATGGAGCAGCTCGATCCGGTCTCCCTCCTGCAGAGGATGCTCGGGCCAGCGCTCCTTTTTGACGATCTCCATATTGACCGCCGCCGCCATCACTTTCTCGCCGATTCCCAGCTCCTCGATCAGTTGCAGCAGGGTCGTTCCGGCCGGGATCTCTTTCACCTCTCCATTCACTGTAACCTTCATAAAACTCCTTCTTTTTATTACATTGCATCGATGGGGAGATATCTCTTTGATTCTATTGAGAACTTCAAGGAAAGTCAAGGTAGAATAGATCCCAAATATTGAAGCATTCAAGCGAGTCGGACAATGAAAAAAACTCCAAAATATCTCCTCTATTCTCTGCTGACACTGGTGTTTGTCACCGGTTGTATGCCCCGGGTCCCCGTTCCCCAGCTTCCGGACCGCAACGAGACGGCAGTTCAACGGACGATGTGGGAGGACACCTCCACCGTCGAACGCAACTATTCCCTCAAACCCGAGCCCTATTCTCTGGATTCTAAGCAGAAAGATCCTGAACTTCTCGGTCCCCAGAGTACTCTGAAAAAGAACCTGGCAAGCAGTGAAATGGTCGAGTCCTCTTCTCTGCAGGAACCGGAACCCAAACCGCAATTCGTCGCCAAAGACGCAACCGAAAAACCGGCAGCTCCCGCCATGACACGCAGCCGCTGCATCGAGCTCATCGGCCAGGCGGACTACGACAAGTACACCCGCCAGTTCGGCAGCGAACAGGCGGCCCTCCGCAAGTGCATCATCCTGGAAAGGGTCCAGAAGCGTTGATCCGAAATCCCGGGTCCAAAGAGACAAAACCAGGCTACCGTGACTCCTCAGGTTCGGGATGACGGAACCACCTTCATCCACTTTCTACGAACTCAGCTTTTGGAAAACTCCACCACTTTGAAACGATCCCCCATGACCGTCGGAGCGATGAGGGTCTTGATCCGGTCCGCCTGACGCAGATAGTCGGCGTGGCTTGCGGTACGGGCGTACTGCTCCAGCAGATCGATCAGCCCATAGCGTACCAGGGCCCGCGCCTGGGTCTCGTAGCGCTCCAGCCGCATTCCCGCTCCTTCGAAGGCTTCGATCACATGGCCGAAGTTGACATCGTAGGTGATGTCGCTCTCCCCGAAGGCCTCCTGCAGATCCAGCGTTTCGTCGAAGAGAGGAAAGGTCTCATGCCGGCGATAGACCCGGATAGAGAAGTCATTGCGCACATAGCGTTCACCGTAGTCGAAGGAGACAAACTCCAGCGCCTCGGCCGCCTGCGCCATCCGCGTTGCAAAGGCTTCGTAGCCGACGGCGATCTCCCCTTTTTCCAGGCGATGACGCTTGGCAAACTCCAGCAACTCCTCCTCGGCACTCACCCAGTCGATACGGTGGTCCCGCACCTCGGCCCGCTTACCCTCTTTGTAGAGTTCGCAGGGAAAAGCATCGAAGATCTCATTGGCGACAAAGAGGCCGTAGGGAACTTTGACCTCTTCGAGGGAAGCGAAGTGATGCAGCTGCACCCCGCTGCCGAAACGCTCGGCGAAATAGTCCCGCTGTACCTGTTGCACCGGTTCCTGCCGCTCCACGATCCCGAAACGCATACTCTCCACCAGGCTCGCGTCACAGCTGTAGAGCCACTGGATCATATCGGCCAGCAGATAGCCCCGATGGGCTCCGATCTCGATGAGCCAGGCATCTCTGGGAATCCGTCCCTCCCGGATCCCCTGCCAGAAACGATTGGCGATCGCCGCCCCGAAAAAGGCACTGGTACTCACCGCCGTATAGAAATCCCCGCCCTTGCCGATATCCCGAAAGGTGCGATAGTATCCCCGCGGCCCGTAGAGCCACTCGTTCATATACTCACTGAAGCGCAACGGTAAACCTTGTTATTGGTGTATTAGTGTATTGGTTATTGGGGGTAGAGTTCTAGCCCCGCATTGTAAGGCCAAAGCCCTTCCTCGAAAAAACCGCGTTGCAATGCAACGCCCCGAAATTACTAGTTTCTAGTTACTCGTTACTAGTTTCTCAAAATTCACTCATGGATTTTGCCATAGAGCTTCAAAAGCTGAATCTGCCGCTCGACCCCATAGATCTGTGCATCCAGTTTGGCCATGTTCATGGAGTTGCGCATCGTCTCCACGTCGAAGCGGGTCTTCTGTCCCGCAGCAGCCTGCTCTTTGGTGCTTTGGAGCAGACTCCGGTAGAGTTTCTGATCCGATCGGGCCAGGGCGATCTTTTTGTCGATGATGGCGAGGGTATCCAGGACCAGGCGGTATTCGCTTGCGACCTTGCGCCGGGCATCCTGGAGCTGGACCGCCTGCTGGAGATAGCGTACCCGCCCCGCTTCGATATCCTGGGGTGCGTTGATGCTCAGCGGCATGGAGATCCTGAATCCGTAACGGTAGTAGTCATCTTTCTGTCCGGGGATGGGCCGGTCGGAATCGGTGGCATAGTAGTTGGCATTCAGGGAGAAAGTAGGCAGATATTTGGCCCAGGTCACCTTGCTGTCGTATTCGCTCTGGGCCACATGGAGACGCTGGGCTTCCAGCTCCAGATTCCGGCGTCGGTACTCCCGGGGTGTGATGAGAGTCAGTCGGGGCAGCCTGAGACCCTCAGGGCGCTTGTCGCTCAGGAGTGAAAAGGCGTTGCGGAGGTTTTTCTCTGTCAGTTGGAGGGCCAGCAGGCTGGTTCGGTCCCGATTGCGCTGCAGGATCGCTTCATTGAGGAAACTGCTGTCGATCACTCCGGCATCATACTGCTCCTTTTTCCGCCGGATGTCGATATTGTCATTACGGATCTTCAGCCGCATCTGCTGCTGCTGCAGGCGGTTCTTTTTCAGTTGGAAGAGCGTCTCGATCGCCTGGGTGATGAGCTGACGACGCTGAAGACGGATCTCGGTTCGTGTCGCCCCCTCCTTGGCGTTGGCGAACTTCACGGCGTAGTAGATCCCTCCGCTTTTGAAGATCGGCTGATCGATCCCGACGTTGAAAACCCGGTCTGTTTCGTGCCCGCTCGGGGAGATGGTGTTGGTGGTCTCCGAATAGTTGAGCATGATGGGGCTGATCCAGCTTTTGCGCAGGACAGCGCTCTGAAGCCGGTTGGCCTCCTGTTGATAGTCGAAGATCAGGTTCTTTTCCCGGGAGAGGTAGTTCTCCAGTTCACTCTCCGCCGCCAGCGGCAGCGTCAGCAGGAGACTAAAGTTGAGCCAGAGCTTTTTCAAAACGTTTGAACCCTTCATCGATCTCCTCGCGGCTGATGATCAGCGGAGGGAGGAAACGCACGGTATTGCGGCCCGCTTTGAGCACGATCAGCCCTTCGGCGAAGGCCGCCTTGAGGATCGCCCCCTGGGTGGCGGCATCGACGCAGCGAAGCCCCCGCATCAAGCCCAGCCCCACCGCTTCGGTGAAGCGCTCGGGCATGCTCTCGGCCAGACGCGCCAGATAGCGGCTGAAGATCTCGATCCGCTCCGCCAGGGCTCCTGCGGACTGCTCCCGCTCCAGCACCTCCAGAACCGTCAGTCCCGCCCGGGTGCTCAGATAGTTGCCGCCGAAGGTGCTGCCGTGATCCCCGGGTTGGAAGATCTCTTTGAGCCGGGTCATGGCCACCCCGATGGGGACCCCGCCGCCCAGCCCTTTGGCCAGGGTGACGATATCGGGTTCGATCTCGTAAAGATTGGAGGCGAGAAATTCACCCGTGCGGTAGACCCCGGTCTGCACCTCGTCCACGATCAGAAGCAGTTCACGGCTGCGCAGGAAAGCCGCCAGATCCTGTACTTCACCCTTGTCGAAGGGCTGCACACCCCCCTCTCCCTGGACCAGTTCGATCATCACCGCCACAGTCTCCCCGTCGATGGCTTCATAGATCGCATCGATGGAGTCCACATAGGCGAAGCCCGCTGGATAGGGGGAGAAGTCGGGCTTGTGCATCTCTTTCTGGCCTGTGGCTTTGACCGTGGTGATGGTGCGGCCGTGGAAAGAGTGCTTGAGGGTGATGACCTTGTAGCGTTTGGATTCGAAACGGGTCTCACCGTATTTTCGGGCGATCTTGAGCGCCGCTTCGTTGGCTTCGGCTCCGGAGTTGCCGAAAAAACAGCGCATATCGTAACCGCTGAGTTCCACGATCCTTTGGGCCAGACGCGCCTGGGGTTCAATCACCTGGAGGTTGGAGACATGGATCAGCCGGGAAGCCTGCTCACAGAGGGCTTCGCTCAGTCTGGGGTGAGCATGCCCCAGACTGCAGACCCCGATCCCGCTGCCGAAATCGATGTACTCCCTCCCCTTTTCGTCATAGAGCTTCGCTCCCTCCCCCCGGACGAAGTTGGTATAGTTCCTGGCGTAGGACCCCAGGACATATTCACGATCGAGTCTCTCCAGTTCGTTCACAGAAAATCCTTACATGAAATTGCCGATATTATAACACTTTTACTGTCGGTTAAATTGCGTTAAAAATGGGAGTGCTATAATTGTCGAAAGCCAGCAGAAAAGCGAGAAAATCGTCTTTATGAAATTCAAATTGCCAACTGAGCATCCATCCATTTTACTGAGTGTCACCAAATGGACCATACTCTCGAGCGGAGTAGGCATCATCATCGGGGCGATCGTCACGCTCTTTCTGAATATACTCGCCTACGGGGAGAGTGCCCGCGGACTCCTCCCCTTTCACTACTACTATCTGCTGCCCCTGGGACTGGTACTCAGTGTCTGGCTCACCCGACGGTTCGCCCCTGAAGCCAAGGGACACGGAACCGAAAAGGTGATCGAGGCGGTGCACAAGCGCGACGGCAAGATCAATGTAGCAGTCATCCCCGTCAAGCTGCTGACCACCGTTGTGACCCTGGTCAGCGGCGGTTCGGCGGGAAAGGAGGGCCCCGGTGCACAGATCGGAGCCGGAACCGCTTCGGCTATCTCCGATCTGCTCCACTTCTCCAAACGGGATCGCAAAAAGCTGGTCATCTGCGGAATCAGCGCCGGCTTCGCCACTGTCTTCGGCACCCCCATCGCCGGGGCGATCTTCGGGATCGAGGTCCTGGTGGTGGGGGCGGTGATGTACGAAGTGCTCCTCCCCTCCTTCGTGGCCGGCTTCAGCGCCTTTTTTACCGCCCAATACCTGGGCGCCCACTACACCTATTACGATATCAGCTACTTCCAACACTACTTCATCGACCTGGTCCTCATCGCCAAAGTGATCCTGGGCGGAGTCTTTTTCGGTCTGGTGGCCTGGCTCATTATCGCCACCCTCAAACAGACCGAAGCTGCCGTTGAGAGGATCCCGATGAATCCCTACTTCAAGGCGATTGGAGCGGGCGTCCTCCTGATCCTACTGGTTCCCCTGGTCGGAGAGCACTATTTCGGCCTGGGGCTGGACACCATCTCCCAGACGATGCGGGTCGACAGCAGCCTGGGGAGTGACGCCCTGCCCTGGTACGCTTTTCTGGTCAAAATCTTCTACACCGCCGTCACCTTGGGATCCGGGGGGAGCGGAGGGATCATCACACCGATCTTCTACATCGGGGCCACCAGCGGCCACTGGTTCGGCGGTCTCTTCGGGAGCGAGCATCAGCTGGCTCTCTTCGCCGCCCTGGGATTTGTCAGCGTCCTGGCCGGGGCCACCAACGCCCCCATCGCCGCTACGGTAATGGCCATGGAGCTTTTCGGGATGGATGTGGCCCACTACGCTGCCGTGAGCATCGTTATCAGCTTCCTGCTCTCAGGCCACCGCAGTGTCTTCCCCTCCCAGAAGATCCAGATGAGCAAGTCGGATCTGCTGGAGATCGAGTTCGGTGAAGATATCGAACACTCCCGGGTGAAGTTCGACAAAGCCCACTACCGCCGTTTCAACAGGATCTATCACGATATTCAGCTCAAGCGCCATCGCCATCGGCAGGACCGGCTCAAACGCCGAAAGAAAAGTGAGGAAGAGATAGAGAATGAAACAGGGGGGAAGAGTGAGGAGGAGGAGTAGAAACTAGTAACGAATAACTAGTAACTAGTAACCGATTTTGGAGTGGGAGTGAGGAGTTTAAACCGGTTGACATTCTTTCTCAAACTTTCCAATCCAAAATCCAAAATTCCTAATTCCTAATTCCTAATTTTTTCCAATTTCTCCATCGCTTCTTCGATATCGGCATAGATCTGCTCCTTGAGCACCTGGGGGGTGTCGAAGCGTCGGTTGGGCCGTAGATACTCCGCGAACTCCAGGAAGATTCGCCCGGAGACGGGGCCGATCCGGCGGTCCAGCAGGTGGGTCTCCACGGCGAAGCTGCCGTCGGTGCTGTGCCGGTATCCCAGGAAGATGACACTGGGGAAGCGCTCACTGCCGATCCGGGTATAGCCGGCATAGACCCCTTCCGCCGGGAGCTGATACCCTTTGACACGCAGGTTGATCGTGGGGACGAACTCCCTGCGCCCCAGCCCCTGGCCCGGTACCGGCTCACCGTCGACGGTATAGCGCCGGCCCAGCAGGGCATTGGCGCTTTTCAGTTCCCCCTCCTGCAGCAAACGGCGGATGGTTCTTGCATGGACCGGTATCCCCTCCACCCGGATCTCGGGGAGGATCTCCACCTCTCCTTCAAAGAGCTCTCTGAGTGTCTCAGCACTTCCGTCGCGTCCTCGTCCAAAGCGGAAATCGTAGCCCACGATGATCTTCTCCAGGCGGGGATAGTCCCGTTTCAACAGCTCGACGAAGGCTTCCGCCGAAAGCCCCCGTATCTTTTCAAAGCAATAGAAATCCATCGGCCGGTCGGTATACCAGCTGCGTTTGAAACCCGGGGTCAGGCTCCCGAGCTGCCGCTCGATCACCGTCACCGCTTCCGCCCGCCGGATCAGCTCCTGATGGGCAACATGCATCCCGTCGAAGGAGCCGATGGCGATCCTTCGGATATTGTTGTCGATCCTGATCACACTTTCTCCTCTTCATACCCATAGTACATATTGGGGTAAAAACAGCGGCTATTATACGATACAATGGGAAAAAGAATAACCCAAAATTTGCAGTAGAAAGTACGCTAGATGTGTTGATGCTCGGTGTGTAGGGGTGTCGAAGAGAAGCGCAGGCGCACTTTGAAAGTGCGTTGAGCATTCGCTTCGATCGCCCATGCCACCGATGATCAATGCAAATAGCGTGCAGGCTAATACAAGTTTTGGGTTCCAGGAGTCTGTCGATGAAATTTCTCTCCCTCTTTGTATTGGGTGGCCTCGTACTGGCTGCCGATACGATCATCCCCTCCAAAGGGACCGATCTCTCACTGACCATCTACAACAACGACCGGGTCTTCGTCCACGAGATCCGCCATACGAAGATCCCGGCGGGCAGACAGCGGCTCATCTATCAGAACGTCCCCAGTTCCCTGATCACTGCCAGCGTCGTGCCCGACTTTATCGGGCTTCCCGTCACCCTCTACTCCCAGAACTATGTTTACGATCTGGTCAACCTGCAGGCCATGCTCAAAAAGAGCGTCGGCCGAACCGTCGCCTTCCATCCCAACGGCAAAAATCCCGGTCTCAAGCACGGTACCCTCCTCAGTGCCCAGGATCCTGTCATGGTCCGGGAGGAGAAGAGCGGCCGGATCATTGCCCTGGAGAAAGCGACCCAGGTGGTCTTCCCCTCTGTCCCTCCCAACATGATCACCCGTCCCAGCCTGATCTGGAACATCGAGGCTCCCCAAGAGGGAAATCTGACCGTGGATCTGAAGTACCTTGGCACCGGAATCCGCTGGAAAAGCGACTATGTCCTGGATCTCCATCCCAAAGCGAAGAACATGGATCTGGTGGGCTGGATCACCGTGGACAACCGCTCCGGCGTCAGCTATCCCAACGCCCGCATCACCTGCCTCGCCGGAGAGGTCCATACCGCTGCCACCCCGAGAAAGAACCGGGTCCTCTACAAAGCCATGGCCGAAGCCGTAGCGGCTCCCGAGGTAAAAGAGGAGGCCTTCTCCGGCTACCACATCTACAAGATCCCCTTCCGGGAGACCATCGCCGACAAGGAGCAGAAGCAGATCCGTTTCCTGGAGAAACGCTCCGTCGGCTACGAGAGCTACGGCCGGGCCCAGGTCGCCTCCTTCCCCCGCAAAGGGGTGCAGAAGCTCAGTTTCCTCAACACCCTGCGTTTTGCCAATACCCGGGCCAACGGCATGGGGATCCCCCTGCCGACAGGGATCGTTCGGATGTACAGTACCGACAGTGAGGGCAAAACCCACTTCATCGGCGAGAGCCGTCTGGGCAATATCCCGGCGGACGAACCGGTCACCCTCACCATCGGTACCCTCTTCGATGCCACCGGAGAGAAACGTACCACCAAATACATCGCCCGGGAGGGATACCGAAACGTCGTGAGCACCTACACCCTCAACAATCGGGGCAAAACACCGCTGACACTGAAGGTCGAAGAGCGCCTCCCCACCTTCGGCGGTACGATCCACCTCAAAAGCAGCTGCAAAGGCCCCTGCTCCGTCAAAAAACTCAGTGCCTTTGTCCGGGAGTTCACCGTCAAACTCCCTCCCAAAAAGAGTTATCAATTCACCTCCGAGTTCGAGGTGATCCGCTAAGGCCCTGAGATGAACTACCCCATGAGAGTGGCCCTGGGCTTTGCGGCGGGAGCACTGCTCGGCCTTATGGTAGGTTTGGGAATCTCTGCACTCTTGAGCTTCGTCACATCGGTCAAACCCGGCGGGCCCGGGGTCGCTATCGGCAATCTTCTCAGTCTGTTGACGGGCGGCTTCCTCTCGGGAGCCCTCGGCGGCGCGGCGATCGGTAGAGGTTCCCGGCCGATCCTGGGCTACGGACTCGCCTTCATCCCGGTTTTCGCTCTGGCGATGATCTCACTGCTGGCCTTTATGTGAGGTGGCTGCCTTGCATCTGAGCGCCGATATCTTTCAGACCTTTGTCCTGGCCCTCCCGGTCGCCTACGCTCTGGCCGGTCTGGTGGGCGGTCTCTTCCTCGGAGCCGGGAGCTCCGGAGCCCTCGCCTCCGCCCGGTCCTTCGGCTTCGGCGCGCTCTTGGCCGGCCTCCTGGTCTGGCTCGCCACCCTTCTCTCTCCCCACCTGGGTTTCTACGCCGCTCTGGCCGATCCGATCCTCGCCGGAGGGATCGGCGGCTGGCTGCTGGGTCGCTATCTGGAACGGCAGCCGTGACGCTCTACATCGACGGGGATGCCCTCCCCAATCTCCTCAAACCGATCCTGCTGCGAAGCATCGAGCGCCTGGAGATCCCCACCCGTGTCATCGCCAACAAAAGGATCACAATCGGCGATTCTTCCCATGTCGAATATCTCATCGTGGATCAGGGAGCGGACCGGGCCGATGACCGGATCGTGGAGCTCCTAGAGCCGGGCGATCTTGTCATCACCGCCGACATCCCTCTGGCCGACCGGGTCCTCAGCGCCGGCGGGCATGCCATCGACCACCGGGGCGATCGCTACACATCCGACAATATCAAAGAGCGCCTGGCTCTGCGCAACCTCATGGAGGCGATCCGCGAGAGCGGAGAGATCACCCGAGGCCCTAAACCCTTCACCACCAAAGACGCCCACGCATTCGCCAACCAGCTCAACCGCTTTTTGCAGGAGCGGCAAAAGTGACTCCGTAGCCACATCCCAAGAGGAGGCGGGACTTCAGTCCCGCAATGCAGGATTGAAACCTTTCTCCCCTTTCGCCGCCGGAGGATTTGAGTGATAAGCCGGGATCAAAAGATAGAGAGGCCGGTTTTGGTCGTAAACTTCTCCAGGGCCAGGGTCCCGGCGTGGGAGTTGCCGTAGCGGTTGAGTGCCGGCGACCAGACGGCGATGGACATCTTCCCGGGGACCACGGCGGCGATGCCCCCGCCCACGCCGCTTTTGGCCGGCAGACCCACGTGGTAGGCGAACTCGCCGCTGGCGTCATAGTGCCCGCAGGTGAGCATCACGGCGTTGATCCGTTTGGCCTTGCTCGCACTGATAAACGCCGTGCCGCTGATAGGATCGGTCCCGCCGAAGGCCAGATAGAGAAAGGCCCGGGAGAGCTCTTCGGTGCTCATCTCCACGGCGCAGTGTTTGAAGTAGGTCATGACCGTGGCGTGCACATCGTTCTCGAAATTGCCGAAGCTCTTCATCAGGTGAGCCAGGGAGAGGTTCCGGTCTCCATGCTCCATCTCGGAGCGGGCCACCTCGGCATCGAAACCGATTTCGGGATTCTCCGTCAGACGGCGGATGAAGCCCAGGATCGCTTCGAGGGTGTTGTACTCATCTTTGTAGTGGCTGATCAGTGCGTCGGTCACCACCAGCGCCCCGGCATTGATGAAGGGGTTGCGGGGGATCCCCTGCTCATACTCCAGCTGCACCAGGGAGTTGAAGGGATTCCCCGACGGCTCCACCCCCACCCGCTTGTAGAGTTCACGTGAATAGTGCTCCAGCGCCAGGGTAAAGGTGAAGACTTTGGAGATGCTCTGGATCGAAAAACGCTTCGACGCCTCCCCCACCGAATAGACACTCCCGTCCCCCAGGGTCAGGCTCATGGCGAACTGCCCCTTCTCCACCGCCGCCAGCGCCGGGATGTAGTCGGCGACCTTCCCTTTGTCCAGCTCGGGTTGGATCTCTTCGTAGATCTCGTCGAGGATGGCCTGGTAGTTCATGGATTTCCTTATTAGCAAGATTCTCGGTGCATTATACTCTCACCCGTTTTGAGAAACGGGCTTTCCCTGCGTTTTCATCCAACGTCTCGTCATCCTGAACTCGTTTCAGGATCCACGGTATAGTGGGCATTCTCTACCCTCGATTCCGGATCGGGTCCGGAATGACGGAGTATTCAGCACCCAGTCAACAATCGGTTACTAGTTACTCGTTACTAGTTACTAGTTCCCAAATTAGTTCCCAACCTCCCTCATTCCTCACCGCGCACTTTCCTGCGCAGCTGCTTTTTGCCCGAATGTTTCTTCTTCGAGGCCAGCCGCCGTTTGACAGCCCCTTTGGTAGGCCGGGTCGGGATGCGCTTTTTCTGCGTGACGTTGACACTTCGTATCAGCTCCACCAGCCGCTCCAGCGCTTCGGCCCGGTTGAGTTCCTGGCTTCGGTGCTGTTGGGATTTGATGACGATGATGCCCTCTTTGGTGATGCGCTTGTCTTTGCGGGCGAGGAGCCTCTCTTTGTAGTGTTCAGGCAGGGAGGATGCAGCGATATCAAAACGCAGATGCACCGCCGCCGCCACCTTGTTGACCTTCTGCCCGCCGGACCCCTGCGCCCGTATGGCGGAGATCTCCACTTCATTTTCGTCCAGGGTGACGGTATCGGAGATTTTCAAGGTTGCCATTCTTTCTCTTTCAGCCCTTCACTCAATATCATTTTGATCAGTGACTGATACGGGACATCCATACTGTTCGCTTTGACCTTCAATGCATCGATCATATCTACTGGCAGACGGATCGAAATGCTTTTGGTTGTCTTTTTCAGATTGGGGAAACGCACCCTTTTTGCCTGAGACATCTCCAGATACTCTGTGGCATCGTGTGTCTCCCAAAAGATGCGCTCTTCGTTTTCGTCCTTAAAGATAGGGATTGTTTTTGTTGCTTTCATAGAATTTTTTCTCCTTCTTTGTCATTTCTCTTGCCGAGATCACGCGTATGAGACGATCTCTCACGGTAAAGACCACCATGATTTTCACATTGGCATCATCTCTGCCAAATGCGATGCACCGGCATTCATCTTGTGAATGGGAAAAATCCTCGATCACAATAAGAGGTTCATTGAAAAATATCTCTTCGATCCTCTTATAGTTGAGCCCGTGCTTCTCTTCATTTTTATAGACATTGCCATCGTCCCAATCAAAGCCAACCAGGGCTTCCACATCCAAACAGTCGAATTCCATTTTTCCAACCTCATGTATATTATGAGTATATACAATTATCATTAAAGAAAAATTAATTCATACTTCCCGCATCCCGCCTCAACCTCTCCAACACCCTCACCATCGCCAGCGTATCGAGCTCGCAATACTTCAGCAGCGCCTCGCGCATCTTCTCTTTCTTCTCATCATCCATCTTGTCCATAGTGGCAAAGGCGTTCATCGCTTCGCTGCCGTTGTGTATGCCATCGAGGGCTTTGTAGGCCTGTGCCATTTCGGGTACGAGGGCGGGGAGGACGTACTTGATGGAGTAGCTTCCCTGCATGGCCGGGGTGACGTAATATTTTTGCTGAAACGGGGTCATGAGGTCTCTGAGGTTGTCGGCGATCGCCAGCAGATGCTCACGCAGATCCTCGTACTCCTCCGCCAGCGCTCTGATTACCCCTTTTTCAAAGCTCATGTTGTACGCCAGGACGGTGACGTCGGCGGGGATGTCAGCACAGAGCCGCCGCACCAGGGCTTCTCGGGGGTCGCTGCCCTCTTCGGCCAGAAACTCACGGTGCTCCAGCCTGCCGTCTGCGTGTTCGATATGCAGCGAATACTGAAAGGGGATCTGCATGAAGGGTTTGACCCCTTTCCATCGGGGGATGGCCTGCTGGAAGGTTTCGAAGTCGAGGTGATAGACGGGATACGTGAGCGTCTCGAGAAAGGCTTGAACGGCCTTTTTGTCGAAGTGGGTGGTTTGGGCTTTGTACTGCTCTACGGCCTGGCGCTGTTTGGCGGTCATCTCGAAATCATCGGGGATGTCGGCGATGTCGATGATGCCCTGTTCGTAGAGGGCTTTTTGTTTTTTGCTTCCAAGATTGAAGATGTTGAAGATTTTACCTCCACCTCACCGTGAAAGAACCCGCAAGCCTAATCTCCAACCTCATTACCAGTATCGAATCCGGTCTGAACAGAACCATCGGAAGAGGTATGCAGTTTACTGTCTAGCTCCAGTCGAAAATTTTATTTCTTTAACCTCAAATAGTTTAACATCAACAATATTGACTTTTTCGTCATCAAATAAAACCACATTATCACCTTTACCAACAGAACTTTTGAAAATAAACCCATCAAAACCAGCGTCTTTAATAAGCTCAGAGAGATATTGACTTGGAAGATATTCTAAATAAGCATCTCTCGGAAGGACAGGTTTTGATAGCTCTTCTGCAAAGTGCTGTAATAATGAAATATATTTGAAAATATACACAGCCTCTTCGCTCTCTTTTGAAAAAGGGGAAGTGGCCTTTCTTGGGTTCCTTAAATCGGCCAATCTCAATCGATCAACAATTTTTATTTTTGCAATAGTAATCACATCTCCTTTATGGGGACGTACTTCAGCAATTGCTGTAGAACGATTGGTAGCGGTATACAAATATGAGATGCCTACAGGATTGGCTCTTCCACCATTTTTTACATACTCAGCCGGTGGCTTACCCATTTTCTCTAGTTCTATTAGTTTCTTGTCTTCACTTATTCTTGCACGATACAACACTCTTTTCCCAAAATTTTGTATAGACAACTCATTCAACCATTCACGAAAGCGTTCTATGTCAAAATCATCAAATTTCAAAAAAAATCTATTGTTATGCTTGATCTCTGTTTTAAATTTTCCCCATATGTCCTCTACTGACTGTATATCAAGTTTATGTTGATATTTTTTTTCTTCAGAGTAGGGAATTATCCTTGGAATAAGTTTTGATGCAATCTCTTGATTGGAAAATATTTCCCAATCATTTTGGATCAAGAAAGCCAAATCAGTCCCATTATGATTCTCTTCATCATAAATTTCTAACAACATTTCAAAATAATCTACTATGTTATTAATTCGGATAGCTTTTACATTTTGAGATCCACACACAGAACATTCAGCTACAACACCACCTTCTTTTTCAATAATACCATTTATAATTTTATCGTTAATGCACTTTTCACAGCAACTATCCATTGTGTTCCTCTAAAAACTTTGCAATTATTTCTATATGGTTTTGCATTGAAAGTTTTTTAGCATATCCCAGTCCTCTAAAAAGTTTTTTTTCATATAATTCCATATATTCTTGTGAAGCTTTTGTGTTGTATAAATTATGACGCTTTTCATCATCTACTAAATATCTAAGTGCCTCTATAAATTTTCCGCCGGCATCCTTATTATCATCTCTTCTATCAGATTTATAGTGCTTAATAAACATTTCATCATCTTCATCTTTCTTCAAGTACGTCATATGAATAGCAACTGCCCATGCTGGACCTCCACTATCAGAGTAATCATCACCAACTATTAGAAAATCCCCAAAGCCATCTAAGTTTTCTTCAATAAAATCTAAGTGCAAGTCAGAAAAAGGTTCTTCATCCTTATAGTGAGCATTTTTTTCACGTTTGAAGCCATCACGCAAAACGACTCCTTTTCCAATATCTTTAAATTTTCTTCTATACCGTTTCTCATTTTCATTGGATATAAAAATATTGTATTCAATTTTTGTAGAATATTGTTCTAATAAACTATGAAGTTCTGCTGTATCCAAAAATCCTCTGTGAATTATCGCTATCTTATAATCTTTAAATTTATTTAATAAGATTTGCAATTCTTCTAGTGTGGACGAAGGATTTACTACTATTCCAATTGTAGTGAGTTCTTTATACGCTCTTTTTAATAAGAATTCTTGCAATTCGCTACTTTTATTATTTGAGAAATCTCCAACATTAGGGTTTGCCACTAAAACATGATATACACCATTTTCCTCAAATTGTTCCATAGTTCTTAGAAGAGGGTTTATATTTTTCTTAACGGGTTCTATAATTGGTATGATATTCCCATTTTTTAAAGCTTGGCTGGCTTGCTCTTTAAGCAAGACTAATTCATATTGCTTGCCTCTAAAATATGGAAAATACATTACATATCCCCTTTTACAATATCTTTTACCTTTAACTCCAAAAGAGACAAAAAGTTCTTTTTTTCCTTATGAGTTAATTTTGTCTCGATCGCTCTTGCTTTCAAAGATTTTGGAGTATTTTCAATAAATTCCTTTAACTCTTTACTATCCCCTCTTTTTTTTACAATTTTTACTGCTTCCTTGTATGCCATACCCTTATCTAAAGTTACAAAAATGTCTTTTGCGTAATTATACATTTCTGAATTCGGAACATCTAATTTTTCGTTTGTCAGTTTCTTAATTATAAATAGATATTCATCACGTCTTAATATATCAAATAGACAAGAAAGATCTATATTGTCTTTGTTTGATTTAGATTTAAAAACTGTTGATATAGATCCATTTACATTAAGCTTTAAAAGTCCTATTCCCATATCCTTTAAGTAGGTAAGTTTATCTGCTTTATTTTCATCAGTAATAACATAAATTTTATCAAAAACCTTCTTATAGTCATCAAGCTGTTTCAAGAGTCGATCAAGATTGTCATACTTAGATTTAATTTCATAAGCAGTAAACGTCCCATTAACAATTACGCAATCGGCTTTTGAGTTTTTGATACAAACTTCGGTAAGCATAAAAGAGGTATTTAGGGAATGCGTTCCCAATAATATTTTGTTTGCCAAAACGTTTTTATAAATATATTCATTAGGATACTTTTTTTGAATATATTCAAATATTAAATCGTATATAGAAGATAGTTTCAAATCTGCTATTGTCAGATAATTTTCTCCCAATGTGTGTCTCAATATTCTATTAAATCTCATAGAAGAGCCAAATTTTGCCAACTCTTTGATGACAGATGGCAAGAATATATTTGATAATGATGACAATTGATTTTCATGAAAAGTAATTTTTAGTATCATTCCAAATATATCCTAAATATTATATTCCTTCTAAGCTCCACATAAGGTATCTGTACTCATTTTAGCAATTTTTTTCTTTGCATTTAGCATGTATGCTCGTCATGAACCGAAAAAAACAAAGAATAGAATATAAACTTACATTCATCACTTTCTCACAACTCCACCACCTTCTCAAACATCTCCTTAATCTCACTCTCATGCGAGATCAGAAATATCTGCCGATACTGCTCTTTGATGGTATGAAACGCCTCCATGATCTTCAAACCATCACTCATCCTCCCCAACCTCCTCCGGCAGCTCCAGCACATCGATCTTCGGTAGTGCATTCCCCCCGGCGATCCCCTGCAGCGCCCCGTACATCTCGGTGGTGTTGGCGAGTACCGAGTCGATGAGCTTCTGGCGCCGTTTCCAGGCTGCCATGAGGGAGCGCTTCTCCTTGTCCAGTTCACTCTGCATCTGCATGAAACCGTCGACGATGGCTTTGAGCTGCATCTGAAATTCGTTGCCGGTGAGGTAGTTGTAGAGCAGCGTCATCTTGTCGGCTTTGTTCTCCTCCCGCTGCACGGTCTGATGGACGCGGATCAGGCTCTCCCGCAGCAGGGAGACCGAGCCTTTGAACTCCTCCAGAGAGCAGACCCAGATGCCGTCCACCCAGCCCATCCGCTCCATTCCCGGGGGATAGACCGAGGTCACCAGAACGCCGATATCGGCTCCGGCTTTGAGCATATCCTGCTTGAGCTTGCCGATCCAGGCGTCACTCCAGGCTTTGGTGTTTTTGGACTCGTAGCAGATCACGCCGCAGTTGGGAACCTCCCGGGTATGCACCGTCTGGATGCAGTCGGCGCCGAATGCCCCCTTTTTGACCTCTTCGATCTGATCGAAAGGGAACTGGTCGCGCAGCCACCCCTCGATGGCCAGCTCCAGCGCCTCCCCCTGCACCTGCATGCTCCCCTGCTCCGCCTTGCGCTTGGCCTCCTCCAAAGAACGCTGGAGCTGTTTGAGCTGCTCGTCCTTCTCCCGCAACTTCATCGCCTGCTCCTCTTCGATCTTTTTGAGGCGCTGGGCGGCGATCTCGTCCAGGCTCTTCTGGAGCTTCTGCCGCTCCTTGGCCAGGGCTTCGTTGAGTTTGGCTTCCGCTTCGGCCTTGGCCTTCAGCGCCTCCTCCTCCTTCTCCCGCTTGAGCCGCTCGATCTCGATTTTGGCCGCGGAGAGCTCCTGGACCTCCTTGGATTTGGCCTCCAGCTCCTTCTTGAGCAGTTCCATCGCCGCACTCTGTTCGGCGGTGATCTCCTTTTTCAGCTCCTCGGCCAGTTTCACCCTCTCCTGGCGCAGCTGCTCCTTCGTCGCCTGTCTCAGCTTCTCGTCGAATCGCTCCTTCTCCTCCTTCAGTGCCTCCTCTTTAGCTTTGAGAGAATCAAGATGGTTTTTATACTGCTTGCGTGCCTCCTCGATCTCCGCCTGGAGACGCTTCCGCTCCTCGATCTGCTCTTTTTTGAACTTGGCCTCGATCTGATGATAGAAGATCTCATCGATATCGATGACCGTCCCGCAGTTGGGGCAGGTGATGGTATTGGCTGACGACATGGGCGTACCTTGTAGGAGTTTTGGATTATTGTAACGGAAATTTTATCCCTGCTCATCCAAAATTCAACATCCAACATCCCATTTCCGCCTACAGGCGGAAATGATAAACCCACTCCAAATTCCCCTCTTTGCCCGTCACGCTGCTGGGGACTTTGCGCAGCAGCTCCCAGCCCAGCGCCGCCGTCTCTCCCTCGAAACGCTCCATCGCCGACTCAATCGCTCCCTCGTCGGTGACCACGCCGCGGCGGTCCCGTTTGGCCTGGCGGCCCACTTCGAACTGGGGTTTGAAGAGCAGGATCACCTCGGCCCCCTCCTCCGCCAGTCGGACGATGGAGGGGAGGATGTGTGAGAGGCTGATGAAACTCACATCCGAGACGATGATCGGGTAGCGGATTCCCGGATTGAAATCGCGGATGTCGGTGGATTCATAGACGCGGACTCTGAGATCCTCCCGTAGTGAAAGGTGCAGCTGATCCCGCCCCACATCCACCGCGTCCACCCGCGCCGCTCCCTGGCGCAGCAGGACCTGGGTGAAGCCCCCGGTGGAGCTGCCGATGTCGAGGCAGCTTTTGCCGGCAATGGCGACGGGATGTTCCCGCAGATAACCCGTCAGCTTCCCCGCGGCCCGGGAGACCCAATCCTCCCCATCCGCGACGGCGACTTCATCCTCCGGTCCCACTTGATGCGAGGGCTTGAGGATCTGCCGCCCTCCGATGCTGACCCTTCCGGCACAGATCGCCTCGGCGGCTTTGTTTCGGCTGGAGAAATCGCCCCGCTCCGCCAGAAAAGCATCCAGACGCATCAGCGAAATACCCGGAAATGATCGACGATTCGGTAGGCCCTCAGCACATCCTCCTCTTTGGCCCCGGCACCGACGTTGTGGATAATGAGGGGTTCGCCGGCGGTGTTGAGACGATCGGAGCAGATGCCGATATGGTCCAGATTGGAGCCGGGGAGCTTCCAGACCACGATATCCCCGGGTAGAAAGCGCCCCCGCACCCGATAGCCCCTTGCCGCCAGATAGGCCTGGATGTTTTTGACCCGTCGATGGTCGATATTGGGATCGAGACGATCGGTGTAGTAGAGTCCCTTGTAGAGCTCGGGATGGGCCTTTTTGTGGCGCCAAATCCGCTCCTGCGGATCGATCCCCACCCCCCGAAAGGCCCGCACCAGCACATCGGTACAGACTCCACGTACGATGGGAACATCCCCGCCCGGGAATTTGAGCTTCACATAAGCGGGATCATAGATCAGCGTCCGGCCCACCTGGCCCCTGGCCGCCTCGATAAAACGCTGCTTCGTCGTCACCTCCCCGCCAAAGAGATAGAGCGATACCAGGAGAAAATAAAACAAAAATCCTCGTCGATTCATTTCCCACCCTCCAAATCATCTTCCATCTTCAATCTTCCATCTTCCATCCGAATGATCTCCACCTTCTCCCCCACAATCCGCTCCACCGCCTTGTCGTCGATCGGCCCGGTAGCGAAGATCCGTAGATGTCCCGGTTCTTCGGCCGGCTGCTCCCCCAGCAGCGTCTCCAGGCGCCGGGCGATCGCCTCCCCGGTCTCGATGAGCGTCACCGGCGTTTCCATCACCTGCCGGATTGCCTCGGCGGCCAAAGGATAGTGGGTGCAGCCCAGGACGATGGTATCGACTCCGGCGCTTCGCATGGGAGAGAGCCACCCCTCCAGCATCGCCCGGGTCTCGGGAGTGTCGATCCGTCCCGTTTCGATCCGATCCACCAGCCCCGGACAGGCCCGCTCGAAGAGCTCCACCTCCTGTGTGCCGCAGAGGCGATCCACCAGCGCCTGGTACTTCTCCCCCGCCAGGGTAGCCGGAGTAGCCATGACGCCGATCTTTCCTGTCCGGGTAGCGCCCAAAGCCGGCTTGATCCCCGGCTCGGTCCCCACGATAGACAGATCTGGGTAACGCTCCCGCAGCGCGGCAATCGCCGCGGAAGTGGCGGTATTGCAGGCCACGACCAAAGCATCGGCCCCTTGTTCCTCGACGAAAAAGCGGGCGATCTCCAGGGAGTAGCGGCGGATTTCGTCGTGGGTTTTCTCCCCGTAGGGCGCATGGGCCGTATCGGCCAGATAGAGGATCTCGGCTCCGGGCAGCCGCTCCCGGATCGAACGGACGACGGTGAGACCGCCCAAACCGGAGTCGAAAACGCCGATGCGTTTTCGGATGGAGGATGGAAGATGGAAAATGGAAGATGAATCGGGACCCATTATCCGACATTCCGTTTGCTACTGATAAGAATGCGGCTCAATAAACGGATAATCGAGTCCAATTCCTGATTGAGAGTAGTCACTCTCTCATGTTTTTTGGGGAGATATTCAGTAGCCTGTAACAGAGCGATCCAATAACGGGTTTCCTTGGCTTCTTTGAGGGCTATCGATATTTTGGAAATAAAATCTTTTTTGCTTTGGGCATCCTGGGCTTCGGTAACATTCGCTCCGATGGAGGTACCGGCTCTAAGCAACTGGGTTGAAAGGGTAAACTCTTTTTTCTTCTCTTTCAGATAATCTGAAAGTCGGACGATCCGGACGGCAAACTGAAAACTGAGACGAACGATTTCATTTCCCTCATTTTCCATCTTCCATCCTCCATCTTCCATCCGTGAAACAGAAGTTTCGCGTTACGCTCCTTCGTTCATGATGCTGAGGAACTCTTCGTTGCTTTTGGTCTTGAGCATTTTGGAGAAGAGGAATTTGAGGCCTTCGACCTCTTCCATGTTCTGCATGGCGTTGCGGATGGCCCAGACTTTCTGGAGGGTTTCGGGGTCGGTGAGGAGCTCCTCTTTGCGGGTGCCGGATTTGGTGACGTCGATGGCGGGGTAGATGCGGCGGTCGGCGACGTGGCGGCTGAGGACCACTTCGGCGTTTCCTGTTCCTTTGAACTCTTCGAAGATCACCTCATCCATCCGACTGCCGGTCTCGATGAGCGCCGTGGCGACGATAGTGAGGGAGCCGCCGTTCTCGATATTTCGTGCCGCACCGAAGAAGCGCTTGGGCTTGTGCAGGGCGTTGGCGTCGACCCCGCCGGAGAGGACTTTGCCGGAGCTGGGGGTGACGGTGTTGTAAGCCCTTGCCAGACGGGTGATGGAGTCGAGGAGGATGATCACATCCTGCCCCAGCTCCACCCGGCGCTTGGCCCGCTCGATCACCATCTCGGCGGTGCGGACATGGTTCTGGGCCGGCAGGTCGAAGGTGGAGGCGTAGACCTCCCCTTTGACGCTGCGCTGCATATCGGTGACCTCCTCGGGGCGCTCATCCACCAGGAGCACCATCAGGGCCGCTTCGGGGTTATTGTGGGTGATGCCGTGGGCCACCTCCTTGAGCAGCTCGGTCTTACCGGTCCGGGGCGGGGCCACGATGAGAGCCCGCTGTCCCTTGCCGATAGGGGAGAAGAGATCGATCACCCTGCCGGTGAGCTTCATGGGGTGGTACTCGAGCTTGAGCTTCTCCTGGGGATAGAGCGGTGTGAGGTTGTCGAAGAGGGGGCGTTTTTTGGACTCTTCGGGGGGGAGGTAGTTGATCGCCTCGATCTTGAGCAGGGCGTAGTACTTCTCCTGCTCCTTGGGGGCGCGGACCTGGCCGGTGACGATGTCGCCGTTACGCAGGGCGAAACGTTTGATCTGGGTGGAGCTGACATAGGTGTCGTTGGAGGAGTTGGCGAAGTTGCCGTCGATGGAACGGAGGAAGCCGTAGCCGTCATTCATGATCTCCAGGATCCCCGTAAAGAGGATATAGCCTCCCTGGCTCACCTGGGCCTTGAGGATCTCGAAAATCAGGTCTTTTCTCTGGTATTCGTTGGGGTTTTCCACCTTGAGCTTGCGGGCGATCTCGATCAGCTCTTCCAGGGGTTTGGTCTGGAGGTCTTCGATCTTGTACCCTTCGACCGGGGTGTGGGTGCGTTGATGTTGTTTTTTGCCGTTGTTCTGGCTGTTTTTTTGTCGATTCTCTTCCATGAGTCCTCGTCGATTATGAAGATTGGTAAAAATAGTGCAGGGGTGAAAGCATCACGTCGGAACCTTGCGGTATCCTGCGAAGCACGTTTGTAGTGACGCCATTATAATGCTTTTTGACTTTAAATGTCAAACAGACGTATGGGTCAGGGCCAGCCAGACCAGCCAGGGGTAGGTGAGCGGCCCGATAAGCCAGAGCCAGGGGGGCATCCGCATTCCGAGCATCTCTTCCGTCACCGGATCGGTCTCCCGCCGGACGTAGATCTTGCGGACCATCTCGATCTTGGTGAAGATATCCAGGGTCTTGAGGGCGATGGCGACGATGATGGGCCAGTTGAGCAGATCATAGCGCAGGGAGAGGTAGAGGATATAGAGATAGCCGGTATGCCCGGCCAGAAGCCAGAAGACCGAACGGCGGTAGAGCCGCCAGACTTTTTCCATCACCCCCTGCATCGAAGGGGCGTACTGCCAGCTTGTCTCCACGATTTCCGCAACAAAGCTCAGCGCCACCAGATGCCAAAGTTCCATCAGAACCTCTCGATCAGATCGCGGAAGACCCGGTAGAGCCCCTCCACCTCTTCGACAGCGACCCGTTCATTGGGGGCGTGGATCGTGTCGTTGCGCACACCGAACTCTACCACCTTGACCCCATACTCCCCGAAAAAGCGGGCGTCACTGGTGCCGCCGGCGGTGGAGTGTTTGGGGGTGAGCCCCGTGACGGTCTGGATCGACCGGTCCAGGAGCCGCACGATACGGGTATCGGGATCGGTGACGAAGGGGTTGGCGCTTTGGGAGAGGCTGAGCTCATACTCCAGCCCTGCGAAGCGCTCCCGGATGAAGCGTTCCACATCTTCGAGGCTTGTCGCCGTGGAGTTGCGGACGTTGAACATCATCTTGAGCGTGCCGGGGGTGACATTGGTCACCTCCATCCCGGCGCGGATATCGGTGATGACCAGCTTGCTGGGAGCGAAATACTCGTCGCCGCTGTCCAGGTCCACTCCCGCGATCTGCGGCAGGATCGGAGCGATGCGATGGATCGGATTGTCCGACTTTTCCGGATAGGCCGCATGTCCCTGCCGTCCGAAAACCTCGATGACGCCGTTGATGGAGCCGCGGCGGCCGATCTTGACGGCATCACCGAAACGCTCTTCACAGGTGGGTTCTGCCACGACGGCATAGTCGGGAAGCCGTCCCATTTTTTTCAGATGCTCCAGTACGATCCGGGTACCGTATTTCGCTTCCCCCTCCTCGTCGGAGGTCAGTAGCAGAGAGAGGGTTCCGTCGAAGGTCTCCGCCTCTTTCACCGCCTGCAGGAAAGCGGCGACACCGCTCTTCATATCCTGGGCGCCCCGACCGTAGAGCATCCCCCCTTCGATCCGAGGGACGAAAGGATCGCTGTGCCACCCCTCTCCCGGCGGCACCACATCCACATGTCCGGCAAAGCAGAGATGTTCCCCTTCGCCGAACTTTCGGGAGATAAAGAGGTTTTTGACGCCGCCTTCGTCCACACGGAGGACTTCAAAACCGGGCAGGGATTCCTGAACATACTCCATCAGTCCCGCATCCTCCGGCGTGACCGAAGGGGCCGAAAGCAGGCGGATCAAAAGGTCTACGACATTCATGAGACACCTTCGGCACTGTCATTGCGGACGATCTCGCCCCGCCACTGCATGATCCCGCCACGGTGGTCGATCAGTTGTCCGGCGCCGTTGGCTCGGAGAATCTGCTGCACCTGGCCGGTGCGATTGCCGGTACGGCAGGTGAGGATCACCGGCCGCTGACGGCTCAGATCGATCAGTTCCTGCGCCCACACCTGGAACCGGCTGGTAGGCCGCAGGAGATCCACCCCCGGCAGATGCGCCGCTTCGTATTCGAAAGGCTCCCGCACATCCACCAGCATGAAATCGCACTCCCCGGCACTACGGGCTTTCAGCAGCGCTTCAAGTGTGGCGGAATCGACGACATCCGCCTCCAACCATTCCCTTTGATATTCCATCCTATTCTATCCTGTCAATTGGAGTTCCGGCAGCCTGGGGCGACTGCCGTGCCGGAATCCACCGTCCGGCCAATGTAAAACGCATTATACTCCGTCAGCTCCTAAATCATCCTATGCCCGGAGGCTTAATCACATTTTCTATATAATAAGCCCATCAAGTTTCACGGAAAAGGACTGCCTTTGCAGATCGATCAGCAAACCCTGGAAAAACTCGAAAAACTTTCCCACCTGAGGATCGCGGAGGAGAAACGCTGTGAGGTACTGCAGCAGCTCACCGAGATCCTCGAATATGTAGAGAACCTCAACGAACTGGATACCCAGGCTCTCGACAGCTACTTCTCCACGCTGGAGGGGGGAACTCCCATGCGTGAAGACCTTCCGGGCAACGACCCCGAGGTTCCGAAGATCATCCTGGAACACGCCCCTGAGAGCCGCGACGACTTTTTCATCGTGCCGGCCATCATCGAATAGATCACTCCGTCAACGAAAAGGGAACCTCCATGGCATTCAATATCAAAAAACTTCTTCAAAGCGTCGTCGTCCACAACGCTTCCGACCTTCACCTGATCTCCAAAAAAGAGCCTCTGCTGCGGGTCGACGGGAAACTCCGGCCCGTCAATATGCCCAAACTGACCGGCGAGGACATCGAAGAGATGTGTTACGCCCTGCTGACCGAAAAGCAGAAGAAACGCTTCGAAGAGGAGAACGAACTGGACTTCGTCGTCGAACTGGAAGGGATCGGCCGTTTCCGGGTCAACTACTACCGGACCCTCGGGGATATGGCGGCCGCCTTCCGGATCATTCCCCTCACCGTCCCCTCGCTGGACGACATCGATGCTCCTCCGGTCTATCGCAAAATGATCAAACGGGAAAAAGGGCTCATCCTGGTCACCGGTCCCACCGGATCGGGTAAATCGACCACCCTGGCCGCTATGCTCAACGAAATCAACGAAAACGAATCCAAACACATCATCACCGTGGAAGATCCTGTGGAATTCGTCCACCAGCATAAAAAGTGCGTCTTCTCCCACCGGAGCGTCGGGGACGACACCCGAAGTTTCGCCGCGGCACTCAAATACGCCATGCGGGAAGACCCGGACATCATCCTGATCGGGGAGATGCGGGACAAAGAGACCATCGCCGCCGCCCTGACCGCCGCCGAAACCGGCCACCTGGTCTTCGCCACCCTCCACACCAACTCCGCTCCGGGGACCATCAACCGGATCATTGACGTCTTCAGCGGGGACGAACAGCCCCAGATCCGGGCCATGCTCTCCAGCTCCCTGGTGGCGGTCATCGCCCAGGCACTGCTGCCCAAAATCGGCGGCGGACGGGTCGCCGTTCCCGAGATCCTCATCAGCAATCACGCCATCGCCAACCTGATCCGGGAGGACAAGGTCCACCAGATCTACTCCGCCATGCAGCTGGGCCAGGAGGATACCGGCATGCAGACTCAGACTCAGGTGCTGCTGCGGCTGATCCGTCAGGGGGTCATTACCCGGGAGAATGCGATCCAGTGGTCCAACAAACCCGACGAGCTGATCCGCTCACTCTAAGCCCCCTCATCAAGCAAAAGGCTGAACCATGGCACTCAATTCCATCGATCTGATCGTCGGCGCACTGGTCCTCGTCCTGGGGATCAAGGGGATTCTCAACGGCTTTCTCCGAGAGCTCTTCGGCTTTTTGGGACTGGTCGGCGGCGTCTTTCTGGCCTCCCGGGGGGCCGACCCTCTGGCCGCTCTGGTGGAGGCGAAGCTCTTTCATCTCTCCAATCCTGCTTTTCTCCGTCTGATCGCCTTTATCCTGATCCTTGCCCTGGTCTGGGGGGCCTTCTCCTGGCTGGGGAACCTGATCCAGCAACGGCGGGCACAAAAGACTCTGGGCACCGCCGACCGGATCGGCGGCTTTCTGGTCGCTGCATTGAAATATTTTCTTATCTTCGCCATGATTCTCTCGGCCCTCTACCGTACCCCGGCGGTCCACAACAGACTCCGCCATCATGTCCGGGATTCGCTGCTCTTTCCCGTGCTGATGCAGGCCGGAAGCACCCTCATCCATCTGGCCCCGCTTCATCAGCCGAAAACCGGTAAAACAAAGCGGTAGGGGGTGCCATGGTCGAGTACGATTTTCTTCTGGAGGAGCTTAAGAGGATCCTCAAAGAAAAACAACTAAAATTCACCCGCCAAAGGGAGCTGGTGCTCAAGGCACTCTACGAGAATCCGGGCCATTTCTCCCCCGAGGAGATCCATCGGCTCGTCCAGCAGGCCGATCCGGGAGCCAAAGTGGGCATCGCCACGGTCTACCGGACCCTCAGCCTCCTGGAAGAGGAGGGACTGGCCGACTCCATCTCTTTCGGCAAGGAGGGGAAACGGTACGAGATCGGTCTGAAGAAGCACCACGACCATCTCATCTGTATCCGCTGCGGCAAAATCATCGAATTTTGCGACGAGACCATCGAGAAGCAGCAGGAGGCGGTGGCGAAGAAGTTCGATTTCGAAATGACCGACCACGCCATGAAGATTATCGGCATCTGCAAAGAGTGCCGGGAACACGAGACCAAAAAGTAAACGACAGGAGCTCCATTGATATTCGACAACCCTTACGTCCAGGAACGCATCAAAAAGACCGAAACCCTGCGCCAGGAGGGGATCAACCCCTACCCCGCCGGACGCCGTCGCGGTACCCCCTCGGCACGGTTTCTCGCCGAGAACCAAGACCTGCCAGAGCGCCCCGAAGGGGAGCGTATCGCTACCGATCGTCACTACCGCCTCACCGGCCGGGTCAAATTCATCCGCATCATGGGCAAGGCGGCCTTCGCCAAGCTCGAAGACAGCGAAGGGCTGGTGCAGATCTACTACAACCGTGACGACCTCCCCGAAGGGTACTACAACAAGATCAAGAAACTGATCGAGGTTGGCGACATCGTCGAAGCCGAAGGCTACCCCTTCGTCACCCGCACCGGAGAGATCACGCTGCACTGTACCGATCTGCGGATCGTCACCAAGGCGGTCCACCCCCTGCCCGAGAAGTTCCACGGCCTGACCGACCAGGAGATCCGCTACCGCCAGCGCTATCTGGACATGATCATGAATCCGGAGGTCAAAGAGACCTTCAAGCTCCGCAGCCGCATCGTCTCCCTGGTACGCCGATTCTTCGAGGAGAAGGGTTTCCTGGAGGTGGAGACACCGATGATGCATCCCATCCCCGGCGGCGCCAACGCCCGCCCCTTCGTCACCCACCACAACGCCCTGGGAGTCGACCGCTACCTGCGCATCGCCCCCGAACTCTATCTCAAGCGACTCATCGTCGGCGGAATGGAAGCAGTCTTCGAGATCAACCGCAACTTCCGCAACGAAGGAATGGACCACACCCACAACCCCGAATTTACAATGATCGAATACTACTGGGCCTGGCACACCTACGAGGATCTGATGCGCCTGACCGAGGAGCTCTTCGACTATCTCTTTGAGAACCTGGGGCTGCCCCGCAAGCTCCAATACGGAGAACACGAAGTGGACTTCTCGACCCCTTTCCGCCGGGTGGGATACCTGGAGTCCCTGGAGAGCATCGGCGGGGTCCCGGCCGAGGTGATCCATGATAGGGAAAAAGCACGGGCCTACCTCAAAGAGCACGGTGTCGAGACCGATCCCAACCTGAGCCTGGGCTATCTGCAGGCGGAGCTCTTCGACGCCTTTGTGGAGGAGAAGCTCATCGACCCCACCTTTGTCAAGGATTTCCCCGTCGAGATCTCTCCCCTGGCGCGGCGCAGCGACGAAAACCCTGAGATCGCCGAGCGTTTCGAGCTCTTCATCGCCGGCAAAGAGATCGCCAACGGCTTCAACGAGCTCAACGACCCTCTGGATCAGTACGAGCGCTTCAGGATGCAGGTGGAGGCCAAGGAGGTCACCGGAGACGACGAGGCGATGCATATGGACCTGGACTACGTGCGGGCCCTGAGCTATGGCATGGCCCCCACGGCCGGCGAAGGAATCGGCATCGACCGCCTGGTGATGCTCCTGACCGATCAGCACAGTATCCGCGATGTGCTCCTCTTCCCCGCCATGCGGCCCGAAGCGAAACTGGAGGGCTCCGCCGAAACAGAGGAGACAGCTTCCGAAAATGAATCCCAGCAAAAGGAAAACTGATATGAGTTACTACATCGAACAGTTCGACCCCGAGGTCTATCAGGCGATCGTCGACGAGCTCAAGCGCGAAACCGAGCACCTGGAGATGATCGCCAGCGAAAACTTCACCTTCCCCGACGTCATGGAGGCGATGGGATCGGTCTTTACCAACAAATATGCCGAGGGCTACCCCAACAAACGCTACTACGGCGGCTGTGAATATGCCGACAGAGTGGAGCAGCTGGCCATCGACCGTTGCAAGGAGCTCTTCGGCTGTGAATATGCCAATGTCCAGCCCCACTCGGGCTCCCAGGCCAACGGCGCCGTCTATGCGGCCCTCATCAAAGCCGGCGACAAGATCCTGGGGATGGACCTCAGCCACGGCGGCCACCTGACCCACGGCTCCAAAGTGAGCTTCTCCGGCAAGAACTACCAGAGCTTCACCTACGGCGTGGAGCTCGACGGCCGCATCGACTATGAGCGGGTCCGCGACATCGCTCAGATTGTCAAGCCCAAGATCATCGTCTGCGGCGCTTCGGCCTATCCGCGGGAGATCGACTTCGCCAAATTCCGTGAGATCGCCGACGAGGTCGGTGCCCTCCTCTTCGCCGACATTGCCCACATCGCCGGACTCGTCGTCGCCGGAGAGCACCCCAGCCCCTTTCCCCACGCCCACGTGGTCACCACCACCACCCACAAAACCCTGGCCGGTCCCCGAGGCGGCGCCATCATGACCAACGACGAGGAGATCGCCAAGAAGATCAACTCCGCCATCTTCCCCGGTCTCCAGGGCGGTCCCCTGGTCCACGTCGTGGCGGCCAAGGCCGTCGGCTTCAAACACAACCTGGCCCCCGAGTGGAAAGCGTACGCCCGACAGGTCAAAGCCAACGCCAAAGTCCTGGCCGACGTTCTGATGCAGCGGGGCTACGATGTGGTCAGCGGCGGCACCGACAACCACCTGGTGCTCGTAAGCTTTCTCGACAAGGAATTCAGCGGCAAGGATGCCGATGCCGCTCTCGGCCGCGCCGGTATCACCGTCAACAAAAACACCGTCCCCGGTGAAACCCGCAGCCCCTTCGTCACCAGCGGGATCCGCATCGGCTCCCCTGCGCTGACACGCCGGGGAATGAAAGAGAAGGAGTTCGAGCTCATCGCCAACCGGATCTGCGACGTCCTGGACCATATCGACGATCACGAGTTCCAGGCCAAGATCCGCGAAGAGATGCGCCAGCTCGCCCTGCAGTTCGTCATCTATGACCGGCCCATCTACTGAGACACTCCCTCCCCTCACGGAGGATCTGGAGGCCCTGGCGGCTTCCGCCGACCACTACTACCTCAAATCCTCCTCCATCGTGGAGAAAATCGTCCACAACGGCCGAACCTTCTACAGCAAATTCCGCCGATACGACCACGCCCCCAATCCCATCCTCGTCTCTCAGCATCTCCGCCGGGAGGTGACCCTGGCCCTTCCCTTGCTGCAGGAGGGATTCGGCGAACGGATCGTCATTGAGTATCTGGGGGAGGAGCCTGAGCTTTTCCTCCAGACCCTGCGGCACCTCTTTCAGCATCTCGGCATCGACGATTACCGCTGCTATCAGGGGAAGAAAGGGAACAAACGGACCGTCATTCTCCCCGTGGCCCGGCAGGACCTGGAGCAGCTCCATGCGGAGGGAGGACGTCTCTCTGATATGCTCCAGACCCGTCTGCAGAAGTCCTGGCGCATCCTCCCCGACCGGCGCCTGCCGGAAAGCTACAATATCTTCACGCTTCCCTATGGATATATTAACTAATATAGTGCTCAGATTTTTTTGGTTATAATCGACCCATCCCAGTCTGGAGTTGCGCATGAACGATCACAATCTTGACGACCTCATCATCGGTGAACCGGAGTCGGGAGGCAAAGGTCCCAAAAGCCTTCTGACACTTATCGGCCTGATCCTGATCATTCTGATCGTAGGGGTCTTCCTGGCCAAACTGATCTTCAGCGAACCCGAGACCCCTGCCGAAGGAGCGACCACGGAGCTCACCGGCGTGGTCAAACCCGCCGGCCAAGGGACGGCAGCGGAAGCCAAAGGATCCAAGGCCCAACCTGCCGAAGAGATCCCCGATGAGCTCAAACCTATCGCCAAAGAGACGCTCCCCGAAAGCAGCGAACTGAGCCCCATTGCTCCCTCTGCCCCCCATACCGCCAAAAGCAAAACAAGCCGGCCCGCTCCGAAAAAAGCGGCGGCTCCCCGTCCCGCCGCCAAACCCAAACCTGTTACGGCCCAAAAGCCTGCCCCCGCCCCCAAATCCAAAGTGAAAAAAACCCGTCCCAGTGAGCTCTTTGCCAAGCAGAAAGCCAAGACCAAGAGCAAAGCCAAGCAGCCCCCCGCCGGCAGCAAGATCTACTACATCCAGATCGGCTCTTTCAAGCGGATGCCCAATCAGAAATATCTGGACAAGATCAAGGCCCAGGGGTACAAACCGATCATCGTCAAGAGTGGAGAGATGGTCAAGGTTCGCGTGGGCCCCTACGGTTCCTACGCCGACGCCAAAGCGAAGCTCCCCGTGGTCAAAGAGAAACTGGGAATCTCCGGTTTCGTCGTCAGGAAACAGTAATGCTCCGCAGCTACCTCTTTGACCAGCTGACCCCCGTCGCTCTCTACGGCGAGATCAAAAAGCTCTACCCCGACGAAGTAACCATGCTCTTCGAGAGCGTCGTCACTTCCGAAGAAGGGAACTTCAGCTTCATTGTCATCGGGGCCAAGGAACGGCTGATCTACCGAAACGATCGCACGGTCTATATCGATGCAGAGGGCAAACGCCATGAGCCTGATACCGATCCCTTCACCTTTCTGCAGGACTACTATCGGCAACTCGACAAAGAGCACTACCGTACCCTCGCCCGGGAGGCGGGATTCTCCTTCGTCGACGGCTTCATCGGCTTCATCGGCTACGACATGGTCAAGGTCTTCGAACCGGTCCTGCGGCAGTGGATGGACGATCTGGAAGATCCGCTGAAGACCCCGGACCTGGATCTGGTCCGCCCCCGCCTCATCATCGGCTTTTCCCACAAGAGCTCGGAGCTTACGCTGATCGATCCGGGAAACGAAAATCCCGAACTCCTGGAATCGGTGGCGGCACTGCTTCCCCGTCCCCATCAGCCCATGCCTTTCCAACCCGCCCGTCTGGAGGGAGAAGGGAGCTTCGCCATCGAAGCGGAACGCTTCATGGAGATCGTGGAGCAGGCCAAGGAGCATATCCGCGCCGGCGATGTCTTTCAGATGCTCCCCTCCAACCGCTATACCCAGAAGGGTCATGTCGATCCCCTGAGCTTCTACCGGGTACTGCGCTCCAAGAACCCCTCCCCCTACCTCTTTCTCCTGGACTATGAGGATTTCAGCATCTGCGGCTCTTCCCCGGAGGTGATGGTCCGCCTCACCGCAGGAGAGATCCTGCTGCGTCCCATCGCCGGGACTCGCAAACGGGGTGCCACCCCCCAGCGGGACTATGAGCTGGAGCAGGAGATGCTCAGCGACCCCAAAGAGTGTGCCGAGCACCTGATGCTGGTGGATCTGGGACGCAACGATGTGGGACGGGTGGCGAAGACAGGGAGCGTCAAAGTCCCGGAGATGATGCGGGTGGAGAAGTACTCCCACGTCATGCATATGGTCAGCGACGTCATTGCCCGGATCGACGAGGGGAAGGATATGTTCGACCTCTTCCGGGCCACCTTTACCGCCGGGACCATGACCGGAGCCCCCAAGATCAAGGCCATGGAGCTCATCGCCCGCTTCGAGGGGCTCAAACGAGGCTTCTACAGCGGCAGTGTGGGGTATTTCTCCTTCACGGGAGACATGGACTCCGCCATCGCCATCCGTACCGCCCTGATCAAACCGGATCAGATCATCCTGCAAGCGGGCGCAGGCGTCGTGGCCGACAGCCGTCCCGAGCTGGAGGAGCTGGAGGTACGCAACAAACTGATGGCCCTGATGGCCACCCTGCGTGAGATGGAAAATTTCTCGGCAGACCAACCGGTCCTGATCCTCAAAGAGCTGGAGAGCTGAAACTTTTTCCAGCCGCATTCTTCAAGAAGACCACAAAATTTTTCTCCCTTTTTTCTATTTCCTGCTCTGAAGATATTTTGATTCCTTCGTTGGTGTAAAAGAAAAACATTTTCGGCATATACATTCTGTAATAATATGTAGAATTAATAAGTCCGATAAAAGCAAAAAACTTCTATGATAGTAGCTCATACGGCTGCTGTTTCGGTGCGGTTTTCCTCGCCGCACCTTTCCTCTTCTTCGAACATTCAAAAGGAATCAAGATGTCGGAAAAGAAAAAAATGTCGCTGACCGTCAAGGTGCTGATCGGGATGGGTCTGGGAATCCTTGTCGGCCTTGCCCTGAATCTGCTGGGTCTCAATGCAGAAGGTTCCTGGATCAACTTCTACATCACCAACGGACTCTTTCTTATCATCGGAAAGCTCTTTGTCGCCGCCTTGAAGATGCTGGTGGTCCCCCTGGTACTCTTCTCCCTCATTACCGGCGTCATCGGAATCGGTGACATTCGTGAGCTTGGAAAGGTCGGTGCCAAATCCTTCTTTCTCTATATGCTGACCACTGCTATCGCCATTGCTGTGGCGATCAGTATCGCGGCATCTCTCGGAATCGGATCGGGAGTTCATATGACCAGCCAGGCCGTTTTTACAGCCAAGGAGGCTCCGCCTTTGAGCCAAGTCCTCATCAACATTGTCCCGACCAATATGTTTGAGGCGATGGTCAAAGGCAATATGCTCCAGGTGATCTTTTTCTCCATCCTTGTAGGAATCTCCATCCTCATGGTAGGGAAAAAGGCACGACAGATTGTAGAGCTTACAGAGATAGGCAACGAGATTATGATGAAGATGGTGACCATCATCATGGCATTGGCCCCTTATGCGGTTTTTGCCCTTCTGGCTCGGGCCATGGCCAATCTCGGCTTGGGACTGCTCGTGGATCTGGCAGGTTATGTATTGGTCCTGATCGGTACGTTGATGCTCCACCTGTTTGTCACCCTGATGCTACTGCTGAAGATCTTCTCCGGCAAGAGTCCTGCCATGTTCCTGAAAAAATTCAGGGAAGTCCAGGTCTTTGCCTTCTCCACCTCCAGCTCCAACGCGACGATCCCTGTCACACTGCGGGCCACCACCGAACGACTCGGGGTGCATAACTCCATCGCCTCCTTTACCATTCCTTTCGGGGCGACGATCAACATGGACGGAACCGCCATTATGCAGGGGGTGGCTACGGTTTTCATCGCCAATGCTTACGGTGTACCTCTCGGCCTTGCCGGATACCTGACGGTCATTCTCATGTCGGTTCTGGCCTCTATCGGGACCGCCGGAGTACCGGGGGTCGGCCTGATCATGCTTTCGATGGTCTTTACCCAGGTCGGACTGCCCGTAGAGGGGATCGGACTGATCCTTGGAGTCGACCGACTGCTGGATATGATCCGAACCGCTGTCAATGTCTCCGGTGACGGGGTAGTGACCACCATTGTCGCGCGAAGTGAGAAGAAACTTGACGAAGCTGTCTATGACGATCCCTCTGCCGGTACAGTGACCGAAGAGGAGCTCGAAATCAATGAAGACGCCGAACACCAGCTCGCCGAGGTGATCGAAGAGGTCAAAGAGGAGGAGGAATAACACCTCCCGGCACGCCTCTGCCGCCCTGCCGATCCTCCACACTCGGCAGGAAAAAACATCCCTGCCCTTTTTCCTGTGCATAAAGAGAAAAAAGTCTACACTATGATAGAATATTTCCACAATATATCATCTTCTGTTTGTGGTAACAAATAATAATAAGGAAAAGCCGTGAGACTACAGTTGGCAATTGACGTACTCAGTTCGGAAGAGGCCCTGCGCCTGGCACAGGAAACCCGAAAGCACATCGATATTATCGAAATCGGTACCCCGTTGATCAAACATGAGGGAGTCCGACTCATCTCTTTGATGAAGGCACTTTTTCCCGAAAAGACTCTGCTGGTGGACCTCAAGAGTATGGATGTAGGTGAGTACGAAGCCGATTTCTGCTTTGAAGCGGGAGCGGATATCGTCACGGTTCTCGGCGCCGCAGACCTTCGGACGATCGAAGGGACAATCCGCAGTGCAAAAAAGCACCACGGTGAAGTGGTCGTCGATATGATCAGTGTGGAGGACAAAGTCTCCCGAGCCAAAGCTGTACAGAAGATGGGGGCCGACTATGTAGGGATCCATTCCGGAATCGATCAGCAGAATGCGGGTCACAGCCCTCTGGAGGATCTCAAACTCCTCTCCGACAAAGTCAATATTCCCCTGGCTGTCGCCGGCGGGATCAATCTGGAGACACTCGACGATATCGTCAAATGTGATCCGGAGATCGTCGTCGTGGGCGGAGCGATCACCGGAGCGAAAAACCCGAAAAAGATGGCCCGAAAAATCGCCAAGCGTCTCGGAAAACACTGATGATCGGAGAGCATCTGCTGGAGAAGATCCGTCAGGATCTCGACCGCATCGATGATGAGAGTTTCCGCCATTTCGTCGATTATTTTCTTGAGGATCGCCGAGTCTTTGTCTGCGGAGCGGGACGAAGCGGGCTGGTCGGAAAGTGTTTCGCCATGCGGTTGATGCATCTGGGCGAGGAGGCCTTTGTCGTGGGAGAAACCAATACACCGGCCATCCGCAAAGGGGATCTGCTGCTTTGCATCTCCGCCTCCGGTACCACCGACAGCGTTGTGAGTGCCGCCCAAAAGGCAGCCGGTCACGAAGCCACGATCCTCTCTCTCACTGCCAATCCGGAAGGACCTCTCCTCGCCTACTCCCGATTCGCCGTGATCATCGACTCCGACAAAAGCCCTGAAAAAGAGGCCGAGAAACCTTCTTCCCGTGCCATCCCACTCGGGACTGCTTTTGAACTGACATCACTCATTTTTCTGGAATCGGTCATTTCGGAAATCATGCAACTCAAAGAGATCAGTGAATCGGAGATGAAAAATCGCCATACCAATCTCTAATCCGTAATCTGCGGGAGATCTCTGCTCTGCACGATCAATGATCGTGCGTCGCGGCGTACTCCGGCGTGCAGAAGATCCCGCAGTGGCATTTCCCCTCTTCCGGCACCTCATGCTCGATGGCCGGTTTGCAGGGGCAGAGGCGGTTGTCGGCGCTGACGTGCTTGCCCTCCTCATTCTCGATCACCATGAAGCAGGGGCACCAGCGTTTGCCGTAGAGAAGCTTGTGCCGGGCCAGCCCCATCAGGACCCCTTCGTTGACCTCTTCATTGGGGTTGTAGACCCATCCGAACTGTTTGCAGACCTTGTCGGCGAACTTCTTGGTTTTCTCCAGCTCCTCCAGGAATTCCTCTGAACTCATATCGACCTGTTTCATAGCCACTCCTTTTTTTAGTTGATCTCTCAGCGCTCCGGCTCATCCAGCTTTTCAGCCACCAGTTTATTAACCACTTTAGGATTGGCTTTACCTCCGGTCGCTTTAAGCACCTGGCCCACGAAGAAACCGAAGAGCTTTTGGTTGCCTGCTTTGTACTTGGCTACGTTGTCGGGATTGGCGGCGATCACCTCTTCGATGACCGGCAGGATCTGCGCCGGGTCACTGATCTGGACCCAGCCCCGCTCTTCGACAATTTTGACCGGGGATTCGCCGCTTTGGGCCATCAGCTCGAAGAGCTCTTTGGCGATTTTGCTGGAGACGGTCTCTTCATCGATCATTTTAGCGAGCCGGGCGATCCCTTCGGGGGTGAAAGCCAACGCTTCCAATGATTTCTGCTTCAACTCCCTGGCCACCTCGTTGACCACCAGATTGGCCAGAGTCACGGGGCTGTTCTGCTCGGCAAGCGCCTGCTCGAAAAACTCCCGGAGCATCGCGTCACGGGCCAGAGTATTGGCAGCGGCCTTGCCGATACCCAATTCCCGGGTGTAACGCTCGTAGCGTGCCTGCTCCTCCTCGTTGAGAGGGGCGGCTTCTCCCTCGTTTGCCCCCTGCTTCGGTTTCGGTGCTTTGGACTCCGCTGCTTTGGGGGCGGGCTTGGAAGGCTGCTGCTTTTTACTCCAGGAGTCTTTGAGGCTGACGATCTTGTTGAAGACCGGATGCTCGTCGCTGGAGTCCACCGGATCGGGGTAGAAGTAACCCTGCCGCTCGAACTGGAAGCGTTCGTCGGGCTTCTCTTCGATCACCGCCCGTTCGACGTAGGCCCCTTTGACGATCTTCAGAGAATCGGGGTTGAGATCCTCGATGCCTTTGGGATTTTCGACCCGGAAGAGCCGGTCGTAGAGGCGCACTTCCACTTCATGAGCCGTTGCCGCATCGACCCAGTGGATGGCGCTTTTGACCTTGATGCCGCTGGTGTCGGCGCCGCTTTTGGAGTCGGGATAGTACTCTGCGCGAATCTCGGTGATACGGCCGCTCTCATCTTTGATCACCTCATTGCAGCGGATGATGTAGGCGTGGCGCAGCCGCACCGGCTGATCGGGAGTGAGGCGGTAGTACCCCTTGGGCGGGTTCTCCGAAAAATCCTCCCGCTCGATATAGATCTCCCGGGAAAAAGGGAGCTTGCGGGAACCCTCTTTGGGGACGTCGTGGGGATAGTAGGAGGCTTCCAGCTCTTCGCTTCCTTTGTAGTTTTCGATCACCACCTTCAGAGGATCGAGAACGCACATCACCCGCGGGACCTTCATATTGAGATCGTCCCGGATGGCATGCTCCAGCTGAGCGACATCCACGACGGAGTTGGCCTTGGAGATGCCGATGCTGTTGCAGAAGTTGACGATGGACTCGGGAGTGTAGCCCCGGCGGCGATAGCCGGCGATGGTGGGCATGCGGGGGTCGTCCCAGCCGCTCACTTTGCCGCTGTCGACCAGCTCCTTGAGCTTGCGTTTGCTCATCACCGTATAGTTCATATTGAGCCGGGCGAATTCGTACTGATAGGGTCTCGGAGGCCCCAGGCGGAGCGTATCGAGGACCCAGTCGTAGAGAGCGCGGTTGTTCTCGAACTCCAGGGTGCAGAAGGAGTGGGTGATCCCCTCGATGTAGTCCGAGAGACAGTGGGCGAAATCGTACATGGGGTAGATGCACCAGGCATCACCGGTGCGCATATGATGGGCATGGCGGATGCGGTAGAGCAGCGGATCGCGCAGCTGCATATTGGGGGAGCTCATATCGATTTTGGCCCGCAACACGTGTTCACCGTCTTTGAACTCTCCCCGGCGCATCCGCTCGAAAAGATCCAGGTTCTCCTCGACGCTGCGCTCGGCATAGCGGCTGCGTCGCCCGGGCTGTGTGACTGTTCCCCGATACTCCCGGATCTCCTCTTCGCTGAGGCTGTCCACGTAGGCTTTGCCCATTTTGATCAGCTGCACCGCATAGTCGTAGAGGCGCTGGAAATAGTCGGAGGTGTGGCGCACCGGACCGTCCCACTCGTAGCCCAGCCACCGGACCGCCTCTTCGATGGCCTGGGCATACTTCTCCTCTTCGGTCACCGGGTTGGTATCGTCCATCCGCAGGTGGCAGCGCCCCCCGAAATCCCGGGCGATGCCGAAGTTGATGGTGATCGCTTTGGCATGTCCGATATGGGGAAAGCCGTTGGGCTCGGGAGGAAAGCGGGTCACCACCTCCTTGTATTTCCCCTCGGCCAGATCCCGCTCCACGATCGCGCGTAAAAAATCTTTCTTCTTCATCCGCTTTGCACCTTTGTCTACAGAAACTCGTCTCGGAATCGTATTTTATCCAAGTTCCCCTCCATATCGCGATGATCCGTTTGTCTACAATTAAACTCCGATGGATAAAATATCCCTATGGAACAAAACAGCCAACGCCCTATCAAAATTCTGATGATCGAGGACGACCCCGAGTTTGCCGAACTGCTGAGCGAATACCTGGCCCAGTTCGGTATGGAAGTGACCAACTACGAGGACCCTTTCCTGGGCGTCAGCGCCGGGGTGCAGAACTACGATCTGCTGCTGCTGGACCTGACCCTGCCGGGGATGGACGGTCTGGAGGTCTGCGAAGAGGTGGTCCGCAAATACGACATCCCCGTCATCATCTCCTCCGCCCGCAGCGACGTGGAGGACAAGGTCAAGAGCCTGCAGCTGGGGGCCGACGACTACCTCCCCAAACCCTACGACCCCAAAGAGCTCCACGCCCGGATCCTCTCCCTGCTGCGGCGTTACAGCAAGGGCGGAGCCGGTCGCCCCGCACCCGCCAGTGCCTACGAGATCAGGGGGGATACCATCTACCACCACGGCCAGCCGCTCCATCTCACCCCTGCAGAGTTTGACATCCTCTCCCAGCTGATCCGCAAACAGGGGATCACCCTCTCCCGGGAGCAGCTCATCAACGAATCGAGTGTCATGAGCGACAGCTCTACCAAGAGCCTGGATGTGATCATCAGCAAGATCCGCTCCAAGCTGGGAGACCCCAAAGCGATCCAGGCGGTCCGCGGTGTCGGTTACAAGCTTGTTTGAACGGTTGCGCATCACGTCGCTCAGGGCCAAGATCGATCTGGTCTTCCTGATTGCCGTTTTGCTGCTGGTGCTCCTCTTTGCCGCCCTCTGGAAACGATCCATCGACCGCTCTTTCCAGGAGATTCAGATGCAGGAGCGGGCCAACATCCACTATCTCTATCTCTACTACCTCAAAACCGGCAAGATCGACACCGACTATCTAGCCTCCCAGAATATCCGGGTCGTCGATGTGGGAGGGAAAAATCTCAAACTCTATCGCCAGATCGCCCAAAAGGGCAAAAGCAAGAAATTCTCCGTGGTCAATCTGCGGCTCCACCGCTACATCCTCATCAACAATGACCGTTTCAAACTGATCCTGGAGAACCTCAACAAACCCCGTTTCCCCCTGGAACTCTTCATCGCCTTTACCGGCGCGTTGGCGATGCTGCTGCTGCTCTATTTCTGGGTCATTCGTTCCATTCGACCCCTCAGCGAACTCAAGAAGAAGATCCTCCGCTTCTCCGAAGGAGATCTCAACATCCACTGCCACAGTGATCGCAAGGACGAAATCGCCGAAGTGGCCAACGCCTTCGACCAGGCGGTGGAGACCATCCGGAATCTGCTTCGCTCCCGGCAGCTGCTGCTGCGGGCCATCATGCACGAACTCAAAACCCCCATCGCCAAAGGACGGCTGCTTTCGGAGATGATCGACGATCCGAAAAAGAGGGCCCGTTTTCATGCCATCTTCGAGCGGCTCAATCTCCTCATCGACGAATTTGCCAAGGTGGAGCAGATCACTTCCAAAAACTTTCAACCCGACTTCCACTCCTACAAAGCCAGCGACATTCTGGAAGGGAGCATCGACCTGCTGATGCTCGACGATCCGTCCCGCTATCTCCACACCGTCATCCGCAAAGATTTCACGCTGCGGGGGGATTTTGAGCTTCTGACACTGGCCATCAAGAACCTCATCGACAACGCCATCAAATACTCCGCCGACCGTCATGCAGACATCCTGATCCGCGAACCGGAGATCCGGATCATCAACCGTGGCAAGGCTCTGCCGCATCCCATCGAGGAGTACTTCACCCCCTTTCACAGCTCCGAAGGGGGACTGGGACTGGGACTCTATATCGTCAAGAGCATTCTGGATCTTCACGGGATGGAGCTGATCTATCGGCACGAAGAGGGGAAAAACATCTTTGCGGTCATCGTGAAATAAAATAGAATCCTCTGTTAAACCCAAAATTTGAGTTAAACCGATTGGACATCGTTTCGTTGTCCTGAACTTGATTCAGGATCCACAGCATTATGGGTGTTTGAAGCCCTTGATTCCGGATCGGATCCGGAATGACGGGAGGGTTCAACAGGGAAGAATGAAACAGAAAGGGGAAGATATTCTTAGAACTCTTCTCCGATCATAAAGGCCAGTTCCAGCGCCTGGTTGGCATTGAGCCTCGGGTCGCACTGGGTGTGATAGCGATCCGCCAGTTTCTCTTCGGTGATGGGGCAGGAGGTACTGCCGGTGCATTCGGTGACATTCTCGCCGGTCATCTCCAGGTGGATCCCTCCGGCGACGGTCCCCTCCTGCTGATGAATTTCAAAGAACTGCCGAACTTCCGAGAGGATATTGTCGAAATCCCTGGTTTTGAATCCTGTGGAGGTCTTCTCCACGTTACCGTGCATGGGATCGATGGTCCAGACGACGTTTCGTTTGGCCTCTTTGACCGCCTGCAGCAGCGGAGGATAGAGTTCGGAGATTTTGTCAGCGCCCATCCGGACGATCAGATTGAGCCGTCCTTCCTCGTTGGCGGGATTGAGGGCATCGATCAGTTCGATCAGCTCATCGGGCTGCATAGTGGGGCCGACTTTGCAGCCGATGGGATTGTGGATCCCCCGGAAATATTCGATATGCGCGCCATCCAGATCCCGGGTCCGGTCGCCGATCCAGAGCATGTGGGCGGAGGTGTTGTACCACTGGTCCGTCAGACTGTCGATCCGGGTCAGTGCCTCTTCGTAGTTGAGCAGCAGCGCCTCGTGGGAGGTGTAGACAACCGTCTGGCGCAGCTGGGGAGCTGTCTGGCTGTTGATCCCCGCAGCGGCCAGGAACTTCATCGCCTTGTCGATCTGGCAGCTGAGCTCCTCGTAGCGCTTGCCCAGCGGGTGATCCTTGATGAAATCCAGGTTCCACTGATGCACCTGATTCAGATCCGCCAGTCCGCCCCGGGAAAAGGCCCGCAGCAGGTTCATCGTCGCCGCGGACTGGTAGTAGGCCCGCAGCATCCGACGGGGATCTGGCCGGCGCGCCTCTTCGGTGAAAGCGATATCATTGATGATATCTCCCCGGTAGCTGGGGAGTTGCACTCCATCTTTCTCCTCGTAGTCGCTGGAGCGGGGCTTGGCGAACTGCCCGGCGATCCGGCCGATCTTGACGACCGGTTTGCCGCTGGAGTATGTCATGACCACCGACATCTGCAGAATCAGTTTGAAGAGGTTCTTGATGGTCTCGGCATTGAAGGCGGCGAAACTCTCGGCACAGTCACCCCCCTGGACGATAAAGGCCTCTCCCCGGCCGACGCGGGCCAAATCTTTTTGGAGATTGCGGGCTTCCCCGGCGAAGATCAGAGGAGGATAGCTCCGCAGCTCCTCCTCCACCGATCGAAGCAGTGCCTGGTTTTCATACTGAGGCTGCTGCTTGATGGGAAAATCTCGCCAGCTGCTGGGACTCCATTGCATACTCTATCCTTCTTTTCACACTGTGAATCATTCGTATTACTTGAAGGGAGATTATACCCAATCTCCCCGGGATACAAGTTTGAGGAAATTGAGAGAACCTGTAAGTGGAAGCTGAGAAGGAAGCGAGGGAGACTATACCCATTCTATGGTGTGTTTATAAAAATCTACAGGGTAATAAACGCTCCAAATCTTCCTGAGAATCGGAACAATTGTATAGTGGATAAAGTTTCTTTTTTGAAGAAAAAATGCTCTATTCACGTGGTGAATAACCCGTGAAAAACTCCTATTAATAAATATATCCCATCAAATGGGGACCAGTTGAAAATCAGAGTTTTTTTGCCCGGAAGGTGACGAAGTTTGCCCACTGGAAAATCGTATCGACATGGGTGAACCCGGCCTCCCGGCAGAGCCGGATATTCTCTTCGATTGTAAAGGGAATCAGCACATTTTCCAGCGCCTCGCGCTTGGCGGAGATCTCATAGTCGCTATATCCCTGCCGCCGCTTGTAGTCGTAGTAGATATCGATCATCGCTTTGTCCAGATAGCGGTCTTCGAAGACCACTTTTTCTGAAAAGTAGAACTCTCCCCCCTCATTGAGCCCTTCGTAGATCCGCCGGACCAGGGCGGGACGGTCAATAGGCCGGATGAACTGCAGGGTGTAGTTGGCCACCACCACATCTTCCGCTTCGATGGGAAAAGTCCGCAGATCCCCCTCGATCAGCTCGATATTCTCGGCCCCGAAGGCGGCGCACTTTTTTCTCGCCCGGTCGATCATCGCCGGTGAGTTGTCGATCCCCCGCAGAATCAGAGGGTATTCGGCGGCATTGTGGAGTGCCAGAAGCAGCCGGGCCGTAGAGGTCCCCAGATCCAGAATCCGCAACCCCTCTCTGTCCCGGGCCAGGATCAACCGAACGATCAGATCCATCACCTCTTCGTAATAGGGTACCGATCGATTGAGCATATCGTCGAAGACAGCCGCCACTGTCTCATCGAACTCGAACTTCTTTCCGGGCGCTTCCCGAAAGACCCGGTCTTTCTGACTCATCGCTTCCCCTTTTTGCTCCGCGATTTTTCGCTGCGGTAGGGAACCCGGGCGCTGGGAGTCTTGCGGCTGGTGCCTTCCAGATGAACATCCTGATCATCGAAAAAGATATCCGCACCGAAGGCTTTGACGATCCGGCGCTTCTCCACGCCCCCCAGAAAAAAGGCTTCATCCACCCGCACTCCCCAGGCATCAAACGTCCGGATCACCCGCTCGAAGGTGGAGAAGTTCCGGGCAGTAATCAGAGCCGTAGTGATGGGAGCTTTCTCCATGGGAAAGTGCTCCTGGATCCGGGAGATCACCTTGAGAAGTTTGGCGAAGGGGCCTTCGGGGAGAGGCTTTTTGGCATTGCGGCGTTCATGCTCCAGAAAGGCCTCCAGCCCCTGCTCCTTGTAGATCCGCTCCGAAGCGTCCGAGAAGAGCACCGCATCCCCGTCGAAGGCGATTCGGACCTCTTTGCCCTTTCGTTTGCGGTATTTTTTGGGGATGATCCGGGCGGCAGCCACCCCGGCATCGGTCGCCTCCTGCACATCCGCCTCGTGGGCCGAGAGGAAGAGGTCCACGTCAAAGGCCTTGAGGTAGCGGCTGATGGGCCGCCCCGCCGTCCATCCCGCCCGGTCGATGGCCAGACCGTAGTGTTCGATGGATTGTCGGATCCGCAGGCCGGTAGCGGCATTGTTGCGGGAGAGGATGATCACTTCGATAATCGGCTCGTCGAAATGGCGGTTGATCCGCAGCAGGTTTTTGACGAAGCCGAAAGCGGCCCCCCGACCCAGGATCCGGTTTTCATGGCCGATCTGGTGGCGATAGTACTCTTCGATCCCCTTCTTTTCGAAAAGACGGTTCTCCTCCTCCAGGTCAAAAAGGGCCCGGGAGGAGATGGCGACGACGAGTTTCTCTTTCAGATCATAGGCCATGCATCTCACTTTTTTGTTTTGATTTTATCATAAGCGTTCAGGCAGGCAGGGTGTAGACCAGAAACGCTTTGTCCGGCTCCTCGGCATAGAGCGTCACCGGATCCCGCTGCACCATTTCCGCCCCCAGCAATCCGGCGATCTCCTCCGGCGAATAATGATACTGTCGGATAGTCTGGGAGGATTTGCGCCAGCACTCGCCCTCCCTCTCGAAGAGGGTGAAATCCGCTTCATAAACGCCCGCTTCGAAATCGCTCTCGATCGCAACGAAACGTCTGTCGTCCTCCGCCGTAAAGGCCCCCACCGCCACCTCTTCGAAGCCGTAGAGGGTATTGAGGTCGCAGAGCAAAACGCCCCCGGGATTGAGCCGTTCTTTCAGGCAGTTCAAAAAAGCCGGAAGCTCTTCGGGGGAAAGATAGTTGAGCATATCGAAGACACAGGTGACGACGTCATAACACTCCCTCACGTCGCAGAGATCGATACAACGGGCATCGACCCCCTGCTCCCCGGCCCGGCGGACCATCTCAGGGCTGAGATCGATCCCTTCGAAACGCACTTCGGGAAAGGCGCCCTGCAGCTGAACGATAAAATCCCCGCTCCCGCACCCCACATCCAGGAGCGAACGGAAATCGATCGCCTGCAAAGCCAGCAGGTAATGGGCATAGAGCCGCGGCGCCGCCTCTTTGACCCCCAGAAGGTCCTCCACTTTGGCATAGAGGTCAAGCGCGGAAGGAGTGTTGGACATTTTTTTCCTTTGGGAAAAGGTGGGGGCTGGGATCGCGCTACGCGCTGGTGGGAGGGTGAGAAGGTAGAAACCGTTCTTTTTACGCACCTTCCCACCAGGCACGAAGTGCCGATCTCACCAGCCGCAAAGCGGCGATCCCACCTCCTCACCCCAAAAAAGTGAGCGAAGCGAACCTACTGCAAACTGCCGACTGACGACTAGTTTCTATCGACAACCGCTTTGATCTTGCCGTAGAGATCGAGGATCTCCTCCTTTTTGGCGTAAAAACTGTTTTTGTTGGCGATGAGATGGGCGGAGGAGTCCATGATCTCTTCGGCGACTTTGAGACCGTTCTCCCGCATCGTCGTACCCGTCTCCACGATATCGACGATGGCGTCAGCCAGGCCCACCAGCGGAGCCAGCTCGATGGAGCCGTAGAGCTTGATCACCTCGACCCCGACGGCTTTGGAAGCGAAGTAGTTCTTGGCGATGTTGACCATCTTGGTCGCCACTTTGATGTCGGGACGGCTCCAATCCAGCTCATCTTCGTTGCGGATCCCGATGGCCACCTTGCAGCATCCCAGCTTCATATCGAGCAGATCCACGATGTCCAGCTCTTTTTCGGTGATCACATCCAGCCCCACGACCCCCAGATCCGCCGCCCCATGCTCCACGTAGGTCGGAACATCCTGGTTGCGGACGTTGAGGAAACGGAACTCTCCGATATCGAGGATGAGCTTTCGGCTCTCAAACTCGAACCCCTCTCCGAAAAGCTCCGAGAAGATCGCCAGGGTCTCTTCGGCGATCCGCCCTTTGGGAAGTGCGATGGTCAACATGATCGCTCCTTGCAGGAGCAAAGTGAGGAGTGAGGAGTGAAGAGTGAAGAGTTTCGGTAAGTTTTGCTTTGCAAAACATTCATTTTATTATCCCTTTTTCGATAAAACACGTTGCAAAGCAACGCGTTCCACAATTATTCATTATTAACTATTAACTGTTAACTTGAAGGCGCCTCCAGCGCCTTCATCATTCCCTCAAAGACCATCGCTTCATCATAGACCGCATCCTTGAACCACGAAGCGACGATCCGGCCGTCACCGCCGGTGACATAGAGAGGCAGATTTTCACGTTGACGACATATTTCGTGATAGATGGGTGCAATAATACCATAGCTCAGCTGCTCCGAGGTTCCTTTCGGCAGTCTGTCCGTCGCGATTCCCCAGTCTGGTTCCCGATCCAGCACCGGCGAGATTTCCGCCAGCATCCGGCGGTAGCTGTGCAGGCCCGGCAGGATCATTCCGCCCCGGTATTCTCCCGCTTCCACCCGGTCCAGGGTCAGGGCGCTGCCGGCATCCAGATAGAGGCCGTCACCCCGGCTGAGGCACAAAGCCCGTCGGTCGACGCCCATCCCTTCGTAGGCTCCCGGCAGGTCGATCCGCTCCGAGATATCCCGCCAGTAGCTCTCCCGGACGATCGCCTCCCGGGCGGCGGGGTTGACGCAGATGTAGTGGACGATCCTCTCCCCGAAGGCATCCAGGGCATCTTCGAGCTCCAGATGGAGCACCCGTCCTTCCTCGTAGATATGCACGTGCCGATTGCCCACATCCGCCAGAATCACAGCTCCTCCTTCGCCCGGTGGCGCAGCCAGTAAAAAAGGCTGAGCCCCGCCACGGCGATGAGCGCCACGATCGTCGCATTGTGCAGGTAACGGCTCACCTGCTCCTCATGGGCCCCCAGGGAATAGCCCAGCAGAGCCAGAACCGTCACCCAGATCCCCACTCCCAGGGCCGTATAGAGGGCAAAGCGCCCTACCGGCATCTTCGCCAGACCTGCGGGAAGAGAGATATACTGGCGAATCCCGGGAATCAGCCGCCCGTTGAAAGTTGAGATCTCCCCATGTCGGGTGAAGAATCGCTCCAGCTTCTCCAGGGTCCGCTCATCGAGAAAAAAGTAGCGGCCGTAACGTTGAAGAAAAGGACGGCCGTAGCGACGGGCCAGCCAGTAGTTGAAAAGCGCGCCCGCCACCGACCCCAGAATACCGGTAAAGATCGCCGCATAGAGATTCATCTCCCCCTTAAAAGCCAGATACCCCGCCGGAATCATGATCACTTCGCTGGGAAAGGGGAAAAAGCTGCTCTCGAGAAACATCGCCGCGAAGATTCCGAAGTAACCCCAGTGGTTGACCGTCTGGACGATCCAGTCGATGACGGAGTTCAACATATGTTGAACTCCGTCATCGAAATGAGGAATGAGGAATTAGGAATTAGGAACCGACCCCGTAGCGTGGGATTACGATCCCACGATCGGATGGAAGATGGAAGATGGAAGATGGAAGATTTCGGTTTGCGTTGCTCGGCAACGCTTCTACTCTTAGCACTTAGCAGATAGCACTTGAGACGAAACCAATGACCAATGACGTTGCCGAAGGCAACACTACTTGCGACTTGCGACCTCGATGCAGGCGCCTCCCAATTTCTCATTTCTAATTACTAATTTCTAATTTTCCTGAAACGCGCCGATGGAGGTGAGCTTCTCATACCGTTTCTGCACCAGCTCCTCTTTGCTCAGCTCTCTCAGGCTTCGGACGGAGCGGAGGTAATACTCTTTGACGGCTTCAGCGGCGCTGTCCATATCGCGGTGGGCGCCGATGAGGGGTTCGTCGATGATGTCGTCGATGAGGCCGTACTCTTTGAGGGCATCGGGGGTGATCTTGAGGGCTTTGGTGGCCTGCTCTACTTTGGAGGGGTCGTTCCAGAGGATCGCGGAGCATCCTTCGGGGGAGATGACGGCAAAGACCGAGTAGCGCATCATCGCCAGGCGGTCGGCCACCCCGATGGCCAGGGCCCCGCCGGAGCCTCCCTCGCCGATGACGACGGAGATCAGAGGCACCTTGACGCCGGAGAGTTCGAAAAGGTTTCGGGCAATCGCCTCGCTCTGGCCCCGCTCCTCGGCACCGATGCCGGGATAAGCACCCGGAGTGTCGATGAGCATCAGAACCGGAATATCGAACTTCTCCGCCAGCTTGACGGCCCGCAGTGCCTTGCGGTAGCCTTCGGGATGGGGCATCCCGAAGTTGCGGCGCAGCTTATGCTTGGTGCCGCGGCCTTTCTGCTCGCCGATGAGGACGGTCTTTTGCCCGCCGATCCAGCCCAGATAGCACAAGATCGCCGGGTCATCCCGGTACATCCGGTCGCCGTGGATCTCCTGAGCATCGGTCATGAGGCGTCGGACATAATCCAGCGCATAGGGGCGGTCGGGATGGCGGGCCAGTTGGAGCTTCTGATAGTCACTCAAAGATCCGAAGACCTTTTTGACCTCTTTTTCCAAATCCTTGTTGAGGATCTCGACGGCATCCATATCCCCCCGGGCCTTGGCCGACTCGATATCCTGCTGGATCGCCTCGATGGGCTTTTCAAAATCGAGATAGGTGGCCATCGCTACCGTCTCAGACTCTGCGGAAGATGACGACACCGTTGGTGCCGCCGAAACCGAAGGAGTTGCTCATGACCACATCCAGCTGCGCTTCGCGTGCTTCATTGGGGACATAGTCCAGATCGCAGTTCTCATCGGGGGTGGTGTAGTTGATCGTCGGCGGGATGACCCCCCGTTCCATCGCCATCAGCGCGATCACCGCCTCGATGGAGCCGGCGGCTCCCAGGCAGTGGCCGATCTGCCCTTTGGTGGAGCTGACCGGCGGGCAGTTCTCTTTCCCGCCGAAGAGCTCTTTGAGGGCGGCGGTTTCGTTTTTGTCGTTGATGGCGGTGGAGGTCCCGTGGGCGTTGACGTAATCCACTTTGGGATTGCCGGCCATCGCCATGGCCGCTTTCATGGCCCGCAGCGGACCGTCCATGGTGGGAGTGGTGATGTGGTTGGCGTCACCGCTCTCGCCGAAGCCGATCAGTTCGCCGTAGATTTTGGCACCACGGGCCTTGGCCGCTTCGTACTCTTCGAGCACCAGCGACCCGGCCCCTTCGCCCATCACGAAGCCGTCCCGTCCGGCATCGAAGGGACGGGAGGCGTGCTTGGGATCATCATTGCGGGTGGAGAGGGCTTTCATCGCGGCAAATCCGCCGACACCGATCCCGGTGATGGCCGCTTCGCCGCCGACGACCAGCATCCGATCAGCCCCGCCCAGCATAATGGTCTTGGCCGCTTCGCTGATGGCATGGGTTCCCGCGGCACAGGCGGTCACGGAGCCGAGGTTGGGCCCTTCGAGGGTGTGGGCGATGGAGACGAACCCTCCCAGCATATTGGCAAGCGCCGAGGGGATAAAGAAGGGAGAGATCCGGCGGGGACCCCGCTCATGCAACACGACGGAGTTCCGCTCGATAGTGGGCAGGCCGCCGATCCCCGAGGCGCAGCTGACGCCGAAGCGTTCCCGATCCACCGAGTCGTCGATTCCCGCATCGGCAAAAGCCTCTGCCGCCGCTTTGAGACCCAGCTGGATGAAACGGTCGGCCTTCTTGACCTCTTTGGGGTCCATGACAGTCTTGGGATCGAAGTTTTTTACCTCCCCGGCAATCTGAACCGAGAAGGCTTCCGGATCGAAGAGCGTGATTCTGTCGATCCCGCACTCTCCCCGCACTATGGCTTCGAAGGCACTCTCTTTGTCATGCCCTACACTGTTGATCATCCCCAGTCCCGTCACAACGACTCTTCTCACATCGGCTCCTCATGAACGTAATAGATACGAATCTTCACCTAAAGACTCGTATCTGTCACGCTGCCCCGGCGGGGCGGGCGTCCAGACAGACTCAGGCTTTGTGTTCTTCGATGAACTTGATGGCGTCGGCGACGGTCGCGATCTTCTCGGCCTCTTCGTCGGGAATCTCGATATCGAACTTCTCCTCCAGGGCCATAACCAGCTCGACAACGTCCAGGCTGTCCGCTCCCAGATCTTCAACGAATTTCGAATCCTCTTTGACTTCGTCGGGGCTGACATTGAGCTGCTCGACTACGACCTCTTTGACTTCATCTAGAATTGCCATGTATTGCTCCTCATAGTTTAAATGATGCTCACAAGTATAGCAAAAGTTATTGAAGATTCCCCGGGCAAAGGCGGGTAAAGACGCTAAGGTATCTGTAGCGTTTGCCCCTTGTAGACAGGGAGTTTTCCATCGGGAGTTTTGTCGGTATTCTCTTCCGATTCGCAGCAGTTGAGCAGAGATTTCTGGGGGTGACGGAGGAAGTCGTAGCCCCGATAGACCGTATAAAGCCCGTAAACCACCACGACGATCGCCGCCAGATTGATCATCACTTTGCGCAGGTTGCTTCGGGTAAAGAGCCCGGTAAAAAGCCCCAGCCCCAGCAGTGCCGGCACGGTGGAGAGGCCGAAGATCAGCATGACGAAGGCTCCCCAGAGAGGACTCCCGGTGCTGGCCGCTTCCACGGCGAAGAAATAGACCAGCCCGCAGGGGAGCAGACCGTTGAGAAGCCCCAGAAGATAGAAGCTGTAGAGCGATTTGTCCCGCAGAATGTAGCGGAAAGCCCGCTGGTACCAGCCGCTGCGGGAGAAGGAGTGCTCCAGATTGGTCAGGAAGCCGATCTTGCCCACCAGAGAGAGCCCCGCCAGGATCATGAAGACTCCGGCGACAATGGTGAGTATCCCGTTGGCATAGCCGTTGAACTTGGCCACCCCGCCGATGGCGCCGAAGACCGCCCCCAGGGTCACATAGGTGGTAATCCGCCCCAGGGAGTAGAGCAGATGGGCGATCACCTCGTGGGTTTTGCCCCAGCTTTTGTCGATCTTGGCGGAGCTGTAGGCGATGACGATCCCGCCGCACATCCCCAAGCAATGACCGAAGCTCCCCAGAAAGGCCGCCGTCACCACCGCCAGTATGTCGATGCCGCCCATTCAGACCCCCAGGAGTTTTTTGCGGATTTTTGGATTGGTGAGATTCTCTCCCCGCAGCATCCGCAGCTGCATCTCGTGAAAATCGATGCAATCATTGCACCGTTTCTCTCTGGCACCGAAACCGTAGTGCATCGCCGTGGCGTCCCGCACCCCGTACCAAGCCTTACGGGCGTCGATCCAGCGCTTCGTATCGAGGGTATGCACCCAGATCTTCGCCCGGTCCTTCCAGGCTTTGTCCTGGAGCCAGAGGGTCATACAGCCCGGATCGTCGAAAAACCAGGTCCGCCCGTCGGGGGCGATCACTTCGGCGGCATTACGCTCGCTTTTGATCAGCATCTTGCACTGGGTGTCGTTGGTGGCGTTCAGTTTGATGGGCAGCGGTTTGAAGGCGGTGTTGCCCTTGACGATGGTCACCGGCTGCTCTTTTTTGGCCAGTGAAATAAAAATCACGGCCACGATCACCACAAAGAGCAGCGTCCCCAGAATCGGCATCAGTTTTTTCATAGCAAGACTCCGTTTCGCAGATAATAGACCCCCACATAGAGGGTGCATACTAACACAAAGAGGCTGACGAGCCCCAGGCCGATACGCTCCATTCGCCGGGTATCGACCCCCAAGCCCAGACGCAGCAGCGCCGCGATCAGTCCCAGAAAGACCCCGCCAAAGAGTGATCCCCAGATCAGATACCCCACGTAGTGGTAAGGTCTTTGCATCATACAAAAGGGGCATTTGTGGGTGGGAAGCTCATAGACGTAGGTTCCGAAGAAGTAGACCACCGCATAGTAGGCGACAAAGACAAAAAGCCCGTAGCCCGCCAGCTCCAGCCAGCTCTGGTGCGCCAGCGCGGCAACGACGATCAGGAGATAGAGGAGATAAAAGAGCAGCAGCAGCTTGGGGATGTCCAGACCGAAGGGGAGTGGATTGGCCCCCTCCAACTGGCCGAAGAGCGCCGAACAGCAGCTCACCGGACGGCTCAGGTCAAAATGGAAAAAGTAGGCCCAATCCATCCAGAGCTCGATGGAAACCAGGACGAATAGAAATGCGAAGAGCCCCATTTTTAGCCGGAACCAGGGATAGGTCTTCGCCTCCAGGTCATAATGGTTGATCGCCATCCAGAGCAGCAGGCCGAAGAGAATCAGGAGCTTGAGAAAGAGCAGCGGCAGGCCGTATCCGTTGGCGCTGATGACCCCCGCAGCACACATGGCCCCCGGCACCAGATCACTGAGCCGGTCGATGGTAAAGACGAAAAACGGCAGCAGCAGGAACTTCAGTACAAAAGCCGCCAGGATGATCGTCATCACCAGATAGGCCCGCCGCTCCAGGGCATACTGCTCCTCGCTCGTGCTGCCGAAATCCCAGCGCCACAAAATATGCACCGAAACCCCGAAGGCAATCGCCAGCAGAACCCAGAGCACGCTTTCGCTGAGGAGATAGACCAGGACTTGGGTGTTGAGCAATACAGGAGTCATTTTTGACTCCTGTATTGCTCAATGATGAATAGTGAATGGTGAATGGTGAATGGTTTCGGTATGCGTTGCTTTGCAACGCTTCTATTCAAACGACAAACGACAAACGACAAACGACGAGAAATCGCCGAAGGCGCTAAACACTCCTCACTCCTCACTCTTCACTCCTCACTCGATCGTCCATCGACGATCGCTCCGTTCTCCATCTCCACCACCCTCGCCTCGAACGGCAGCTCCTCGAAGATCGGATCGTGGGTGGCGATGAGGATCGTTTTGCCCATCTCGTGGAGCCGGGAGAGGATCTCCAGGAAGCGGCGGGCGTTGGCACGGTCCAGGTTGGCAGTGGGTTCGTCGCAGAGGATGATCTCGGGATCGGTGGCCAGGGCCCGGGCGATGGCAACGCGCTGCTTCTCCCCTCCGGAGAGGCGGGCGGCTTTCTGGTCGGCTTTGTGGGCGATATTGGCCCGCTCCATCGCCTCCTCCACCCGGCGGGTGACCTGCCGCATATTCTGGGCCATCGGGATCAGGGGCACGGCCACGTTTTCCCGGACGCTCAGCTCCTCCATCAGGTTGTAGTGCTGAAAAATCATCCCGATATGCCGCCCCCGGAAACGGCTCAGATGCCGATCGGGGAGTTTGGCGATCGCCTCCCCCTCCACCCGGATCTCCCCGCTGCTGGGGTGATCCAGCCCCGCGATGATACTCAGCAGTGTCGTCTTGCCGCTGCCGCTGATCCCCCGCAGGATCACACACTCTCCCCTTTCCACCGTCAGATCGATCTCTTTCAGGGCGTGGAATCGCTCCTCGCCGCTGTCGAAATGGCGGTTGAGATTGCGGATTTCGATGATCGGATTCATCGGACACCTCGGAGAATGAGGAATGAGGAATGAGGAATGAGGAACCGAATTGTAGAAACTAGTAACGAGTAACTAGTAACTAGGAATAGAGAGATCTTAGCACGTAGCACGTAGCACGTAGCACAATAGATTCGGAAGCGGGAATTCATTCCCGCAAAATACAGGGCTAAAGTCCTGCCTCCAATAACTCTTTTAATAAAGAGTAAAGAATGAAGAGTGAAGAGTTTTGAATTTCGTTGTTTGGCAACACTTCCCCTCTTAGCACTTAGCACATAACACGCAACACGAATCAAACGACAAACGACAAACGACAAACGACGAAAAATCTCCAAACACACCCCCAATACACCAATACACCAATACACCAATAACGGCGCCAAAGGCGCTATATACTCCTCACTCCTCACTCTTAACTCCTCACTATTCACAGCATCGCCTCCTTGGGATCGGTCACGGCGATCCGCCAGACGGGGATCAGCACCGCCGCGATGAAGCTGACGCCGTAAAGCAGGAAAATGGAAGCTAGGATCGAAAAATCAATCACCGGCACGAGCCGGATCGGGGCCGTGAGGTTGGCACCGCCCAGGAAGATCTGCCGCAACAGCGGCGCCCCCAGGGCGAAGACGTAGAAATAGGCCGCCACGCTCCCCAGGATGAAGCTGCTGATGACGATCGTCAGGGATTCACCCAGTTTCAGCCACAGCACGTCGCGAATGCTCCACCCCAGCGCCCGCAGGATGCCGATGGAGCGCTTTTCGCTGGAGTAGACCTGGCTGGCGCGCTGATAGAGGATCAGGGCGAAGGCCAGCAGCACAATCAGGAAGAGCACCAGGAAAAAGCCCCCTTTGTAGTTGAAGAGCCGGTCGTAGGCACCTTGGGTCTCTTTTTTGGAGATGATCCGCAGATCGTAATGCAGTGCCGAGACTTTGCTCTCGATATTGGGGCGTTCGTCGTCGTTGGGGACGTTGAAGGTGATATCGGTGGATTCATTGGGCCCCAGCCCCAGTATCTTGCGGGCGGTTTCGATGGGGACGATGATCAGATCTTCTCCCATGAGAGAACTCTCTTTGGGTAGCGTCGCAAAGAGTTTGAGAGGAATGAACTTCCCGTCCGGGGCCAGGAAGTTGTAGCCCTTTTGGTAAAAATGCTTACGCATCCAGCGGGCTGCTCCCTCCCCGGCAATCATATAGTCACCGCTGAGGAACTTTCGCAGATCCGTCCGCTCCACAAGTTTGGCCAGGGCTTGGTGGCTCTGATCCTCCAGAAAGTCGATCCCGACGATGAGGAAGCTTTTGCCTTTGGGCCGGGTGTAGTAGCGCCCCCAGACCCGTGCGCTGACCCGATCCACCCCATGCAGCGCCGCGATCTCATCACTCCATGCCTCGGGGACGGGGAGCAGATGCTCCCCCCGCACCCGCTGGACGACGAAATCGGGCTCACTCACCAACGCCCGGCGCAAAGAATACTGCAGTGACGAGGAGATAAACAGGGTCGATGCCAGCAGAAAAATCAGCACTACCGAGAGTCCCACTACCCCCAGATGCTTGCGGCGCTGGGCGAAGAGATTCAGCGTCAGGAAATGAAAAAAGGGGTTATTTCCCATAGAGCGCTCCGTAGACGAAATCGAGCCGATCGGGAGGCAGCAGCTCCGGATAGGCCGGATTGAGCGCCGCTTCGAAACGCCGCTCCCTGGGTTCGAACCACGCCACGCTCAACGCCGGTGCATCCAGCCCCGTCACCGCCACCAGGGTCCGCTGTTTCTCCAATACCCCGGCCCGATCGAAACGTGCATAGTGCCCCGCCATCAGCAGGAGCAATCCAAACAAACCGGCCATCACGGCATAGAAGGGGCGGATCATGCCAGCCACCTATGGGGGTGAGTGAGGAGTGAAGAGTGAAGAGTGAGGAACCGATTTTTTTTAATGGAAGATGGAAGATGGAAGATGGAAGATTTCGGAATGCGTTGCCTTGCAACGCTTCCCCTCTTAGCACTTAGCACATAGCACTTAACACGAATCAAACCACAAAGAGCGCCGAAGGCGGCCCCACTGCCGACTGCCGACTGCCGACTGCCGACAAAATTCAAACGACAAAGAGGGGCGAAGCCCCGTTCAAACGACAAACGACGCAAATTCACTCCTCACTATAATCAATCCCATCCAACCCCATCACCATCTTCCCCGTGATCTGATCGAAACGGACGATCCGGTCCCCGCCGTGGTCGGCCATGAAATCCCGGGCCTCTTTTTCGGTCTTGAAGGGGATCAGTTCGTTGCCCATGGGGCCGTAGAGTTTGGAGCCGATGACGTAGTAGGCCTCTTTCGCCGGAATCGCCTCCAGCGTATAGTAGTCGGTCACCAGCATCTTCTCGATCTTGCTCCGGTCGTAGGGAAAATCCCCGTCGAAGATATAGAACTTCATCATATCCTTGACCCCGTCGAAGTAGTAGGTCTTGCCGTCCACGACCATTTCGGCGGCCCATTTGGGGTATTTGGAGACGAACATCCCGCAGACGGGGCATTTGGCCCCTTTGGGAACTTCGATCGTTTTGCCGTTTCCGGAACGCTCCGCCGCCTTTCCGGCCTGCAGGAAGGCCACCAGCGCTTCGAGCTTCTGCCCGCTCAGCGGGGGGCAGGCACCGCCGGCTCTCACGGCGGCAGCGATCGCTTCGGGGCTTTCGCCCCCTTTGAGCTTCGGCAGTTTTTCAGGATCGCAGAGCCGGAGGGCGATCTTTTCCCCTTTGGCGACGAGTCGGGTGTATTGGGCGGCGTTGACCTGCGCCTGGGAGATGCCACTGAAAAGGAAGACGATCAAAAGAAGTATTTTCATGGCTTTTCCATTCTAAAAAGATGCATGCATTGTAACACTTTGGGAAATGAGAGAAGATGACGAATGTCAAAAAATCATTCAGAAGCGGGAAATCCCCGCTTCAACAGGAAAAAGCCTTACTGCCCGATCGATTTGAGGTAGAGACCGACCGCCTGGAGCGGCTTGCCTTTGAGGTCGCCACAGACTTTGTTCCTTTTGATATAAGCCTTGGCCTCGGCCGCGGTGGTAAATTTCTTCTCGATGGGTTTACACATCTTCTTGTAGATCTGATCCCCTTTTTTGGCCATCATCGCCTGGCGCTTGGCGATCATCGCCGCCTCTTTGTCATAGGCGGCTTCGGCCATCTTGAGTACCGCATCGAAGGGCATCACCTTGCCGCCGAATTCTTTGGCAAATTTCTCCGCAGCCTCTTTGGTCCCGAAGGCGTATTTGCTCATCTTGGACATGGTCGCCGGCTTGGAGCTGCCCACGACGTACCAGGCCTTTTCGGCGGGGATGAACTTGAGCGTACTGTTGTCCACCACCTGAATATCGGTGACTTTCTTGCCCGATTTGATCTCCTCGACGAGGCAGTGCATGGAGCAGAACTGTTCCATCTTGCCGTCCACTTTCGCCGCGTGGTTGGTCCGGTAGAACATCGGCAAGGTCATCCCGCACTTGGGACAGAACATCTTCGCGGGTCCCTCCTGCAGGATCTGTGCTTTCTCCATAGGAACCATCCGGTAGTTTTTGGGCATCATCTTGCCATGCCCCATTCCGCGGTGCATCCCCTGGCCCATTCCTTCGGCCTGCAGTCCCATGAGCATCCCCACTGCCACTGCGACGATCAGCATCACTCTTTTCACGATTCGCTCCTTATTCTGTCGATAAGAAGCATTGTAAAAGAAGATTGTTACAAAAGTGTTAAGAAAAAGGAAGGTTGAAAGAAAAAAGGAGAAGGCGGAGAGGAACCGGAAAACGCTATTTCTCCTCCCCCATCTTCCCGATGGCACAGCTGACGAAGCTTTTGGCCTTGGCCACACCCTGTTCCGGCAAAGCGGATTTTTTGACATGGAGAGAATATGGTTCTTAGCCGCATCTATACCATATATCTTTGCGACTATCGTCGTCGCAACGGAATACATTTGTGAACTCTATCGTTGTAATAGGTTCCTTTGGGGCAGGTCAAACCGGCCGGTGAAGGTTTGGTATGAGGACGCTGTCGGTCGATTCTTCGTATCACACAACGCTTACGACGCGGATCCCAGATAGTACCGCGCTTACATCGCGGTTGGGAAAGAAGGTTTTTTATACAGCGTTTCCGATACCGGTCATAGTGGGTCCCTTTGGGACATTTAGGCGGAATTAGCTGATCGGGGATACAGCGCCTTCTCCTCTTGTCGAAATGGGTCCCTTTCTTACAAATCGGTTTCTCAATCACCTTGGGAACACAACGCTTGAGTTTCGCGTTGTAATATCTCCCTTTGGGGCATCGCGGCCGCTGAATAGCATCAGGGACGCAGCGCTTCAGATGCCGGTCAAAATGGGTCCCCTTCCGGCAGACAGGACGTTCTATCAATTTGGGCAGACAGCGTTTTATCCGGGAATTCCAGTAAGTTCCCGGCTTGCAACGGGGTCTTTCAAGATCGGGGAGACACTGTTTGAGCCTCGGATCCCAATGGGTTCCCTTGTGACAGGCGGGGCGGGTCTCATAACGGGGCTTGACAACGTTTTTGACACAACTGCGGACGATACCGGGACGCACCACACCCGAAAGACGTCTGATGGCGGTACGTTCGCTGAGACCCAGTTTTTTTCTGTATCGGTAAAGTGCCCTGCTTGTAGCTCTATCCATTTTCCCGTTGAGGCGAATCCCTTTGTATCCCATCTTTTTCAGCCGTTTTTGCAGGGTCACTGTCCGTGCAGGTGTCGATCGTAATCTTTCGATAGAGGCACAGTTTTTCACATAAACTTTTTTCCTGCTTCGCTTGGTGCGGAATCTGAGTCGCAACTCTTTGTACTGACCCGGAGCGATCACCGCGTGGGGCAGCAGGCATTTGACCCGGTTACCGGCGGCATTGCAGATCCACGTGGAGGGGGACCTGCCCACATAGAGCCCCACGCCCGGAGATTTGCGGTCCACTACTCTCAGGGGGGCGTTGTAGAGGGCATTCCCACGGTTGTAGACTCTGATGGTATAGGTACAGACGTTGCCGGCAATACAGTTGGCAGGAGCCATCTTGACGATCTGTAGTCTCGGAGCACCCGCCGGTATGCCGCCCTGAGATGTATCGGGTGTGCCCGGTGATCCCGTCAGACCGCTTCCCGGATGGGGAACGGGCAGCGGAATATCGGGCTTGGGTGCGGGGGGCGTAGGAGGCTCAGGCTGCTGAGGTTGTTGAGGCTTGGGCAGACACAACCCGGTGTCAACCTGACAATATCTGACCGCTTGTGTACCGTCATCGCAGTCGGCATCAGTCTGGCATCCCTGAGGCGCAGTGTCATTGTTGTCCGTTTTGTTGAGATCAAAGTTGACGCAATTACCGCTGAGATGCTCGGGATGAATGACGTTGGCATCCTGCAGAGCCTGGCTCGCTTCCTGATCAGTATAGTCACCCACACTCATAGAGGCCGGTGGGCTGAACGTGGAGAGACAATTTTCCCCGCCGCCGAAGGCAGCAGCCGGTACCTGAATCTGCAGCGTGAAGGTCTTGGTCTCGTTGGGAGCGAAACTCAGGTGCTGGACACATTGGAAAGGAAGCGTGGCCGGTTGGGTCGGACAAAGTCCGGCAGGAGTCAAGGAGGTGATCGGGTAATTCGACTGGCCGTTACCTGGATGTTCCGAGATATAGACCGGTCCGTTGTAGGTGCGGTTGGATTCGTTTTTCAGGAACAGATGGAAGGTACATATTCCTGCAGCGTCACAACCGGCGAACTCTTTGACCGATGAGATATTGTAAGGGGGCTCATCGGTAGGAATATCGGAGGCGTTATCCTCTCTGGGTACGGTGGCGCAATCTCTCCTTTTTCCATCAAAAGGAAGCGAAAGACCGTTGACAGCCAGTACGGAGAGCTCCGCACAGTTTTCTCGGGGCATTTTCTCCTGCTCAATATCCGCCTCGAAGCGAAGATGCTGCTCTCCGCTCACCGGCATAGTGCCGGTATAGAGACAGTCAATCTGTGCGCTGCCGCTGATGGGGAAAGTGTTTGAACAGGTCCAGTTCTGTGCCGAGGCAGCCGTCAAGGAACGGAGAGTGATTCCCTCCGGCAGAGTCTCACGGATCAGGAGGGCTTTGGGAGGCTGGATCGATCCATCAACCTGTACAGCGATATCGAACTGTTTGCTTTCAGGGAGATAGCTTTTGTTGATATCCATATGGAGGGTTTCAGGTTTGGGGGTACAGCTCTGTGACTCGGGAATCGTGATATTGGTTTCTGTCGCGCAGCAAAGATCATCACCCGGAAATTTGCCCATTCCTTTGAGAACCGAATTGACCAAAAGGGTGACTGTTTCACCCGGACGTGCACCTGCCAGGTACCATTTGCCCTGATAGGGTCTGAGCGTCACCCTGTCGGGAGCGATCACTGAGATGGAAGTCTTTCCGTCGTTGCCGAAACTCGAGGGTTTGATTCCCTCCAGTGTAACGATCCAGCCTTCGTCTTCGCAGCTGAGTTTGGGAGTGGCCTGAAGACAGGATCCTATCTCTTGCGTAGGAGCAGACTGGGCACAGAGGCCGTCCGCTTCTTTGATCACCTGGGCCGTCGCGACACTTTGTTGGGCGATGGAGGCTTCGACACTGTTTTTGATCTTACCGCCGATAGGACATCGGGTCTGGGTATCGAAACAGAACTCCTGAGGCGGAGCACTGAGATCGATGCTCACGGTAGGACTGGGATGAGAGGGGTCTGCATTGGGACCCCAGGTTCCCTCGATCTTATAGTGGATGGGTGCATTGGGGAGGAAAGGTGCAATGGCCAGGTTTTCGGTAAAAGTCGGGGAACTCGTGGGAATACTCTCTGTCGTGATCACATTGCCGTCGGCATCATAGAAGGTAATGTTGAGATCGCTGAAATCCCCCGGGTCGATCCCCTGGATGACGAGGGAATTATAGTTCCATCGGACCTGCTGGCTGGCGCACCAGTTCTTGGAAGCGTCGTAACGATCTTCCAAAACCATGGTCTTGCCGCCACAGGGAGTCTCGCCCGTGAGAGGGTCGAAAGACCAAAGCTTACTGCGGTCTCCGTAGACCCAGGCGCAGCCGTTTCCGTCTCCCTCGGCGGCGTAAGTACTCGCACCGGCAGGACCGACAATCATCGGTGGGGTACAGGGGGCGGCGGCGGCCCAGTCGTAACAGTAGACTTTGTCGGTGAAGACATAGGGGATGAAAGTTTTGCCGCCTTGAGTAAACCCGCTCCCTATCTGGTTGTTCGCCGGAAAAGGATCGGCGACACTCAGCGGAGTGCCGTTATTGAGGTCAAAGCACTTGTTGATACCGCTTTTGACACAAATGCCGATGGGATTCATAGAAGTGTCATAATAGAGATAACTGGCAGCGGCATAGGAAGAGTTGGCATTCTGGGCACCGCTCCAGCCGGCACAGGCACTCATGGAGGCACTGTCAAGGCATGCGAGTTTGTTGTCGCTGACAAAGTAGACATTATTCCCGACTACCTGTCCGCTAACATTGATGTTCCCTTGGGGTGGAAGCCCGGTAGTGGACATGTCGAAACTACCCGCCGGGGTCATGGTGTTGCCGGTGATGTTGACCTTGTAGCTCTTCATGGCACCATCGATCGTGATTAGGCTATTACCTACCTTGAAAGGACCTTCCATTTTTTTGGCAAAAGCTCCTCCCATATTGGAGAGCTGAAGGTACCCGCATTCCGTATCGGCCTCCAGGTCGTAGCAACCCAGACCGGAGTCTCCGGCCCGGGTGACGGCGTAGTAGAGTTTCCGATTGAGGATCACCGTCTCCGGACCCTTGGTCGTGCCGGTGTAGGCATTGACATTGGGGTCTCCGTCGGGCAGCTTCCTGGGCCAGGAAGAGCCGGTCGGACAGGCACCCACACAATTGAAGAGAGTCGCTCCGGGGATCTGATGGTGATTGAGAAAATAGACTCTCTTGTCCCCGTTGAGAGCCGTATAGGGAATAGGCCGGTATCCGTCGCCGGTTCCGGGCACTTTGATCACGCCGTTGTATTTCGGAAATACGTTGTTGTAGTAACCCGGACTATCCTTTTGCCAGGTGAAACCGCTGGGATTCTGAGCAACGCTCCAACCATCAGGATGGGCTTCCGTCCCATTGACATAGCTCTGATTGGGACTGAAAGTGTCGACCAGGCTGAGAGGACCCGAAGGGGAGGGAATGGGCGGGGCGTACCTGACCACCCACTTGAAGGTGGTAACACCGCCGCTGGTACTGCTGGAGAGGAGCTCCTTGCTCAAAAGGGTCTCGGTGTCGTTATTTTCGGCCGCCGCCCTACTGCCCATAAACAACAAGCCTACAAGCACTGTCAAAATGATCTGAATCCTGGTTGTCCGTTTCATTGTAATACCTCCAGTGTTTGCTTGCCTTCTGTGCCTACCTTGAATTTGATACGCACGTTACAGCACTCGTAGGGTTTTCCGCTTTGGGACTCCTCTTTGTTAAAGCCGCAGATATCGATGACGGCGAAACTGCCCGGAGCGGCACCCGTAAGATTGAGCGTCGCTCCCTTCGCATCGAGAATCGGTCCGTTGGTGATGGCACTCGCCCCGGCAACCGGAGTGACCTTGAGAGTATCCACCTTCAGTCCATTAGCGGATCGGATGCCGTAAAGGGGAAGATCCCAGCTTCCGTCTGCCTGGAAATATGGTGCGTCGGGTGTGGTCTTGACCTGTAGACAGCTCTGGGCACCTTTCGGCGGTTCCTGGCAGAGGGAGGGATTAAGCAGGCAGGCGATGGGAGTTTGCGGGACTTCGGAATCCGGCCATGGCTCATTATCGTAGGGCCAGGAATCACTTCCTGAGAGTCCCCCGCCCGCTCCCGCTTCATTTGCCATCCCATCGAGCAGCGGATCAGCAGCACCGATAGGGGGAATGCCGCCGCTACCGGTTACAGGCCCTTCGACAGGTGCGCCGTCACAGCGGCAGACGCAGGGATCGGCAGCAATCGCCACATCGCCCATGGCTCCCCGCACATCTTTGACCAGAGGGGGATAGTAAAGCGAAAGAGAAACAAGTGCGGGTCTATTACTATCATTCAACAGGTAGGGATATCCTTGAATACCGTTTCCGTCCGCTCCCAATATCGATCCCAACCGTCGGCTTCGTCGCAGATGTTCACCTGTGATCCAGATCGACGGGATGCATCGCTTGCTATCAAAGGAGCCGTCGGCACGATAGAGGTACCCCAGAGCGATGCCGCCTACCGACTTGCGAAAGGGGGCTTCGAAACCCAGATAGTACTCCTGGGCCTGGGGATACCAGCGATCTCTCAAGCCGTCCTGGGGGATCTTCAGATGATATTTCAAAACCTGGGCCTCCCCCGCCGTCATGAAACTGTCAAAGGCATAGGAACCGGTATTGAGAGGTCGTTGGGCCAGGATCAGCTCTGTGCCGTTTCTTACGATCAGGTCGGTAATAGGAAAGTTATTCCTGACGGAGCTTACCAAGAGCTCGAATCTCACATCCTTCTGACTAAAATTTCCGTTGTCGTCCAATCCCACCGACCAGATCTCTGAGGCGCGGTCGGATCCGTTGTAGACCGCATAAAAAAGACGATTCCCCGATACAGTCAGACCGTATACTCTACGCCCTTCCCGTGCGTAACCCCATGTTTTGGGATCGGTGGCATCAAAATTGTGACTTTGAATCTCTGCGCGGTTCAAGGGATTGAGAGGAATCGGTCTCAAGCCGTGGAGCTTTCGTCCGGTTACTCCATGATCGAAATGACTCAAATCCTTCCCCTCGTAAGAGAGTCGGTGAATCATCCCCGTATCGAGGTCAGAAACAAAAAAGCTCTTGTGCTTTTTGTCGAAGGCGATATTTCCCAGAGCCGGCCCGCTGTTGGGAATACCGTCTAACGTAATATCGGCGAATTTCGTCACTTCTCCGGTGCGTCCGTCGATTTTCCATACCGTACCCGGGCCACCACCCTCTCCGAACATCCCATTCATCCATCGGGCGAATCGGATACCGCGGATGTGCCGTTCCGGCCGACGATCGCTATCACCGGTTACAAAAGTCTTTCTCCCCAATTTCAGCTTTTCCGGCAAATCATCGGTGACAATATGTAAACCGTAGAAGGATGTGGCCGTAACATAAATATTGGGAGCTTGGCTGTCATCCATAGTCACCCCGAAAACCTGCCCGATCTTTTTCGCCTCGATTTTTAGTTTCGTCGGGTTGGAGAGGAGTGAAGCGTCCCAGATATGCCTCCGTTGTGTCTGAAGCGACTTCACTATAAGCGAAGGCCCATCCGGATCAATGAACAGTTCATCTTCTAGCCTGTTGAGGAATCCTCCTCTCGGCGTTTTGATCTGCTGAGGAAATCTCTCATCGGCTGCCGGTATCACGACCCCGGAAAATCCTGTAAACGCTGCGTCACCAAGCTCTATCCCCCGTGCCGAAACCAAACCGGTGCAAAGCAGTGTCAACAGTATCACACTTTGAATAGTCTTCATTCTGTATTCCTCCTTTTTGATCTATCGCACCAGTATCACAAAAGAGTGTTACGAAGTGTCAATTCGAGATTTTTTTAAAAAAATTGCGGGGACACGAAGAAGAAGAACGGTCTAGAGGTTTAGGAAAGAATCAGTGTGGCGTAACACAACGCAGGAGATAACCAATACCATAGGCATTCTGGATTGTATTTTGAGGAAGTTTTTTTCTCAGTTTGCTGACCAGAGATTTGACGCTCCCGATGGAGACTTCGTTGTCGAAGGAGTCTTCCCAGACAATCGCCATGATGTCTTCGAAGGCGACAGGTGAATTGGAGTTTCTGACCAGAAGATCCATCAAAAGGCTCTCTTTGACAGTCAATGGAACCTCCCTGCCGTGATGTGTCAATTTTAATGTTAGGTGATCCCACCGGTATCCGTCTCGGAAACATTTGCGCTCACCGGATTCCTCCATGAATTCGACGGCCAATGTATCGAGCAGATCATCGAAAGAGACCAGATCGATCGGTTTGACAATATACTTGACCAGTTTCAATCCCGTTGCCTGAAGCAGTTTTTCTTTGTCGGTATAGGCGGTCAGAATAACAATTTTGGTCCGTTTGTCGATCCGGCGAATTTTCTTGGCCAGGCTTAAACCATCCATATAGGGAAGATCAATATCCAGCATCATGACATCAGGCCGTTTGCTGCGGTAGAGCTCAAATCCGGCCTTTCCATCAGATCTCAGCCACACCTCGGCAAAGATATCGACCAAAAGCTCCTTCATATTTCTCTGAATAGCCGGATCATCCTCCACATAGGCAATGGTGTAATTTTTTAATATATTCTGTATAACCATCAGTTGCTCTCCTTTCATCCGACGGGGAGAGTCGGAAGCGGACCGGAGGTGAATTTTCATCTAGACCTGACGAAGTATGACATGCAAGTGTCATAGAGTGTCACTTCGCTTGGGACCGTTAGAAATTTTGTGTCAGTCCGATAGAATCTAACATTCTAAAGGATTGACCATGAACGACAAGTTTGACTTCAACGAGGCCCTGGAGCAGATCAAGGCCGGGGCCAAAATAGACGGTAAA
>JALVUD010000003.1 GCA_027035765.1 Campylobacteraceae bacterium
CGGTCGCCGGCAGCATCCGCCGCCGCAAAGAGACCGTGGGCGACCTGGATATCGTCTCCACCTCCGAGGACCCCCTGGCGGCCATGGATCACTTCACCGCCTTCGGCAAGATCAAAGAGATCGTCTCCAAAGGCGACACCCGCTCCACCATTATCCTACAGAACAACCTCCAGGTGGACTTCCGCTGCGTCAGCGATCGCAGCTACGGTGCAGCGCTCCACTACTTTACCGGCTCCAAAGCCCACAATATCGCCGTCAGAAAGATGGCGGTGGAGAAGGGCTGGAAGGTCAACGAATACGGGGTCTTCAATGAAAAGATGGAGCGCATCGCCGGCAGGACCGAAGAGGAGATCTACAAGCTCTTCGGTATGGAGTACATCGAACCGGAGCTGCGGGAGGACCGGGGGGAACTGGAGGCGGCCGCCGAAGGGAAACTCCCCGATCTGGTGAAGCGGGAGGATCTGCGGGGGGATCTGCACGTCCCGGAGGGAGAGGATCCCGCCGCCCAGGTAAAAAAGGCCACCGATCTGGGATACGACTACCTCTGCCTCACCCAAAAGGCCTCCCTGCTGCTGTGCGATCACGGCCGGGAGTGCCGCCCGCTGGAGGGGTTCCTCCAGGAGATCGAAACCCTGCGGAAAAAGCATAAAAAGCTCCATCTCCTCAGCGGAATCGAAGTGGAGATCACGGAGGATGGGAGCCTGGAAGTCGCCGAGGAGGACCTGGAGCCCTTCGACCTGGTGATCGCCACGGTGGAGGAGAATCTCAATCTGAGCAAAGAGGAGCAGACCCGGCGTATCTGCAAAGCCCTGGCCCACCCCGCCGTGCAGATCCTGGCCCACCCCACCTGCCGGATCATCTCCGAGCGCAACGGCTGCAGCCTCGATCTGGAGAAGATCGCCCGAACGGCGGCGGAACACGGTGTCTGGCTGGAGATCGACGCCCGGCCGGACCGTCTCGACCTGAGTGACGTTCATCTCAAGGCCCTTCGAGACTCCGGTGTCCGTTTCGCCCTCGGCTCCGTCGCCGAAAGCGCCGAAGCGATGGAGCAGATCCGTTTCGGCGTCAACCAGGCCCGCCGGGGATGGCTGGAAGCGAAGCATCTGGTCAACACCCTTCCCTTCACCGCCCTCAAAAAACTACTCAAAGGCACGGGAAAATGATCCTCTACATCCACGGCTTTGCCAGCAGCGGCCTGGGGGCCAAGGCACAAACCGTCCGGGAGTATTTCGCAGAAGAGGCCTTCGCCCCCTCTCTGTCTTATGTCCCCGACCTGGCCATGGACACCCTGATTCAGATCGCCGAACAAGCTGCAAGAGACGGGGAACCGCTCCACCTCATCGGCTCCTCCCTGGGTGGATTTTATGCCCTCTATCTGGCGGAGCGTTTTGGACTCCGTGCTGTGCTTGTCAACCCCTCGACCCGTCCCTGGGAGACCCTGGCCGCCCACACGGGAGAGGGAACCAACTACTACGACGGTGCCCGTTTCGAGTGGACCCCGCAGCATGTGGAGAGCCTCAGAAGATATCGGCTTTCCACTCTCTCCCATCCTGAAAAGATCCTTCTGATGCTTCAGACCGGCGACGAAGTCCTGGACTACCGTATCGCTCTGCAAGAACTCAAAGGCACCCGGACGATCCTCGAAGAGGGAGGCGACCACAGCTTCCGGGATTTTTCCCGGCATCTGCCGCATATCGAAGCCTTTTTCAAAGGTTCTGCTTCTCCCTGAGATCCTTTGCATTGCAGCCGGACAAGGGATCTGATTTCCCGATTACCCGGCAGGTCACCGTTTTATGGTAGGATAATGGAAATTTTAGACGAGCAAAAGGAGTCTGTATGAACCGATCGACACGTTGGATCCTCACCCTGGGGGCGGCCGCGGCCCTGCTGCTGAGCGGATGTTCCCAGAAAACCCCCGAACCCGGCAATGGAGGGGGCAGCCAGTATGGAACCGAAGTCCCCGGCGGGATCAGCAGTACCGGCAAATATACCGGCCAGGACGGCGTAAGCGCCAGCGGGATCAAGATGGTCTACTTCTCCACCGACCGTTACGATGTCGAGGGGGATCAGCTCCAGCGTCTCATGAGCGACATGCCCAAGATCAAACGACTCGCCTCCGCCGGCAAGATCCGGGTGGAAGGGAACTGTGACGAGTTTGGAACCGACGAGTACAACCATGCACTGGGGCTGAAGCGTGCCAAAGCGGTCAAATCGATCCTGGTCAGCAACGGAATCCCCTCTTCCCGCATCGATGTGGTCAGCTACGGAGAGAGCAACCCGGTCTGCACCGGACATACCGCCCCCTGTCACGCCAAAAACCGCCGCGTCGAGATCAACAAGGGCCGATGAAACGCGCCATCTACCCCGGGACCTTCGACCCCATCACCGTCGGACATATGGATATCGTCCGGCGGGCCTGCAATATCTTCGATGAGATCATCATCGCCGTCGCCGAATCCAAGAGCAAACAGCCGATGTTCTCTCTGGAAGAGCGGATCGCCTTTGCCGAGGCGGCGACCCGGGAGTTCCCCAAGGTCCGGGTGATCGGCTTCGAGAACCTTCTGGTCAATCTCTCGGCGGAGCTGGAGGCCAATATCATCATCCGGGGTCTTCGGGCCGTCAGTGACTTCGAATATGAGCTCCAGATGGGATATGCCAACGCTTCGCTGAAGAAAGATCTGGAGACCATCTACCTCATGCCCAGCCTGGAGCACGCTTTCGTCAGCTCGTCGGTGGTGCGGACGATCCTCCACTTCGGCGGCAGGGTCGACCACCTCCTCCCCCCGGCGGTCTATGAGATGATCGCACCCGAAGGGGAGTGATGTACGTACTTTTCGAAGGGATCGACACCTGCGGCAAAACGACCCAGATCGAGCGCATCGCCCAGGAACACCCGGAGGCAGTCATCACCCGGGAGCCCGGGGGCACCGCTTTCGGCGAGAAGGCGCGCCAGATCCTCCTCACCGGCACGATCCGCTCCAAACGGGCGGAACTGCTCCTCTTCCTGGCCGACCGGGCCGAGCACTACGAAGAGATCGTCCGTCCCAACCGCTCCCGGCTCCTCCTCTCCGACCGGGGGCTCCTCTCGGGAATCGGCTACGCCCTGGCCAACGGCGGGGCGAGTCTGGAGGAGCTGATCGCTCTCAACCGCTTCGCCATGCAGGGGGACTGGCCCGATCGGATTCTCTTTTTCGAGACCGACGAAGCGACCCTGCGAAAGCGTCTGGGGGCCAAAAGCACCGACGGGATCGAAGCACGGGGAATCGACTATCTTTTGAAGGTTCAGGAGAAGATGAAGAGTGCCCTCCCCAAACTGGCCATCCCCTACCTGATCGTCGATGCCCGGGAGGATCTCGAAACGATTCATCAAAAGATCGTAACCTATCTCGGGATATAATCCCGTCGACATAAGCGCTGAGCGTTGAGCGTTGAGCGTTGAGACTATTCTGGAAGGCAAAAATATGATCAATGCACTGCGCGGTATGAAGGACCTGATCTTCGAAGAGGCCGAGCGCTACCGCTATATCACCGAAACCGCGGCGCGAATCGCCCAAAATTACGGTTTCTCCTACATCGAAACCCCCATCCTCGAAGAGACCCGCCTCTTCAAACGCTCCGTAGGAGAGAGCTCCGATATCGTGGGCAAGGAGATGTATCAGTTCACCGACAAAGGGGGCAACGACGTTTGCCTTCGTCCCGAAGGAACCGCCGGAGTGGTCCGGGCCTTCATCCAGGCCAAGCTCGACCGCCAGCAGGGGCAGAAATACCGTTTCTTCTACTTCGGCCCCATGTTCCGCTACGAACGGCCCCAGAAGGGACGCCTGCGCCAATTCCATCAGTTCGGGGTGGAGAGTTTCGGCGAAGCGGGGGTCGAAGAGGATTTCACTCTCATTCAGATGCTTGCCGACATCTTCGACACCCTGGGGATCCGCTATACCGTCAAGATCAACTCCCTCGGATGCAAGGAGTGCATGCCTCCCTATCGGGAGAGCCTGGTCAATCATCTGCAGGATATCGAGGACGGACTCTGCGAAGATTGCCGCCGCCGCATCGCCACCAATCCCATCCGGGTTTTGGACTGCAAAAACGAAAGCTGCCAAAACCTGCTCAAAGAGGCACCCCGGATCACCGACAATCTCTGCGAAAAGTGCGACCGCGATTTTGCCCGGCTCAAGCATCTGCTCTCCGAGAGCGGTATCCCCTATGAGGTCGATGCCAACCTGGTCCGGGGACTGGACTACTACTCCGGGACCGCTTTCGAGTTCGTCAGCGACGAGATCGGTGCCCAGAGCGCCATCGCCGGCGGTGGGCGGTACGACCGCCTGGTGGAGTTCCTGGACGGCCGTCCCACCCCGGGGATCGGTTTCGCCATCGGGATCGAACGGATCATGGAGCTGGTACAGATGCCCGAAAAATCCCGTGAAGGCTGGTATCTGGGCGCCATGCTCCCCGAAGCGGTGGAGAAGCTCCTAACACTGGCCCACCAACAGCGGAAAGCCGGAGAGAAGACCGTCGTCGAATACACCCCCAAAAGCCTCAAAGCCCACCTCAAAGGGGCCGACAAAGCAGGGGCGCGCTATTGCGCCGTGATCGGAGAGGATGAGCTGTCCAACGGCACGATCTGGGTCAAAGACCTGGAGGAAAAGAGCGAGAAGGTTGTTCCTCTCACGGAGATCTGACTCCCCTTTTTCTTTTTACACTCATCATCAGCGCCGTCCACTCACTATATAGCTTGGTTATTAAGCCATAGCACTTTCATTCACTCCAGTTAAGTTTAACTCCAACGATGCTAGAATATGTGTATTCAGTTATATTTTGTTTTCTGGGAGGACTAAAATTGAGAGTTTTATACATCTGTTTGACTTGCCTGTTTCTCTCATCCTGTGCCATTGATCATATCAGTAATCAGGATAATATGATCGCAAAATTTTCCCGTGCAAATCCAGGGTGCAAATCCCAAACGGTCAATTATCAAGGTAAACCCCTGCATTCGACTGTCTGTATAAAAAAACTCCCATTCAAACCCAGTAAATTTTATGTAAAAGTCGGTGACAAAGTAATATATACAGGTGATGATTACAAAGGTGTGGAATTCAATTCAAAATATAAATCCCAACATCTAACAGGGGGATGCATTTCTACGATCATACTTTCTACCTCTGCGAACAAAACAATCCAGTATTCCAAACTTCCGAGCGACCTGATCAGAGCTTGTAATATTAAAAGATTATCGAACGGTCAATCCAGCAGTTTTGTCAAAACCAAGCGATGTGACAAAGTCTTCTATGATAAGATCCTTCCTCTTCTCGGAACCGTATATCCGACTGAGATAGCCAAACAATGCATCATAAAACTCAACGGATCGACAATCTACAAACAGAAATTCTATTGGTGATAGGACTCTCTCAATAACTCACCCGAATTTTTACATCGATCCAACGCAGCGGATGTCTGCTGAATTTGACAATTTTATGTCCATTGTACCAGGCGATATTTTTGTAACGGATCAGCCGGCGTTCTCTTCGCACCTCATATCGGGTTTTGCAGACGCGCTGCTTGCGATAATAGACACGACGATGCTGCTCGGCGATATTGGCACCGAACAGCGCTCCGACCACGGCGCCGCCGATGGTTGCGGCGTCTCTGCCATGCCCCTTGCCGATCTGGTGTCCCAGCACTCCGCCTGCGACACTGCCGATGATGGCGGCTGCAGGAGCATCTATCTCATTGCGATAGACCGGAACGTTTTGTCTCCAACACTCCTGATAGGGAGTTCGGATCGTGACATTGCGATAGACCGGCTTGCTCCGGACCACCTCTACACTCTCATGCCAGCTGAAAGAACCGCCAAAGAGCGATACAGCGGCCAAGATGGGTAAAAAAACAAGCTTTTTCATCTCTGACTCCTTGATATCCTGGGATACCGGAACTCTAAAATGAAAAAGTGGAACAGTTGTGAAGAAGATAACGTTAATACGAGTGAAGTTGAATTCAGAGGATCGCTTCGGTCCGGATGCCGTTATAGCTGAGGAACGGTTCGACCGTTTCCGTCATTTCGCGGATTTCGGTCTCGATGGCATTCAGAATATGAAAATCCGACCAGTTACGGCTGCCGAAATAGGCAGAGGCCGCCATCGCCACGAACAAACCCGGAAGGAAAAACGGTGCCAGAGTCCGGATCGGATCGGCCCCGCCCACCTGGGGATAGAGGGAGACGATCCCGCCGAAAAGCAGCCCGTAGAGGATCCCGCCGATGACACTCCAGAAGAGCGCCATGAACCAGGAGAGCCCTGCTGCTTTCCGTTTTTCATAAAGCGACGATATCAGCTCCCGAAGTTCGGAGCCGATCGACATTGCGATCGCCTGTTGGGCACCGCTGGGATCCTCCATCTGGGCCCGATGTCCTCCCGCCGTGCGATGGTCATGGAGTTCACTTTCGAGATATATGCGATGTTTCAGACGCAGGAGTCTCTCCATCATCTCCCGATATTTCCATCCTTCGAAAGATTTCAGATCATCCCCGACATCCAGCGTCGGGCCCGTACCGTATTGTGCAGGTCTGATCGCCGCGGTAGAGAGGAAAAGAGAAGCGTTGCGTCGGGGAACCCGATAGCGGAGAACATAGAGCGCTGCCACCGTAAACATAGCAGAAAAGATCGCTGCCAATACCGGAATATACGGGAGAATCAATGTTTGCATTTTTTTCTTTCTGGAACTTAAGACTCTGTTTATTTATAGATAATTATACCTTTAATTCTTATAAAGAAGATCATAAGAATCGATTTTGTCGAGTCATTTGTCGTCATGGAATCTCTCCTGCTTTGACCACCGACCGACAATCCGATACAATTCCGCAGTATCAATTGAAAAGGAGAGCGAATGCGAACAGTCAATTATCGCCATCAAGACACCAAAAAATATACCGCTCTCCTGCTTCTTCCCCTACACTGCGTTTCCTGATTTACTGTTTTCCTACAAGCTTTACCTGAAAAACCGGTCTATCGATTCGATTCCGAAAAAAAATATTTCCGGTTTTTTGACTATTGGATCCATCCATCCGACGCATATTACGATCACAAGGGATATACCATGCAACCGAAGAAAAAAAACAACCAATGGAACCCGGACAGCTACAGCGAATACACCGATTTTGTCTACAAACTCGCCTCCCCCCTCGTCGACCTCCTCGATCCCCGGGAGGGAGAGTCGATCCTCGATGCCGGATGCGGCGAGGGGAGCCTCGCCCGGGAGATCATGCGTCGGGGCGCTCAGGTGATCGGCGTGGATCAGAGCCCCGAAATGATCCGAAAAGCCGGAGAAAAGGGAGTCGAAGCCTATGAAGCCTCCCTGACGGAACCGCTCCCCTGGCGGGAGAAGTTCGACGCCGTCTTTTCCAATGCCGTACTTCACTGGATCCCCCAGGCCGGGGAAGCCGTCCGGAACATCGCCGCCTCCCTCAAGCCAGGCGGCCGTTTCGTCGCGGAATTCGGGGGAGCCGGGAACGTCGCACAGATCGTCGCCGCCATCGAAGAGGTCTTCGCCAGACATCCGGAATTTGGAGAGCCTAAAATCCCCTGGTACTTTCCCACACCCCAAAGCTACCGGGAAATCCTCGAAGCGGAGGGCTTCAGAGTGGAGTGGATCGATCTGTTTCCCCGCCCTACCCCGATGGAGGACGTGCGCTACTGGCTGGAGATCTTTGCCAACGGCATCATCGGACATCTCAGTCCCAAACAGCAGGAGATCTTTCTCTGTGAGTGTCGCACGATATTGCGGGAGAGTCTCTATGACCCGGAGAAGGGATGGGTCATCGACTACGTCCGACTCCGCTTCAAAGCCTGGAAAAGATGAAGTTATAATGGCTTCTATGAATATGAAAATGAATAAAGCTATCGAAGAGTATCTGCGACTGGCTGCCGAAGAGGCCCGCAAAGGAGTCGAGGCCGATCACGGAGGGCCTTTCGGTGCCGTGATCGTCCATCGGGGAGAGGTCATCGCCACGGCACACAACGAAGTGGTCCATCGCAACGATCCCACCGCCCACGCCGAGATCCTGGCGATCCGGCAGGCGGGCAAGGTCCTGGGGCGCTTTCACCTGGACGGCTGCGAGCTCTACTGCACGGGAGAGCCCTGCCCCATGTGCTTTTCGGCGATCCACTGGGCCCACCTCGACCGGGTCGTCTACTGCAACACCAAGGCCCAGGCGGCCGAGATCGGCTTCGACGACCAGTTCATCACCGAGGTCATCACCGGCCGTCAGCCCGATCCCATCCCTTTCCTTCATCTGCCCGATCCTGCATGCAGTTCGGTCCTGAAATTCTGGGACGAAAAAGAGGACAAGATTCTCTACTGAGCCGGAGACCCACACTCCGCATGACAAGATGAAATAGATTCTACGCTTCCACACCGATTGTGATAGAGTGCTCCCAAAGTTAAAAGAAGGAGAGGAGCCATGACCGCCATCTGTCAAATGCACCCGATGGACAAACCGAGAGAGAAGCTGGCCGCCCGAGGCCCTCAGGCGCTCAAAAACGATGAGCTACTGGCGGTACTGCTGGGGTCGGGGATCCCCGGCAAGGACGTACGCAAACTGGCCCGGGAGATCGCGGCGTTGATGGAGAAAGATTTCGAAGGGCTGGACCTGGAACGGCTTACCCGGATCCACGGCCTGGGGACCGCCAAAGCCTCCCAGATCCTGGCCGCCGTCGAACTCTCACGACGATTTCTGATCAAAAACCGCCGGCGAATCCTTTCCGCAGCCGACGTCTACGAAGAGCTGCGCCCCTACGCCGGCAGAGCCCAGGAGCACTTTCTGAGCATCACCCTCGACGGGGCCTCCCGGGTCATCGAAACCCGGATCGTCTCCATCGGCACCCTCACCCAGTCCCTGGTCCATCCCAGAGAGGTCTATGCCGACGCCATCGCCGACCGAGCCGCCGGAATCGTCGTGGCACACAACCACCCCAGCGGGACCCTGGAGCCCAGCCGGGCCGACCGCACCGTCACCGACCGGCTTCGTGAGGTGGGGGATCTGGTCGGGATCGAACTGCTGGACCACGTGATTTTAAGCCCGGAGGGATACTTCAGCTTCTCTGACGAAGGATTGCTCTGATCCTCAGCTGAAGATCGCATCGATCTTCAAGTCACTAGTCGATAGTTTGCGGGACTGAAGTCCCGCCTCCTCCAAAAGGTACACATTGCCATGCTATACACCGAAATCCATCATCTATAGAATCACACTCCCGCACTCTACGCTTCCGCCATCAAATGGCACCTCCGCCAAGACACCAGTACCTCGCGTTTTCTTTTTCTTTGCTTCGTTTCGTTTTTCTTTGTCGCGTAAACAAAGAAAAACAAATGAAGAGATGGAAATGAACAAAAGCGTTGCAAAGCAACGCCAACCGAAATCATTCATCATTCACCACTCACCATTCACCCTTTCGTGGGATCGCAATCCCACGCTACACTACCCTTTCGGTTCCTCATTCCTAGTTACTCGTTACTAGTTCCTAGTCAAAATCCCCCTTTGAGCATCGCCACCAGCACCGTGGCGTAGCTCCCTTTGGGCAGCGTGAAGCTCAGCTCATAGTGGGCTTTTTCGGGGACATAGCGCCGGCCGATCTCCATGGGAAAGACCCAGGCGTAGCGGCGGCTCCCCTGCTCGGCGATCCGTTCGTCGTCGTAGGCTTCTTCGACGATCCGGGCGCTCTGCTGGGCCCGCTTGACCTTCCGGCCCGGCAGCAGCCCCGTGGGGCAGCGGTCTTTGGCGGCGAGTTTGGCCGCTTCGGATGCCAGGTCTTCGGCGACGAAGAGGCGGCCGTAGGGGTAGTGCATCATCCAGTCCCCCGCCAGGATCTTGAAAAAGTGCTCCTGCCCTTTCGTCCCCCTCAGCGTGCCGGGAGGAAGCTCTTCGATCCCTTCCACTTCCCGTTCACCAAACTCCTCCAGTAATCGGCTGATCCCGATACGGCGGCTGAGCCAGTCGTTGAAAAGTTTGCTCTGATAAGCGCTGATGAGAAACTCCCGCATTTTGCGTTCCCGAATGCGTAGCTTCCCCTCCACAATGGTCTTTCCCTCCAGCCAGTTGGTCCCTTCGGTTCCGAAGCGCTGTTCGCCGAAGTAGTTGGGCATCCCGCTCTTTCCGATCCAGTCCAGGACCCGATCGATCTTCTCCTTCTGGACTCCCAGCACCTTTTTGAAACGGAGACGAAAGCGGTTGCCTTTCAGGTGGCCGACACGGAGTTTGTTCTCGTGGCGGGTCAACTCCAGGATCTTGACCCCCTCGTGCTCGAATCTCTCCAGCTCTTTCTCCGCCGACGCAGGCAGCGAGAGATACTGGGTCGTCAGAGCGTGTTTGTCCTTGAGCCCGGCGTAGCCGATCTGCCGCCTCGGTATCCCGAGGCGATTGCTCAGCAGATCGGTCAGCTCCCAGGTACTCAGCCCCTTTTTACGCACCTGCACGATCAGATGCTCCCCGCTGCCGCTGAATTCGTAGAGTGGAATCTCCTCGACGGTGAAGTCCCTGGGAGAGGGATTGAAAACGAAGTCGTTTTTCACTGACAAGGGGAAAAGCCAGGGGGCCAGGATGGAAGATGGAAGATGGAAGATGGAAGATTCTTCTTTGGGCTTTTTTTCATTTTTTTTCAAATCGATTCTCCTCTGGTACTTTTCCGATATCAAATCTTCGTTTTTCCCACATTTTATCCCCCTTTAGTCTGATTCAAAAGCTCCACGCCGTTAATTTGAACGGAAACGCTCTTTTTCGTTTGAGGAGGATGGATATATGGGAATGTCACAGTTGGGTTCGACCAAAATGCGATAGCATCCTTTTCTGCGTGTCGCCAGGATTCTTCCGGAGAGATTCTTTTCCAGACGAAGATTTCAGGTACCATTCCCCTCTCAAGCAATTCTCTGATCCAAACATACACCGCTCTACTATCTCCATTTTTGGCACACTCGATATGCTCAGCCAAACGAATCTCTCTGCGTTTATGCGTTTTGCCGATGTAGTGTAAGATCCGATTGCGTGGATCGACCAAACCGTAGATGAGATATCTTCCTACACGTATTGACATTTTAGAATTACGGCTTCCAAAAAGCACACACATCCCCCTCTTCCCGTTTGGGATCGAGCCACTGCTTCAAAAACTTGATGCGATCCTCGGTCAGCGACGCTTTGAGATTGGCGAGGCACATAGGCAGGACCGAACCGTACTCCTCGGGGTGTTCCAGATACCCGGGATAGGCCATCTCGATCTCGGCATCCCGCATGGCGATCCAGGCCCTCTGGGCCTTTTTGAGCGCCCGGATGAAACGGGGATACTTTCGATACCGTTTGAGAATCTCCCGATAGATCCGGTTGAGCTCTTTATCGGCCGCCTGGAAATCCCCCGACGCACACATGTTCATCGCCCCCTGGGTCGTCGCCCGATCCCAGCATGACGAACCGTCCGACGGAGCCGACTGAGCGGATAAAACGCCGACTAGAACCAGCGCTACGATCACGATTCGTTTCATTCTTTTCCTCCTCTTCAATTCTAGGGATTTCATGGGATGGCCATCCCACGCCACCACCTCGTTACTATCTCGTTACTAGTTACTAGTTGCTAGTTGCTAGTTTCCCCATTCCTCACTCGTAGAAAGACTCCGCTCTCCATATGCCCCGTATGGGGAAACTGATCGAAAAGCGCCGCTTTTTGCACCTCGTGGCTCTGGGTCAGATGCTCCAGATCCCTGGCCAGCGTCTCGGGGTTGCAGGAGATGTAGAGGATATTTTCAAATCTCGAGATCAGCTCTCGGGTCGCCTCATCCAGCCCCGCCCTGGGGGGATCGACCAGCACACAACGAAAATCATATTCGTCAATATCAATTCCTTTCAACCGATTAAAGCTCCGCTCTTTGCGCAAAGCCGAGGTCATCTCCTCGGAGCTCAGCCGGACGAAGGCGATATTCTCCACTCCGTTGAGGGCGCAGTTCTCCTTGGCCGCTTTGATGGAGTTTTTGCTGATTTCGGTGGCCAGCACCTTGCCGAAGCGTTCCGCCAGGGGGATCGTGAAGTTCCCCAGGCCGCAGTAGGCCTCCAGCAGGTCCCCGCCGCCCGCTTCGGCGGCGCGGGCTTTGGCCCACTCGATCATCTTCATATTCACAAACGGATTGGGCTGGGTGAATCCCCCCTCGTAGTGGCGGTATTGATATTTTTTGCTATCAATCTCCAAGACTTCGGTGACAAAGTCCCGTGAAAGCACCAGCCGCTGCTTGCGTGCCCGGCCGATAATAGAGGCGTTCAGCTGCTCCTCCAGCGCCCGGGCTTCCCGCTCCCACGCTTCGTCGAGCTGCCGGTGGTAGAGCATCGTGATCAGGCACTCCCCCTTCGTCGCCGCCAGGAACTCCACGGCAAAAAGTTTCCGGGAGAGAAGCGCCGATCCGTTGACCGCCTCCAGCAGCGGCTCCATCCGCTCCTCGATGGGACGGATCACCTTGGGGCACTCTTCGATCACTACGGAGCCGTCTTTGCTCCTATTGCCCATGGCGTAATCGCAGCGCTCCCCCTCGTGCCAGATCCGGAACTCCGCCCGGGCCCGGTAGTGCGTATCGGGCGAAGAATAGGTTTCGATCTCCCCTTCGTAAAAGGGTGCGAGCAGTCCCACCAGTCTGCGGTGTTTCTCCTCCAATTGTGTCTCATAGTCGATCGCATAGAGTGTGCAGCTCCCGCACGCTCCGAAATGTCGGCATTTCACCTTAAAACCCTTTGGATATAATTGCTTTATTTGTTAATAAACTCTGAAAAGTACTTGTCATTCCGGACTTGATCCGGAATCCAGGCCCCGGACACCGATTGTGCCGTGGATCCTGAATCAAGTTCAGGATGACGTGAACTCCTGAACTCTTTTTCAGAGGGATCTATATTTTATCTAAAGGAAGTTAGATGTCCGTCTCCGTCGTGATCCTCGCCGCCGGGAAAGGGACCCGGATGAAGTCCAAAACCCCCAAGGTTCTCCATACTATCAGCGGTAAACCGATGCTTTTTCACGCCCTGGATGCCGCGACGAAAATCAGCGACGATGTCACCGTGGTGCTCCACCATCAGTTCGACCGGGTCAAAGAGGCAGTCGAGAGCGAATACAAGCGGGTACATATCCACCGCCAGGACGCCGAAAACTTCCC
>JALVUD010000004.1 GCA_027035765.1 Campylobacteraceae bacterium
GGGTGTCGCCTTTGGAGACGATCTCTTTGATCTTGCCGAAGGCGGTGAAGTGATCCATGGCCGCCAGGGGGTCCTCGGAGGTGGAGACGATATCCAGGTCGCCCACGGTCTCTTTGCGGCGGCGGAAGCTGCCGGCAACCGTAAGCTGATGAATCGCCTTGAAGCCTTTGAGATACTCATAGAGCTCCAGAGCATAGGGTTCCGCCTCGGCGTAGAGGAACCGCTTGCCCTCTTTTTTGTAGAGGACGACCCCTTTGAGGATCTTCTCCTCGGTTTTGACATCAAAGCCCGGAAGTTCACGGATCCTGTGCTCCTCGGCGGCCTTTTTGAGATCTTCCAGGGAACCGATGCCGAGCTTTTCGTAGAGGACTCGCGCCCGTTTGGGTCCGATCCCTTCGATCTTGAGCAGGTCCAGGATATGAGGGGGGAACTCCTTTTTGACCGCTTCGAGCTTGGTCAGCTTCCCGGTGGTGACGATTTCGGCGATCTTTTTGGCGATCCGCTCCCCGATATCGGGAAGCTGGGAGAGGTCGTATCCCTCTTTGACCAGTTTGGTGAAGTCGTAGCCGCTGGTCTCGATGGTCCGGGCGGCGTTGCGGTAAGCCCGGATGCGGAAAGGGTTGTCCCCCTTCAGTTCCAGATAGTCGGCAAGGGTTTTGAAAAAGGCAGCGATCTCACTGTTGCTCATAGGAGGCTCCTTCTGAAATCTTTGTCTCATATTTTACAATATATTATCATGCCGCAGTACGTTAAGTACGAAAAAGAGGGCAGTAGCAAATTATATTTATTAATATAATTATAGATTTTAATATGAATTTCTGTACCATGATATCCCAAAACAGGATGTTCGAATAGGATGTATTTAAAAGGACAGGGTATGAGAAAAATTTTGGTCATGGTTGCTGTACTCTTTGCCGCACTTCAGACAGCCCAGGCGGGTAAAAAAATCGTGGTGGATCTGAGTGAGCAGGAAGCTTATGCCTACGAGGATGGACGAATGCTCTTTCACGGCTGGATCTCCACCGGCAAACCGGGACGCCGTACACCTACCGGACGTTTCCGGGTCCTGGAGAAGGAGCTGCGCCACGTCTCGAGCAAGTACCCGGAGCCGCACGGCGGAGCCCGCATGGACTATATGCTGCGCCTCACCAACTATGGTGTAGCTATGCATCTGGGCTATGTCCCCAACTATCCTGCCTCCCACGGCTGTATCCGGATGGAGAACGGGTTCGCCCAGAAGATGTACAACTGGGCCAGTGTCGGGACTCCCGTCATCATCCGCGGTTATCCTCCCCGTCATGTGGATCGCCCCATTTCCCGTAACGCGCCTCGGGTTGCCCGTCGCGGTTCTTCTGCCCATGGGAGCTTCGTGGGGAATGATCCTCTGAAACTTCTCAGTAGCGTACCGGGCAAAAGTGCCTCAATCAAAAAGCCCCTCAAAAAGAAAAAACTGGTTCGTAAAAAAAGAAAAAGTAATACCGGCCGGCAGTTGACCGACAATGAAAAACCGGCCACCCCTCTGGGAATGCTCAAGGGATAGTTCTCCCCGTTGCTCTCCTTTTCAAATCTTATAGATCAGGTGAGTCGGTTCCGCACTTGATCGTTGCTTCTATGCTTTAGACAAGCTTCACCATCTCCAGCCCCATCTCTCCTTCGCACTTTATTATTTACATGGAACCGTTGAGGAGAGTCATTTTCGCAGTTAACTTTTTGGAGTATAATGAAAAAAATCGCACAAAGGGGCATAAAATGGCCATATTGGAGTCTCACGGAGCGGATGAGGTGGTGACGGGATCCTGTCACCTGCTCAAACTCGAAAACGGTTTGAAGATCCTGGTAGATTGCGGGATGTACCAGGGCACCGAGGAGCATCGCAATTATGAGCCTTTCGGTTTCGATCCCAAAAAGGTGGATGCACTGCTGGTAACCCATGCCCATCTGGACCACGTGGGTCGGATCCCCAAGCTGGTCAAAGAGGGGTTCCGGGGTCCGATCTATGCCACGGAAGCCACGTTCGACCTGGCCAATATCGTCCTGCTGGACAGCGCCAAACTGATGGAAGAGGAGTATCGGACTCTTTATAGAAAGGCTCAGCGCCGCGGAGAAGAGAAAAAGGTACGTCCTCCCCTCTATACGGTCGAAGATGTTCAGAATGTCTGGCTGCGCCCTACGGTCTATGCCGTCTACGGCAAATGGATGCGTATCGCCAAGGGGGTCCGCGTCCGTTATCGCAACGCGGGGCACATTCTGGGATCGGCCTTTATCGAGATCGAATATACCGAAGGGGAGGGGAAGAAGCGGATCGTTTTCAGCGGAGATCTGGGCAACAAGGTGGAAGTGGTCATGCCGTTCACTGAGCGTGCCAAGATTGCCGACAGCCTTGTCATCGAATCGACGTATGGCGATCGGGATCACCGTCCGCTCAAAAAGAGTATCGAAGAGTTCAAAAAGGTGGTGATTGAAACGCTGCTCAACCGGGGCAACGTCATCATTCCCAGTTTCGCTATCGAACGGACCCAGGATCTGCTCTGCGTGCTGAAACAGATGTACAAGGACAAAGAGCTTCCCTTCTGCAAGGTTTTTCTCGATACCCCCATGGGAATCCGGGCGACCAACGTCTTCAACAAATACGTCGATCAGCTCAGTCCCCGCTGCCAGAAGTTCTACAAAGAGGACGGCGAAGTCTTCCAGTTTCCCCGACTGATTTTTACCCCGGATGTGGAAGACTCCAAACGGATCAACGACGTAGGCCGTGGCGCCATCATCATCGCCGGCAGCGGTATGTGTACCGGCGGGCGGATTCTGCACCACTTCAAACACCAGATCTGGAACAAGCGCAATGCCGTGATCTTCGTCGGGTATCAGGCGGAGGGGACCATCGGCCGAGAGATCGTGGAGGGTGCCAAATGGATCAAGATCTATCATGAGGATATCCGTGTAAGGGCCTCGATTCATACCATCAACGGTTTTTCAGCCCACGCCGATCAGGATGAGCTTATTGACTGGATGAAAGCCTACAAACGGCTCGGGGATGTCTATCTGGTCCACGGAGAGCTGGATAAACAGAAGGTATTACAGAAGGTGATGAAAAAGAAAATAGACAAAAAGGCGATTATCGTCGAACAGGGTAAAGACTATTCCCTAGATTGAAAAATATGCTATCTGGTTTGCATATGTTTTAGAGAATATCGGGATACAATCTAGAAACAAACGATCAAAGGAGATATCATGAAGATATCATCTAAGAAAACACTCAAAGACTCCTCACTTTCCCGACGAGATTTTCTTAAAGGGGCTGCAACGGCGCCTCTGCTGGGTTTGGTTGCCTCACAGAGTGCTGATGCTGCCGAAAGCAAGCTTACAGCCTCCATAAGCAACAAAGCAGCAAAAATCATCATCGTTGGTGCAGGGACCGGTGGGATCGATGCGGCGGCTCGCCTTCGTCGCGCCGCTCCCAAGGCCAAAATCACTGTTGTCGCTCCCAACGGTGTGCATCTCTATCAGAGCGGTCAGGTCTTTGTGGCTGCCGGGCTCTATACCCAGGCGGACAATCGGCGAGATACCTCCGAGCTCATTCCCGACGGCGTGGAGTGGCTGCAAGACCGGGTGACGGCTTTCGATCCCGACAACAACAGTGTCATTACAGAAAAGAGGGGCAAGATCTCTTATGATGTTTTGGTTGTCGCCATGGGGGCCGAACACGATTTCGCTTCGATCGAGGGATTGAAGATCGACGATTTCGGTCGCAACGGAATTGCCAGTGTCTATCTTAATGATATCGACAGCGGGAAGGTTGCCGGCGGTGAACAGGTACGGCAGTGGTTCGAGCAGATTGCTCAGGCAGCCCAGGAGAAGGAGCAGACGATTCTTTTCACGATCCCCAAGGGGGATGTCAAAGCGGAAAATGCAACCTTGGATATTTTGATGCTGGGCATGGATATTCTACGGGGTAAAGGCCCCGGTCAAGGACCGGATGTGAGCGACAGGGTTTCGGTAACCCTTTCTGTGGGCAATGACCATATTATCGCTTCTAACGCGTTCGATTCCACCGTGAGGAAGATCCTCCAGAAGGAAAAGCGTCTGCAAATCATCTTCGACAGTCACCTGAGTCGGGTCGATCCGACCAAGAAAACGGTGACGCTCCAAGGCAAAAACGGCGAAAGATCTTTGCGTTACGATTTCCTGCATATCGCTCCGCCGATCAAGGCCCCGGATCCGGTCGCTTCTTCCAAACTGGCCCTCGCCGAGGGGGTGCGGAAAGGTTTTGTGGAAGTCGATCCGGTGACGTTGCAGCACAAACGCTATCCCAATGTTTTCGCTTTGGGAGACGTGGCGGCCCTGCCGGCCAAGAGCGGAGCGGCGACTCGAGATATGGCGATCGTCATACAGGACAACGTGGCCAATGCGTTGGAAGGGCGCAAACTGAGTACCCGTTATACAGGTTATACCGCCGCACCTTTCAAAACCCGTTTTGGACGGGAAATGCTGATCGAATATGACCGCAAGGGACCTTCTCCCACCTTCCCCCTCGATCCGACGGTTCCGCGATGGATTTGGTGGGAAGTGGATCTTCACCTGTTGCGATGGGTCTATTTTGATCTGATAATGCATGGGATGCTGTAAAGGAGTGGAAAATGAGAAATAAACATAAAAAGACAAAAGAGTCTCTTCCTACTACCGATCGGGAAAACAATGAAGAGATGAAAAACACTGCCGAAACTTCTCCGAACGACATGGCGAACACACCACAATCAACGGCCAGAAACACCGATGCTTCGATCCATTCCGGGGAAAAAGGAAAAATAGAAGAAAAAAAGACCCCCCAAAAAGATGCTTCCCCTGAAAGTCAGCAGCCTCAATCTCCGACAACAGATCAGCTTACCGCCAAAGGTCTCAGCAGCGAGGAGGCCCAAAAGCGATTGCAACAATATGGACCCAATGCGATCGAAGAGAAAGAAGAGACCTGGTGGCATAGGCTTTTCCGCCGTTTCTGGGGACCGATTCCCTGGATGATTGAGGTGGCGGCGATCCTCTCGGCTATCGCCCATCGTTGGGAAGATTTTACCATTATCATGGTCCTGCTCCTGGTCAACGCCATTGTCGATTTTTATCAGGAATCCAAGGCCCTCAATGCCATTGCGGTTCTGAAAAAAAAGTTGGCGCGCAAAGCTTTGGTATTGCGCGACGGCAAATGGCAGGAGGTAGATGCCAAGTTGCTCGTACCCGGGGATATCGTCAAGGTCAAGATCGGCGACATTGTCCCTGCCGACGCCAAGCTTCTGGGAGGCGGGGAGTTTCTGCTCGTCGATCAGTCGGCTTTGACGGGTGAATCTCTGCCGGTGGACAAAAAAGCCGGAGACGATCTCTATGCCAATGCCATCATCAAACAGGGAGAGATGATCGCTCAGATCACGGCAACCGGCAAGCATACCTATTTCGGCAAAACCGTTGGTCTGGTGGCCAAAGCGGAGCGTGAAGAGCGCAGCCACTTCCAGCAAATGGTCATCAAGGTAGGTAACTTCCTCATCTACGTCACACTGGTGATGATCGCCATTATCATCTGGCACGGATTGCGAACCCATCAGCCTACCGTCGATCTGCTGATTTTTGCGCTGGTTTTGACCATCTCGGCGATTCCGGTAGCGATGCCGGCGGTCCTGACGGTCACCATGGCGATCGGAGCCCGTGTCCTGGCAGCCAAGCAGGCAATCGTCAGCAAGCTCGCTTCTATCGAAGAGATGGCGGGGATGGACGTGCTCTGTTCCGACAAGACCGGGACGCTGACACAAAATCGGATGAGCCTGGCCGATCCCTATGTCGTGGACAAATATGACGCCGATACTTTGATGCTCTATGCGGCATTCGCAAGCAAAGAGGAAAACAACGATCCCATCGAGAAACCGATCTTCGAATATATCGACTCCCATAAACTTCGCCAAGAACTGGCCAAACACACACTGAGCAAGTTTCTTCCCTTCGATCCGGTGCATAAACGCACTGAAGGGCTTTACAAAGAAAAAGAGTGCATGGTCTATACCAAAGGGGCACCCCAGGTGATCATCGAGCAGTGTGACGAGAAAGAGTTCGATAAGAAAGCGGCCTATGCCCAAGTGGAGGCCTTTGCTGAAAAAGGCTTCCGGACCCTGGGTGTCGCTTATCGCCGCTGTGAAGAGGATCTCTATCATTTCGTCGGACTCATTCCGCTCTTTGACCCGCCGCGACCCGACAGCAAAGAAGCGATCGCCGAAGCCAAGGCCAAGGGGGTCGAGGTCAAGATGGTCACCGGCGACAACATCGCCGTGGCTAAATATATCGCTTCCATTCTGGGGATCGGTGAGAACATCAAAGATGTGCGGGAGCTCAAGGGAGAATCGATCGAAGAGTATCTCTATCTCTCCAAAGTCCTGGCTAAAGCCATCGCCGAGCAGATGCACCCCGACGCCACCGATGCAGAGGTGGCGAAGCAGGTCGAAGCCATCATGAAAAAGGTGAAGCGCGAGCTCTACAATATGCCGATCCCCAAGGGGACTGTCAAGAAGCATGAGAGTGAGATCATTGCCGCCATTGAATCGGCCAACGGCTTCGCCCAGGTCTTCCCCGAAGACAAATATTTCATTGTCGACGAGTTGCAAAAGGCCGATCATATCGTGGGAATGACCGGTGACGGTGTCAATGATGCGCCGGCGCTCAAAAAGGCCGACTGCGGTATCGCTGTCAGCGGGGCGACCGATGCAGCCAGAGCCGCGGCGGCCATTGTCCTGATGGCGCCAGGCCTGCGGGTGATTGTCGATGCGATCAAAGAGGCCCGTAAGATCTTTGAGCGGATGAAGAGCTACACGATCTTCCGGATCGCCGAGACGATCCGTATCATCATCTTCATGACGCTGGCTATCGTCATTTACGATTTCTATCCCATTACGGCAATTATGATCATTGTACTGGCGTTGCTCAACGATATTCCCATCATGACCATCGCTTACGACAACACGAAGGTACGAGAACAGCCGGTCCGCTGGGATATGAAAGAGATTTTCGTCCTGGCCAGCTGGCTGGGATTGGCAGGAGTGCTCTCCTCCTTTACTCTTTTCTGGATTCTGATTTCAGTGATGCATGTACCGCTGGAGTTTGTGCAGTCGGCCTTTTTTGCCAAACTGGTCATCGCCGGTCACGGTACCATCTACAACACCCGGATCGACGACTGGTTCTGGAAACGCCCCTGGCCCTCCTGGACCCTTTTTAACGCCACCTTCTTCAGCCGGGTGGCGGGTACGATTATCGCCGTCTACGGTTTTGGCTTGATGCAGCCCATCGGCTGGGTCTGGGCGCTCTCGATGTGGGCATACGCTTTGGCATGGTTCGTTTTCAACGATGTGGTAAAAATGGCTGTTTTGCGCTATTATCGAAAAAGATATCATAGCGATGTGATCTAAAAAACGGGGCTTCGCCCCGTGTCATCGGTCATTAGTCATTGGTCATAAGGAAGAGAGAAGATGAAAAAGAAAGAGTACAAAAAACAGCTCTATGCGTTGCAGGTGCAGCTGGTGAAGTTCCAGCGTCACGTGATCGAGAACGATCTGAAAGTCTGCGTGATCTTCGAGGGGCGCGACGCGGCGGGAAAAGACGGGACCATCAAGCGCTTTCGGGAGCACCTGAGCCCCCGTGAGGCGCGGGTGGTGGCCCTGGGCAAACCCAGCGACCGTGACAGAAAGTCCTGGTATTTCCAGCGCTACGTCCCTCAGCTGCCCAGCGGCGGGGAGATCGTCTTTTTCAACCGCAGCTGGTACAACCGGGCCGGAGTCGAGCCGGTGATGGGCTTTTGCACCGAGGAGGAGTACCGCTCCTTTATGGAAGAGGTGGGGAGCTTCGAGCAGATGCTGGTGCATAGCGGCATGATTTTCATCAAATACTACCTCGACATCTCCAAAGAGGAGCAGAAACGCCGCCTGGAGGCACGCAAAAAAGATCCGCTCAAGCAGTGGAAACTGAGCCCCATCGACATGCAGGCCCTGAAGCTCTGGAAAAAATACTCCAAATATCGTGACAAAATGTTCGAAAAAACCTCCTTCGTCTTCGCCCCCTGGCATGTCATTCACAGCGACGACAAAAAGACCGCCCGGATCAACGCCATCAAACATTTCCTCTCCCGGGTCGACTATCCCGAAAAAGATGAGAAACTGCTCATCTATGACAACGACGTCGTCTGCGAATTCGACCCACTTTGTTATGACAAGGGGCTTATCGCACCATGATCCTGGCTCCCGAACTGGTCCATTTCATTCTGACCGTCACCTTCGGCTTCCTGATCGGACTGGAGATCCGCAGCTATCGGGAGCATTATCGCCCCGACAAACCCAAAGATTTCTTCGGCACGGCGCGGACCTATACCTTCGTTGCCATTCTGGGCTATATCTTCTACCGCCTCGACCCGGAGCGTCTGATCCTCTATACGACGCTTCTGGTCGGACTGACGCTGCTCTATGCGATCTTCTACTATCGTAAAGTTCAGGAGAATCGCCACAGTATCCTTCTCTATCTGGTGATGCTCTCGGTCTACAGCTTCGGGCCGCTGACGGAGCGTTTTCCCATCTGGATGTCGGCGCTGCTTTTCGTTCTGACGGTCTTTCTCCTCAATGCTCAGTCGATGATCCAGCGTTTCTCCACCGATTTCAATACCTATGAGTTCGAGACCCTGGGGAAGATGGTGCTCCTTTCAGCAGTGATTCTGCCGATTCTGCCCGATCGCAATGTCATCCCCTATATTCCGCTTTCACCCTTCAAGATCTGGCTGGCAGTGGTGGTGATCTCGGGGATCAGTTACGGCGGTTATCTGGCCCAGAAATACTTTTTCCCCAATCGGGGCTATTTCCTCACCGGGATCATCGGCGGGACCTACTCCTCTACCGCCACCACCGTGGTTTTGGCCCGCAAGGCGCATGCCTTGGGAGAGAATCCTCTCATCGACGCTTCCATCATCGCTGCGACGTCGATGATGTACCTTCGGCTCATTGTTGTGGCACTGATCTTCAATTTTTCCGTCGGGATGCAGCTGCTCGTACCTTTTACCGTGCTAGCTCTACTGGGCTTTCTCTTCGCCGTTTTCTACATCCGCCGTGGGAAACAGGCCCAAAGCCGCCCCGATTTCGTCGACCGCAACCCCTTAGAGCTGCGTACCGCCTTCCTTTTCGCTTTTCTTTTTGTCTTGATGATGGTGATTACCGAATATGTCACCCGTCACTACGGCAGCGGCGGGCTGAAGGCCCTGTCGTTTCTCGTGGGATTTACCGATATCGATCCCTTTGTCCTTTCGATCCTGACGGGGAAATATGCCGTTTCACTGCATGAGATCGTTTCAGCTATTATCATCGCCGCAGGGAGCAACAACCTTCTCAAGGCAGCCTATGCCCTCTGGTTTGGAGGGCCGAAAGTCACCTGGAGATCGGCTTTGTGGATCAGTGTGCTGGGGGTCGTGACGATCGGATACGGACTGCTTGTGTAGGATCGTCTCTCCGGGAGGCGGGACTTCAGTCCCGCAAGTGCGGGGTTGAAACCCCGCCTCCGATGGATCGTGGCATGTGGCTCAATGTAAACAAGTAAGAAAGGAAAATGATGAAGAAAAAACTCCCCATTGAAAATATTGAACTCCCCTGGGAACATCCCAAGTCCAGATCGGAAGATCCCCATGCGCAGCAACTGGTCAAAAAGATTATGCAGAGTCCCACCTACCGCCTTGCTGAAGAGGATCTGGATTTTCTCCAGTCCTACAATACACGGGGAATCCGCCTGGAGCTGGACTACCTCAAACCGGAGCTGCATATGGCCAGAGCCGGGATCAAACATACCATTGTCGTTTTCGGCAGTGCCAGGATCCGGGAGCGCAAGACCGCTATGGCCCATCTGGAAGAGATTCAAAAAAAGCTCAAGAAAGATCCCGAAAATGAGCGGTTGATGCAGGAGCTCTATGTGGCGGAGCGGATGCTGGAGAAGAGTATCTACTACGACGATGCCCGAATGTTCGGTCGCTATGTAAGCCGCAGCGGCAAAGGGCCCGAGGATAGCCGGGTGGTGATCATGACCGGCGGCGGACCGGGGATCATGGAGGCAGCCAACCGGGGTGCTTACGATGTGGGAGCCAAGACCGTCGGGCTCAATATTCATCTACCTCACGAGCAGTTTCCCAATCCCTATATCACCCCGGAGCTCTGTTTTCAGTTTCATTATTTCGCTATCCGCAAGCTTCACTTTCTCAACCGGGCCAAAGCCCTGGTGGTCTATCCCGGAGGATTCGGTACCTTCGACGAACTCTTTGAAACCCTGACTTTGATCCAGACCCGGAAAAACGATCCGATTCCGGTGGTGCTGGTCGGCCGCTCCTACTGGAACAAAGCGGTCGATTTCGATTTCCTGGCGGAGGAGGGGGTGATCGCTCCGGAAGACAGAGAGATCTTCCATTTCGCAGACAACGCCGCCGAAGCCTGGAAACACATCCTCCATTGGCACGAAACTTACAATACACCGCTTTTGGCCAAAGGTGAAAAGAATGGGATCGAAGAAAAAGACGATAAGTAAAGATAAAGAATCTTTACTGCTGCTATTTAATATCAGTTAATGCAAGTGGCATATATTATGTTTATCCAAATGCACTAAAGGAGAAACAATGAGAAAGATGATGATTTCAGCCGCCGCAGCGATGGTGGTGGGAACGGGACTCCATGCTGGGAATGCCGCTTCGGCGAACGCTCGCGGAAAACCGGTACTGCATAACGAAGTGGCTGGCGCCAGTTACTACAGCATGCAGAAGAAAGCGGCTCGCTCCTTTATCCCCGCGGCGATCAAGGCTCACCATGCCGCGACGCCCAAGCCTCCCAAAGAGATTCTCAAGGCTTTCGGCGATACGGTGCGCGCTGTGCAGGCGATTCAGCACAAAGACACCAAGTCGGCGCAGAAATACCTGCAAGAGGCTGACAAACTCTTTACGAGCGTGCTGAAGAAAAACCCTCAACTCAAGTTTGTACCGGTGGATGAGATGATTCTGGTCAACGATGTGATCATCACCCCTCAGGATGCCAAACGGGTCGTCGACGGAGCGAGAGAATTGCTGAAATACTATCGGACCCAGGCCGCAAGAGAACTGTTGACACCGTTGAAGGATGAGATGGATGTGCTGACCTCCTATCTGCCCATGGAGCTCTATCCCGCTGCGACCAAAAAGGCGCTGGAGGCACTGAAAAAGGGCAAAGTTGATCAGACTCTCGGGGTGCTGGCCGATGCCTTCAATACGATCGTCACCGTCAAGACTGTGATCCCCATTCCTCTCCTGGCTGCCCAGGACTTTGTCCGTCAGGCGGCCGCACTGGACAAATCCAAAAAAGAGGAGGCGACCAAGCTTCTCGAAGCGGCCAAAGCGGAACTGCAGAAAGCCTACTACTTTGGCTATACGGATAAGCGCAGTGCCGCCTACAAAGATCTCTACGACCAGATCAATGCCCTGGAAAAAGAGATCAAAGGCAAAAATATGGTCGAAAAGCTCTACACCCATCTGAAAGAGAGCTTCAGCAAGCTGATCGGCAAAATCTACTCTGATATGAGAGACACGGTTGCAACTGAAGAGGCCAAAGTGCTGAAAAATCCCAAGGAGGCCCTGGGGATTCCTTCCGCCAAAGCCAAAGTGGAAGAGACCAGGGACAAAGACAGGTTTGAAGCAAAAATGAAAGCCTCGGACTTCGGCAAAGAGGTGGAAGCTGACTTGAAAAAGGCGGCTGTCTCCCAATAAGCTTCTTCTCTGAGAGTGGGCAACAGTCGCCCACTCTACCTCTCTTTTTTGCCAGTATCTTCCCATATGATCACTCAGGACCCAATTCAAAAACAGAGACTGGCGATACGTATTATGCCCAGGCTCCTATGACGTTTAGAATTACAGACAAAACATATCTAATGGTCACACATTATGCGTTTTCCCTGGCTTTCTTCAACTCTTTGAAGACATATATAGAAACCGAAAGAATGACAAATCCCAGCAGAATCAGCGAAAACAGGGCGGCGCTTTTGTCGGCGGTTTCCCCTTCGCCGAAGATATAGCCGATGAGGAGCATGAATCCCACCCAGATGAGGTTGGCGGCGAAGGTGAGTGGGATGAAGGTTCGCAGGGGCATATGGGACAAGCCGGCGGGAATGGAGATGTACTGGCCCAAACCCGGAGTCAGAGGAGCGAGAAAGACCGAGATCTTTCCATGGAGGCGGAAAAAGAGGCTGACCTTTTTGACAATGGGTTTCTCTTTGAAAAAACGGTGGACGAGATAGCGGGAGAGGGCGTAGTTGACCAGCGCGCCGCTGAGGCTTCCCAGGGCTCCCGAGACAAGGAGCAGAGCCAAGCTCTTCTCTCCCAGGGAGGCGAGATAGCCCGCGGGGATCAGGAGGATCTCACTGGGAAGCGGGATGAAGGTGCCGACCAGCAGCATATAGAGATAGACGCCGAGATAGCCCATGCTATCGGCGAACTGTATCAGCAGTGTCGTGAGAGCGTGAAGCATTTCAGATACCGAGAACCCGCAGGGTCCCCTGGATCGTGGAGGCGGTGGCGTTTTCCACATGACGATGCAGATGCAGAGGATGCATCAGCATCTTGACGGCCATTTTGTAGGGGTAGAACTCTTTGGCAAAGGTTTTGGTCTGGGCTTTGAAGCTCTCGAAATCTTCACCGGGGGCGATGTATTTGTGGGCGATGAAGATATCTTCGTCGCTGGCCATCTTGAGCCGGGCGTAGATTACTTTGGTGATCTCCGTGCGCCCCAGATGCTCCTCTTCATTGTATTTTTCGAAGCCCTTGTCGAACTCTTCGTAATGATAGACTTCGTCTTTGTGGATATTGTGGGCGATCTCGGCCAGGATCGGTTCGTCAATGGACTTGGCGTAGTCGGTCATGGCCCGGTAGAGGGTGGAGGTTCCTGTCTCCACCACCATCCGTGCCAGCATCTCCCGGGCCCGGGTAGGCTGGAATTCGTCAAGGGTACAGAGTTTGCCGTACTCCCGGCGGAATCCTTCGTAGGCTTTGTCCCAGTCGAAATCGGGCCAGACGGTTCGGACATATTTTCGCAGCGCTCTGCCGTGCTGAATCTCTTCGGGTTCCCAGGTGCTCTCCAGCCAGGAGACGATCGGTTCGTCGCCTGCGTAAAACTCCGCCAGGTTCTTTTCGTAGAGATCGGAAGTGATCTCGATAAAAGAGGCGATGGCGACCACCTTGAAAAGAAAATCATTATCCTGAATTTTTGCTACATCGATAGCACCGTACTCGATTTCCCGGTAATTCCAACGTGCCATTTTTTTGTTTCCTTTTCACTTTCGACATTCGGGCTTATGTATTTATGGAGGCAATCGAATAAATTATAACCGAAATATTTTCACTGAAAAGTGACATAGGTCACGTTTTCGTTTAATCATTGGTGCTATCATTGACCTACGTAGAGGCAAAATCAATACAGAAAGGATCGTCGATGAGTCAATTTGTCAAATGGTTTGAAGAGATCGGCATCGAGGATGTCCCCGAAGTGGGGGGCAAAAACGCATCGCTCGGGGAGATGTATCGCAATCTGACGCAGGAGGGGGTGCGGGTTCCCCACGGCTATGCCGTGACGGCGACGGCCTATCGTCACTTTTTGGAGGCCAACGGCCTGGAACCAAAACTCCATGAAATTCTGGACGGCCTCGACTACGACGATGTGGCGGCGTTGCAGAAGGCCGGGGCAGCCTGCCGCAAGCTGATCCAGGAGGCTCCGGTTCCTGAGGATCTGCGCCAAAAAATCATCGAGGGATACCGCAAACTCCAGGAAGAGTACGGCGAGGGGGTCAGCCTGGCGGTTCGTTCCTCCGCCACCGCCGAAGACAGTCCCGAAGCCTCTTTCGCCGGACAGAACGATACCTACCTCAATATCAAAGGCGACGACGCCCTCATCGACGCCTACCGCCGCTGCCTGGCCAGCAACTTCACCGACCGAAGCCTGCATTACAAACACGACAACCACTTCGACTGGGCCAAAGTCTATCTGAGCGTGGTGGTGATGAAAATGGTCCGCTCCGACATCGGTGCCAGCGGGGTGATGTTCAGCCTGGATACCGAGACGGGCTTCCGCGATGTCGTCTTCATCAATGCGGCACTGGGGCTGGGAGAGAATGTGGTGCAAGGCACCATCGATCCTGACAGTTTCTACGTCCACAAACCGACGTTTGAAAAGGGCTATCGGGCGGTGCTCAAACGGCGGCTGGGCAAAAAAGAGCTCAAGATGGTCTTCACCGACACGCTCAACACCGACAACATCGCCGTGGAATACACCAAAAACGTCCCAACGAGCGAGGAGGAGCGCAGTCACTTTGCCATCACCGACGAGGATGTGATGGTCCTGGCCGACTACGCCATCAAAGTCGAAAAACACTACTCCCAAAAAGCGGGCCATGACAAACCGATGGATATGGAGTGGGCCAAAGACGGCGAAGACGGACACCTCTATATGGTCCAGGCACGCCCGGAGACGGTGCAGTCGCAGAAAAAAGGAACGATCCTGGAGATCTATCGCCTCAAAGAGCGGGGCAAAGTGCTGGTCACCGGCCGGGCCGTCGGGACCAAGATCGGTCAGGGCAAAGTGCACTACATTCCCGATGTCAAGCACTTGAGCGAGTTCAAACCGGGTGAAGTGCTCGTCGCCGATACCACGACTCCCGACTGGGAACCGGTGATGAAAACCGCCGCGGCGATCGTCACCAACAAAGGGGGCCGCACCTGCCACGCCGCCATCGTCAGTCGGGAATTGGGTATCCCCGCAGTCGTCGGCGCCGAAGGAGCCACCGAGACTTTGAAAAACGGTCAGGAGGTGACCGTCAGCTGCGCCGAGGGGGAGACCGGCTACGTCTATGAAGGCAAGCTGCCTTTCGAGATCGAAAAGGTGGACCTGAGCAACCTCCCCAAACCCAAGACCGAGATCATGATGAACCTGGGCAATCCCGACCAGGCCTTCAGTCTGGCCGATCTGCCCGTTGACGGTATCGGCCTGGCGCGGATGGAGTTTATCATCAACGAATATATCAAGGCCCATCCCATGGCCCTCAAACATCCTGAAAAGGTCGATGACGCCACCCGCAAGCAGCTGGAAAACTTGGCCAAAGCCTATGACGACATGGTGGACTTTTTCGTCAAGACCCTCTCCGAGGGGGTCGCCACCATCGCCGCGGCGGTCTATCCCAAGCCCTGCGTCGTGCGGATGAGCGACTTCAAGACCAACGAGTACGCCACCCTGCTGGGCGGTAAATTTTTCGAGCCCGTCGAAGACAACCCGATGATCGGCTTCCGCGGTGCGGCGCGCTACAGCCATCCGGCGTACGAAGAGGGCTTCGCGCTGGAGTGCGCGGCGATGAAGCGCGCGAGGGAAGTGATCGGGATGGAAAACATCACTCTGATGATCCCCTTCTGCCGCCGGGTCGAAGAGGGGCAGAGAGTGGTCGACACGATGGCCAAACACGGCCTGAAAAAAGGGGAGAAGGATCTCAAGATCTACGTCATGTGCGAAATCCCCAACAACGTCATCCAGATCGACCGCTTCAGCGAAATCTTCGACGGCTTCAGCATCGGCAGCAACGACCTGACCCAGCTGACTCTGGGAGTGGATCGCGACAGCGAGATCGTCGCCTTCGACTATGACGAGCGCGATCCCGGCGTGCTCAAGATGATCGAGCTGGCCGTCGAAGGATGCCAGCGCAACCACCGCCACAGCGGCATCTGCGGCCAGGCCCCTTCGGACTACCCCGAAGTGGCGGAGTTTTTGGTCAAGCTGGGCATCGACAGCATCAGCCTCAACCCCGACAGCGTGCTTCGCACGATCCAGGACATCGACAAGTTGGAAGAGAAACTGGGCCGGAAGTAGGCTATGAGAGAGCGGATCGATGAGGATAGTCTCATTGCCGAAATCATCTCTATGAAGATCAGAAACGGTGAGATGAAAACCCGCGATGCCGAAGAGGTTTTTGCCGAATTGCACCTCTTTGGTGATAGAGGGGGAAAGAAGAATGAGGCTAAGAGCAGTTCAAAAGTGACAAAGGAGAAAAAATGATACAAGAAGACATTCGAAACTTCCTTCCTGCCGATGTGCCGGGAGAGATGGAAAAGACCTTTCTCGAGAATTTCGAGAAGACCACCAACGGAACCGGGCGCTTGATGCTCTTTGCCGGGGATCAGAAGGTCGAGCACCTCAACAACGACTTCTACGGCCCCGATATCCCCGAAGAGGACAACGACCCCGAGCACCTCTTTCGCATCGCCCAATTGGCCAGGATCGGGGTTTTCGCCACCCAGTTTGGGCTGATCAGCCGCTACGGCAGGGACTACAAAGAGGTTCCCTACCTTGTCAAGCTCAACTCCAAAACCAACCTGGTCCCCTACGACGCCAAGGACCCCTACAGCCAGCAGTGGTTCGACGTGGAGGATGTGGTGCGCTTCCGCGACAGCAGCGGCCTGGATATCCGCGGGGTGGGCTATACCGTCTATCTGGGGGGTGAGCATGAGCATTCGATGCTGCGCGAAGCCGCCCGGATCGTCCATGAAGCCCACCTTCACGGGATGCTGGCGGTGCTTTGGATGTATCCCAAGGGGCCCTTCGTCAAAAACCAGCACGATCCCCATCTGATCGCCGGAGCCGCCGGCGTGGCCGCCTGCCTGGGGGCCGATTTCGCCAAAGTGAAGGTCCCCTACGACAAAGAGGGCGCTTTCATCCCCGAACTCCTCCGGGAGGCCACCACGGCCGCCGGCCGCACCGGGGTGCTCTGCGAAGGGGGCAGCAAGATCGATGAAGAGGCCTTTTTGCGCGAACTGCACGAGCAGATCCACATCGGTGGCAGCCGCGGCAACGGCACCGGACGCAACATCCACCAGCGCCCGCTGGAAGAGGGGGTCAAGATGGCGGATGCGATCTATGCGATTACGTGTGAGAATGCGACGGTGAAAGATGCTTTGGAAATCCTCCGGAATTGAGGATTGAGGATTGAGAATGGAGAATTTTGGTTGGCGTTGCTATGCAACGCTTTTGTCCAAAAAGGTAAGAAGGTTGGATCGGCGCTTCGCACCTGGTGAGAGGGTAAGAAAGACAACTTTCAGCTCTTTCCCAATGACCAATGACAAAATCAAATAACAAGGAATTTCAATGAAACATTACGATCTCATCGTCATCGGCGCCGGTCCCGGCGGTACGCCTGCCGCGACGGCGGCGGCGCAATTCGGCAAAAAGGTGCTCTTCATCGACAAGCGTGGGGAGCCGGGGGGAGAGTGCCTCTTTGAGGGGTGTATCCCCTCAAAGATCCTGGAAAATGCCGCCAACCGCTACGCGATGCTCCAAAACTCCGGAGCGTTTCATATTGACCTGGAGGGGGCGCCACAGATACACTGGGAGCAGGTGATCGCCGACAAAGAGGCACTTTTGCAGCGACGCTCCCAGGCGGCGCTGAAGCAGATCGAAGCGATACCCACACTCGATTTCCTCGGAGGAGAGGCGGCTTTCGTCGATGAGCACACTGTGGAAGTGAACGGTGATCGATACAGTTTCGACAAGGCGATCGTCGCCACGGGGGCGAGTGCGCACATCCCGCCGCTGCAAGGCGAAGGGGTGGCGCACGCCTGGACCAATGCCGATATCTTCAAGCAGACCGAGCTCCCTGACGAGATCGCCTTTATCGGTGCCGGGGCGATCAGCTGCGAGCTGGTGCAGATGTTCGCCAAACTGGGGGTCAAGTGCCACCTCCTCGAGCGCGGCCCCCGGATCCTCAAGCGGATCGACGAAGAGGCGGCACTGGCAGTGCAGAAACGGATGCAGGAGCAGGGGATCGACGTGCTCCTGAACGTCACCTTCGGCGAGATCGAAGGCCGGGAAGGGGATTTTACGATCCGTTACGAACAAAACGGAGAGTCAAAAAGTCTGAAGGTTCCCCATCTGCTCATCGCCACGGGGCGGGCGGCCAACGTCGAGGGCATCGGGCTGGAGAAAGCAGGGATCGAATTCGACCGCCACGGTATCAAGGTGGATGAGACGCTCCAGAGCTCACAACCCCATATCTATGCGGTGGGCGACTGCGCCGTTGGGCCCAAATTCGCCCATTGGGCCAGCTATATGGCCGGGATCGCCGTCCACAATCTTTTTGCACCGATGAAGCACAAGGTGGAGATGGAGAAACTGAGCTGGGTGCTTTTCAGTGATCCCCAGATCGCTTCGGTCGGCCTCACCGAAGCCGATGCCGCCAAAGCAGGGATCGAAGTGACGGTGGAAAAATACGACTACCGTATTGACGCCCGGGCCCAGATCGACAAAGATATCGACGGGTTCGTCAAATTTGTCATCGAGAAGCAAAGCGGTGTGATCAAAGGGGTCCAGGTGCTCAGCTACGACGCCTCCAGTCTCAGCGGTGAAGCGTCGCTGATCGTGGCTGCGGGGATGACGCCGATGCAGGTGATGAACACGATCCATCCCCATCCGACCCTCACCGAAGGCTTCGGCAAACTGGCACAGAAGATCTTTTTCCAATCGATGATGAAGCGGGGGCGCTGATGGTACACAAAAACGCCAAACCGAAACCTTTCAACCGGTCCCGATACTGGAAAGTCTCCTTTGTCTATTTCGTCGTCTTCGTGATGATCGTCTCCTTGATCGACTACTATGCGATGATGGCCTTCAACTTCCTCTGGCTCCTGGTGCTCTCAGCAGTACTGGCCCTGGGCGTGGGCTATGTGCATGTAAAGAGCGGGAAAAAAGATCACGTGGACGAGGTGGCGGAGGAGCTTCTTTGATTGTGCGCTTTGCGCACGGCATTGGGCATTGAGGCAATGGGCATTTTGTTTTTTTCAAATGCCTACTGCCGATTCGCGAAGCGAATCTCAATGCCTAAATGCCCAATATTTGCATCAAAAATGACCAGGATAAAGCGCTAAATGCCTTTCCCTTTTGTAACGCAGGTTGCATTCAACGCAATGAAAATCGGTTAGACTTTGAGAGTGTAACAAACAAAAAACTGCATGGAGGTGCACAATGTGGAACTATGGAATGCTGCCCGACGATTCGCAGCTGCTCGGTAAATTCTCCAAACACGCGACGATCGCCGGGATCGTGATGATCATTCTGGGAACCCTGGCGATCATCTATCCCTTTGCCGGATCGCTCTTTACCGTGGCGTTTATCGCCTGGCTGATGATCTTCGGCGGCTTTATGGCAGGCTTCGCCACGGCCAAGACCAACCCCAAAGACTGGCTCGGCTGGTTCAAAGCCTTTATCCTGATCCTGACGGGTGCGCTGATGATCTTCAAACCCGGTGTCGGCATTCAGGCGGTCGGTTTGATCCTGGCGATCTACTTCCTGCTGGACACCTTCGCCGGTTTCGCCATGGGAGAGATGATGCGCCCTGCCAAAGGGTGGTGGCTCTGGACCCTCAACGGGGTGCTGTCGCTGATTCTGGCCATCATCTTTCTGAGCTCCTGGATCAATGTGGCGGAGACAGCCTGGCTGATCGGTATTTTCGTGGGAATCAGTCTGCTCTTTGACGGATTCGCTCTGCTTTTTATGGGCAGTACGTTCAAAAAGCTCTCCCGGGGAGAATGATCTCCCACCGCTTATCCGTCCGGGAATCCTCTTCCCGGTTCTTCTTTACACATCGTTAGAAAGGATTGATCATGGCAGCCACATCCATCGCCGATATCGGAGCGATTGAGATACTGGATTCCCGCGGCAATCCCACCGTCCGTGTCTTTGTGACTCTGGAGGATGGGACGCGGGTGAGTGCGTCGGTCCCCTCGGGGGCCAGTACCGGCGAGTACGAAGCCGTGGAACTGCGTGACGGTGACCCGGCCCGCTACGGGGGCAAGGGGGTGCTCAAAGCCTGCAACAATGTCAACGAGGTGATCGCTCCGGCCCTCAAGGGGATGGATGCGAGGGAGCAGCTGCTCATCGACCGGACCATGATCGAACTCGACGGTACCGAGAACAAGGGGCACCTGGGGGCCAACGCGATTCTGGGGGTCTCCATGGCCGTGGCCAAAGCGGCCGCCGCGGCGGAGGGCGAAGAGCTCTACCGCTATCTGGGCGGCAGCGAGGCCCGTCGTCTGCCGGTGCCCTGTATGAACATCCTCAACGGCGGGGAACATGCCGACAACAGCGTCGATTTCCAGGAGTTTATGGCGGTGCCTCACGGGGCGCCAACCTTTGGCGAAGGGCTCCGCTATGTCGCCGAAACCTTCCATACGCTCAAAAAGATCCTGGAGGCCAAAGGCTACTCCACCGCTGTCGGCGACGAGGGGGGCTTCGCGCCCAACCTGGGCAGCAACGAAGAGGCCATCGAGCTGATCGTCGAGGCGATCGAAAAGAGCGGCTACAAGCCCGGCATCGATATCTCCATCGCCATCGACAGTGCCGCGACCTCTTTCTCCACCGACAAGAAGGGGCATTATGACCTGCGATGGTCGGGAGCCGGCAAGATGACCAGCGACGATCTGATCGCCCTGGCCAAGGAGTGGGTGGCCAAATACCCTATCATCCTCTGGGAGGATCCTCTGGCCGAGGAGGATTGGGAGGGCTTTGCCAAATTCACCGCCGAGCTGGGGGACAAGATCGAAGTGGTCGGCGACGATATCTTCGTCACCAACACCAAATTCATCCGGCGCGGCATCGAACAGCACACCGCCAACGCCTCACTGATCAAGCTCAATCAGATCGGCTCCGTCACCGAGACGGTGGATGCGGTGCGGCTCTGTATCGAGCACGGCTGGCGGGCCTTCCTCTCCCACCGCTCCGGCGAAACGGCCGATACCTTTCTGGCCGACTTCTCCGTGGCGATGGGGACGGGACATCTCAAGAGCGGCTCCGCCTCCCGCAGTGAACGCCTGGCCAAATACAATCGGATCCTGGAGATCGAGGCGCAATTGGGTGCCGATGCCCTCTATTACTGGAAATAACAACGCGCTCTCCTTCCGGTATCCAGGGTTTGGAATACCTATTTTGCCCTGGATGCTGAATCAAGTTCAGGATGACGAGAGGATACAGATCGTTGACCGGTAGCTTATATATCAATAAATATTAAAACACTAAAATAGGGATGGATATGTCATCACAAAGCGGCAAAACCAAAGCCTTCGGACTCTGGAGCGCTATATTTCTAGGGATCGGCTCCATGGTGGGGGCGGGGATCTTCATCGTCATCGGCCAAGCCGGAGCCATCGCCGGCAATCTCGTCTGGCTCTCCTTCGTGTTGGGTGGGATCGCCGCGGCATTGAGCGGCTACTCCCTGGCCAAGCTGGCGATGCGCTATCCCTCCCGGGGCGGGATTGTGGAGTATCTGGTGCAGGGCTACGGCGAGGGGGTCTTCTCCGGAGCGGCCAGCGTGTTGTTCTATTTTGCTGGGCTCATCGCCATCGCCGCCATCGCCAAGAGTTTCGGCACCTACGCCGCGACCTTCTGGCACGCGCAGGCCCAGAGCTGGGTGGTGGACGCCTTCGCTCTGGGGATTTTGGGCTTTTTCCTCCTGGTCAATCTCGTCGGCGCCACTTTCGTCGCCCGCTCGGAAAATCTCATCGTTATCATCAAGGTTACGATCCTGACGGTATTCGCCGTGGCGGCGCTTTTTACGGTCAAGCCCCAATACCTCTCCGCTTCCGCCATGCCGCCTCTTAAGGATATGCTCTTTGCCACGGGATTGACCTTTTTCGCCTATCAGGGGTTCAGCGTCATCACCAATACGGTGGAAGATATGCAAAACCCCGCCCGTACGATGATGCGGGCGATGATGGGGGCGATCGCCATCGTAGCGTTGCTCTATATCGTTACCGCCGTGGCGGTGCTGGGGAATCTCCCTCTCGAGAAGGTGATCGAGACCAAGGACTACGCCCTGGCCGAGGCGGCCAAGCCGGTCTTTGGGGTCTGGGGCTTCAAGATCATGGCGGCGACGGCCCTGCTGGCCACTGCTTCGGCGATCAACGCCTCCCTCTATGCCACCGCTGACATCGGCTATACCATGGCCAAAGAGGGGAACCTCCCCAAAATCTACAGCTACAACGTCTTTCGTTCCTTCGAAGGGCTCATCATCAGCGTGCTCTTGATCGTACCGCTGGTGCTCTTTTTTGACCTGACGGCGGTGACGACCGTGGCGGCCCTGGCGGTGCTGGTGGTCCAGGGGCTCACCCATGTGGGCCATCTGATGCGGCTCAAAGAGACCGGAGCCAATCCCTGGCTTGTGGCTCTGGCGGCGCTGGCCATGTTCGCCATCTCGGGCATGACACTGGTCTATACCAGCCGACACGAACCGATGATCGGCTATTATCTCTTGGGAGCGTTTGCCCTGGCCTTTTTGGTCGAAGTGGGGCTGCGTCTGGCGACGAAGCGGATCGTCACCCGCCAGATCGTGGATCTGTTCAATTTCAAAAGGTGGGAAGAGGAGAAACGGATATGATCGCCAACGTTATCGTTATTTTCACGACCCTGGTGTTGACGCTGCTGCTTTTTTCCAAACCGGTAGAGAAGAGCTCCTGGTGGGCCGCGACGGTGATTCCGTTGGCCTCCATCATCGGGAGCGGCTTTCTGGTCGTTGCGCCGATTTTGCAGATGAGTATGGGCCGCTATGCCGCTTTGGCGATGGCGGGGCTGGTGACGCTGGCCTATCTCATCGGAGCGGCGATCCGTTTCAACATCCGCTGGGTCGAGCCCAAACTGGCAGCAGGGACCCTGCATTCGGCTCCCAAAGGGCTGGAAGTCCTCTCCCAGTGGGCGCTCTCTTTTGCCTATGTGGTCTCAGTGACCTACTATCTGGCGCTTTTTGGGGACTTCCTTTTGCGGGGAGTCAACGTGGTCAATCCGATACTCTCCCACACCATCACGACGGCGGTGTTGATCTTTATCGCCGTATACGGACGCCACCGGGGATTCAATTTCCTTGGGCGTTTCGAAGCGCTGAAACTGGGGATCATCGGCGGATTGCTGGCGGGACTGGTCTGGGGCAACTGGAAAGCCTGGGAAACGGGGATCTGGCATCTGCCCGCTACCGGGACCCCGACATTGCATGACTGGCGGATTCTGCTGGGGATGCTGATCGTGGTGCAGGGCTTCGAGACTTCCCGCTATCTGGGGGACAAATTTCCACCCCTGCTGCGGATCCGCACCATGCGCTACGCCCAGTGGATCAGCGGGGGTATCTATGTGGTCTATATCGCGTTGATGCTCTATTATTTCAATTATCCGCTTCCGCCCCAGGGGCAGGATACGGCGATCATCACCCTGAGCAAACATGTAGCGCTGGTGCTGCCGGTGATGCTGCTGGTCCTGGCGCTCATCGCTCAGTTCGATGCGGCCATCGCCGATGCCCAGGGAGGCAGCGGGCTTTTGGAGGAGCTGAGCCGCCGCCGGATTACCCTGGCTACAGGCTATCTGATCATCGCCGTGGGCGGGATCCTCATCGTCTGGAGCTCCAATATCTTCCAGATCATCACTTACGCTTCCCAGGCCTTTGCACTCTACTATATGCTCCAGAGTATGGTAGCGGCGCTGACGGCGGCCAAGCATGAGGATATTCCCCATCGCTGGCCCAAGTTTTTCGGCTTTGCATTGGTGGCGGCAATGGCGGCGACGGTGGTACTCTTCGGAATTCCTGCCGGAGGGTGAGGCGAATTGATGTATCATTCTGGAAAGAGTAGGGAATGATTCCGTCATTCTGAGCTTGACTTAGGATCCGGCATTATGAGGTATTCCAACGCCTGGATCCCGGGTCAAGCCCGGGATGACGTATAGCGTTTTATTGAACCAAAATTATGCAGATGGCGTGCCGGCTAATGCATAGTTTGGGTTGAGTTCAAAAGGGGGATAGGATGGTCGATTGGGAGCGGGTGAGGGAGCTGGCGCAGCGGCTGAAGGAGACGGAGGAAGCGCTCTATCGGGAGTTACGGGACGAAAGAGAGAAGGTCTCCTGCGATTTTGCCGAAGAGCGGATCGGCCTTTGGGACTATATCCGCCGGGGGAAGATCTCCTACGGATTGACCGCTCCGGTGATCTACGGGATGATCGTGCCTGCCGTAATCCTCGATCTTTGTGTCACGGTCTATCAGGCGGTCTGTTTCCCGGTCTACGGTATTCCCAAAGTGCGGCGTCGGGACTATATCGCCCTGGATCGGCATCGACTACCCTATCTCAACGCTCTGCAGAAGCTCAACTGCGTCTATTGCGGCTACTTCAACGGCCTCATCGACTATGTCCGGGAGATCGCCTCCCGCACCGAGCAGTTCTGGTGCCCCATCCGCCACGCCCGGCGGGTCAAAGGCGTCCCCACCCGCTATTGGCATTTCCTGCGCTACGGCGACGGCAAAGATCTGAACCGCCGCTGGATACAGTTGCGCGAAGAGCTGCATGAGATGGAGAAACGTGAATCGTCCTCTGATGTGGAATAGTCGAGTAGGGTGGGCTCTTCGAGCCCAGCGGATGAAGGTTGGATCTTTACCGAGAACAGGGTGTGTTATAGGACTTTTGGAGCGCTAGTCGGTGGGCCAGTAGGGCCCACCCTGAACCGAGTTCAGGATGACGGGGGCGTCTTTCCCAGAGTAGTGGGACTGTCGGCAGTCAGCTTCTCGATACCGAAGATCCGGTTCATCAGGTAGCCGCTCAGCACCACGGTGACGGCGGTGGGGACGATGATATTGTAGTCGTAGGTGATCTCCAGAGCCAGGACCACGGCGGTCAGGGGCAGGCGCATCACGACCCCCATGAAGACCGCCGCGCCGATGGCGGCGAAGGCGTAGGAGTGGACGGCGAAGCCTCCGTAGAGGTTGAGCGCTTCGCCGTAGCCGTAGCCCACCAGGGCGCCGATGCTCATCAGGGGCAAAAAGAGCCCGCCCACGGCGTTGGCGTAGATGGCGATGACCGTTCCCAGAATCCGCAGCAGTACCACCGTCAGGATCAAAAGCAGTGAGATATGGATCTGGCCGTTGATCAGCGCGGCGACCATCTGATGCCCCGAAAAGGTGGCGATAGGGGCCAGGTGCAGCAGTGTGCCGACCGTCGCCCCGCCGATGAGGGCAAAGAAGAGATTACGCCAGCGTCCCAGTCGACGATGCATCAGCCAATCCAGAAGTGCCAGCAGACGCTTTTTGAGGATCAGGTAGAGTCCCAGCGTCACGATCATCACGGGAAGGAAGAGCAAAGAGGCCAGGAGATAGTCGTAGTCGAAACGGCGTCCGGTCGAATAGTGAAAGACCAGGGGCTCGAGAAACTGATTGGCCACACCGAAAGCGACGGCGGCTCCCAGAATAATCGGACCCATCAAACGATCGAGAAAGGGAGCGGTGATATTTTCCAGCGCGAAGGTGATCCCCGTCACCGGCGAGACGAAGACCGCGGCGATCCCGCTGCTGGCCCCGATGCTGATCAGCAGGGTCACGAAACGCCGCGGTAGTGAAAAAAGGGCATTGAGTTTGTGGGCGATCATGGCGCCGATAGCGGCGGAGGGACCTTCGTTACCCACGTTGAAACCGCTAGCCAGCGAAAGGGTCGAAGCGAAAATTTTCAGTATCAACCCCCGGAGGGTGACAGTGTAGCGTTTCTCTTCGACAGCCTGGGCGATTTCGGCCACGCCGTATTCCCGAACGGTGGGGTCGAGAGCGATGAGGCGATTGACGATCAGGATCGCCACCGTCGGCACCGCATAGAGATACCAGACCGGCAGCGTGTCGTAGGTGGAGAGGGGATTGCCGAGAAAGAGCAGCCGGGTGAGCCCCTCGGTCGAAAGGACATAGAGGGTTACAGCCGCACCGACCAGAAGGCCGGCCAAGACCGAGATTGCCAGGATACGTATCGGAAGGGCTCCGGGCACGTTTCTCATCCCCATAGCCCTTTGATTCCGCCGATGAGGAACTGGGCGGCGATGGCGCCGACGACGAGCCCCATGATCCGGGTCATGATCTTCATGCCGGTGACTCCCAAAGCGCGATTGATAATCCCCGAATAGCGGAGGGTGAAGTAGACCACGATGGTCGAGAGCAAAACGGAAATCGTCACAAGGGTGTAGGAGACGGTCAAGCCGAACTGTGCCGAATCGTTATGGTTGAGGACGACGATGGTGGCGATGACCCCGGGGCCGAAGAGGATGGGGATCCCCAGAGGGACGATGGAGATATCCTCTTTCTCCTCCGCCTCCTCCTGCTCCTCTTTGGTGTGGCGGGCTTTGGAGGGCTGGCCGTAGGCCATATTGATGGCGATCATCATCAGAATGACTCCGCCGATGACTTTGATGGAGTAGACGTTGATCCCGAAGAGTTTGAAGAGGAACTCCCCGGTGAAGAGGGTGACCAGGGAAGCGACAAAAACTGTCAGGGTCGCCCGCCAAGCTGCCGGATAGATCTCGGCGGGAGTGGGGGGAGAGACCATTGTCACCAGGAGTCCCGCAGCGGCGATGGGGTTGAGAATGGTGATCAGCGCGATAGTGTCGTGCAGCAGTATCGGGAGATAGGATGTGATCATTGGGGATCTCCTTCATCGTCGTCTTGGGAACGCAGTGCGTAAACGATCGTAAAAAAGAGCAGGCCGACGAAGAGGACCAGGACGAAGTTTTTCTGAATGAAAAGGACCAGATTGATCGCCTGCTGGCCGAAATGGTAGCCGATGGAGAGGAAGGTGGCCGCCCACAGCAGGATCCCGATGATGTCGAACAGGAGGAACTTCAAGTAGGGATAACCGGAGAGGCCGATGGTCAACAAAGCCGGGATATGGGTGCCGTAGATGAAACGCTCAAAGACGATGAGCCCGGCACCCCAGCGGCGAAACCATGCTAGGATGCGTTCCTTTTTCCAGGAGGAGCGCTCCAGCCACTCCATCGCCCGGCGTTCGAAAAGCCGTCCGAAGAGGTAGACGGCGTTGTCCCCGATGAAGGCCCCCGCGATAGCGACCAGATAGGCCTTGTCGAAGCTGAAGACCTCTCCCATGGAGGCGAGCCATCCTGTGAGCATCAGACCGATCTCCCCCTCCAGTATGCTCCAGATGAACAGGGCCAGATAGCCGTATTTCAACAGGACAAACACCGGAAGACTGAAGAGTTGTAGAAGCATGCTCGGTTCCTTTTTTATCGAATGACGGTGTCATCCTGAGCTAGACTCAGGATCCAGGGCATGATAGGTTTTCAACACCTGGATTCCGGATCAAGTCCGGAATAGATTTTTCGTCATTATACTCCGTATTTTGATCAACGGAGCCACTGCCATATCATCACACCGCTGAGAGCTACTGTGACCCCAAAGGCCAGCACGGCGAAGGTGTTTTCAAAACGGCTGGCAAGATAGGTCCCCATGATTTTGGGATTGTTGGAGATCATCCACGCAATGAGGATCAATACCGGGATCAGCATCCCATCAAGCACCTGGGAGTAGTAGAGGGCGTCGACGACGCTGAGCGTATGGCCCAGATTGATCCCGGCGCCGACAAAGATCGCGCCGACAAAAACCAGGTAGAAACCTTTGGCGTCGCTGATGCGGTTGTCCATCCCCTCCCGCCAGCCGAAGGTGTCGGCTACGGCGTAGGCGGTCGAGCCCGCCAGCACCGGGATCGCCAGGAAACCCGCCGCCACGATCCCCAGAGAGAAGAGGGCGAAGGCGTACTCTCCGGCTGCCGGACGCAGGGTCTCGGCCAGGGTGCGCACGTCCTGGATATTCGCATGGGTGCCATAGAGCAGCACGGCACCGGTGACGATCATGGCGTAGGCGAGCAGATTGGACCAGATCATCCCCACCATCGTGTCGAAGTCCGCTTCGTCAGCCTGGACGACGCTGGTTTTCTCCTCCCGCTCCTCGGAGGCCTGCCAAAACATCAGATAGGGCGAAATGGTTGTCCCCAACATTCCCAGGGCGGCGACGATCCAGGCGCTCTGCAGATGGATCTGCGGCACGAAGGTGTCGGCGAGGAGTTTGAGCACCGGGGGCTTGGCCAGGATCGCCGAGACGATATAGACCCCCAGCACCGCCGTCAGCCAGATGAGCACCTTTTTGACGGTGCGGTAGGAGCCGAAGATCACCAGGGCGGCGATCAGCGCCGTGACAAAAAGGAGCCAGTGGATCGTGGGAAAGCCGAAAAGGATATGAAAGATCGCCGCCAGGGCATTCAGATCGGCACCGATGGTGAGGACGTTGGCCACCGCCAGGATCAGGACCATGAAGACGGTCAGTTTTTTGGAGTAAAACGCCGTGGTGATCTCCGGCAGGCTTTTGCCGGTGACGATGGCGATGCGGGCCGCCATATTCTGGATGGCGATCATCATCGGGGTCGAAAGGAGCAGCAGCCAGAGCTGGGAAAAGCCGGTGGTGGCCCCCACGACGGTGTAGGTGACGACGCCTGCCGGATCGTCCCCCGCGCCGCCGGTGATGAGGCCGGGACCCAGCTCTTCGATGCGCTCACGGTTTTTGGCGATGTCTTCGCGGATGCGTTCTTTGATAGGTTTGCGTAGGGGAGTAGGGCTTGAGTTTTCCAATCAGGCCCCTTCGTTTTCCAGAGAGAAGATCTGGCCGTCGATCTCGTTTTTGAGGGCTTCGTAGGTGCCGTAGTCGATGGTGCCGCTGCGGTAGAGTTCGAAAAGATCGTTTTTCTGATCCATCAGCAAGCGCCGTTTGGTTCGGATCAACTCCTCTTTGAGGAGGGCCTCTTTGTCGGGGGTGGCTTTTTGAAGCTCTTCGAGGATCTCGTCGATCTGTTTCTGAAACTCATCCTCCAGAGTCTGGGCACTCCGGGCGCTGATCATATGACGTTTGCGGAGGCGGTCGATGGCATCCATGGTGTTGTGCAGCAGCGTGATCTGGGTCTTGAGCTGTTCGTAGGTTCGGATTTCCGACAATGGGGTGACGATCCCCAGCCAGCGCAAAATCCCCGAAATCGTCAGTCCCTGGATAAACAGAGCCAGGAGCACGACTCCGAAGACCAGGGTGACGATGAGGTTTTTGTAAGTGAAGCTATCGGGCAGACTCAGGGCCAGCACCATACTCAGCGCTCCCCGCAGACCGCCCCAGCCCAGGATGATCGTCCAGCGAAAAGGGAATTGCAGCCGGGTAGGATAAAAAACTCCCCAGGTTCCGGTCACGACGATGAATCGGGCGACGAGCATGGAGAAGTAGGCTAGCAACACGAAGGGCCAGAGCTGCCAGAGCATTTTCAGATCGATGGCCAGCCCCATGAGCAGGAAGATCAGGGAGTTCATGGCAAAGGCGATGTATTCCCAGAAGTTTTCGGTGCTCAGGCGGATGGAGGGGAAGAGGGTATTGGTAAAGCCCCGCTGGCCGACTACCAGTCCCGCGGCGACGGTGCTCATGACTCCCGAGACCCCCAGGCGCTCGGCGATGAGAAAAGAGCCGTAGGCGGCGACGGTGGTGAGGGTGATGACGATCATCACATCGTCCAGGTTCTGCATCGCCACCGCCGTCAGAAAGCCGACGATCACCCCCACCAGCAGCCCCAGCCCCACGACCCGGAAAAATTCGACTACCGCATCCTGCGGGGTGGCCAGATCGCCGTGGATGAAGGCCCAGACGAGGGTGAAGATCACGATGGCGGTGCCGTCATTGAGGAGGCTTTCGCTCTCCATGAGGATCCGCAGGCGCTGAGGGACCCCCAGCTTTTTGAAAAGGGCCACCACCGCCACCGGGTCGGTCGCCGCCACCGCCGCGCCAAAGAGGATCCCCACCGCCCAGTCGAGGGCGTGCATCTGGGGGAGATAGTGGCTGATGGGGATCATCACCGCCGCCGTGGCCAGGGTCGAGAGGATAACCCCGGGAACCACGAGGGTGGCGATGGGCCAGAAGTCCCGCCGGAGATCGTCTCCACGGAGGTGAATCGCCGCTTCGAAGATCAACGGCGGCAGGAAGATATCGTAGAGCAGTTCCCGGCTCAGATGGGGGGCGTTGAGCAGATGCAGAGCCCCCAGGACGATCCCCACCGCCATCAGGGCGATGGTGTAGGGCAGATTGATCCGCCGGGCCGCCACGGCGACGACGGAGGCGATGACGAAGAGAACCAGAATGGCGGTTTCGTAGGGCACCGTCTACTCCTTCCTCACTTGGGGATTTGCGGTGTTGCCTGTGGAGCGGAGGCGCTGCAGATAGAGGACTCCCAGTGCCGGCAGATCCAGAGCCAGAGAGTGTTCCCGTCCGCAGCAGGGCTCGGCCTCTGTCCGGAAGGTTTGCTCCGGCAGGTCCTCCCAGCCCTGATAGCGGCCGGACTGGCTGTTGAACAGCAGCCGCCACTCGCCCGCTTCGGCCAGGGGAAGCAGGTAGCGCTCGTAGCGGCAGTCGGCGAAGTTGCAGACGACGAGGATCTCCTCGGTATCGCTGCGGCGCAGGAAGCTCAGTACGCTGCGCTGGGCATCCCGCTCGTTGACCCACTCGAAGCCCTCCCGCCGTTCGTCCCAGGCAAAGAGGGCGTTGTGTTCCCGGTAGAGCCGGTCCAGGGTCGCCAGCATCGACTGCAGTCCGCTGTGCAGAGGGTTTTCCAGCAGATACCACTCCAGCTGATCCTCATAGTCCCACTCTTTCCACTGGCCGATCTCGCCCCCCATAAAGAGCAGCTTTTTCCCCGGATGGGCGATCATGTAGGCAAAGAGCGCCCGGAGATTGGCGAATTTCTGATTGACGTCGCCGGGCATCTTGTTGAGGAGGGAGCCTTTCATATGGACCACTTCGTCGTGGCTGAGGGGGAGGATGAAGTTTTCGTCATAGGCGTACCACATACTGAAGGTGATCTGGTTGTGGTGGTATTGGCGAAAGAGGGGGTCGGTTTTGAAATATTTGAGGGTGTCGTGCATCCAGCCCATGTTCCACTTGAAGCCGAAGCCCAACCCTCCCGCATCCACGGGACGGGTGACCCCGGGAAAGGCGGTGGACTCCTCGGCGATCATGGTGATTCCGGGGAAGCGGCCGTAGCAGCTGACGTTGAGATGGCGCAAAAATTCGATCGCCTCCAGGTTCTCGTTGCCGCCGTGGATGTTGGGGACCCATTCCCCCTCTTTGCGGGCGTAGTTGAGATAGAGCATACTGGCCACCGCATCGACCCGGATCCCGTCAATGTGGTAGCGATCGAGCCAGAAGTGGGCCGAGGAGGTCAGGAAAGAGCGCACCTCCCCTTTGCCGTAGTCGAAGACGGCGCTTTTCCACTCGGGGTGGTAGCCTTTGCGGGGGTCTTCGTATTCATACAGTGCCGTCCCGTCAAAGGCGATGAGACCGTGGCCGTCGGTGACGAAATGGGAGGGGACCCAGTCCATGATCACCCCGATCCCGGCGGCGTGCATCCGGTCCACGAAGGCCATGAACTCCTGGGGAGTGCCGAAGCGGGCGGTGGGGGCGAAGTAGCCGCTGACCTGATAGCCCCAGGAGCCTTTGAAGGGGTATTCGGTCACGGGCAGAAGCTCCACGTGGGTGTAGTTGAGGCGGGTCAGATACTCGGCCAGGGCCTCGGCCGCCTCTTCGTAGCTCAGATAAGAGCCGTCGATGTGGCGGCGCCAGGAACCCAGGTGGACCTCGTAGATGTTCATGGGGTTTTCGTGGACCGACGTTCGGGCGCGCCTCTCCATCCAGGCGTCATCAGCCCAGAGGTAGCCCTCCAGCTCCCAGACCCGGGAGGCGGAGGCGGGGGGCTTTTCGGCGGCGAAGGCGAAGGGGTCGGCCTTGAGCAGCTCGGTGTCGTAGGGAGTGCGGATATGGTATTTGTAGGTGACCCCTTCGGGGATCTTTTCGATAAATCCCTCCCAGATCCCGCTGCCGTCGTCGCGTTTTTTGAGGGGGTGGATCCTTGGATCGTAGGCGTTGAAGTCCCCGACGACGCTTACCGATCGGGCGTGAGGCGCCCAGACGGCAAAGTAGACCCCTTTTGTGCCGTTATGCTCCATGAAGTGGGCGCCGAATTTTTCGTAGAGGCGGGTGTGGGTGCCCTCCCGGAAAAGATAGACGTCGGTTTCACTGAAGCGGCTCAGGTCATACCGGATCATCGCATCACTTCCAAAGCGGCGCGGTAGAGCGCCTCGTACTCCCGGGCGCTGCGCTCCCAGCTGAAGCGGCGGCTCATGGCCCGATCCCGCATCCGCTCAATCGCTCCGGGATCCTTTTGCCAGGTCTCCACGGCCCATCGGACGGTATGGTAGAGGGCCTCTTTGCTCGGCTCCCAGAATTTGAAGCCGTCGCCGGTGCCCTGCTGCGGATCGTAGTTTTCCACCGTATCGTCCAGGCCGCCTACGGCGCGGACGATGGGGAGGGTGCCGTAGCGCAGGGAGTAGATCTGATTGAGACCGCAGGGCTCGAAGAGGCTGGGCATCAGGAAGAGATCGGCTCCCCCTTCGATCCGGTGGGAGAGCGCCTCGGAGTAGCCGATATAGCTGCCCACCTGGCCGAAGCGCCCCGCCAGATCGCCGAAGAACCCCTCGGCCCACTTCTCGCCGCTGCCGAGAAAAACCCACTGGGCGGGCAGATGGAGCATTTCGTGCATCGCCGCGGCGATGAGTTCGATCCCCTTTTGCTGGGCGAAGCGCCCGACGAAGCCGATGAGGGGGAGATCGGAACGTTTCTCCAGACCCATGCGTTCCTGCAGATCGGCTTTGCATTGGGCTTTGCCCTCCATATTCCCCCGGTCGTAATGGGCTGCCAGGTAGGGATCGGTGGCGGGATTCCACTCGTCGTAGTCCACGCCGTTGAGGATCCCCCTGAGCTTGTAGGCGTGGGCCCGGATATGCTCCTGCAGGCCGAAACCGAACTCCGGAGTCTGGATCTCTCTCGCGTAGGTCGGGCTGACGGTGCTGAGCTTGTCGGCGTGGTAGATCGCCCCTTTCATCAGATTCAGCGCCCCCATCGCCTCCAGCTCCCGCGGATTGAAGTGCTCCTGGCCCAGCTGGAGATAGGCCAGGGCACTGCGGTCGAAGATCCCCTGGTGCTGAAGGTTGTGGATGGTATAGACCGAGCGGCTCTTCCGGAAAAAGGGATCGTCACGGAGCAGCGTGTTGAGCCAGATGGGCTGGGGGGCGGTGTGCCAGTCGTTGGCGTGGACGATATCGGGGCGGAAATCGAGCGCCCGCGCCAGCTCCAGGGCCGCCCGGGAAAAGAAGATGAAGCGCCGGTCGTTGTCGGGGTAGGAGAAGCCGTCGTCGTCGGTATAGAGGTTTTTGCGGCCGAAGAAGGCTTCGTAGTCGATGAAATAGACCGTCAGGTTCTCAGCCAGCGCTTTGCGGTAGACCCCGGCCCAGAGGGTCCCCAGCGGCCCCATGGGAACCCCCAGATTGCCGAAGGCGAACTCCAGCTCTCCCCGGTCGATGCTGTAGTAGCGGGGCAGCACCACGGTCACCTCGTGGCCCAGCCGGGCCAGGTATTTGGGCAGGGCGGCGGCCACATCCGCCAGACCGCCGGTTTTGGCAAAGGGGGTCATCTCTGACGCGCTGAAGAGGATCTTCATCTATAGCCTTTCAAGGAGGATTTTGGCCCCCTCCAGGGAGGCGTTTTCCAGACGGCTCCGCTCGATACGCACCCCTTCGAGGGCGAAAGGGGGAGCATATGTCGGGAGCTCTGTTTTGACTAATTCTACCAGATCGGGATGATGGGTGATCACTCCGCCGCCGAGAATCAGAAACTCAGGGTTGAAGAGCGTCAGCAACGTGGCGGCGGCATAGAGCAGCGCCTCCTCGTAGCGTTTCCGAATGGCGAGCTCATCGAGGCTGGGGGCCAGGCCCAGACGGCGGGCCCATTTGGCGATGCCGTTGCCCGAAGCGTAGAGCTCCAGGCAGTTGTCCTTGCCGCATCCGCAGCGAAAAGGAGCCCGGCGGAAGGGGACGTGCCCGATCTCTCCGGCCAGGTTGCGCCTGCCCCGGATGGGCTCGCCCCGCTCCAGAGTGGCACTGCCCAGTCCCGTGCCGGAATAGAGGGCCGTCAGCGAGCCGCTGCCCCAGTCGCGCCCTTCGGCCAGGACGGCACATTTGAGATCGTTTTCGATCCGGTAAGGGATTCCCAGTTTGGCCGGATCGAAGCCGGCGGAGATGTTGGGGGCCGAGAGGATCCGGTTGTCGTACACCTGCCCGGCGAAAGAGATCGCTACAGCCTTGACGGCGTAGCGGTCGATCAGCTCCCGCAGATAGGCCTGGGGATCGACCCCGGCGGTGGCCACCCGCCCCGTTTGGCCGCCGGGAATCAGCTCCCAGCGCAGCCAGGTGCCCCCCAGATCAACGGCCAGACGCATGATCGCCTCTGAGAACCCGGGCCGCCAGCTCGGGGGTGACGGGGTTGATGGCCGAGCCGCTCATCAGCTCGAAGCCCGCCAGTTTGTAGAGGCGGGGGGTGATCCGGAGGTAGAAGCGGTAGCAATCGCCCAGATCGTCGAAGAAGGGGGCGTTTTCAAAGTTGGGATTGACGGGTGGGAGCATCAGCAGCAGATTGTAGGCGAAACTCCCCAGCTCACGCTCCATCGCGACGAAGAGCTCGCGGAGCGTTTCGGCCAGCTCTTGCAGCGCCCGATCCTCCAGATCGGTGAGATTGGCGGCCCCTTTGGCGAGAATCAGGGTCTCGAAGGGAAAAGCGGAGGCGTAGGGGCAGTAGGCGAAAAAGTGCTCCGTCTCCCGCAGCAGGCGATCCTTGCTCTCCCGTTCGTAGTCGATGATATCCGCAAAAAGGCTCCGCCCGTGCTCCTGCCAGTATCGGTGGGCATGGACGAAAGCGGCTTTGCGGGCTTTGCTCATCACCGGCAGGGCCAGCAGCTGGGTGTGGGGATGGGGCTGGGTGGCTCCCGCGGCGGCGCCTTGGTTTTTGAAACACTCGATCTGGATCAGCCGCCGGTCCCGGCGCAGATCGGTCACCCGCTCCCGCAGGGTCTGCAGCCAGAGGAAAATCTCCCGGGGTGTCATCGTCGCCAGCCTGGCGTCGTGACGGGGGGTGTCGATGACGATCTCGTGAGCGCCGAATCCGCCCCAGACCTCGTTGACCCCCTCCCGGTGGGAATCAAAGGGGGTTTCGATCTGCACCGCCTTGTAGAGATTGGGGACGACCCGGGTGAGCCAGTGTCCCTTTTGGCGGATGGCGTAGATCTCGTCGGGCGCCAGGGATTCGTTGCCCGGGCAGAAGGGGCAGCGTTTGGGCTCCTCGGGATCGATCTGTTCCCGGATCTCCCTGGGGCGGTGGAGCCGTTCGGGGGCGATGAGGATGTATTCGTCGTGGATCAGATCGTATCTCAACTCAGACATAGCGATCCTTTCAGCCGGAGAGTGCCTTCAAAAGGGGTGAGGAAGGCCAGGGCGATCCCCTGGGTCGTCAGGCTGTAGCCCCCCTCGTCCTGGGAGACGGTGCGGATCGGCACCATCAGCGCTTCCATCTGCCGATCGAAAAGGAAACGGAGGCTCCGACGGGTATAAGGATCCTCGATCCTCAGTTCGTTGCCCAGATGCTCCAGCCCCTCCCCCAGAGCCCGGCCTTCGATGCGCAGCGTCTCGTAGTGGGCGAAGTGAAGGTTGAACTCCAGGACATAGCGGTAGATCCGCCGGGCTGCTGTCTGCAGGTCGATGGAGAAATGGAGCGTCTCTGCTTCGATACGGTAACGTTTCTCCAGCGTCGCCGGTCTCTTCTCGTCGTCGTAGATCCCCCCTTCGCGGCGAAAGTGCAGCGGCCCCTCCATCGCAAAGGGTTGATCGGCAAAGTCGCCGAACTCCCGAAAATCGCAGCGGCTGAAGCTCTCCAGACCGAAATGCTCATCGGTGATGTGGTCGATAAGGGAGTTGCGGGGGTACCAGTCGAAAGCGAGCTGTTGCCGGATCGCCTCGTCCGCGGCGCGCTTTTCGGTGTGGATGGTGCGGATCCCTCTGTCCGCTTCCTCTTCCTGCGGGGCGGGAGGGTGGAGGATCGCTTCGTGGTAGGCCTCGTAGCGGCGGGTGAGGGTGTTTTGGAAGTTGAACTCCCGCTCCAGATCCAGCAGCTCGATGAGCTGACCGCCGCGGCGCTCGTAGAAACGCCACACGAAACCGGGGGTGCGGACCCGGCTCTCCCGGTAGCCGTCCAGGTCCGTGTCGGCGACCCGCTCTTCCCGGTCGGGGAGGGCACGTTCGCACTGGGCCAGATAGCGGTAGGCGTTGTCCCGGAGATTGGGGAGGTAGAGGCCCCCGAAGACTCCGTGCCAGTAGACGTCGTTGGTCTGGAGGCGGTGCAGCGGCTCCCGGGCGTTTTCATCCAGCCGTGGGGCCATCTCCAGCATCCGCTTGTGGAGGCGGTTGGACTCTTCGTATTTGACGAAGAAGTTTTTCCAGATTCCGCCCCGGATGAATTTGATCCCCGTCTTTTCGAAATACCTGGGGTCGAAGCGGTGTCGCAGCTTTTCCAGCTCCAGGGCGTCGCGTGCTCTGAGGCTCCACTCCCCCATCTCGTAGTAGGAGACGTTGGGGAGGTAGGCCAGCCCCCTGGGGCGATCCTCCAGCGCGTCGGCGTAGTGGATCGTCTCGATGTCCGGATCCTCGAGGATCCCCTCTACGAAACGGCGCAGCCACCCTTTGTCGTAGACCCAGCTGTGGGTTTCGGGCCAGAGGCCGAACTTCTCCGCGTCGTCGAAAATCACGGCGAACTCCTGCTCCTTCACCGCCTGAAGGGCCGCGTAGACCTCGTGGAAAGGCAGGGCGTAGCGCAGAGCCTTGGAGATGGGAAAGAGGGCGAGGGGAATTCCCCCCTCTTCGGTGAGGAAATAGCCCTCCAGTTCTTCGGGATCGAAGCCCGCCGCCAGGAAGTGGTAGTCGTCTACGACCAGATAGTCGATCCCTGCGGCGTGGAGATCCTCCACCAGGCCGTTTTCCCAGACCCGTTCGGTCAGCCAGAGCCCCCGGGGACGCTGTGAGAAATGGCGGGCGAGGGTCTCGGAGAGTCGGTCGATCTGGGCTCGGCGGTCGGCGGAGGGGATGGAGGCCAGGATCGGTTCGTAGTAGCCGGCGGTGAACCACTCGATGCTCCCGGCGGCGTTGAGGCGCTGCAGATCGCTCCAGACTTCGGGAAAATCGGTGCGGATCTTCTCCAGAAGCCAGCCGCTGCAGTGGAGGCTGAAGCGGAAGTCTGGATACTTCACGAGGGTTGCAAACAGGGGCGCATAGCATTCACCGACGGCCCGTTCCACCGCCTCGTCCAGGTTCTCCACGGGCTGGTGCATATGGAGGCCGAAAAGGAGGCGCGTCATTGGGATGCTCCGATGATTGAACGAAATTCGTCACCCCGGACTGGATCCGGGGTCCAGGGCCTTGAATACCCTTTGGAACCTGGATCCTGAATCGAGTTCAGGATGACGGAAGTGGTGATACAACATTCATCACAACTGTTAATATTTGTAAATATATCACTCATATTCATTCCTATACGAACCAATTGCCGGCATAGTCCGGTTCCCGGGAGATGAAGAGGCGTCCCACGCCGGGAAGGACCGCGACATTTTCTCCGTCGAGGGCGATTTCGAAGCGCACTTCGGCTTGCTCTTTTTTGAGCGAAGATTTCGCCACCGCGATCTCCACGATCTCGTCCTGGGCGATCTGCCGGGGAGTCACCTCCTCCTCGTCAAAGAAGATCCGCACCGTCAGATCGGCTGCCCGGGGGGAGTCGAGGCGGAAGTAGAACGCCGCTTCGTCACACCCCCAGTAGATCCGCTCCACGGGGGTGGAAGTATACTGCATCGCACCCCCGCCGCCCCGTTCGTCGATGACGCCGCTGCCCAGCCATTCGAAAAAGGAGGTGATCCGCCCGTCGATGACGGGATGGATGGGCGCTTTGGGTTCGTTGACCAGGGCGTGGATTTGGTGGGCGCCGACGATGGGGATCCGCAGATCGGGCGGGACAGGCAGATGCAGGCGTTCGTAGATGCGGATCAGATGCTCCCGGTAGAGGCGGTCGAACTCCCGGGCGAACTCGGTGTAGTGCCCCTCCCCGTACCACCAGAACCAGTCGGAGGCCTCCGCCGCCAGAAACTCGGCCCGGATCACCTCGTCCTCCTCCCTCCCATGGTGCTTGACATCCAGACGGGTCTGAAAGAGCAGCTCCCAGGCCCGGTTTTTCTCTTCGTCGCCGATCCAGGTGCGGAAATTGCCGTCGATCCAGGAGCCGGGGGCAAGGTTGTCGAGAGCGCGGGCGGGAAGTTTGGTCGCTTCGTCGCAGGTGAGGGTCTCGAAGGATTCCAGCATCCGGTAGAAGCCCTTGAGAAACGGTCGCCCGTTTTCGGGGTAGTACTCCCAGGCGTTTTCGCCGTCGAGGATCACGAAGAGGGTGCCGTTTTTGCCCTCCAGCCGTTTGCGGAAATCCTCCACCGCCGCGTCGGCGGGGAGGTTGCGGTAGCTGAATCCGATGAGATCGCTGAGGGTGTGGTCCCGGAAAAAGATCCGAATGCCCTGATAGTCGTAGGGGGCATAGGGGTCGCCGCCGCCGCTTCGAGCCAAAATTGCCTCGTCGGTAGCGATCCACTGCACTCCGGCCTGGCGAAAGAGCTCGGCGCTGCTTGGATCCACCGCCCCTTCCGCCGGCCACATTCCCGCGGGATCCTTGCCGAAGTGGCGCCGATAGATCGCCCGGGCCTTTTGGATATGGAGCCCGGCATCCTTCTCCAGGCTGAAGCCGTCGGCAGGTAGGGCAGTGGAGGGATCGGCGGCTTTGGCGGTCCGGATGTCGATGAGCAGAGGGAGGATGGGATGGGAGTAGGGGGTGGTGGAGACGGAGATTCGCCCCTGCTTTTGGAGTTCGGCATAAAAGGGGAGGATTTTGGGAAGAAAGCCGAAGAGGGTTTTGAGCAGCTTCGTTTTGTCCTCCGCGTCGTAGCCGCGCCCTTTGCCCAGCAGGGTTTTGACCGTTTCGTCATGAGCGCGCAGCCAGGAACCGCACCAGGCCAGCAGGAAGCAGATCTCCAGATCGATCAGCTCCGCGTCGCTGTGGCTTTCCAGATGATAGAGCTCCGCAAAGCGGGGAATGGGCTGCACCATCGTCTGAAACTGGGCTGAGCGGATGATATGGAGGAGATCTTCCCTTTCCTTGGGCTCGAGAGAGGCGGGATCTTTGGACCAGAGTTGCAAAAAACAGTCGCACTCACCCCCCTTGTCGATGTAGGCTTCCAGTTGCTCGATGAGAACGGGGGTGAGGTTGAACGTGGCTTTGGCCCGGCTCCCGGAGAGAATCCAGGGCATATCGTAGTAGTCTTTGATCGCGTGCAAAAAGACCCAGGGCATCAGAAAACGCCCCGTCTCGTCCCGGTAGTCGGGCTGGTGCATATGCCAAAGCAGGATGACTTTCACTCGTTGAGCCACGTTTCGATCAACCCGCGATATTTGTCGTGTATTCGCATCCCCTCCGCCCGGTCGTCTGCCTGGATGTAGAGGTTCAGATCCTCGCTGTATTGATCGGGGATCATTAGAACCCAGTCGTTGGCGTTCTCCCAGATTCTGACCCCGTCGAGGCTGGAGTGGTGCTTGTCCTTGGCATACTCAAGAAACTTGCGCATCATCCTGCCCTTTTTGCTCTGAGGGCAGGGGATTTTGCAGCGCTGATAGAAGAAGTGCCGAATCTCCTTTTCGATCTGCGAGAGGGCGATGCCGTGACGTGAGAGCATCTCCATGATCTTGAGGGTGGCAAAGAGGGCGTCCCGATGGTAGGCGAATTCTGTGAAAGCGAAATTGCCGTCGATAGTAGCGATGAGATCGACATTGGCATAGTCGTTTCGACTGAAATCCTGATACTGTCCCCGACGGATCTCCAGATGGCCGAAATCGCCGTCCATCCGATCCGGCGCCCAGCTGGGGAGGAAGACCCGGTAGGTTCTGCCCTCGACCTCAGCTTCCATATCCATCAGGCGCAGCACCGCAATCAACGCATCGACCCGGTCGAAGACCGACCCGTCGTCTCCGACCAGGGTCAGGCGCTGTCCGTGGGGGTAGATGACGGCACCCATCTGAAACTCCAGAGCCGGCATGATTTTGGAGAGTTCCTTTTTGGATTCGTTGATGTAATGGGTGATGGTCTCGATCCGCAGACGGTCGTAATAGGCATTGAGAAGGATGTTCTCGATCTGGGTTTCGGAGAGGATCCGGGGAAAAATGTCTTTGGTGATGCCGAAAAGCAGGTCGATGGCGACTCTGAACTCCTGCCCCCGGATAATGTGGTGATCGATGAGCGCTTCGATCTTCTCTTTGTAGCGACGATAGGCTTGCTGCTGAAGCTCGGGAGAGTCCTGCAGCCGGCCCATTTTCTTGTAGTCGACTTTGCGGAAGTTCTCTTTGAAGTAGTTCTTTTCGATCTTTTTGGCCGTGGCGTTGTCCAGGCGCAGGCCCTCGTCGTTGTAGAGGGTGATCTCCACGCTGGCAGGATCGTGGAGGCTTTTGCGGAAGTAGGCTCCGCCGTTGAGCGTTTCGTCGTGCTGGATGTTGAAACGCAGCACCGAAGGAGGAATCTCATGCAGATCCACGATATTGACCCCGCTGGCGAGGATTCCCCCGTCGAAGGCCCGTTTGAGCATTCGGGGAGAGTCTTCGAAATCCCGGCCGATGGCGATGGTGCTGCCGGGCGGCAGCAGTGCGGCGAAGGCTTCGGCGATCTTGCAGGACATTTCGCAGCCGATCTCGATATTGGCCTTGCCACTGATGACACCCTCGCGGAAAATGGCGTTTTTGTATTTGGTCCCCCAGACCACGTTGTTGGAGACGATGGCGGCGGGTTCGATCTCTTTGTCGGGCCAGATGGTGACGTCCTGGTCGAAGTTGACCAGTTTTCCGACCTGGCACCCCTCGGCCAGCACAAGGCCCGCTTTGGCCGTGACCATATCGCCGATACGGTTGTCGTTGCAGATGACGGCGTTGTCGAAGAAACACTTCCGTCCCATCTCAATGTCGTGCCAGAGCACCGAATTGCGCAGGCGGGTCTCCGTGCCGATGGTGACATTGTCGCCGATGGCCACGTTGTGGAGGCGGCAGTTTTTACCCAGACGGACATTGTTGCCCAAAACCACGGTATCGATGATCTCCACGCTGGGGTCGATCTCGGCATCTCCCTGCAGCCAGAGGGTCCCCTCGGGGTAGTCGATCCGACGCCCCGGGATCTCGAAAGACACCCGCTGCATGAAGCAGTCGCGGTGGACTTCCCGGTAGCTGTCGGGGTTGCCCACATCCCGCCAGTAGCCCCGGGCGGTGTAGCCCCGCAGGGTGATCCCCTCACGCATCAGCAGCGGGAAGAGTTCCTTGGCGAAATCGAAAGGCTCCGCCCTCGGGATAAACTCCAGGATCTCCGGTTCGATGACATAGATGCCGGTGTTGATGGTATCGCTGAAGACTTCGCCCCAACTGGGCTTTTCGAGGAATTTTTCGATGATCCCCTCTTCGTTGACGATTACCACCCCGAATTCGAGGGGATTCTCAACGGAGGTGAGGGTGATGGTAAGTTTCGATCGGGTCTTTTGGTGGTGGGCCAGGATCTTGAGGAAGTCGAAATCGGTCACCAGATCCCCGCTGACGATCATAAAGGTGGTATCGAGATGCTCCCGGGCGAAGCCTACAGCCCCGGCAGTGCCGTAATCGGCATCGGGGAGGACATAGTGGAGTTTCACCCCCCAGTCACTGCCGTCTTTGAAGTGGTCGGTGATCACCTCGGGTTTGAAGTAGAGCAGAATCACCACCTCCTCGATTCCGGCGCCCACCAGTTGCTTGAGGACGTTTTCCATCATCGGGACATCCATGACCGGCAGCATCGGTTTGGGGATCGAGTGGGTGAGGGGCTGGATGCGCGTGCCGAAACCGCCGGCCATCAGGACCGCTTTGACCTTGTTCACGGCTGCACCTCCAGGAGAGAGTTTTCGCTGCCGAAGGGGGAGGGGACCGTCGGCAGAGTTTCGTCACACAGCCAGTCACCGTCACCGGTGAGATAGCCGAACTCGTAGCGTCCCGGTTTGAGCCGTTTGGTTTTGCGAAAGAGCCCCGTCTTTTCGTCCCGCTTCATCGCTTCGGGCTGCCAGTCGTTCCAGCTTCCTTTGATCCAAAGCTCGTCGGCGTCGCTTTCCAGCATGAAAATGACGCTTTTCGATGTCACTTTTATCATAGTATCTCCCCCTTTCCTAATGTTCACTCTCATTCAATGCCAGTACCAATCATTATACACAGGAAGGGTAACGATTCGATTGCCCAAAATCAAATTATCGTTTAGAAATATAGGTTAAGATAAAGCATCGAGCTGAGGAGGAAACCCATGATCCGACAAGACCCGTCAGCCAACTTCGCTCTGCCGCAGCTTCCCGAGGGACTGGAAACGCTGGGGGAGATCGCGCTCAATCTCTGGTGGACCTGGAACCCCCGGGGCAAAAATCTCTTTCGCCTCATCAATCCCTATCTCTGGAAAGAGTCAGGGCACAACCCCATCAGACTGCTGAAGATGATTCCTTCCGAGGAGCTGCAGGCTCTGATGAAGGAGGAGCGTTTTCTTCGGGAATATCGCTATGTCACGGCGCTTTTCCGCCAATACATGGAGGATAAGACAATCTATAGTGAAGAGGAGCCGCTACCCATCGCCTACTTCTGCGCCGAATTCGGCCTGCACCATTCGGTGCCCATCTATTCGGGAGGGCTCGGTTTTCTGGCCGGGGATATTCTCAAAGAGGCCAGCGACATGGGACTGCCGATGGTGGGCGTGGGCTTCATGTATCCCGAGGGCTATGTGCGTCAGGTGATCGGTACCGACGGATGGCAGAAAGGGGCCAACGAGACCATCGACAAAGATACGGCCCCCATCGAACGGGTTCTGGATGAGAAAGGGGGACATCTGACCTTTCAGGTCCCTTTCATCGATCCCCCGGTCTACGCCTCTCTCTGGAAAATCAATGTCGGGCGTGTCCCTCTCTATCTGCTGGATACAGACATCGAACAGAACGACCCCTGGGATCGGCAGATCTCGTCCCACCTCTACGTTCCGGACCCCAATCAGCGACTCCGTCAGCAGATCGTCCTGGGGATCGGCGGCTATCGGGCGCTGGAACTGCTGGGGATCGAGTATTCGATCCTGCATCTGAACGAGGGGCATCCGGCCTTTGCCCTTTTTGAACGGGTCCGCTCCTGTGTGGAGAACGACAAACTCTCCCTCGACGACGCCATCGATCGGGTGCGAAAAACTTCAATCTTTACAACCCACACTCCCCTTCAGGCGGCGACGGATGTCTACAGCTTCGATATGATGAGCCACTACTTTTCCGACTATTGGCAGCGTCTGGGAATGGACAAAGAGCGTTTTATGAGCTTTGGGCTGAATCCCGATGCTCCGCAGGCGGGTTTCAATATGACGGTCCTTGGGTTCAAACTCTGTGTCCAACGCAACGCTGTGAGCCAAAAGCACGCCCAGGTGACGCGGGAAATCTGGAAGAGCCTCTTCGCCCAGGAGCCGGAAAACAAAACCCCCATCGTCGGGATTACCAACGGCGTGCATCTGCCCACCTGGCTGGGGGACGAACTGCGCGAATCGATCGACGGCATCCTGGGGGAAAACTGGCTGGCTCTCCAGGCCGACCCCGATCTCTGGTCCCGGATCGACGAGATGGAAGACGAGGAGATCTGGCAGCTCCATTATGTCTACAAGGTGCGGATGGTCAACTTCATCCGGGAACGGGTGCGGCGCAAGTGGTCCGACGAACATATCGATCCGGTGGTGGCGATGGCCGAGGGGGTGATGCTGGATCCCGATGTTTTGACGATCGGTTTCGCCCGGCGTATGACCGCCTACAAACGCCCCGATCTGATCCTGCACGATCTGGACCGTCTGGAGAAGATCATCAACAACTTCTCCCGGCCGGTGCAGATCGTCTTTGCCGGCAAGGCCCATCCGGCGGATCAACCGGGCAAGGAGATTCTGCAGCGGATTTTCCGAACCGCCCAGGATCGCCGTTTCCGGGGACGGATCGCCTTCGTCGAAGATTACGGCGAAGGAACGGCCAAATATCTGGTCCGCGGCTGCGACGTCTGGCTCAACAACCCCCAGATTCCCATGGAGGCCTGCGGTACCAGCGGGATGAAGGCGGCGATCAACGGGACGCTCCACTGTTCGACGCTGGACGGCTGGTGGCCCGAGGGGTACAACGGTCACAACGGCTGGGCCATCGGCGGGGAGAGCTCCGACGACGCCAAAGACGCCGAAGCCCTCTATACGCTCCTGGAGAAAGAGATCGTCCCCCTCTACTATACGCTGGACGAGCACAAGCGCCCCGCCGGCTGGATCGCCCGAATGCGGGAGTCGATCCGCAGTGTGGCCCCGCACTTTGGAAGCCGCAGGATGATGCAGGAGTATCTGGGCAAATTCTATCTGCCGATTTCAAAAGAGGTAACGACATGGGAACACTGATTCTACTTCGACACGGACAGAGCGTCTACAACAAGCAAAACATCTTCACCGGCTGGACCGATGTGGAGCTGAGCGACGAAGGGATCGCCGAGGCGAAACGGGCCGGGCAGATCCTCAGCGCAAACAGCCTTTTGCCCGATCTCTGCTTCACCTCCTGGCTCAAACGGGCGATCCATACCGCCCAGCTGGCGCTGCGGGAGATGGATTGGGAGCAGATCGACTGCCGGAAGAGCTGGAAACTCAACGAACGCCACTACGGGGCCTGGCAGCAGCGCAACAAGGATGAGGTCAAAGCGGAAGTGGGCCAGGAGGCTTTTGTCGCGGTACGCCGAGGCTACGATACCCCGCCGCCCCCTTTGCCCGACGGCGATCCCCGCCTGCCGCAGAACGATCCCAAATTCCGCCTTATTGATCCGAACGAACTTCCCCGCAGCGAATCGCTCAAAGATACCCGGCGCCGGACGCTCAATTATTTCTACGAAGCGATCGCCCCGGAGCTTGCACGGGGCAAAACGGTACTGGTCAGCGCCCACGGCAACTCTCTGCGGGCACTGACTATGGCCATCGAAAATCTCAGCCCCGAAGCGATCGTCAAGGTGGAGATTCCCACGGGAATACCGATTCTCTACCGGTTCGATGAAACGCTTCAGATGCAGGAGAAGAAGGTGTTGGCTTGACACGGAAAGATTGGAGAGTTATCATTGAGGAAAGTCCGATATAAGGAGGAAGTGATGGGACGATATACCGAGAAACTCGAAGAGATCAAACGGCTCATCGGAGACCTGCAGAAAGAGGCCCCCGAAGCGATTGGAGCCTTCCACACCTTCATGGAGGCGGTGGAGAAACCCGGCGCCATGGATGCCAAATCCAAAGAGCTGGTCAATGTGGGGCTGGCGGTGGCGGCCCAGTGCGAATGGTGCATCGCCCTGCATACCAAAGGGGCCCTGGATGCCGGCGCCACCCGGGCCGAGATCATCGACGCAGCGATGCAGGCGGTGCTGATGCACGGCGGGCCGGCCCTGATGTATATGACGCCGGTGATCGAGGCGCTGGATGAATTTAATGCTTAAGGTCATTTATGGTCATTTTGGGCTAACGCCCAGTCATTTGTAGTCATTAAGGAGAACATTTCAAATATTCCCTCAAATGACTGCACGCTATGCGTGCAAAATGACTATAAATGACCACAAATGACCGCGACACAAGGAGCAAAACAATGGACAAACTGACAGCCGAAGAGATCTACTACACGATGGTCCTGGGGCGGAAGTTCGAATACGCCGCCAAAGAGCACTATATGACCGGCGAGATTTCAGGATTTCTTCATCTCGATATCGGTCAGGAGGCCCTGAGCGTTGCGGCGATGAAGGCTTTCGACCACGGCGACGTCTTCACCACCTACCGGGAGCACATCATGGCGATCGCCAGAGGCATCGAGCCCAAGGCGGTGATGGCGGAACTGTTCGGTAAGAAAACCGGAGTGAGCGAAGGGCGGGGCGGGTCGATGCACCTCTTCGATCCGACCCACTTTTTCTACGGCGGAGACGCCATCGTGGGCGGCCATCTCCCCAACGCCGTGGGGTGCGCCTATGCCCGGAAATTCCAGGAGAGCGAACACGGGGTCATGGCGGTTTTCGGCGACGGGGCGACCAACGGAGGCGCTTTTTTCGAGTCGCTCAATATTTCCAGCGCCTGGAAACTGCCGATCCTCTTTCTCTGCGAAAACAACCGCTACGCCATCGGCACCGAGATCACCCGGGTGGCCCCCTTTCTGGAACAGGCCAAAAAGGCCGAGCCCTACATGCCCACGATGGAGGTCGACGGCAACGACGCCGTGGCGGTCTACGAAGCGGTCAAGGAGGCCCAGGCCTACATCCAGAAGAGCCACGGCCCCATTTTCATCGAAGCCTTCACCTACCGGTGGGAGGGGCACTCCATGAGCGATCCGGGGACCTACCGCAGCCCCGAGGAGATGGAGATCTGGAAGCGGCGCGATCCGATCGCCCGGATGCAGGCACTTCTCAAAGAGCGTTATGGCATGAGTGAAGCGCAGATCGAGGCGCTGGATCAAAAGGCCCAGGCAGCGGTGGACGAGGCGGTGGAATATGCTTCCAAAAGCCCCGAGCCGGTGGTTGCGGAGCTTTTTGAGCATGTTTTTGTGGAGGAGGTGGCCCATGATTGAGATGCTCTATCGCGAAGCCCTGAACCGGGCGATTGACGAGTGTATGGCGGCCGATCCCAATGTGGTGATGCTGGGTGAGGATGTAGGGCTCTACGGCGGCAGCTACCGTGTCAGTGAAGGGCTGGTGAGCAAATACGGCGAAAAGCGCCTCATCGACACTCCCATTGCCGAACTCTCCATCGTGGGGAATGCCGTTGGGATGGCTATCGGGGGCCTGCGCCCCATCGCCGAGATCATGACGGCCAACTTCAGCCTCCTGGCCTTCGACCAGATCATCAACCATATGAGCAAGTACCGCTATATGAGTGCGGGCAAGATCACCCTGCCGATGGTAGTCCGTTTCCCCCAGGGGGTGAGCAAGCAGCTGGCGGCCCAGCACAGCGAGAGCTACGAACAGATGCTCAGTGCCGTCCCCGGCATCCGGGTTTTTGCCGCCGGGGATGTCAACTACGCCTACCATGCCCTCAAAAAGGCGATTCTGATGGACGATCCGGTGGTGTTTATCGAGCATGAACTGCTTTACAACAAAAAAGGGGAGGTCGATCTGGATGCCGAGGTGGATCCCTTCAAAGCCCGGATCGTCAAAGAAGGCAAGGACCTCACGATCGTCAGTTACCTCAAGATGGTCGACGACGTGATAGCGGCGGTTCCCGAGATCGAGAAGCAGACCGGCAAAAGCTGCGAAGTGATCGACCTGCAGTCCCTCAACCCCATCGACACCGAGACCCTGAAGGCCTCCATCGAAAAGACCGGTCGCCTGGTCGTCGTGGAAGAGGATCACAAAATGGGCGGCTACGGCGCCCAGGTCGTCAGCTGGGCCGCCGAGAGCCTCTTTTATGCCCTCGACGCCGCCCCGCTGCGCATCGCCGGCGAAAACGTCCCCATCCCCTACAACCGCAAACTGGAGCTCGCCTCCATCCCCACGCCCGACAAGATCGTGGCGAAGATCATCGAATGGGGGGCAAACAATGGCCTATGAGATCGTCATGCCCCAGCTCTCCGATTCGATGGAGGAGGGCAAGCTCATCAGCTGGAAGGTCAAACCCGGCGACCATGTGAAGGTCGGGGACACCATCGCCGAAGTCGAAAGCGACAAAGCGATCATGGAGGTGCAGAGCTTCAAGGAAGGAACCGTCAAAGAGCTGAAGGTCCAGGAGGGCCAGAGCGTGCCCGTGGGGACGGTGATTGCTGTGATTGAGCCAACAGGCTCAATCACAAGTGAGAAGTTAGGAGTTAGGAGTGAGGAGCGGGCGAAGCCTGCGGCTTCGAATGAGGAACGAGGAATGAGGAATGAGGAACCGAAGGAGAAGCCTGGGGCTCCGAATGAGGAATTAGGAACGAGGAATGAGGAACCGAAAGAAAAATCTGTAAAAAGCAAAAAATCAAACGACAAAGAGGCGCAGCGCGCCATTCAAACGACAAACGACGAAACCTCCATCCTCGACCAAATCCTCGGCCTCAACGAAACCCCACCCCCAATCCAAAATCCGTCCGAGCGAAGCGACAACCCCGCAGGAACGAGGACAAAATCCAACATCCAACATCCCGGCGTAGCCGGATCCGCTTCGCCCAAAGCTCGCGCTCTGGCAGCCAAATACGGCCTCGACATCGAAGCGCTTCAAGAAGAGGGCAAACTCCCCATGCCGGCCCACGAGGCAGATATTAAAAAATATTACTACCGCCGCTATTTCACGGCCAAAGCCTTGAAGCTCCTGCACGAATACGGGCTCTCTCCCGAACTCTTCCCGTTGGGCAAAAAGCACAGCGAAAAGGAGATCCGCGCCTATATCGCCGAGCACGAGATCCCCAAACCCGAACCGCTCAGCCCCATGCGCAAGGCGATCATCGCCACGGTGACTCAGGCACAACAAAAACCGGTCTACCATATCTACGACGCCATCGACGCGACACTGCTCAAAGCCCACGAGAGCGAACGCTACACCCTCACCGTCTGGCTGCTCAAACTCTTCGCCGAGGCGATGATGCGTCACGAAGATTTCCGCAAGACCCTTAGCGGCAACGCCATGCAGCTGTGGCCCAACGCCTCGATCGCCCTGGCCATGGCCGACGGCGAAGCGCTCTATATGCCGGTCTTTCGGCACCTCAACCGCAAAAGCGTCGACCGGATCGCCGACGAGCTGGCGACCATGAAAGAGAAGGTCCGATCGGGCCGCGTCACCCCCGAGGATCTGAAAGGCTCGACCTTCGGCATCAGCAATCTGGGGATGACCGGCATCGAACGCTTCGACGCCATGATCAACGGCGCCGATTGCGGCATCGCCGCCATCGGCAGCGAGATCGAAGGCAAAATCTCCGTCACCCTCACCCTCGATCACCGGATCGTCAACGGTCTACAGGGGGCGCAGTTCATGCAGACCCTCAAGGAGCTGGCCACAGAGAAGGCCTTTTTCAAGGCTTGACAAAAACAGGTTCGAAGAGTATCATTATGTATATACTGATTGGAGGGGTGCGATGACGATAGCGATTAAAAAATGGGGCAACTCTCTGGCCATCCGTCTGCCCAAAGATATCGCCAAATCCCTGGCGGTCAAGGACGATACTAAACTCGAAGTGCAAATCGAAGAGGGGAAACTGATCCTGACCCCGCAAAGGGAAGAGGATTTGTCGCAACTGCTGGCGAAAATCACCCCGGAAAACCTCCATCGGGAGGTCGAGACGGGCGAAGCGGTAGGCCATGAAATCTGGTAAGGGCTACGTCCCGGATCGGGGGGATCTCGTCTGGATCGATTTCAATCCCCAGGCCGGACACGAACAAAGAGGTCGCCGCCCCGCTTTGATCCTCTCCCCCAAACCCTACAACGAAAAAACTTCATTGTGCATCGCAGTACCGATCACCTCCAAAGTCAAAGGCTACCCATTTGAAGTGAACCTCGACCCCGCTTTGCCCATCCACGGCGTCATCCTTGCCGATCAGGTCAAAAGTCTCGATTTCACGGTCCGCAACGCCGAATTGATCTGCCGGATCGACGAAGCGACATTTCAGGAGGTTCAGCGCAAGCTCTCGGTATTGATCCGTTAAACCAAAAGAGAGGAGCCCCCATGCACCACCACAAAAAAACCAAAGCGACCGAAGAGACCGAAGTCCATCTGATCGGCAGCGGGATCGCCTCCCTGGCGGCAGCCTATTACCTGATCGAAGACGCCGGGGTGACACCTGAGAAGATCACGATCTACGAACAGCGCGACGTCACGGGAGGGGCTCTGGACGGATCGGGAGATCCCGAGCGCGGCTTTTTGATCCGTGGCGGCCGGATGCACGAGGAGCACTACCGCTGCTACTGGAGTCTCCTGGACAACGTCCCCTCCCTCGAAGATCCCGAGGTGAGCGTCACCGAGGAGTCCAAGGAGTTCAACAGCCGCTTCGTCTCCCACGCCCAGGCGAGGCTGCTGCGCAACGGCAAAAAGGTCGATCTGAGCTCCTACGGAGTAGGCACCAAAGACCAGCTCCTCATGAGCCGGCTTCTGTTCACCCCCGAGAGCCGCCTGGACGGGCTCAAAATCGAGGAGTGGTTCACCGGGGAGTTCTTCCATAGCAACTTCTGGCTCCTCTTTACCTCGATGTTCGCTTTCCAGAAGTGGAGTTCCCTGATGGAGATGCGCCGCTATATGCTGCGCTTCATGCACCTGATGCCGGGGATGAAGCATCTGGAGGGGATTTTGCGGACCAAATACAACCAGTACCACTCGGTGGTCCTTCCTCTGCAGCGCCTCCTGGAGGAACGGGGGGTCCGCTTCGCCCTCGACACCCAGGTACTGGACATCGAATTCGCCTCCGAAGGCGAGGGGAAACGGGCGACCCAGCTGCGGGTACGCGAACGCGACGGCACGGAGCGGACCGTCTCTCTGGAGGAGCACGCCTACTGCTTCCTCACCAACGGCTCCATCGTCGACGCCGCCGACGAAGGGGACCTGGATCATGCCCCCGTCCTCAAAGGGGTGGAGGATGCAGGCGCCTGGCAGCTCTGGCGGAAAGTCGCCGCCAAGGATCCCTCCTTCGGAAACCCGGAGGTCTTCTGCGGGGACGTGGATCGGAGCAAATGGTACTCCTTTACCGTCACGATGCGGGACTGGACCTTCCTAGACTATATGGAGGATTTCACCGGAAACACCCACGGAACGGGCGGCCTGGTGACGATGACCGAGTCCAACTGGCTCATGTCGATCGTCATCGCCCGGCAGCCCCATTTCCCCAACCAGCCCAAGGATACGACGGTCTTCTGGGGCTACGGCCTCTACCCCGATCGGATCGGAAACAAAGTCAAAAAACCCATGAGCGAGTGCACCGGGCGGGAGATCCTCGAGGAGCTCTGGTACCACCTGGGGATCGAGGAGCTCATGGAGCCGATCGTGCAAAGCGACCGCCTCGTCAACGCCATCCCGGTTGCCATGCCCTTCATCGACAGCCTCTTCATGCCCCGATCAACCGGAGACCGTCCCCGGGTGCTGCCCAAGGGGAGTGAAAACTTCGCCTTCCTGGGACAGTTTGCGGAGGTGGAGGATGACTGCGTCTTCACGGTGGAGTATTCGGTCCGCACGGCGATGGAGGCGGTCTACGGGCTCTTCGATTGCGGCAAAACCCCGCCCCCGGTCTACATCGGAGCCCACCACCCCAGCGCCCTGGTCAAGGCGATGGCGGCGCTGGCGGAATAATGCGGTCATTGGCCATTGGTCATTGGGGAACAGAGAGATCATTCGGTATACAAAAAGGACTATTCGATGGACTATGACTACGACATCCTTTTCCTCGGCGGCGGACTCAACTACGCCGGGGCCGTGGTAGCCTCCAAAGCGGGGCTAAAGTGTGCTCTGGTGGAGAAGAACCCCGAGCATCTGGGGGGCACTTGCCTCCACAACGGCTGCATCCCCTCCAAGATGTACCTGGAGGCCGCCGAGACGGTCCGCAAGGCGAAAAAGAGACATTTCATCGGTAGCGTCGCGCTGGATATGGCAAAACTCGACGACGAAAAAGAGGCGCTGCTGGCGCGGGCGACGGCGGCCATCACCAAACAGTGCGCCAAGGTCGATATCGTCAAGGGGGAGGGGAAACTCGTCGCCTCCCATACCGTCGAAGTGGACGGGCGGAAAATGACGGGACGATACGTGATCCTCGGCACCGGTTCGCGCCCCTTCATCCCCGAAGGGATCGAGTATGACGGCAAGGGAGTGATCACCAGCGACGAAGTGCTCAATCTGAAGGCGTTGCCCAAAAAGATCGCCGTCTACGGCGACGGAGCCATCGGGCTGGAGATGGCGAGCTTCTTCGCGAGCGCCGGGGTGGAGACCGAGCTGATCTGGCGGCATGAGACGCTGCTGCGCAACGCCCATCCGACGATCTCCCAAAACCTGATGAAACAGATGGAGTCTCTGGGGGTCGCCCTAACGCCCAATAAGGAAATCCGCAGTGCAAAAACCACGAAACGGGGCGTGCACATCGTCTATACCGACGATTCGGAGCACTACGTCCCGACGCTTCTGGTGGCCACGGGACGCCGCGCGGTCACCGACGCCGTAGAGACCCCCGAGATCGAAATCGGCAAAAAAGGGATCGTCACCGACGAACACTTCGAGACGACATTGAAAGATCACTACGCCATCGGCGACTGCAACGGCAAGCTCCAGCTGGCCCACGCCGCCCGGGCCGAAGTGCTCTACGTAGTGCGCCGGATTCTGGGCAAAAAGCCCGAAACGATCGATCTCGAGCAGGTGGTCAAATTCATCCACACCCTGCCGTGCTCCTACGCCGTCGTCGGCAAAAGCAAAGCGGAGTTAGAAAGAAGCGGAATGGAGTACAGTGAAAGCGTCGTGCCGCTGAACGGACTCCCCTTCGCGGTCACCCACGACGGCGCCGACGGGATGATGATCGTCTACGACGACGCGGAAGGGTTCATCCTCGGCGGCGAGATCTTCGCCCCGAACGCCGAGGAGCTCATCGGTATCGTCGCCATGGCCTTGGCCGGCGAAATGGACGCCGCGACGGCCAAACGGACGATCCTGGCCCACCCGACATTCAGCGAATCGCTGGAGAAGGCCTTTTTGCGGCTATGATCCTCCACCGCTGGGGCCTGATCCGCTATGAAGAGGCCCGCGAAAAGATGGACGAGGTCCACGCCACAGCCTCTGCCGACGGTCAAAACCATCTGATCTTTTGCTCCCATCCGCTCTGCTATACCGTCGGTAGCGACGATCCGGGTAACTGGCCGGTGGAGACGATCCCCACCGACCGGGGCGGCTCCATCACCTGCCACTCTCCGGGACAGCTGGTGGCCTACATTTGCTTTCAGGCGCCCGAGCCCGCCTTGTTTTACCGGAAAGTGCGCCGCTCCTACGACGCCCTTTTTGCCGAACTGCTACCCCGGGCCCGCTACGATGCCAAACGCCCCGGCTGGTACATCGAAAACCGCAAGATTGCGTCCCTTGGTTTCCGCTACCGAAACGGCGTGAGTCTGCACGGCGTCGCTCTCAATGTCGACGTGGACCTGGCGGCTCACAACCGCGTCGCTCCTTGCAATCTCGAGAGTGTCATTGCTACTTCTCTGGCCGCCGAGGGAATAGTGATTTCATTGGAGGAAGTAGAGTCGATTTTGCATTCCATTTTGTGTGCGGTATTTGAATCTCCTATTTTTAGACATACGTATATTAATTAAAAATAAAAGTTGTAGAATAGTAAAAAAAGAAATGTAAGGAGTGCCAAATGAAAAAAATTGCTCTGTCCGGAATAGTGGCAATTGGATTGAGTGGACTTCTAATGGCGGGTGGGGATATTACTCCGGCCACTCTATCAGCTACAGATAGTTGGGGCGGATTTTATGTTGGGGTACAAGCAGGATGGATTCGTGGGACAGATGATGTGGATGTAAGCTCAAGTTATGGCTATAACGATCATTTTCACTTGAAACCTAACGGAGGCTTGGGAGGTCTATATGGAGGATACAATTGGCAGCTTCCCCAAAACTGGTTAATTGGAGTGGAAGGAGAGTACAATTGGATATCTGCAGATGATGAAGTTCCTACTTTGGATCCCAATTACCATTATAAAATCAAATATAGATGGGAAGCAGTAGTACTGGCTCGTGTCGGGAAAATACTGAATCATACTTATATGCCTTATGTCCTGGGAGGATTGACATGGCAACGTATCACGGGTTTCTGGCCGAATACTGTCAATGATAGCTTTTGGGCGGCAGAAGATAAAAAAACTCTTCATGGATGGACTTTGGGAGCAGGGTTGGAAATGAAACTTTCGAAAAATCTGCATCTGAGATTGCAATATCGCTATAACCATTATCATCGAGGAGATCTTCTTCATGGAGAATGGTATTTGGGAACCTATTACGCTACATATGAAAAAGTCAAACAGCATGAAAACATAATTCAGCTCGGACTTAGCTATCATTTCTGATGAATGGGGTGTTTGGGACTCAATAGTTTATAAGCTTTTCGGAGTATAATCGCCCCAAATCAGGACTTACCCGACTCGGCTCAAGGCCGGGCAAGCCCTCTTTCGCGCCGCGCTGCCGGCGCATTTTTCCGAAGACGTTTCATTGTTGCGTTGTGCCGTTATCTTCGCCTCGTTTGGTTGAAACGGGGTGATTTTTCTTTTTGGAGTCGTCGCTCATGCCTTTTGCGTTTCAGTTCGATGCCCTGTCGATCCTCTTTGTCTTTTTGATCCTGCTGGGGGTGGTCCCCAATCTCTTTTACTCCCGGGGCTATCTGCCGCATATCGGGCGCAAAGCCCATTACCGGATCCACTACTGGGGCTTCGTCCTCTCGATGCTGGGGGTGGTGACGGCGGCCAACGGGCTGACCTTTCTGCTCTTTTGGGAGCTGATGAGCCTGACCAGCTGGCAGTTGATCCTGACCGAGCCCGAAGAGGAGGGGACGATCCCTGCGGCGCGGTTCTACTTTTTCATGACCCATTTCGGCTTCGTCTTTTTGCTGCTCTTTTTCCTCATCGCCACGGATGGGAATCTGGAGATGGACTTTGCGCAGATGCGTTCGGCGGTGGAGCATTTCGCCTACCCTTCCTTGCTCTTTTTCCTCCTGATTCTGGGTTTTCTCTCCAAGGCCGGGGCGGTGCCGCTGCATGTCTGGCTTCCCTATGCCCACCCGGCGGCCC
>JALVUD010000005.1 GCA_027035765.1 Campylobacteraceae bacterium
AGGTAGGCTTTTCTATCGAAAAGCTTTTTTAACAAAAGAATAAAAGCGTTGCAAAGCAACGCATACCGAAATTATTCATTATTAATTATTCACTATTAACTTATCCGACTGAAAGGAGGATACCATGGAAGAGAAGAAAAAACAGACCAAAACCGTCGTGCTGTTCACCTCGCCCAGCTGTATCTGGTGTACACGGGCCAAGAACCATTTCCGCAAGCACAAGATCCGTTTCAAGGAGATCGACATCACCAAGGACCGCAAGGCGGCCAAGGATTGTGAACGCCACGGCTGCCGCGGGGTACCGGTGGTGCTCATCGGCAGTCAGTGGATCTGTGGGTTCGACCAGGCCAAAATCGACAAACTTTTAGGAATCGCATAGTTATGAATCAAAACGCCATCACCTTCTCCGACCTCCTTCTGAAACTGCAGCAATACTGGGCGGCCCAGGGCTGCACCATTGTCCAGCCCTACGACCTGCCCGCCGGGGCGGGAACCTTTCACCCCGCGACGCTGCTGCGCTCGCTGGACTCCACTCCCTGGGCCACCGCCTACGTGGCTCCCAGCCGCCGTCCTACCGACGGACGCTACGGGGAGAACCCCAACCGTCTGGGGGCTTATTATCAGTTTCAGGTGCTGATCAAACCTTCGCCCGACAACATCCAGGATCTCTACCTCAAGTCCCTCGAGTTCCTGGGGCTCAAGCTCCAGGATCATGACATCCGCTTTGTCGAGGATAACTGGGAGTCGCCGACGCTCGGGGCCTGGGGGCTGGGCTGGGAAGTCTGGCTGGACGGGATGGAAGTGACCCAGTTCACCTACTTCCAGCAGGTGGGAGGTTTGCCCTGTGATCTGGTCGCTGTGGAGATCACCTATGGGACCGAGCGGTTGGCGATGTATCTGCAAGGCGTCGAGTCGGTCTTCGATATCGTCTGGAACCGCAACGGCGATCAGGTGGTCACCTACGCCGACGTCCACAAAGAGAGCGAATATGAGTTCTCCAAATACCACTTTGAGGTGGCCGACACCGAGATGCTCTTTCGCCACTTCGATGATGCCAGCAATGAGTGTCGCCGTTGCCTGGAGGCGGGGCTGCCCCTGCCGGCCTACGATCAGTGTATGATCGCCTCCCATACCTTCAATGTCCTGGACGCCCGCAAAGCCATCAGCCAGGCCCAGCGGCAAAACTACATCCTCAAGATCCGGGATTTGGCCAAAGGGTGCGCCGAACTCTACAAGGCGCAGGAGCCGGAGCGGCTTGAAAGAGTGAAGAGTTAGGAATTAGGAGTTATGGTGCGTTGTCTTGCAACGCTTTTTATCAATATAGAAGCTTTTCGTGCGAAAAGCATACCCTAAATTCTAGTTACTAGTTGCTAGTTGCTAGTTTCTTCTTCTCCGAAGGATACAGAAATGAAACTCCGCGACATCTACGACTACCTGAACGAACTGAGCCCCTTCGAACTGCAGGAGAGCTGGGACAACAGCGGCCTGATCGTGGGGCATCCCGAGCGTGACGTCGAGCGGATCGTCGTCTCGCTGGATCTCGATTCCGAGATGATCGAGGAGGCGGAGGAGGGGGTGCTTTTTGTGGTGCACCATCCGCTCATCTTCGGCAAATTGACCGAGCTCGATTTCCGCCGCTATCCCGCCAATCTGATCGAACGGCTGATCCAAAAAAGGCAGTCACTGATCGCCATGCATACCAATTTCGACCAGACCCATCTCAATTGCCATGTCTTTACCCAGATATTGGGTCTGGAGCCGGGGCGGGAGGAGCCCTATCTCTGCGAAGCCCCGGTCGATTGGAGTCTGGAAGAATTGCAGAAGCGGGTGAGGGAAGCCTTCGGCCTGGAGGTGCTGCGGATGGTGGCACCCCGAGAGCGCATCCGTTCCGTGGCGCTCTGCACCGGGGCTGGGGCGTCGATGATGGATCGGGTGGAGGCGGAGTGTTTCCTCACCGGAGACATCAAGTACCATGACGCGATGAAAGCGATGAGCCAGGGGCTGATGATGGTGGATATCGGCCACTGGGAGAGTGAGCGCTTTTTCGCCGAGCTGATGGCGGAGCAATTGAAAAATTTACCGATTTCGGCTATAATCGCGCCAACGAAAAATCCGTTCACTATCAGCCGATAGCGCAACGTTTCCTTCAAGACCTCCCATCCAAAAGGATAACCATTGAATCAACACCTCAAAGAGCTGATCGAACTCTCCCGTATCGACAAGGAACTGGACAGTTTCGCCCCGCAGATCGAAGCCGCCGAGAAAAAAGTCGCCAAAGAGGCGAAAAAGGTCGAAGCGGCCCAGTCCCGGATCGACACCCTGCGTCAGCAGATCGACGAGAGCAAAGACAAGATCGCCAGCTATGAAGAGCAGATCACATCCCTGAGCGAGCAGCTCCAGGATATCCAGAAAAAGGGCAAGGAGATCTCCACCGAAAAGGAGATGAAGGCTCTCCAGATCGAAGAGGAGATCGCCAAGGAGAAGCTCACCTTCGCCAATGAGGAGATCGAGCGCCTCAACAAAGTGATCGAGACCAAAACGGCGCTGCTGGAAGAGGCTGAAGAGGAGCTCAAGAAACTTCAGGAGGCTCTCGACGCGGCCCGTGCCGATGCGGATCAGGAGCTGCAGGCGATCGAGAAGGAGAAAGAGGGCCTCTATAAAGCCCGGGAAGAGATCATCCGCAAGATGGATCAGAAGATCCTCTCATTCTACGAGAAGATCCGCAAGTGGGCCGGCAACACCGCCGTGGTCCCCGTGCGCAAGCAGGCCTGCTACGGCTGCTACCTCAAGATCAGCGACAAGACCTACTCCGATGTGATCCGCGGCGAAGAGATCGTCACCTGCCCCCATTGCGGACGGATCCTCTACCTGGAAGAGACGGAGACGGCCCAAGAGGCCTGATGCGGCCTTGTTCACCTGCTGCTATACGGTTCTGAGCACTGCCGCCTGGCTGGTGGCACTTCCCTTCCTGCTTCTCTTTTCTTTGAGGAAAAAGTACCGATCCTCCATCCCCGCCCGTTTTTTTCTCTGGCGTAATCCTCCTCTGAAGCCGGAGGGGATCTGGTTCCACGTCTGCAGCTTCGGGGAGGCGAGGGCCGTCGCCCCTCTGGTGGAGCGTTTCGATCCCGATATCCGCCGCCTGAGTGCGACGACCCAGACCGGGTTTGAGAGCCTTCAGACCCTTTCGGCCGGGCAGAGCCGGTACCTTCCATTCGATCCGCTGCTCTGGTTCTGGATGAAGCCCCAGAAAGCCCTGGTGGTGATGGAGGCTGAGCTGTGGTATCTGCTCTTTGCCCTGGCCAAAAGGCGGGGGGCGGCGACCTTCCTCGTCAATGCCCGCATCAGCGACCGCTCCTGGCCCCGTTACCGGCGTTTTACCTGGTTCTACCGCCTCCTCTTCGCCCATGTGGACCGGGTCTTTGCCCAGAGCGAAGCGGATCGGAAGCGCCTGGAAGCTCTTGGCGCACGCCATGTCACCGTCGTCGGCAACATCAAGCTGGGGCAGATTCCCTCTCCCACCCGGAGCTTTGAAAAGCCCGAGGGCTATCTGGTCTGTGCCGCCAGCACACACGAGGGGGAGGAGGGGGAGATCCTCCAGGCCTTTCGGGAGCTCAAAATGCTGCGTCCCGAGGCGAAGATGGTGCTGGTGCCGCGCCACCCGGAGCGTTTCGAGAAGGTGTGGCGGATGATGCGCTCTTTTGGCAGACTGCAGGAGTGGCGTATCGCGCGCTTCAGCGAAAGCGGGAATTTAATGGCCGATTTGACCCTGATGGACCGGATGGGTGAGCTGATCAACTGCTACGCCGTCAGCGATCTGGTGGTCCTGGGGGGCGCCTTCGAGCCTATCGGCGGCCACAATGCCGCCGAAGCGGCCCAGTTCGAGATCCCCATCATCACCGGTCCCCACTACTTCAACCAGAAAGACCTCTTCGCCGGGATCGAGGGGATCACGGTGGTGGAGCGGGAAAAGCTTGCCGAAACTCTTCGCTATCCCAAACTCCTGGAGCGGAGCCGCCTGAAGCTGACAGAGAATCCGATGGAGATCATCGAAAAGGAGATCCGAAATGTTCTATGAGAAGCAGGGGGAGAGGATCTCCCTGAAGGTCAAGGCCCAACCTGGTGCCAGCCGCAGTGAGTTCGCCGGTCTCTACGGCGACGAGGCGATCAAGATCCGCATCGCCGCGGCGGCGGTGGAGGGGGCGGCCAACAAAGAGCTGATCAAGTTCCTCTCCAAAGCCTTCAAGGTCCCCAAAAGCGCGATCCGTTTCAAAAGCGGAGAGACGGCGAAGATCAAGATCCTGGAATTTCCGTATACTGAGAAATTCTCTGAATTTATTCAGAAACTAGAAACGAGTAACTAGTAACTAGAAATTGTGGTGCGTTGCTTTGCAACGCAGATTCACTTAACACTTAGCACATAGCACTTAACACTAATCCGAAGGATACCAATGGAAAAAGCCTACAAACTTCTGGCCGAGCAGGAGGGGATCTCCAACAAGAAGGCCAAGGAGCTCATTGATCGGGGACTGGTCTATGTGGGGGATCAGAAGGTCAAAATCGCCCGGGCGGAGATGCCGGAAGAGACGAAGTTCCGCATCGAAGAACCTGCCGATGTGCGGATCCTCTATCAGGATGATCAGGTAGTGGCCGTGGACAAGCCGGCCTTTATCGACAGTTACGAAATCGAAGAGGCCATCGAGGGGGCGCAGCTGCTGCACCGCCTGGATCGTGAGACCAGCGGTGTGCTGCTTTTGGCCCGGGACGAAGCCTTCGCCAAAAAGGCGATCGAAGCCTTCCGTCAGCGTAAAGTCCACAAAGAGTATGTCGCCTGGGTCGAGGGGGTCGTGGTGGAGCCCCTGGAGATCGATCTGCCGATCCATACGATCAAAAAGGGCAAGGCGATCTCCCGCATCGACAAGAAACGGGGCAAACCGGCTCTGACACGGGTCTGGCCCGACGAAGTGCAGGGGAAAAAGTCGAAAGTGCGTATCGAGATCGAGACGGGCCGGACCCATCAGATCCGGGTCCATCTGGCCCATGCCGGCCACCCTATCGTCGGTGACGAGCTCTACGGCAGTCCCACCCGGGCCAAACGCCCGCTCTTGCATGCGAAGAAAATCACGCTGCTGGGGCGCAGCTACGAGGCGCCGGAGCCGAAAGACATAATGCGCTACAAGTAGCGGATGGAAGATGGAAGATGGAAGATGGAAAATGGAAGATGTTATTTTGAGTGTTTTTCTCAACGCTCAGCACTCTGTTTCAAAATTGGATAGAATTTCCAAAATTTCCCTCAGAGAAAGGGTGTTTCGATGTTTGATACACTGACCGACAGTTTCAAAAACGCGATCGGAAAGATCCGTTTTCACGATGACGAGAAGGCGCTGAAGAAGGCGCTGACGGAGCTAAAAAAAGCGCTGCTCAAGTCCGATCTCCACCACAAGGTGGTCAAGGAGCTGATCTCGACGGTGGAGAAGGAGACCAAAGCCGCGGGGATCGGCAAAGATAGCTTTATGGCGGCTCTGCAGAACGAGCTGGTGCGGATCCTGACGGCCAAGGGGAACCAGGGCTTTGTCTTCGCCTCCCGGCCGCCGACGGTGGTCCTGATGACCGGTCTGCAGGGATCGGGGAAGACCACCACCACCGGCAAGTTAGCCTATATGCTCAAAGAGCAGAAGAAAAAGAAGGTCCTCATCGCCGCGGCGGACCTGCAGCGTCTGGCGGCGGTGGAGCAGCTGCGCCAGATCGCCGAGCAGATCGGCGTGGATCTGGTGGCCGACGAGAACGCCACCCCGGACGAGGTGGTGAAACGGGCGCTCAAAAAGGCAGAGGATGAGCTCTACGACGTGGTGCTCATCGACACCGCCGGGCGCCTGGCCATCGACGAGGAGCTGATGGAGGAGCTGGCGCGGATCCGGGATCTGGCCCAACCCGATGAGATCTTCTACGTCGCCGACGCCATGACGGGGATGGATGCGGTGCGCACCGCCCAGACCTTCAAGGAGAAGATCGGGATCACCGGCGTGATCCTGAGCAAGTTCGACGCCGACAGCAAAGGGGGCGTCGCCCTGGGGATCGCCCATCAGGTGGGTGTGCCCCTGCGCTTCATCGGTAGCGGGGAGAAGATGCCCGACCTGGAGCCCTTCATCCCCGAGCGGATCACCGGGCGGCTCATGGGAGCCGGGGACATCGAGGGGCTGGCGGAGAAGACCGCGGCGGTCATCGACGAAAAGAGCGCCAAAAGGGTCACCCAGAAGATCAAAAAAGGAAAGTTCAACTTCAACGACTTCCTGGAGCAGATGGAGCAGATGAAGAAGCTCGGCTCCATGAAGTCGCTGATGGGAATGATCCCCGGGATGGGGAACATGGCCAAACAGCTGGGGGATCTGGATCTGGAGAACTCCAAAGAGGTGAAACACATCAAGGCGATGATCAGCTCCATGACTCCCAAAGAGCGGGAGAACCCCGATCTGCTCAATAACAGCCGCAAACGGCGGATCGCCGCCGGTGCCGGCCTGAGCCAGGTGGAGGTCAACCGGGTCATCAAACAGTTCAAAAACGCCGCCAAAATGGCCAAGAAACTCTCAGGAAAGGGCGGGATGAAACAGATGCAGGATATGATGAAGCAGATGCAGGGCGGCGGGGGCTTCCCCGGGCTTCCCCGTTAGGTGGGAGTTTAGTCTCAACCTAAGCTAATTCAGGCTATAATCACGGCAAATTTATTCGCAAAAGGGAAGTGATGGAAGGCGTATTTACCTTTATCGGTTCGATTACGGGAGAGGGGAGCGGGATGGTCGTCGGCCACCTGATCCTCGTGACCCTGATCATCATGTGGCTGGCTTTCAAGGCCACCAGCAATCTCAAAGCGGTCCCCAGCGGGAGCCAGAATATTCTGGAGGCCTATCTCGGCGGCGTCATCGCCATGGGAAAAGATGTGATCGGCGAGGAGCTGGCCCGCAAATATCTTCCGCTGGTCGCGACGATCGGGCTCTTTGTCCTGGTCTGTAACCTGCTGGGAATCATTCCCGGTTTCGAATCTCCCACCAACAATATCAACGTGACGCTGCCTCTGGCACTTGTTGTCTTCATCTACTACAACTACGAAGGGATCAAAAAGCAGGGGGTTGTCCACTATTTTGCCCACTTTGCCGGCCCCGTCAAAGCCCTGGCGCCTCTGATGTTCCCCATCGAGATCGTCTCCCACATTTCCCGGATCATCTCTCTCTCCTTCCGACTCTTCGGAAACATCAAAGGAGATGACCTCTTCCTCTGGGTTCTGCTGATGCTGGTCCCCTGGATCGTGCCCCTGCCCGGATTTCTGCTGCTGACTTTCTCGGCGCTGTTGCAGACCTTTGTCTTCATGATCCTGACCTACGTCTATCTGGCCGGGGCCGTGGCTTTGGAAGAAGAACATCCCGAAAAGGCTCCCGAACCGGTCGCCGATACTCTGGGTGCCGTCTAAGACGCCCCTTCACTTTATTCATGCGCCTCAAATCCCGAACACTCTCCCTTCTGATCAATTTTCTTCTGGGGGCCTTTTGGGCCTTTGCACTGCTTGGTGCTCTTACCGCACTCCTGCGTAATCTGCATGGAGGGGTCCTCTACGCCATCGCCAGTATGATCGTCTGGCTGCTGCCGGGGCTCTTGGGCGTGGTGGTGATGGAGTATCTCCTGGCCGGTTTCGAACGCAATGAGGAGATCCGCCGCCAGACCCGCATCCTGGAAAAGATCGCTCGAAAATTGGAATCCGCTTCCAGAGAATGATAACCTATGCCATCACCGATCCTTCAATCCTCTCTTTCGACACGTTAACCTCCGACCTCCGACGCATCAAAGCCAAGGGAGCCACGATGATACTCTACCGGGACAAAGGGGTCGACGACTATGCCGAGAAGGCGGCGCGTTTCGTTCCGGCGGCGCGTGCGGCCGGTTTTGAACGGATTTTGTTACATGATCAGCCGAAACTGGCCCTCAAGCTGGGTGCGGAGGGAGTACATCTCTCCTCGGGCAGGATAGAGCTCCTCTCAGAGATTCGAGAGAGTCGGCTTTCGAGTGTCGTGAGCACCCACGATCTCTCCGAAGCCCTAAGCGCCCAGGAGATGGGAGCCGGGATGGTGACGCTCAGTCCGCTCTTCGCCTCGCCGGGCAAGGGGACTCCTCTGGGAGAGGATCGCTTCCGGGAGATTGTTCAGTGTCTGGAGATCCCTGTCATCGCTCTGGGAGGGATTCTCCATTCCCAGGAGATCGAGAAGGCTCTGGCTCTCGGTGCTGCCGGATTCGCTTCCATACGCTACTTTGCCTAATAAGGGTTTTACTATTCCTGCTGCATCTCTTTGAAGCATTAAAAGATCACTTCGGTTTGAAGACTTTTGGCAGGTTTGCCCAGATAATATCCCTGCAGCATATCGAATCCCATCTCCGAGGTTTTGTCATAGACTGCTTTGGAGTGGACGAACTCCGCAACGGTTCTCCAACCGGCATGATGTGCAAACTCAAGAATGGTTCTGACGATCAGTTCCGCATGACGGTCGTGGTCGATCTTTTTGATGAGGCCACCATCGATTTTTAGAAGATCGATATCGAGTTTGAGGATCTTTTCGAAGTTGGAGTATCCGCTACCGAAATCATCGATGGCGATTCGACAACCGAAACGCTTGACAGTACGGATAAAATCGGTGATCCCTTCGTAATCACGGAATTCTTCACTTTCGAGGATCTCAAAAACGATTTGACGGGCACAGTTGCGGTGGCTCTGCAATAGTTTGAGGATCTCTTCCCTATCATCTGGATCCAGGATATTGCCCGGTGTAATGTTGACACTGAAGTCATAGGGGTTGTTCTGGGCCACCTCCAGGGTTTTTCGCAGAATTTTCAGTGTGATTTCACCGCTGAGTTTCGCTTCGGTTGCGGCGTGAATGAAACTGTAGGGATGCAGGACTTCCCGACTTCCGTCAAGCTCGATACGTGCCAAGGCTTCAAATTTGGTGACCCGCTTGAGGCGGCGATCGTAGATCGGTTGGAAATAGGGGACGAGGCTCTCCGTATCAATCGCTTCGCGGATACGATGAAGCATTTGGATATTACGGGCGATCTCCCGCCGTTTATCCATTTCTAGCTTATAGAACATGTAGTGGGTACCGGGAGAACTTTTGGCCGCTTTGAGGGCCATATCCGCCGTTTCAAAGAGCCATCCTTTCTGGTCACTGGCCCCCAGGGTATAGTCGAGTTCGATCTGAAAATCTCCTGCCTGGATGAGAGTGTGTCTCAGGCGGCTGTAGCACTCTTTGAGATAGTGGATCGGAGGATGGGGAAGATCGGATTTATCGAAGAGAAGGCCGAAGTCATCTCCCCCCATCCGGTAGAGTGTTGCCCCGAGCTCCGGCGGTACCGTTTCCCGGAGTTTCTCTGCCAATGCAGCCAGGGTCTGGTCACCGACATAGGTTCCGTAGTATTCGTTGATATATTTGAACCGGTCGATATTGATGAGAAAGAGAACCGGTTTGGGAAGACTCTTTTTGCGGATTCGATAGGCATAGCGGCTGCCCAGATGCGTGAGCGGGTCGGTCATCAGGGCCTCTTCCAGTTCCTCTTTGAGACGGCGGAGGTAGAGGTTTTCCTGATAGCTTCTGATCATGAAGAAGAACAGAAGAGCCAGGGCGAAGAAGTAGAGCAGGAGGAGTATCTGACCGTGTTGGCTGAGGGCATACAGCTCGCGGCCGGAGCGTTTCTGAAAGAGCTGGATCACCTGGGGAATGCGCTGATAGAGCGGATCGTGAAGGAGTTCCTGCAGCGTCCGGGTATAGTCGGCAAATCCCTGCAAAAACTGGTTGAGATGTTTTTTATACGTCGTCAGGAGCCGACGACGCTTTCCCTGATATTTCGGAATCATCTCTACGAGAGAACGGCGATAGAGTTCCAGGTCCGAGAGGAAATCGGTGTCCTGGGCGTTGCGGGCCAGGAAGATTGTGGCGTCGATCCGTGAGAGGAGGAGCAGCGTATCACGATCATGGGGATCTTCTCCGTCAAACAGTGTGTGCGCTCTGAGTTGGAGGGTGGGAATGTAGATGATGCTGTTTTTCAATGAGGCGTTAAGCGTGAGAAAACGCTGGATCTTCCGGCTGTAATTTTCAAAAGAGTTGAAAAACCCGTCGACAGCACGGAGGCATGTACTATAGAGCGGTAATTGCAACTGGGGGCTGTTACGCAGCCTCTGAAGGGTCTGTTCTGTCTCTGTGATCAAGCGATTGAGGGGGTCATAGCTGTAGTAGAGGAACGAAGCATTCTGAAGAATTTCGCCTTTCAGCGCGTAAATATCGGCCTGGAGCATTTGAAGGGCACTGCGTGTCCCCAGGGTTTCGCGGAAAAATTTTTTGAGTGTACGATCATTATGGATAAAGATACCCAAGCCGACCCCCAAGGCCAGTATTGCGATTAAAATTCGGGAGACGAGCCCCTGTTTCATGGTGATTTTTCCTTCAAAATCTCCGGTTGTTTGCCTGTCAGTGTTTTGAGGAAGGCCACCAGTGCCTTGACCTCCCTGGGTGAGAGATCAAAGCCCAGGTTGTGGTAGGCCATTTTCTTCAGGGCCACTTCCAGTGTTGGAGCGCTGCCGTCATGGAAATAGGGGGCAGTTAGCGCGATATTTCTGAGGGTGGGGACCCGGTAGATGTTTTTGTCAGCAGGTTGACGGGTGAGGGAGAAACGGTCCGGATTGTCGGCCCGCCAGGTGTAGGGGTTGATCAGACCCATCTTCTGGAAGCTGTTTCCTCCCAGGTTGATTCCGTTGTGGCAGGTGATACATCCGAGACGTTTGAAAAGATGATACCCCTGTTTTTCCAGAGGCTTCAGGTCGATTTCACCCCTCAGAAAGCGGTCGAAACGGCTATCCGGAGTGATGAGGGCCTTTTCGAATTCGGCGATGGCATCGCTCATGTCTCCGAAATTGGCCGGTCGATGATAGATCCGACGGAAGGCTTCTTCATAAGAGGGTGTACCGGTGAGATAACGATTGATTCGGCTTTCGTCCATGGCCATCTCGATCGGATTGTGGACCGGCATACGGACCTGCTCACTGAGATTTCTGGCACGACCGCTCCACATCAGCCGGAAATTGAAAGCGGAGTTGAAAACCGTCGGAGAATTGATATGCCCTTCGCGGTCCTGGATACCGATGGAGTAGCGTCGGTTGTCGGCACCGTTTTGGGGAGTGTGGCAGTTGACGCAGGCGACGGTTCCGTCTTTGGAAAGCCGGGGATCGAAAAAGAGCCGCTTCCCCAATGCCGCTTTGTCCCTGTCGTATTGGATAGTTCGGGGAAGAGGTTCGAGAGTATGGTTGGCCCAGCTTAGACTAGTGACCGCCAATGTGATACAGAGAGCCAGTAGTTTCATTTGTTTATCTTATCATAAGACATTTGAATTTAAAAAATTCTTTCAATGGGTATGGGGGCATTCCCGAATGATCAGGCTGAATGCCATCAGGAAGCGGGGGGAAGTGCCGGAACAATTCCAAGGCTCCTGGAGGGTTCCCCCAGATAGAACCCTTGAGCATAATCGAAGCCCAGTTCCAGAACCTTGTCGTAGATTGCCTTGGAGTGAACATACTCCGCAACTGTCTCGATTCCGGCATACTGAGCAAAATCCAGGATTGTTTTGACGATCAATTCCGAGTGTTTGTCGTGGTCGATCCTGGAAATGAGGCTGCCGTCGATTTTGATCATGTCGATATCGAGTTTGAGGATCTTTTCGAAGTTGGAGTATCCGCTGCCGAAATCATCGATGGCGATTCGGCATCCATGGCGTTTGATGGCGGCGATAAATTCACTCAGGATCGTATAATCACCCACCTCTTCGCTTTCGAGGATCTCGATGACGATTTGGGAGGCAATCTCGGCATGTTCGGCGATCATCCGGATAATACTCCGCCGTATCTCTGTGTCTTCTATGTCTTCGGTGGAGAGATTGATGCTGAAGAAATTGCCGGGATTTTTTCCGGCAATACTGAAAGTCTTTTCCAGGATCTCCTGAGTGATTCTACCGCTGAGTTTCGCTTCGCGGGCCATACGCATGAAACTTCCCGGTTCGATAACCTTCCCAGACTCTGTGATCTCGATGCGGGCCAGAGCTTCGTATTTCAGTTTGGAAGGGTTCTTCAGAGAGACGATCGGCTGGTAATAGGGGAGGAGATTCTCTTCGGCCAGTGCGTTGCGCAGGCGTCGGATGGAGGTGATGTTCCGGGCGATCTCCGGACGTTTGTCGATGGACGAATCATAGACGAGCCAGGGACTGTTGACCGAATCCTTCGCGGCACTCAGTGCCATATCGGCGCACTCGAAAAGCCGTCCTATTTCGCTGCTGGCACCCAGAGCATAACTGAGATCGATCTCGAGATCGTCCACGGTGATGGTATGGGATTCGAGGGTTTCATAGAAAAAGAGAACAAGGTTTTCCAATTCCCACTCACCGACTCTGTTTTCGAAAAGGACTCCGAAATCATCTCCGCCCAGGCGGTAGAGACGGGCATTCAGATTCGGAGGGGTCACGGTGCGGAGTTCTTCGGCGACCTCTTGGAGAACTCTGTCACCGATATGGGTACCGTAGAATTCGTTGATGTGTTTGAATCGGTCGATGTTGAGGAGAATCAGAGCGGGGTTGTAGAGTTTCTTTTCATCCCGAGTGAAGGCATAGCGGTTGCCCAGTCCGGTCAAACTGTCGGTGACGAGCAGATGTTCCAAATGATTTTTGAGCTCTTCAAGGCGCTTGTTCTCCTCCTGGGTCTTGACGATATAATAGATGATGACGGTAAGCGAGACGAGATAAAGGGCCAGGAGGAGTCGGTTTGTGTCGTTGATATCCTGCAGTTCTGCCTGGGCGTCTTTCTGGAAAGTCGCTTGAAGATGGGCGATACGCTCATGCAACGGATTTTGAAGAAGTGCTTTCATCTGAGAACTGTACAGGGCATACAGATGATTGAGATCCGAAAGCCGTTCCCGCAGGGATTGAAGAAAAGCCTGCCGTGCCGGATCGTGGAAATTTCGGGAGAGAGTATCCAGATCCTGAAGTTGCTGCTGCAGGTTTCTGGAGTGTGCCTGCGGAGCACTGAAGGCAAGCGTAAAGGCTGCGATGGCCTCCGAAACAGGCTGCAGAACCTTACGGCTTTCCGTTGGACCGGTATCGAAGAGTGAAAATGCTTCTCTCTGGAGACGGGGCAGACGCGCGATTTTCTCTCTCAGGGTGCTGTTGAGAGTGAGAAAATTTTTGACACGTTCCCGGAATGACTCAAAATCCCTCGCGAGACCGGTCAGTTCCCGGTAGGTATCACGATAGAAAGGTCCCAGGAGAAACGGAGTATCGTAAAGTCGGGTCAGTAGAGAATTGAAACGCTGCAGATGGGTATTGAGCGTTCCCGTCTCCCGGTAGAGCCCCGAGCGTCGTTTGAGGATCTCGCTTTCGATGATCTGAATTTCATTTTGGAGCTGTTGAAGCGCTTGGGCAGTCTGCTGCTTTCTTTCGAAATAGCGGGAGGTGTAGTGATCGGTGTAGAGATAGACAGCGATTCCGATCAAGGCGGCCAGGAGTGCAAGCAGAAGACGTGAAACCGCTGTGGATATTTTCATAGACATCCTCTTCTCGGAGATGATCCAGGCGCCGTCCGTTCTGCGCCTCCCTCCCGAGGGATGTCGACAAACGGCCATCCTATTTTCAGAATTAACTCTTATACAATCATAGCAAAAAAGCTTCCATCGGCTCTGAATCCTGGAGGAGAGAGCTCTGTAACCGCAAGCTGACGGCCGAGGTTAAATGGGGATTGGATATAATGACATTATTTTGATTCAGACGGCCTCTGAAAAGGATTAGACCATCATGTTTGAAACCGTTATCGGCTTGGAAGTGCATGTCCAGCTCAATACCCGATCCAAGATTTTCTGCTCCTGTCCCACCAGTTTCGCGGAGCATCAGAACAAAAACACCTGCCCTGTCTGCCTGGGGCTTCCCGGTGCCCTGCCGGTGCTCAACAAAGAAGCGGTCCAAAAAGCGATGAGCTTCGGTTATGCCGTCAACGCCACGGTCAACCGCCGCTCCATCTTCAACCGCAAAAGCTACTTCTACCCGGACAGTCCCAAGGCCTATCAGATCTCCCAGTTCGACGTGCCCATCGTCCAGGACGGCGAACTCTTTATTGATACGGCAAAAGGAGAACGCAAACGTATCGGCATCACCCGGGCCCACCTGGAGGCCGATGCCGGCAAGAGCATCCACGAGGGGAACCTCTCCAAAGTCGATCTCAACCGGGCCGATACCCCGCTGCTGGAGATCGTCAGCGAACCCGACATGCGCTCCAGCGAAGAGGCGGTACTCTACCTGCGCAAGCTTCACGCCATCGTCCGCTATCTGGATATCAGCGACGCCAACATGCAGGAGGGATCTTTCCGCTGTGACGTCAATGTCTCCATCCGCCCCAAAGGGAGCGAAGAGTTCGGTACCCGGGTCGAGATCAAGAACATCAACTCCTTCCGTTTCGTCAAACAGGCGATCGAGTATGAGGTGGAACGTCAGATCGAAGCCTGGGAAGACGGCGTCTACGACCGGGAAGTCTGCCAGGAGACCCGTCTCTACGATACCGCGACCGGCGAAACCCGCTCCATGCGGGGCAAGGAGGACAGCGCCGACTACCGCTATTTCCCCGACCCCGATCTGCGTCCGGTGATCGTCACCGACGCGATGATCGACGCGGCCAAGAAGATCCCGGAACTGCCTGACGAAAAGGTGCAACGCTATACCGAAGTGCTGGGAATCAAACGGGAAGATGCCCTGGTGATCACCGCCCAGAAGGAGATGGCCGCCTATTTCGAAGCGATGATCGAAGCGGGAGCTCCCGCCCGTGCCGCGGTGACCTGGCTAACTTCCGAACTCCTGGGCCGGCTCAACAAAGCGGGGCTCGAGATCCAGGAGTCTCCGGTCGCGGCAGTGACCCTGGGAGAGGTGATCGCCCGGATCGAAGACGGCACTATCTCCGGCAAAGGGGCCAAAGAGCTGCTCGATTATCTGATGGAAAACGAGGAGCAGGATGTGGATGCTCTCATCGAAAAATTGGGGCTCAAGCAGCTCAGTGACGACGGAGCGTTGCTGACGATGATCGACGAGATACTGGCCGCCAATGCCGACAAGGTCCAGGAGTACAAAGCGGGCAAAGAGAAGCTCCTGGGCTTCTTCGTGGGACAGGTGATGAAAGCCTCCCGCGGTACCGCCAATCCCGGCAAGGTCAACCAGCTCCTCAAAGAGCGTCTCGGTACATGATCCGCGCTCTCCGGGAACGACTCGAGTCGAAGATCCTCCACTGGGCACTTCGGCTCAACCGGTCGTCACGCTACCGCCGTCTGCGGGAGAGGGTGACCGACCTCCTGGAGAACAATCAAAATCCCTATAAACGGCTCTTCGATCTCTTCATCATCTTTCTGATCCTCAGTTCGGTCTTCATTCTGATTTTCGAGGTCAAGCATCCGGTTCCGGTTTGGCTGGACTATTACGATATCTACTTTGTCTCTTTCGTCTTTCTTGTGGAGTATCTTCTGCGGCTCTGGATCTCCAGCGATCTGACAGGAGATCTGGTCCGGGAGTATGAGGAATCCTCGACGGTAGGACGTGAGTTCAGAGTCTGGCCGGCCCTGGCGCGCGGCCTGCGGAAAAAGCTCGCCTATATGGTGACCCCCGCCGCTATTGTCGATCTGCTGGCGATTCTCCCCGCTTACCGCCCCCTGCGGGTTTTGCGGATATTCGTGCTCTTCCGTTTCCTCAAACTCCTGCGCTATACCCGGAGTATCAATCAGTTCGTCGAAGTGCTGGCGACCAAACGCTTCGAACTCTTGACCCTGCTGGGACTGCTCTTTTTTGTGACGCTCACCGGAGCGATTGCCATCTATGTCCTGGAGGATATGCACAATCCGGCGATCCACAATATCTTCGATGCGATCTACTGGTCTCTGGTGACTATCACTACCGTCGGATACGGGGATATCGCTCCGGTTTCGGAGATGGGGCGAGTCATTGCGATGATCATTATTCTCTTTGGGGTGGCGATGATCTCCTTTGCCACCTCGGTCATCGTCTCGGCCTTTTCCGAAAAGCTCACCGAACTCAAAGAGGAGCGGATCGTCGAAGAGATCAATCGCAAAGAGGAGTTTCTCATTATCTGCGGCTACGGACAGATGACCAAGATGTTTTTCCGGCAATCCGAAGCGAAGCGTTATGATTACATTATTCTGGACAAGGACCCCCAGAGGGTCCAGGAAGCTCTTCATGACGGTTACGATGCTATCGTGGATGACGCCAGCCGTCACGAGACCCTGGCCCGTTTCAATATCAAAGGCTCGCGGGTCACGGTTCTGTGTATGTCTCATGACGATGTGGAGAATATCTATATCACGCTCAACGCCAAAAGTATCGATCCGAGAATCCGGGTCATCGCCCGGGCCGGTACACCGGAGATTGTCAGCAAATACGAGCGGGCGGGAGCGGACCATGTCCTGCTGCCCAATCAGGCAGCAGGGACCATGATGGTGACGGCGATTCTCAAACCGACGATGTACAAGGCGATTCACGCCATCTTTACCGGGCAAAACGTGGCGCTGCTCGACGAAGTACGGGTCCTGGAACACAGCGTATTGGCGGGACAAAGCGTGGGATCCATTGATTTCCGTGTCTACAAGCTCATCCTCATCGGGATTCAGAAGTCCGAAACGAAGGAGTTTCTCTTCAACCCGGAAGATTCGGTGATTGTGGAGATCGGAGATATCCTGCTGGTGATGGGGCACAAAGCCAACATCGCCTACTTCCGTGAAAACAGTTGTCTCGATGGAAGGAAGTGCCTGAGATGAGTCGGAATCGTATTATTCTTTTCGGATATGGGAAGTTTGGACGCAGCATCGCCGATACGCTGGTGGAGTCCGAGGCCGAGGTGATTCTGGTGGAGTCGGAGGAATCCCGATATCAGGCCTCCCTGAAAGGGGGGTTCAAACGCTCTCTTCTCATTGATGTGACCGACGACAGTGCTCTGGAGACTCTGCCGGTCGATCCGAAGGATCAGTTGGTTTGCGTGATGGACGACGATCACCTCAATGTCTTCCTGGTCCTCTCCCTCAAAGCCCTCTTTCCGGAGAACAGAATCCTGGCGCTCTCCGATTCGATTCATGCGACCCGCAAACTCAAGATGGCGGGTGCCAGCCAGGTGATCGACCTCTATGCCGTCAGTGCCAATCGTATTCACAATATCCTCAACAAACCCATTGCGACCCGGTTCCTGGAAGGGTTTCTAGATAGCAAACACGAATACAGCTTCCGGGAGATCGTGATTCCGGAGGGCTCGTTTCTCCACGGGCATTCCCTCGACGAGATCGATTTTCGACGCTACGGTGTGATTTTTGTCGGGATGATCGATGTGGAACTGGGAAACAGTTTCATCTTTGTCACGACGGGATTGGAACACAAGCTCGACAGCGGTGACATCATCGTCTGTATCGGACACGACGAAGACCTGGATCGCTTCGAAGAGGCGATCCGGCATTCCGAGGAGGTAAGCGAATGAAAATGGCAATCATCGGAGCAGGGAAATGGGGACAGGCACTTCAGCATGCCTACAGCCGCCGGAATGATGTGGTGATTACGTCGAGACATCGGCACGATCTTCCCAACTTTGTTCCCATAGAGGAGGCGATGCAACGGGAGTATCTGGTCATGGTCATCCCGGCACAGTTTGCCCGTCACTGGATGGAAGAGCACTTCCTCGACCGGGGGCAGAAAGTCCTGGTGGCCGCCAAAGGGATCGAGATCGCTACGGGGGCCCTGCTCAACGAGGTCTTCGAGGAGTTTCTCCCTGCCGATCGCCTCGCTTTTCTCTCCGGTCCCTCCTTTGCTGCGGAGGTGATGCGATCTTTGCCTACGGCCCTGGTGGTAAGCTCTCTCAACCGTCAGCTGGCGGAGAGCTATGCCGAGGCGCTGCCCGATTTTATCAAAGGGTATGTCGATGACGACATCGCCGGAGCCGAAGTGGGAGGCGCCTACAAAAACGTCATCGCTATCGCCGGGGGAATCTGCGACGGTTTGGAGCTGGGCAACAATGCCCGGGCGGCGATGATCTCCCGGGGATTGGTGGAGATGGCCCGCTTCGGGACGCATTACGGAGCTCGGGCCGAGACTTTCCTCTCGCTGGGCGGAGCCGGGGATCTCTTTCTCACTGCCAGCAGCCGACTCTCGCGCAACTACCGGGTCGGCCTGGGCTTGGCCGCCGGCAAATCCCGGGAGCAGATCCTGGAAGAACTTGGCGAAGTGGCGGAGGGGGTCCCTACGGCGGAAGCCCTCCACCGCATCGCCGAAAAAGAGCGTCTCTACCTCCCCATCGCCGCCGAGGTCTACGCCATGCTCTACGAGGACAAAGATCCCCGTCAGAGTGTTACCGACCTCCTCAAACGCTGATCCACCTTCCTTTCACCCCTTTTTCGATAAAATCATAGCCATAACTCTTCCGGCGCTTGTTTTGCCGGGATTACAAGGATCGAAAACGTGACGACGCAACCGCTCTTGATCGAAATAGGTGTGGAGGAGCTGCCGGCGATTCCTCTGCTCAAAATTCTGGACCGGATCGAAAAATCCTGGAGGGAGATCCTCGCCGGGCGACAGCTCGAAAGCGACTTCGACTTCCTCTACACTCCCCGACGACTCGTCCTGCAGCACCCGGCCATTCCCGTGCGGCAGGCCGACCGGGTAGAGGAGCTGGTGGGGCCGCCGGTGGAGATCGCCGTGCGTGACGGCAAACCCACGCCGGCCGGGGAGGGGTTCGCCCGCAAGTGCGGTGTGGCTTTTGAGGAGCTTCAGCGCCTGAAAAAGGGAGAGCGGGAGGTGCTCTACTATCGCCGGGAGGTTGCGGGACGTCCCACAGAAGAGCTGCTGCCGGAGATGATCCGTGAATGGATCGCCTCCATGAATTTCGGCAAAATGATGCGCTGGGGCGACCGGCATGATGAGTTTATCCGCCCCGTCCGATGGCTCCAGGTCCGTCTGGGAGATCGCAGCGTCCCCGCCGAACTCTTCGGTGTCGCCTCCGACAAGCTGACCTATCTGCACCGTATGGTGAGCTTCGATCCGGTGGAGGTCCCCGATATCGAAAGTTATACGAGCATCCTGGAGGCGGGTAAAGTGATTCTGGATCCTGCCCGGCGCCGGGAGATGATTCGCGAAGACTTTGCCGCCATCGAAGCCGAGAGCGACCTGCGGATCGAAGAGGACGAAGCGTTGTTGAATGAGGTGGTGGCCATCACCGAATACCCCAAGGCCCTGATGGGAAGTTTCGACGAGAAGTTCCTGGAGCTGCCTCCGGAGGTGATCATCACCTCCATGAAGGAGCATCAGCGCTACTTCCCGGTCTTCGATGCGGCGGGGAATCTCTCCAACCGTTTCGTCGTCGTCAGCAACGCCGTCACCGACGACTACAGCCAGGTGATCGCCGGCAACGAGCGGGTCCTGCGGCCCCGGCTGGAGGATGCGCTCTTCTTCTACCGCAACGATCTGAAGCGGGGGCTGACGATCGACGGCCTGGAGAAGATCCAGTTCATTGACGGCCTGGGAACCCTGCGGGACAAGGTGGATCGGGAACGCAACATCGCCCTGCGCCTGGCCGGGATCTACATGGACGAGCTGGAGCACGAGACGGGACGCAGCGCCCTGGAGATCGAGGGGCTGATGGACCGGGCGGTGACGCTGGCCAAGGCGGACCTGCTGACGGAGATGGTCTACGAATTTACGGAGTTGCAGGGGCTGATGGGATACTACTACGCCAAGGCCCTGGGAGAAGATCCCCTGGTCTGCACCGCTATCAAAGAGCAGTACCGTCCCGAAGGGGAGGGGGCGGAGCTTCCCAGCACCATCTTCTCCTCGATTCTGGCCATGGCGATCAAACTCGATACCCTGCTGGGGCTCTTCAGCGTCGGACAGATTCCCACGGGTTCACGGGATCCTTTCGCTCTGCGCCGGGCGGTCAACGGGATCATCCGTATCGTGACCCGTTACGATCTGAGCTTCGACATTCCGGTGGTCCTGGAGCTTCTGGCCGACCAGTACGCTCCTTTCGAGCAGAAGCGCCTGGAGGAGTTCATTCTGGAGCGGGTCTACAAATCCCTCCGGGCCAACCCCTCCGTCATCACCGCCGTCCTGGCGACGGGAGAGCGGGACATCAACGAGCTGGCCAAAAAGGTCGAAGCCCTTACCGAGATCCTGGAGCGCCGGGAATCGCGGGAGCTCTTCACCACTTTCAAGCGGGTCGCCAATATCTCCGCGGAGGTTGATCTCTCCGGAGATCTGAGTGTCGATCCGGCTCTCTTCCGATCCGAAGAGGAGCGAGAACTCTGGGAGGCGTTTCAGGAGACACAGAGACGGGAGTATGCCGATTACCGCCAGGAGCTCGAGGCGCTCTTTGCCCTGAAGCCCACACTCGATGCCTTCTTCGATGGGGTCCTGGTCAATGCCGAGGAGGAGGATCTGCGGCGGAACCGTCAGCACCTGGTCGCTTCCATCTACCGCGCTTTCCTCTCCATCGCCGACCTCAAAGAGATCTCCATATGAGTTCCCAGCCCATGCGTTCCGGTTTCGTCGCCGTGGTCGGGCGTCCCAACGCCGGAAAAAGTACGCTGCTGAACCATCTGGTGGGCGAGAAGCTGGCCATGGTCTCCAAAAAGGCCCAGGCGACCCGCAAGCGGATGAACATCATCGTCATGCACGACAATGCCCAGATCATCTTCGTGGATACCCCGGGACTGCACGAGAAGGAGAAGCTCCTCAACCAGTTCATGCTCGAAGAGGCCCTCAAAGCCATCGGTGATGCCGATCTGATCCTCTTCATCGCTCCGGTGACCGATTCTCTGGAGGAGTATGAGCGTTTTCTCCAGCGGATCGAGAAAAAGGGAACGCCCCATATCGTTGTCCTGAGCAAGATCGATCAGGTGAGCAACGAAAAGATCCTGGCCAAAATCTCCGAATACAGCCGCTATCAGGACCGCTTTTTGGCGCTGATTCCCTATTCGGTCAAGAAGAACGTGGGTCGCCAGCAGCTTCTCGACGAGATCGTCAAACATCTGCCCGAACACCCCTGGCTCTACGATCCGGAGATCCTCACCACCGAGAACATCCGGGACATCTATCGGGAACTGATTCGCGAAGCGCTCTTCGAAAAGCTCAGCGAGGAGATCCCCTACGAGAGCGACGTGGTGATCGACCGGGTCGAAGAGGGAGAGGACCTCGACAGGGTCTACGCGACGATCATCACCGAAAAGGAGACCCAGAAGCGGATGATCATCGGCAACCGGGGTGAATCGATCCGCCGTCTGGGCGCCCACGCCCGGAAACTCATGGAGGCTTTCGCCGGGAAAAAGATCTATCTGGATCTGCATGTAGTCGTTCGCAAAGGATGGAGCAAAAACAAAAAGAACCTCGAAGAGATCGGCTATATCTTTTAGCCCTTTCCGAAAAAAATTAAAGAAAAAAACATAAATGAAGTGTAAATAAGTTGATTTTAATATTATAACATATACAATTGGTTCCGAAGGTCATGGAAGGAAGGGGTATGAAGGGAAGCAAGCAAGAAAAAACGTTTCAATCGATCGTAACGATTGACAACTACAACCATCGTGCCTATCTCTATAGAAACGATGCGTTGGGACCCATCGACAAACTGCAGTTCAAACGTCAGAACTACTACACAACCTTTATCGCCAACAAAGATCTGATTATCGCTCCTCTCAGTATCAGTCGGAACATCCCGGATGAGGATGTCGCCGGCGCGCTGGAGGACAAAGCCTACGACGAGCTGGGTCTGGACCCGGCGACTGAGTACCTTTTCCAGTATCGGGAGATTACCGGTGACGGCGAAGGGCGGCAGTTTCAGGTTTTTGTTTTGGAAAAAGGGCGTTATGACGAAGTCTTTGAAGAGCTTCGCAACGAGATCAAATATGTCGATCTCGTCGTCCCGGCACCGCTGCTTTATCAACCGCTTTACGACAATAACATTCTGGAGAGAAAAAAGGTCCACTGCTTTCTCTACTTTACCCATTACGATACGACATTGACCTTTTATCGTGACGGGGAGTACCTCTACAGCAAATCGATCCAGTACACGTTGAAGCATCTCTATGACCGCTATTGCGAGATCGCGGGCAAAACTGTCGATGAGAAGCAGTTTTTCCGAATCTTCCAGAAAGAGGGGGTCAAGACAACCCATCTGGAGTTTCAGCAGAACCTGACCAGGCTTTTCAACGAGATCTTTATCACCATCAATGATATCGTCATCTACACCAAGCGGGCCTACAATGTCGATGTGATCGATCAGATGTATATCGGCAGCGAGCTGGGTCCCATCAGCGGCGTGGACGAATATGCCCAGAACTATCTGGGACTCTACTCCGGCTCCATGATGTTCGATTTCAAGATCAAAACAGACGAATGGTATGTCGACCAGTACCATCCGTTGATGGTCCGCGTGGCCCAACAGTATCTGGAAGAGCCGGAAGGGATGGTCAACTTCACCCAGAATCCGAGGCCCCCGGCCTTTCACAAGCGGGCCAGCGGTCAGTTCATTCTGAGCCTTGTCGCGGCGATCCTCCTGGCATCCGCCTATCCTCTCTACTATCTCGCCGCCTCCTATCTGATCGATCTGAAAAACTATCAATTGCAGAAAGAGGAGCATCAGCTGGCTGCGGAGGTGGGCAAATACCGGGCGATTCTCGGCAGAAAGAAAGCCGAGATCAAGCAGCTCGATACCCGCATCGCTCAGTTGCAAAAAACCTATAAGGCCAAAGAAAACACCCTGATATCTGTCTATGACAAAAAGGTCAACTACCGGCTCAAATCCAACCAGCTGGCCGCCTTTGCCGACGAGCTCTCCCGTTTCGGTCTCCACAGTGACGAAATGGCCAGCAAGGACGATCAATATGCCATTTCGATCCTGGGTGAAAACGATCGAAACATCACCGGGCTGGTCAAGGACGTAACGGAAAAGTATGCGAAGGAGATCAGCCGGATCGATATCGAACGGATCGCGGCAGATAAGAACAGTTCGTTCTATCGAGGTATTCTGAAGGTGGATCTGAAATGAGATATATAGAAGACAAACTCGAAAACCTGGACAGCTATTTTGCCAACAAAAGCGACTCGGAAAAATGGCTGATCATCCTGCTCGTAGCGGGGGTGGTGGGTTATATCCTCTACCTCTATCTCTTCCCCTACGCGGAAGACCGCTACAAAACCAGTATGCTCACCCAGAAACGGCTGCATCAGAAGATTGCCGAAGAGAAGACCTATCTGAGGTCCATCACTGTCAACGGCGATCGGAACTTCTACGTCAAAAAGTTCGACCGGGAGATCGCCCAGAAAAAACAGGCGATCAAAAACTACGAAAAGCGAATTGCGCTGCTTGACCGGAGTTTCCAGAAACTCTCGGAGGTGCTCTTCAACCGGCACAACTGGGCGATCTTCCTGGATTCCATCACGGCCAGGGCCCATGCCAACGATGTGGAGATCCTGGAACTGAAAAACCATTACGTCAACGACAAAAAGAGCTTTGGCCATGTCCTGGAGATGGATATCAAGTGCCGGGGCAAGTTCCAGAGTATCATGGCGTTTATCAACGATCTGGAACAGAACAAACTGGTAACCGACGTCTACAAGACCGACATCCGCCTGGATCCTGAAACCAATACGATCGTGGCGGACCTGAAAGTATCAGTCTGGGGGGTAAACCGATGAAATATCTATGGATAAGCGGTCTGCTGCTGCTCTATCCGCTCCAGGCGGAGCTGACAGTCCAGAAGATCGATGAGATGGTCGCGAAGATCCAGGGAAAGCGCACGAGCAAGGTCCAGGTCGATTTCGAAAAGGTGATTTCGCCCTTTGGTGTCGTCGTCCAGAATGATACCAATACGACCTCGGTGATCAAAACGGTCGAGCAGCAGGTCAATTTCAAACTGACTGCCATCATGAACGACCGGGCGCGGATCAACGGTCAGTGGGTGAAACCGGGTGATACGGTTCAGGGCTACAAGGTCGCATCGATCGATGAGAACCGGGTCGAACTGAAAAAAGGGGACCGGAGTGTGGAGCTTTTCCTTCCCAATCCTGAAAAATCGAAACTATTCCAAATCAAATGAGGGGTGACAACATGATGGCTAAAACAGTGAGAAAAATCCTGATCGGTCTTTTTCTGACAGGGGTCTTCGCGGCAAGCGCGTCGGCAGAGGGGTGCATGGACAAACTCTTCAGCGTTACCATGAACAATGAGACGACGATCGGAGAGGCGGTGGACAATCTGGCGGAGACCTGCGGATTGACCGTGATCGTCAAAGACGCCGGCGCCCAGCACCGTTTGAAGAAAAAGCTCTACTACATGAAGCTGAAAAATGCGTCGCTCAAGAGCTTTCTCGATACGCTGCTCAAAGACAATGACCTGAACTATTCTTTGCGGGGCAACAAGCTCTCCATCTCCTATCTGGTGACCCGGACCTTCAAAGTCCATTACGTTACAGGCAAGCGAACAGGAAGCAGCAGTGCCAATGTCCAGGTGGCCGGTGGGGCCAGTACCGATAGCGGAACCACTAGCAGTACAAGCAACGCAGGAGCCGGGTCCAGTATTACGATTGAGACGGATCAGGAGTTCAAGTTCTGGTCTACCATCAAAGAGGAGATCCACCACATCCTCAATACGGCGGGTGACGGCAGTGTCCATTTCACCAAAGTCGGCGATGCCTGGATCGGGCCTGACGGGCAGAAGTGGGAGTATAATCCTCTGGAGCCCGTGATCAACCCCGAAGCAGGGATGATCACCGTCACCGGTACCGCCCGCCAGATCGAAAGGGTGAGCCGCTATATCGCGACACTTGCCCGTCAGCTCAAGACCCAGGTGATGATCGATGTGCGGATCATCGATGTGAAGATCAACAACAACAAAACCTACGGCATCGACTGGAACAAGATCTACAGCACCTCGCTGACTTTTAATACAGGATATAGTGGCAGTTATGGACCCGGGAGTACTCCGGGAACTGGAAGTTTCTCCGCCACTTTTGGTGGTGACTTGACCGAGGTGCTCAAATTTCTCAAGACCCAGGGGGATGTGACAATTGTCTCCAGCCCCAGAGTCATGACCCTTAACAACCAGCCGGCGATGATCAGCGTAGGAAAAGAGATCTACTACAAACTGACCACCACCAACAAAGTGGGTGGCTCCGACACCGCCACCTCACAGGGCGAGGAGATCAAGTCGGTCTTTGCCGGTATTCTGCTGGACATCACGCCGGAGGTGGACGAGCGGGGGATGATCACTCTGAAAATCAATCCTTCTATTACGAGCATTGCCAATGATGGAAGTGCAGATTTGCAGAACGGGATTCGGACTATGCCGCCCGATATGCAGCGCCGCCAGATCGCTGCCGTCATCAAGGTCAAGGACGGAAACCATGCGATTCTCGGAGGTTTGATTACACGCACCAAAGGGACGACCCAGGAGGGGGTTCCGGTTCTGGAAAATATTCCGGTCCTCGGCTATGCCTTCAAACGTAAGCAGGTCAATGATGTCACTGACGAACTGGTCCTCATCATCACCCCCCATATCATCCGGGACAACAAAAACCTCACCCTGAAAGATCTGGGCTACAAAACACTGCGATGACTCAGCGATACGGGGAGGCGAAAGAGGCATTCGTCGATGAGATAAAAGTCGACGAATATATCGAACTCGAAGGGAGCGTCAAAGCCTACGAGCAGCTGGAGCACAGCCTGGACAAATCCCTGAAGATGGTGCTGCTCTTCGGCAAACCTGGGACCGGCAAGACGATGCTGCTCCATCGCCTCTATGCCCGATACAAATACCAGAAAGATCTCCATTTCATCGAAACCCCCACCGGCAGCCGCCGGGAATTCTACGAAAAGCTCTTTACGATCTTCACCGGGCAGAAGATGCCTCCGCGGAGTACGATCAACTTCGAGACCTTCGTCGCCTACGGCAAAAAGATCAAAGGGGAACGGAAGATCGCCATCCTTCTGGACGAAGCCCAGATGTACCCTGCCGAAATGCTGGAGGAGATCCGGATCCTCTCCGATACCGGCAGTATCAAGTTTGTCATCTCCCTCCACAAGACCGAAGACGAGGATCTGGTGGCCAAAAAACATTTTCAGTCGCGGATCTGGGAGACTATCGAACTGCGAAACGCCGATCGGACCGAGATCAAGACCTATGTGCACAAACGCTTGTTGCACCACGGCCTGACGGAGATCGCCAATCAGCTCGATGATAAGCATTTCAAACTGATCTATCGGACGACAGAAGGGAATCTGAGGGAGTGTAACAAACTGCTCTATACCGCTTTCGAAATCTCCGAATATTATGACAGGCACAATCCGAAAAAACTTGACTACAGCCGTTTTCCCATGAAAATCCTTGAGATGGCTGCAATCAAAACAGGGATGATCCATGTATGACATCGATGCTCTGGAACGACAGTGGCTACGCTATCGCAGGAAACGGATATTGAGAGTCGGTGTGATCGCCCTGGGAATCCTCCTCCTGGTGGGGGCTCCCATCACCTATGCGACATTGAAACATGATGCCGATACCGGCAGCAGGAATTCCGACAAGACAGCGGCAACTGTTCAGACGGGTGAAAAGGCAAGCGCGGCGGCCAGGAAAGCACCCGCTTCGGGGCGGCCGAAGGCACTGGAGCCGGAGGTCCCTTCGCTGAGCCGGGCGAATGAACAACCCAAAGCTCCCAAAAAGCATAAAATGCTTATTACGCTCTCAGATCGAAACGGAGAGGCGGTCAGTACGAGCGAAGTGCCGGAAGTACAGAAACGGATTCAGTTCGAAATGACCGATGCCAAAAACCGAGAGGTTGTGAAGGAGATCGAGTCACGCTTCCCGGAAACCCGTGATTTCGATGACGCGATGTATCTGGCCAAATACTACTACGGCAAGCATCAATACAAAAAGGCCGAGACCTGGGCGATGCGGGCTAACGGTATCGACAGTTCCCAAGAGGAGAGCTGGCTCCTCTACGGCAAGGCCAAGGCGAAACAGGGGCATCGTGCGGAGGCATTGAGGATCCTTCAGGCCTATTACGACCAGAGCGGTTCTCTGCGGGTCAAGATGCTCATCGACAAAATCCGGAAAGGAAAAAAGTTTTGAGCTTTGCCTGCCGGATAGGATATAATTAATAGATACTCTAAACGCGGAAGGAGTGCGGTGAAATGGTAGAACTGACCGAACAGATGGTCAGAGACGGTATCGTGACCAAAGAGGATCTCGCCAAATTGGTCCGACGCCGTCCGCCCCTGAAGATCACCCTTGCCAATATGATCAGCGAGAACATCGTCGATGTGAAAAAGATCGAGGATTATATCGCCAAAAAGGTTCGAAGCGGAATGATCCCCTTCTCTCGCCTCAAAGAGCTTGAGAACGAAGGGGTGAACCTGGAGCCGGTGATCCGCAAAGTGGCCGAGGAACTCCACATCCAGTATGTGGATCTGGATGAGAAGGAGATCGATGTCCAGCTCTTCAGCCGGGTCCCCTACAACCAGTTGCTGCGCTACCATGCCATTCCTGTGGAAGAGACCGACCTGAGTGTTCTGGTGGTTTTCGAGGATCCTCTGGACATGGGAGCTCAGGATGCGCTTCAGCGCCTTTTCCCCCGCAAACCTATCCAGGTGGCGACCTCTCTGCCGAGGAAGATCATGGAGGTCCTCCAGCGCATGGAGGTGAGCGAAAGCCTCAAGGAGTATGTGGACGACATCCGCCGGGACCTCAAAGAAGGCGGCTCGGAAAAAGAGGAGGGGGAGTCTCCGGCGGTTCTGAAGCTGATCGACCTGATCTTCAAAAACGCCGTAATCAAGCGCGCCAGCGATATCCATATCGAGGCAACGGAAAAAAACTGTATCGTCCGGGACCGTATCGACGGGATGCTGACACAGTCTTTTGTCTTCGACAAAGATATCTTCAGTCCCCTCGCTTCCCGGATCAAGCTGCTGGCCAATCTCGATATCGCTGAGAAACGCAAGCCCCAGGACGGCCGGATCACGACCCAGGTGGCCGGGCGGGAGTTCGATTTCAGGGTTTCGACCCTGCCCACCCTGCTGGGAGAATCGATTGTTCTGAGGATTCTGGACAAGAGCAAGGTTCTGGTCAAGCTTGAAGAGGCGGGAATGAGCGAATTCTGCTACAACCGCTTTACGGAGGCGATCAAAGCCCCTTACGGCATCGTCCTGGTGACCGGACCGACCGGAAGCGGTAAGACCACGACCCTCTACGGAGCCCTCAACGCCATCAAGGATGTCAAAGACAAGATCATTACCGTCGAAGATCCGGTGGAGTACCAGATGCCGGGGATCCAACAGGTTCAGGTCAATCCGCATGCCGGACTGACCTTTGCCGCGGCACTGCGTTCGATTTTGCGTCAGGACCCTGACAAGATCATGATCGGGGAGATCCGGGATACAGAGACGCTTCGGATCGCGATCCAGGCGGCTTTGACCGGCCACCTGGTCCTCTCGACACTTCACACCAACGATGCCATCAGTGCCGTGACCCGGATCATCGATATGGGAATCGAGAGCTATCTGGTCAGCGGAGCACTGGTGGCGATCCAGGCTCAGCGGCTGGTGCGCAAGATCTGTCCCCACTGCAAGGCCACCGAGGTCCTTACTCCCCATGTCATGGAGGAGATCCGCCCCTACATCAAGGTCGAACATCCTGTCTTTTACCACGGAACAGGCTGCAAAGAGTGCAACAACACCGGATATCTGGGGCGGGAGATGATCTCCGAAGTCCTGCCTATCAGTGACAAGCTCTCCCGGATGATCGCGGCGGATGCCTCGAAAGAGCAGCTGACGGAGCAGGCGATGAAAGAGGGCTTTGTCACCATGTTCGAAGACGGGATCCACAAAGCTTTGGCGGGTGAGACGACCGTCGAGGAAATCTTCAGAGTAGCGAGGTTGTAACCATGTATTACAAAGTGACGCTGATGGAACGGGGCAAGCGGACCAACAAGGTCTATGAAGCCCCCAACAAGCGGGCCGCAGCCGCCAGAGCCAAACGGGAGTTCCCCCGGGCGGTCGTGGTCCAGACCGTGGAGACGGCCGCGCCGGTAGAGGATGTCCTGAAAAAGATCGGTAAAGACCTCCAGAAATTCACCAAGGGAAAGATCAAGATCGATGACAAGATCGCCACGATCCGTCAGATCGCCGTCATGACCGATGCCGGAATCCCGATTCATGATACATTGGAGGATGTGGCTACCAATACCAGCAACAAACAGCTGCGGGAGATCTACCACAACATCGCGGGGGATATCAATGCCGGAAAAAGCATGTCCCAGGCGATCGGACCCTATTCGGAGGAGTTCGGCCATGTGGCCATCGCTATGACGAACCTGGGCGAAAAGACCGGAAATTTTCCTGAGTCCTACCACAAACTTGCCGACATTATGGAGAATATCCGGGACAATACCGCCAAGTTCAAAAAAGCACTCCGCTATCCGCTGATTACCCTGACGGCGATGGCGATCGCCTTCGTCATCCTCATCATGCTGGTCGTGCCGAAATTCCGGGATATTTTCGAAGAGTTTCATGCGGATCTGCCCATGCCGACGAAGATCCTGCTGGGGATCGAATATGCCTTTAGCCACTATGGGATCTACCTTCTGATGCTTCTAATCGTCTCGATCTATGCCCTGATCTTCATGTACAAGAACAACAAAGAGTTCAAATACTGGGCCGACAAGCTGATGGTCCATCCAAAGTTCTATCTGATCAACCGGGTGATCTTTCTCTCCTCTATGTACAATTACACCCTGGTTTTCGGTGAGCTGGTCAGAGCAGGAATCCCGGTCTCCGAAGCGCTCAATACAGCGGTCAATATGGTCAGCAACGACTACATCCGGGAAAAGCTCGAGACTGTCAATGCCAACATCGGACGGGGGATGAGCCTGACGGAGGCATTTGAACAGACGGGGCTTTTTGAGAATATGCTTTTGCAGATGATCAAGGCGGGAGAGTCCAGCGGACAGTTGGACAAGATGCTTCAGAAAGTGACCGAATATTACAATATGCGTTTCCAGGACATTATCGACAACCTCTCCAGCTACATCGAGCCGATCATGCTCTTTTTCATCGCAGGTCTGGTCCTGCTGATGGCGCTGGGGATCTTCCTGCCGATGTGGGATCTCGGCCATGCGGTCAAAAACGCGGGATAATCAAAGAAGGATCAGCCTCGGAGGAAGAAAAGACTTCCTCTTTCCCCATTTCATGTAAATGCTGTTTTTATCTCGTCAGAGGTCCTCTTAAAGAAGATGTCTTTTGAGGACCTTCTGCAGATCCTCCGGCGTATCGATTCCGAAACTCTCTGTCTCCACCTCTGCCATCGCAATCCGGTAACCGTTGGCCAGGATACGCAGCTGTTCCAGCTTTTCGATCTGTTCCAGGTCGGAAGGTTCCAGGGAGCAGTAGGTGCGCAGGGAGGCCATGGTATAGCCGTAGAGCCCCAGATGTCCTTTGTAGGCGTCGAAATGGTGGTCTCTGGGGTAGGGGATCTTGGCACGGGAGAAGTAGAGGGCCATGCCTTCATCGTCGGTGACTACTTTGACGAGATTGGGATCGTCGGCTTCGGGATTGCTGACGATCTTGTAGGCGCTGCAGGCGAGGATTTCCGGATTGCCGGCGGAGGCTTTGGTCAGGGCGTAGACCCGTTCCACCACCTCCTCCTCGATGAAGGGTTCGTCCGCCTGGACATTGAGGATGATCTCATCGTCCGGAAGTCCCAGAATCGAAGCGGCTTCGTAGATCCGGTCGGTTCCGGATTGGTGGCTTTCGGAGGTCATGACGGCACGGATCCCATAGCTTTCGGCGAGTTCGACTACCTCCCGGCTGTCGGTGGCGATAACCACCGGATCGAGGCCGGCGACGGCCTGGGCGGTCCGGATGACCATCGGTGTGCCGAGGATATCCGCCAGGACTTTGCTGGGGAAACGCGAGGAACCGATCCGGGCGGGAATGATGATCATGGGAAACCTTTTGCTTTTTGATGATTATAAACTCTCCCCCTTTAACTTTCGCCTCTTTTACCCTGCCTGGGATATAATGTGGTCCTCTGAAACCTTTCTATAACGAGTATACAGAGGGCTTATAATCAAATATCTAGAGAAGGATGCCGATGCGTGCATTGTTGAGTGTCAGTGACAAGAGCGGAATCGTGGAGTTTGCCAGAGGACTGGCGGATCTGGGCTGGGAGATTGTTTCGACCGGCGGGACCTATCGAACCCTGAGCGAAGCGGGAATCCCGGTGACGGAGATCGACGAAGTGACCAAATTCCCGGAGTGCTTCGAGGGACGGGTCAAGACCCTCAATCCCTACGTTCACGGAGGGATCCTCTACAAACGGGGAGAGGAGGCCCACCGGAAGCAGGCCGAGGAGCTAGGCATTACCGGGATCGACCTGGTCTGTGTCAATCTCTATCCTTTCAAGGAGACCATAGAGCGGACCGACGACTTCGACGAGATCATCGAAAATATCGATATCGGGGGGCCTACCATGGTCCGTTCCGCCGCCAAGAATTTCCAGGATGTGATCATCGTCACCGATCCGGCCGATTACACTCCGGTGTTGGAGGCATTGCGGGATCAGCGTGACGATCTGGAGTTTCGCCGGGAACTGATGATCAAAGCCTTCGAACACACCGCTGCGTACGACAGTATGATCGCCAACTATATGAACGGTCGTTTCCACGGAGGTTTCGGACGCTATCAGTTTATCAGCGGTCGCAAGGTCTTCGATACCCGCTATGGGGAGAACCCTCATCAGCAGGGAGCCCTTTATCAGTTTGGCGACCATTTCACCCGCCATTTCAAAGCCCTCAAAGGCGAGGCGAGCTTCAACAATATGACCGATATCAACGGGGCGATGAAGATCGCCGCCGCCTTCGGTGACGCACCGGCTGTCTGTATCGTCAAACACGGCAACCCCTGCGGTTTCGCCATCAAGTCCGATCTGCTGGAGAGCTATACCGAAGCCCTCAAATGCGATCCGGTGAGCGCCTTTGGCGGGGTGGTTGCCGTCAATGGGATCGTGGACAAAGCGCTGGCCGAGAAGATGAACGAGATCTTCCTGGAGGTGATTATCGCCGGGGATTTCACCGAGGAGGCGGTGGAGGTCTTCTCCGCCAAAAAGCGGATCAAGCTCTTCGCCCAGAACAGTGACCGCCTGGTTCTGGCAGGGGATCCGGCGGATTTCAAGCATATCGACGGCGGCTTCGTCTATCAGACCGCCGACTGTATCTGCGACAACGAAGTCAAAGAGGCGAAACAGATGAGCGAAAGCGCTGCCACCCCTCAGGAGATGAAGGATCTGGAGATCGCCTGGAAAGTGGCAGGGCTGACCAAGTCCAACTGTGTCGTCTATGTCAAAAACTCCGCGATGGTCGCCGTGGGAATGGGGATGACCTCCCGGGTGGATGCAGCCCAGTGCGCCCTCAAAAAAGCGAAGGAGATGGGGCTGGATGTCAGCGGAGCGGCCATGGCCAGCGAAGCCTTCTTCCCCTTCCGCGACAGCGTGGATGCAGCGGCCGAGGCGGGAGTCCGGGCCATCATCGAACCCGGCGGCAGTATCCGGGACGACGAGGTGATCCAGGCGGCCAACGAGCACGGAATCGCCCTCTACTTCACCGGAGTACGCCATTTTCTGCATTGAACCCAAAAATTACACTAGACTTCACGCCATCTGCACCGATCATCGGTGACATGGGCGATTCGTCCAAAGCCTCGACGCACTTTACAAGTGCGCCTGTGTTTTGGCCGAACACCCCTGCCGACCGAGCATCGGCACATCTGTCGCAAACTCTACTGCAAAATTTGGGTTGAACCGTTTTAAAGTAAATTGATTGACACAGACTAAACTATTTTGATATAATTCAGGAAAATATTAGTCGGGCTTTCACAGAGGGTGAGGGCCTCAAGGAGCAGGAAGATGGCCAAGAGTCTATACGAAACATTGGGGGTGAGCGAGAACGCCACGCCCGAAGAGATCAAAAAAGCCTACCGCAAACTGGCGAGAAAATACCACCCGGATATCAACAAAGACCCTGATGCCCAGGAGAAATTCAAAGAGATCAATGCCGCTTACGAGGTTTTGAGCGATCCCGAGAAGAAGGCGAAATACGATCAGTTCGGCGATCAGATGTTCGGCGGACAGAACTTCAGCGACTTTGCCCGCAGCCAGGGGACCGATGTGGATCTGGAAGAGATCCTGCGGGCTATGTTCGGCGGAGCAGGGGGCTTTGGAGGTTTTGGAAGTACCGGAGGGTTCGGCGGAACCGGCGGATTCAGCAGCCGTCGCAGCACGGGAGGGTTCGGAGGATACCGCGCCCCCGACCTGGATACCCGGGCACGGATCACCGTTCCTTTCAATGTCGCCATCACCGGCGGCAAGCACCACATCACCACCTCGGAGGGGGAGAGCTTCGATATCAAGATCCCGGCAGGGATCAAAAGCGGTGAGACACTGCGGGTTCGAGGCAAGGGCCGCAGTTGGCAGGGGCAGCGCGGTGATCTGCTGATTACCGTGGATGTAGCTCCTTCTACTGAGTATGAGCGCAAAGGCAACGATCTCTACAAAACGATCGATGTTCCACTGAAATATGCACTCTTCGGAGGCAAGATCAAGGTCCAGACCCCGGAGAAAGAGGTGACGCTCAAGATCCCGAAAAATACCAAAAACGGCCAGAAGTTCCGGCTCAAAGAGAAAGGGATCCCCGATCGGAAAACCGGCAAGCGCGGCGATCTCTATCTGGTGGCCAATATCCTCTTGCCGGATGTGGATTCACTGCCCGAGGATCTGCGAAAACTCTGCGAAGAGAAACTCCCCGAAGCCTAAGGAGGTTAGCCAATGCATAGTTATGACGAACCGGTCTATCTCATCAGTGTGGTAGCCAATATGCTCAAGATTCATCCTCAGACCTTGCGCCAATATGAGCGCGACGGGCTTATCGAACCGGCCCGGACCCAGGGGCGGATGCGCCTCTATTCCCAGCGGGATATCGACCGGATGAAGATGATCCTGCGTCTGACACGGGATATGGGAGTCAACCTGGCAGGGGTCGATGTGATCCTGCGTCTCAAAGAGCAGATGGAGAAGATGGAGCAGGAGATCGAGTATCTGCGTGAAGAGCTGCGCAAAACCAACCGTCACGGTGTCGTCCCGGCCGGGAAGGCCGTGGTCAAAAAGAGCCGCTACGACCTCGTGATTTTCGAAGAGTAAGCCGGCCTCAACGCGAAAGGAAAACTCATGAAACGGTATCTGGGAAGCAAGAAGGTGATGCGGATCTATCTGGACAACTCCGACACCTTCGAGGGCAAACCCCTCTGGCAGCAGCTGCTGATGCGCATCAAAGAGGAGGGAATGGCCGGTGCGACGGTCTTCAAGGCTGCGGCCGGGATCGGTGCCCAGACGGAACTGCATACCTTCGAGATCTGGTCGCTTTCACAAAAGCTTCCCGTGGTGATCGAAGTGATCGAATCGGAAGAGGCGATCCAAAACTTTCTGGACCGCTACGATTCGATGATCGGAGAGGGATTGGTGACGCTCGCGAACGTGGAGGTGCTTCGCTACAAAAATGTCAGTAGGGAAAGGCACTAAACCATGGGAGCGCAGATCATCCTGGCCGTGGCTCTGGGCGGTGCATTGGGGGCGACGGGACGTTTTCTGATTTCGACGGGAGTGCACAAGCTGGTGGGAGCGAGCTTCCCCTACGGTACTCTGACGGTCAACGTCCTGGGAAGCTTCATCATCGGATTTCTCTATCTCTATTTCGAACAAGCCATCGCCCCGATGCAGAAGGCCCTCCTGGTGACCGGTATGCTGGGAGCACTGACGACTTTTTCCACCTTTTCGCTGGAGAGTGTGCTAATGCTTCAGGACGGATTGATCACCAAAGCCCTGGCCAACGTTCTGTTCAATGTGATCCTCTGTCTCGGGGCGACCCTGGCGGGGATGGCGCTCTTCCGCCGGCTCTACGGGCTCTGATCTCTTTTTCATGCCTTCACGGTTTTTTCTCCTCTTTCTGCTGATCTTGGGGCCGCTCTTTGCCCAATCCCTGAAGATCGCCAGTTGGAATGTCGAAAATCTCTTCGATATGCAGCGGCAGGGGACCGAGTATGAAGAGTATATCCCGGATCGGCATGGCTGGACGGAGGCGATGTTGCGTAAAAAACTCCAACATACCGCCCAGGTGATCTGCGATCTGGATGCCGATGTGATCGGGTTGCAGGAGATCGAGAACGACCGGGTACTGGCGCGGCTGCAAAAGCTGCTGGGGCGTGTCGGATGCCCCTATCCCTACCGGGCGATCACCACCGGGCCGGGGCGTCCGGTCCACGTGGCCCTCCTGAGCCGTGTGAAGATTGCGAAAAAACGGGAGATCCCCGTCACCTACAGCGGCAGACAGCGCCGGATCCTGGAAGTGCAACTACGCACCGATCCGCCGCTGCGGCTCTTTGTCAACCACTGGCGCTCCAAAAGCGGTCCCGAGAGCGAACGGATCCTCTATGCCCAGGCATTGCGCCGCCGCCTGTTGCGTCTACCGGTCGGCACAGAGTATCTCCTTCTTGGGGACTTCAACAGCGACTGGCAGGAGTATCGGATCATGGAATCGAAACTCAACGATACCCACGGTCGTACCGGGATCAACCAGGTCCTGATAACAACCCGTAACGGCCGGATGGTCCGCTACCGGGATCTCTCCGCACACCCCGGAACCTTCCTCCACTACACTCTCTGGCTGGAACTGCCGGCATCCCAACGCTGGAGCCACAACTTCTACGGCAACAAGGAGGGGATCGACGCGATGCTGATTCCTCCGAGTCTGGCCGATGGAAGGAGCTGGGAGTATCGTCGCGGAAGTTTCGGGGTCTATCGCCCCCGATATCTCTTTGGAGAACATGGAGAGATCAGACGCTGGGAGTATCGTCACGGTCGGCATATCGGCCGGGGATATTCGGATCATCTGCCGATCTACGCCAAACTGGAGACTCTGGCACCGGGCAAGAGCCGTGCCCGGGCCCCGAAAGCCGAAGCGCAAGCTTCCAAGTGTCCGAAGACCGACATCGCTACCCTTCAAAAACTCCGATCCCTGGAAAACCCCCGATGCCTGCAGGGGGTTGTGGTGATTTTCAAGCGGGGCCGCCATGCGGTGATCCAACAGCGCCCCGACGGGCCGGCGATCCTGGTCTATGGAGCGGCGGCAGGGCTGAAAGAGGGGGAACGATACGATTTGCAGATCGAGGGGTTCAAACGCTATCACGGAATGCCGGAGATCACCGACCTGGAGGTTCTGCAGGAGAGAGGAGGGGTGGCTACCGATGCTTTTGTTTCTCCTTTCGATCCGTCGATGATGGAGCGTCCTGCCGATCGTTACCGCATCGTCCGCGATATCCGGGGGCGCTATCGCCATCGCCGGCTTATCGTGGGAGGCAGGGAGCTGCGAATCCATTTCAAAAAGCGGCGTTGGATCCCCGACGAGGGGGAGAAAATTAGGATAAAAAGAGCCCAGATAGGCTATTATAAGGGCCACAGCGAACTGGTCGTATGGGACCGGAACGATTTCGAAACTGCAAAGGAATAAGATGGAGTACTATACCTGGATACTGGCCTTTCACGTCATGAGTTTTGTCAGCTGGATGGCGATGCTCTTCTATCAGCCGAGGCTCTATGTCTATCATGCCGAGCATGCCGACAATCCCGGTTTCGTGGAGGTGGTCAAGATCCAGGAGTACAAGCTCTTCAAATACATCGGTGTTCCGGCCATGTGGGCCACGGTGCTCTCGGGCGGGACGATGCTCTGGCTCAATCCGGCCCTGCTGCATATGCCCTGGATGCACGCCAAGCTTCTCTTTGTGGCCCTGCTGATCGCCTACCACTTCACCCTGGAATACCATCGCAAAAAGCTCCTGGAGAATCCCCACTACAAGCCCGGAAAGTTCTACCGCTTCTACAACGAGGTTCCGACACTGCTGATGATTGGGATTGTTGTCTTCGTGGTGGTCAAACCCTTTTAACCCCCCTCTGATATAATGGAGAAACGATTTTAGTTCAAGGAGTTTCCATGGCGTTGCCTGCTGTCTCGATCCCCGATATCCCGCTGCCGTTTCATGTGCCTGTAGAGGTCCATCCCTGTGTCGTCCATCTGGCAGTAGCGCTTCCGATGGTGATCCTCCTGATGGAGCTGGTCAATCTGGTGGCCAAGAAACGGGCGCTGGGCGTTTTCAGTTTCGTTTTGATGCTGCTGCTGGCGGTGATTCTCTTTGGTGCCTATCTTACCGGATCAGCCGATGCCCATCAGGCGGGAGCTGTGCTGGATTCGGGAGAGGTCAAAAGTCTCTTTGAAGCTCACAAGACTCAGGGAATCTATCTGGTCTACAGCGCGTTGGTTCTGGCGGTGATCAAGCTCCTGAGCGTTCTGATCCGCAAAACGCCCATGCGTGTGATCTTTCTGCTCTTTCTGATCGCCTTTACCGCTCTGACGATCAATACGGCCAAAAAGGGCAAGGAATTGGTCTTCGAATACGGCGTTAACGTCAAGACGGCCTCGGCTCCCGCAACGGGTGAGAGTAAGGCGCCCGTAGCTGCCGAGCCCGCCTCCACTGAGGCACCGAAGTCTGAGGAGGCGAAGACTCCCAAGGCCCCGGTCGAAGCGGAGAAAAGCGAGTCTGCTGCTGCCAAAACAGAGGAGAAGCCGGCTTCCGCACCCCAGGCCCCTGCTGCCGAATCCGCTCCCACAGCAGAAGAGAAACCTGCTCCGGAGGGTGAAACCGCTCCTTCCGCCCATGAAGCTCCCGCCGCTCCCGCGGCAGGGTCCGCTGCACCTGTCCAGGGTGAGAAGAGACCCGCTTCCGAGTAAGTATTCGAGTGTTCCTCTCCTTTGACTTGGAAGGAGAGGAAAAGCTACTCTCCTTTTTCACCCCTCTTCCCTTGATACAGCACTGCCATGAAAGTTCCCGTACCCCGCAAAAAACCCGACCAAAACATTGGCCACGGGAAGAAGTCGGGCTGATGGCGGTCGATACCGCTGCATCCGGGAAGGATGAACGATGTAACGATCAGCAGTGCCGCGACTGTTTCGAGCAGGAGGAACCATCGGCCGAAACGGTAAGGGTGTTTCGCCAACAGGATGGGAAGGGTGAGCAGGACGAAAGCGGACGCCACGAGCGAAGGGGTCCAGACCGGACCGGCCCAGGGAAGGGGAATGAGGAAAAGAATATCCCAGGGAGAATAGGACAGTGCTAAAGTTGTCGATTCCAGAAAATGGAGGCGGGACTTCAGTCCCGCAAATGCGGGGTTGAAACCCCGCCTCCAAAAATGGTTACGTGATTGCAGTTATTTGAAAGACTTATTGATTGAGAGATAGCTTTTTCAATCCGGTGTGAAATTTTCGGAAAGCAGAATGATACAGGCTCTCCCCGGAGGGAGAAAGAAAGTTATTTCTTGTAGTTTTCGATGGCGGCTTCGAGAATTTTGGTCGCTTTTTCCTTGCCTTCGAATCCGGTGACCTTGACCCATTTGTTGGGTTCGAGCATCTTGTATGTTTCGAAGAAATTTTTGATCTTGTTGAGAGTGTGCTCCGGCAGATCATCGATATCACGGATGTTTTTGTAGGTGGGGTCGATCTTGTCGGCAGGAACGGCGATGAGTTTCTCGTCGATGCCGCTTTCGTCTTCCATCATCAGCACCCCGATGAGGCGGCTTTTGATGTAGCTGCCGGGGTAGAGGGGATACTCACTGATGACCAGGATATCCGCCGGATCGCCGTCGTCGCTGAGGGTATTGGCGACGAAGCCGTAGTTGGCGGGATAGAACATGGCTGAGTACATTACACGGTCCACTTCGATGGCACCGCTCTCTTTGTCCAGTTCGTATTTGACGTTGGAGCCGTAGGGGACTTCGATGATCGCCTTGACGGCGTCGGGGACCTCACCGTGTCCGATTTTGCTGATATCCATTGCACTATCCTTTAGAAATGATTTCCCGGGATTTTAGCATAGAAGCGCCCCGGATCGGCTTGTCAGCTCTCAAGAGAGCGGGCTTCGACCCGACAGTGGGATTTGGGTGTCTCCCAGAACTCCACCGCTTCGACTTTCACCCCCAGACCCCGCATCCGGTCGCTGACGATTCCGAGGATCCAGGCGGTGAGGTTTTCGCTGGTGGGGACGAAATCGACGACGACCATTCCTTCGTACTTTTCGATCAGGGGTGCGGGGGCTTCTGCGAGGAGCTCCAGTCTCGGGGTCCAGTAGCCCTCGGGGTGGACGTAAAACTTCGCTTCGTCCATGGCGCCCCGGGCATCGGCATAGTGGCTCATGAGATCGAAAAAGAGAGGATCGTTGCGGTCGATAATGAACTTGTGATCCAGGGTGGCGTCGAGCCAGGCTTTGAACCAGTTGAGGTGCTTGAAATCGGTAACCATCCCGTCGGTGAGGATCTCCGAGGAGAGAAAGATTCTGATCTGTCCCTGGTGTCCGTGGAGATGCCGGCACATGAGGCACTCGTCCAGGCTGTATGCTTTGTCGAGGCTTTGGGACCAGACCCGATGGCCGTAACAGAAATCGAAAGATTTGTCGATGATCCAACGCATTTTGTGCTCACCTTGTTCTTAAATTCAAAAATCAATAATTTAGTGTACTGAAAACAACCGGTTTCACTCGATAGCTCTGGCAGTCGCGAACGCAAGCGCCCCTTCGGGGTTGAGCGCTCCTTTGTCGCCATCGAGTGAAACCTCTCCGTAATATTTTTCAGAGGGTCCAATTAACAATAAAAAATTCAGGAAAGCTTTGCTCTGCAAAGCATTTCGTTATGTTTGAATTTATGATAGCAGGAAAGATTGAATGAAAGAAGATACTGAAAGAATCGAAAAATTTACCAATGACCAATAACTAATGTCCAATGACGTCGCCGAAGGCGACATCGTCACGCCATGATACCTTTGACGGTCCAGCGTCCTCCATCCCGGGCGATTTTGGATTTTTGCAGATAGTAGAGCCCGGCGTAAAGGGCGATGCCGATGGCGTAGGAGATGTAGATACTGCCGTAGCCCAGCCACTGGGCTGTCATGTTGGGGATGAACATGAAAGGGACGATGGCGAGGAAAACGAGGCGTTCGAGGAGGTTGACTTTGGTCAGGAAGTAGCCTTGGGTTGCCGAGGAGAAGGCGAACATCCCCAGAACGGCGGTGATGAAGATCATCCCGATCTCCAGGGGATTGTGGATCCAGACCCAGCCGGCGGGATCGTTGGGGTCCGCCGCGTCGACCGTCTCGATGAGCAGCAGCTTGGTATTGAAGAAGAACATGAAAGGCAGGATCGCTGTGCGGATATCGTAGGCAAATCCCTGCAGTCCTGTCTTGATGGGGTCGGCCTTGGCGATGCCCGCCGCGGCGTAGGCGGCCATGCCCACGGGGGGCGTGTCATCCGCCAGGATCCCGAAGTAGAAGACAAACAGATGCGCCGCGATGGCGGGGATCAGGAAACCCAGATCGGTGGCGAGACCCATGATGACCGGGGCTGTCAGAGAGGCCATGACGATATAGTTGGCAGTGGTGGGCAGCCCCATCCCCAGGACCAGGGAAACGATGGCGGTAAAGAGCAGGACCAGGATGATGTTGCCGTTGGCCAGGGTGTCGATCACCTCGGCCAGGATCAGTCCGACCCCGGTGAGGGTGACGGAGCCTACGACGATTCCCGCCAGACCGGTGGCCACGGCGATGGGGACCATGTTTTTGGCTCCGGAGACCATCCCGTGCCAGATCTCGTAGAAGCCTTTGAGCCAGATCTCACGGGTCAGAGGTTCCTTGCGGATCATGGCGCCGATGGGGTGCTGGGTGACCATGATGAGCAGCAGGAACATGATGGCATTGAAGGCGGCCATCTGGGGGGACTGGCGTAGGATGATCAGGGTATACATCAAAAAGAAAATGGGGATGATGTAGTGGAGTCCGCCTTTGAAGATATGCCAGGCCCTGGGCAGACGTCTCGGGTCCTCCCCCTTGATCCCCAGCTTTTTCGCCTCAAGGTGGACGATGTAGAAGAGGGCGAAGTAGCTGACGAAAGCCGGGATCGCCGCGGTGATGATGACGTCGGTATAGCTGAGTCCCAGGAACTCGGCGATGATGAAGGCGGCGGCTCCCATAATCGGCGGCATCAGCTGGCCGTTGGTGGAAGCGGCCACCTCGACGGAGGCGGCTTTGTGCGGCGGAAAGCCGAGGCGCTTCATCAGGGGGATGGTGAAGGTCCCTGTGGTGACGGTGTTGGCGATGGAGGAGCCGGAGATGATCCCCATCATCCCCGAGGCGGCGACGGAGGCTTTGGCGGGGCCGCCGTCATATTTGCCGAGCAGCGCGTAGGCGAGGTTGATGAAGTAGGCCCCCGCTCCGGCCCGCTCCAGCAGTGCGCCGAAGAGGACGAAGAGGAAAACGTAGCTTGCCGAGACTCCCAGGGGGACCCCGAAGATCCCTTCGGTGGTGAGGTACATCTGGCCGATGATCTTGTTGAGGCTGGCCCCTTTGTGGGCGATGAGGTCGGGCATATACTGGCCCCAGTGATCGTAGGCCAGGAAGATAAGCGCGATGATCCCCAGGGCCAGGCCCAGGACCCGCCGGGAGCCCTCGATCAGCAGGATGATGGTGATGACCCCCATGACGATATCGAGCTGGTTCCAGGCACCGCTTCGGGCGTTGAGCGCGTCATAGTTCCAGAAGATATAGAGCGCGCCCACCGCGGCAACGGCGGCGATGATGAAATCCCACCAGGGAATCGTAAACATCTCGCTTCTGCGTTTGAACATAGGATACATCAGATAGGCCAGCACCAGGGCAAAGGCCAGGTGGGTTGCCCGGACAAAGACACTGTTGACCGGCACGATGACTACATAGATCTGATACATGGACCAGAGAAAGGCGATGATGGAGACGGTCCAGTCTTCCCAGCCCCGGGTTTTGAAGACCCGCTGCCCTTCGAGCTTCTCTATCAGCTCCTCATCTTCGTGGAGCTTGTCCTCTTCCGCTTCGATCGGTTTGGGTTCCTGTGCCATGGTCCTCTCCTCCTTTTAAAGGTTGTATATAGACAGGATGAATCTGTGTATAGACAACCCTTCCCCGGAGGGAAGAGAGAGGTTTATTTGAGGATACCGGCCTCTTTGAAGGCTTTGATAGCACCGGGATGCTGGGGAATCGCCAGGCCGTCAAGCAGCGATTTTTTGGTGATGGTCTTGTAGGCGGGGTGGAGCTTCTTGAACTTGTCGAAATTGTCCAGAATGGTCTTGGTCAGAGCATAGACGACCTTTTCGGGCATCTTTTCGCTGGTGACCAGCACCGCTTTGACCCCGATACTGGGAGTGTCATGGGTGACGCCTTTGTAGAAGGAACCGGAGATGACCCCCTTGGCATAGTAGGGATATTTGGCGACCAGCTCGTCGATGGGCTTACCCTCGATGGGGACCAGGTCGATATCGACGGAGTTGGCGGCATCTTTGATGTTGGCGGTGGGGTGGCCGAAGACACCGAAGTAGCCGTCGATCTTGTTGTCTTTGAGCATGGTGGGGCCTTCGGTAGACTTGAGCTCCTCAACCTTGGCCAGGTCGGACTTTTTGATGCCGAAAGCGTTCATGACGATCTCGGCGGTCATCCGTGTACCGGAACCGGGAACGTCGATATTGATCCGCTTGCCTTTGATGTCGGGGAGGGTTTTGATCCCGGCATCCTTGCGGACGACCAGGGCCAGCAGTTCGGGATAGATCGCCATGACACTGCGGAGCTCTTTGATAGGCTTGCCTTTGAACTTCCCTTCACCGTGGTAGGCCTGATAGACGGTATCGGACTGGGCGATCCCGAAGTCCAGTTCTCCGGCATGGATGGTATTGACATTGTAGACCGAACCTCCGGTGGACTCTACGGAGCAGCGGATACCGGTGGCTTTGCGGTTTTTGTTCATCATCCGGCAGATGGCGCCGCCGGTGGGGTAGTAGGTCCCGGTGACCCCGCCGGTACCGATGGTGATGAATTGGGCGCCGAAGGCGGAGCCGGAGAGGATGAGGGCGGCTGCTGCCGCCTTGCCGAGGTTCAGAAAGGTCTTACCGATCATGCGAACTCCTTTTGAGTAGTGGGATGTCAGCTTCGGTATCTGTTGCAAAATACCGAATTGCCCTTCCATTATACGTACATAGAGTTGAAAGTTTCTTGATTTTTTTTTCTGTTGGATGAATATCATAAAAACAAATTCCAAAAAGATAAAATCCCGGTTTTATGAGGAGTTTGGATACAATTGATCCTATGGAACATCTGATCAGTCTCATCAACAGCCGGCTTCCGGAAAATGTGGTCCATTACGTCACCTGGATCCATGCCACTCCGGGAGAGCTGCTGGTGGCTCTGATATTCGTTCTGCTGGCAGTAGCGCTCAACTGGTTTCTGCGCCGGCCCCTACTGCGCTGGATCAAATATGCCCTCTACACGCATCGGCGGGAGGGATTCTACCGTCTGCTCTTTGTACGGATCGACAAGATCCTGAGACCGCTGCGCCTGCTGCTGACGGTTTATCTGCTGAAGAAGGCGGTGGAGATTTTTCTGGCGGCGTCCTGGCTCGATACGATCTTCTTCACCTTCTACTGGCTCTTTTTCTTCTGGTGGGTCTACGAGATCGTCAAGTTTCTGCTCTATTTGACGCTGACCAGCAAGATCAAGCGTCAAAAGGAGGCGAGGGCGGAGCTCTACAACCTCTTTCTGAATATCTCCCGTGTTTTTCTGGCTTTTCTCTTTGTCCTGCTGGTCCTCTCCCGGCTGGGAGTCAACCTGACGGCCTTGGTAACCTCCCTGGGAATCGGAGGCGCCATCATCGGTCTGGGGGCCAAGGACACCATCACCAACTTCCTCGATTCGGTGCGGCTGGTGAGCGAGGATGCCTTCCGACAGGGGGACTGGATCGCGACCGATCAGGTGGAGGGCTTCGTCACGGAGATGGGGCTGACTTCCACCAAGATCCGGACTTTTGACAACGCGCTGGTCACCGTCCCCAACTCGATCCTGGCCAACACCTACGTCAAGAACTGGACCCGGCGGATGGTAGGGCGGCGGATCAAGTTCCATCTGCGTCTCAAACTCACGACCGATACGCAGGAACTGGAGCGGGTGATCTACGAGATCTACGAGATGCTCCACCGCCATCCGGATATCGTCAACAAAAACAAGCTCCGCTATATCCGACGGATGAAAAATACCTACGAAAACGGCCTCTTCAATATCGAGGACCGCTACGGCGTGCGGCGGACACTGCTGGTCTATCTGGACGAGATCGGGGAGTACTCCATGAACATCCTGGTCTACGCCTTTTCGATCTCGGTCAACTGGGAGGAGTGGCTCCGGGTCAAGCAGGATGTGATCAAGAGGATCCTCGAGATCGTCGACGAATCGTCGCTGGAATTGGCGGTTCCGCGACAGGAGATTCTGCTAGAGGCGGAGGGGGAGCGCAGCGGTTCATCAACGGTATAGGATCCTGTGCTAAGATTCCTCCAAATCGTTGCCGGGTCAGGCAACAGGGGAGATGATTGCCGATGAAGAGATTCGGAGTGATGGGCGCTTTGTTGACATTGATGATGGGAAGCCTTGCGATGGCAGGAGGCCCCGATGCTGCAGAGATTTTCCGTGCCAAATGTCAGCTCTGCCATACGACCCGACAGGTGACTCCTTCCGAGCGGGAGAAGCTGCTGGGACCTCCCGTCGAGGAGGTGATGCTGAAGGTCAAAGAGAAGTATCCGATCCGGGAGGACGCGGTCCGCTTCATCGCCGACTACGTCCGGGCTCCCAGCATCGACAAGGCTCTCTGTCCTTCGCTGGACCGCTACGGCCTGATGCCTTCGATGGAAAAGACCCTCACGAAAGCGGAGGCGGAGGCGGTGGCGGGGATGCTCTTCGATACCTATCCCCGCGGCACCGTGGAAAAGCCGGCCTCCCGTAAAAAGTAGAAACGGTTCTATGGATCTCAAAGCCTCCGCCGCTATGACCCCCGCTGCCAAAAAGCTTCTCGCAGCGATCCTGCTGATCTTTTTTCTCCTCTTTCCCCACTACAGCGGCTATCTGGGGCATCATCCGTCTGCGACCTTTTTCCCGGCCGATCCGAAGTTTCTCTTCATGCTGATCCACTTTGTCGCCGGTCAGACGCTGGGAATCGTCCATGAGGCGGGGCACGGGGTCTGCTATATCCTCCCTTGTCCCCGTTGGATCATGGTGGCGATGGGGACGCTTTTTCAATGGCTGTTTCCGGCGGGGATCGCCTGGTATTTCTGGCGCAGAGGCAAGCGTTTCGGGGCGATGGTGGCGCTCTTTTTCCTGGGCTTTTCCATACAGTATACCGCCTGGTACATCTCGACGGCCCACGAGGGACTCTTCGTCCCCGCTTCCAAAGCCTTCCTGGGGGTGGACGGCTATCACGATTTCAACTATCTGCTTTCGCAGGTGGGTTGGGTGCGGTATGACGGGACGATCGCCGGGATCGTGCGCTTTTTCGCCTATCTGGTGATGCTGGCGGGTGTGATCGGTATGGTGTTGGAATCGTTCGTCACTGAGCCTGAAGCCTCAGGGGGCAAGCGCCGACGTCATTAGGGAATATGGCTTTATTGACTATTGCACCTACTCAAAAGGCTATGGGTAGGTATCGCCTATAATCCTAGGTGATTCATCTCCGATTCTTATCGAAATGCTGATAATCCTTGATACTGTGCCAATCTCCGCCCCAGCGCCACCCGCGTTTTTTGAAGGCTCTTACTGCCGGATCGCCCGGCAGCAAAACGGCGCGATATTCGGGTTTTAAAGGGTTCTTGCGTATTCTTTGGCGATAGGGGAGAGAGGCTTTGTGGCCGATATGGCCGCTGCGGGAGACATAGGGGTTCTCCAAGGGGTTGAGGTCGATCGCTTTACCGTAGGCGTGGTTGGACCACTTTTTGCCCCCGGTGACAGGACGGCAGTTGAAGGCGGAGGTGTTGTCGGCCTCGATGGAGCGGAAGTCGCTGCCGCCATAGTCACTCACCAGACGCATCCGGCGGATAGGGTATTTCATCCGGTAGAGTTCGCCGAAGATCTGCGTCACCTCTTTGGCGACGTCTTTATGGACGACCATCTCCCCGGTATGATCTTTGCCATCGAAGCCCCGATAGGTCAACCGGAGATAGCGAAGATTTCTGAGGGGAACGGGGCAGCCGTTTTTGTAGGAGTGACCGCGCCGCATGCGCTGTTCGGTCTTTTTGTCGATGGGGTGGATCGAGGCATGGTAGGAAGCCAACGCACTGACGCTGCTTAGAGTGAGGATGAGAGGAATCATTGTGAATCGTTTCATAAGTCGATTATAGCAAGAGGTATGAGAAACTAGTAACTAGTAACGAGTAACGAGTAACTAGGAATTTTGGTATGCGTCGCTGTGCGACGCTTTCTTTGTTCAATCAAAAATCCATCATTCAAAATCCAACATCCCCAAAACGCCCTCGGCGTTTTGGGCAAAATGGTATAATCGCGTATTTCTCAACAGAGGATCGGTATGGAAATTCTCCTGGCATTGGTGGGTGTGGGCATCGGAGCGCTCTCGGGCTTTTTCGGGATCGGGGGCGGGACGGTGCTGGTGCCGGTACTGCTGCTCATGGGCTTCGGTTTCAAGCACGCCGTGGGGATCTCCATCATGCAGATGGTCTTCAGCTCCGTTTACGGCTCCTACCTCAATCTCCGCAAAGGCTCCCTCCAGTTGGGAGAGGGGCTCTTCGTCGGATTTGGGGGATTTGCCGGAGGTTATCTCAGCGGCTATCTCACCCCCTATGTTCCCGAGAGGGTATTGCAGTTCGTATTTATCGGATTTGTCCTCTTCGCGCTGATCCGGATGATGATTTCCCAGGCTCATGAGGACGAGAGCGCGAGCCGGACACTGCCCAAGTGGCTCCTCTTTCTCATCGGTACCGGTATCGGAGTCATCGCCATCAGCATCGGTGTCGGCGGGGCGATCATTCTGATCCCGCTCCTATCGGGTCTGCTCCACTATCCGGTCAAAAAAGCCGTCAGCGCCGGACTCTTTTTCGTTGTCTTCTCCTCCGTAGCGGGCCTGGCAGGGCGGCTGATGCACGGCCAGATTGACCTGGCCAGCGGCGCCATCGTCGGAGCCGGTTCTTTGGTGGGGGTTTATCTGGGGATCTGGCTCAAAGAGCATGTGGACAACCGCCGCCACAAAAGTTTCATTGTGGTGATGTATTCGATTATCCTGGCGATTATGGTATATAAGATGTTTTTTGCACAGTGAGTGTTAAGTGTTATGTGCTAAGTGCTACGTCTTAAAGGCATAGCGTGGGATTGTGCCATCCTACGAACGAAAGGATTCGATATGGATTTTTTTGAAAAATTGTTTAAAAAATTCATCGATTATCGGGATATCGTCATTGCCGAAAAACGTTCAAAAGAGATAAAGCAGGGTATAGAACAGACGATACCCTTCGAGACGATCAAGAAAGATTTGACGACAAAAGGAAACATGAATCAATGAGCAAAAAACATGACATCATCGACGTCAGAGGTGCCAGAGAGCACAACCTCAAAAGCATCGACGTCCAGATCCCCAAGAACCGGATGGTCGTCATCACCGGGATCAGCGGCAGCGGCAAATCGACGCTGGCCTTCAGCACCCTCTACGCCGAGGGGCAACGGCGCTACATCGAGTCGCTCAGCTCCTACGCCCGGCAGTTTCTGGGCCGGGTGGGCAAGCCCGACGTGGACAAGATCGAGGGGCTCACGCCTGCCATCGCCATCGATCAGAAGACCACCTCCAAAAACCCCCGTTCCACCGTGGGGACCATCACCGAGATCTACGACTACCTGCGGCTCTTTTTCGCCCGGGTGGGGAAGCAGCACTGTCACCACTGCGGCAAGCCCATCTCCAGCATGAGCGCCAGCGACATCATCACCGAGGTACTGCGCCTGCCCGAAGGGGCCAAGCTGGTGATCATGGCGCCTCTGGTCAAGGAGAAGAAGGGCACCTTCGCCGATCTCATCGAATCCCTGCGTCACAAAGGCTACGTGAGGGCGATGATCGACGGGGTGATGGTGCGCCTGGATGACGAGATCGAACTGGCCAAAACCAAGAAGCACACCATCAAAGTGATCATCGACCGGGTGGTGGTCAAGGAAGGTTCCAAAGAGCGGATCGGCCAGGACATCGAAAAGGCCCTCAAAGAGAGCTACGGTGAAGTGGAGATCGAGGTGCTCAATCATGAGGAGGTGGGGCTGGACCGGAAGGATTTCCACTATTCGGAGCACCTGGCCTGCTTCGACTGCAAGCTCAGCTTTGAACCCCTCGAACCGGTGAGTTTCTCCTTCAACTCCCCCAAAGGGGCCTGTCCCGCCTGCGACGGGCTGGGAATCCGCTACACACTGGATCTGAGCAAGATCATCGACTCCAGCCGAACCATCAGTGAGGGAGCGGTGCGGATCATGCACGGCTTCAACAAGAGCTACTACGCCAAGTTTCTGGCCGCCTTCTGTGAGCAGAACGAGATTCCTACCGATGTCCCCTGGGAGGAGCTGCCGGAGCATCAGCGTAAGCAGATCCTCTACGGCGTGGGCAGCGAACCGGTCAATTTCACCTGGAAGCGCCACAAACTCAAACGGGAGTGGCCGGGTGTCGTCAAATTCGCCCACGAGATGTTCACCGACGAGAAGGATCTGGCCGACTATATGACCGAAAAGGTCTGCGACAAGTGTCAGGGCAACCGCCTGCGCCCCCGCTCCCTGGCGGTCAAGATCGAGGGGAAGAACATCGCCGACATCATCAATATGCCCATCGAGGAGAGCTACGCCTACTTCGCCGAGGAGAGCAACTTTTCCCACCTCACCGAGCAGCAGAAGCTCATCGCCGAGCCGATCCTCAAGGAGATCCGGGAGCGGCTCTTTTTCCTCTACGACGTGGGGCTGGGCTACCTGACCCTCAGTCGTGACGCGCGCACCATCAGCGGCGGGGAGGCCCAGCGGATCCGCATCGCCAGCCAGATCGGATCGGGGCTGACGGGGGTGATGTATGTCCTGGACGAGCCCAGCATCGGACTGCACGAGCGGGACACTCTCAAGCTGATCCGCACCCTCCAGTCCCTGCGGGACAAGGGCAACACCGTCATCGTCGTCGAGCACGACAAGGAGACGATCCTGGCCGCCGATCATATCGTGGATATCGGCCCGGGAGCCGGGGAGTACGGCGGAGAGATCGTCTTCTCCGGCAAAGCCGAGCGGCTCAAGCGGGCCAAGACCCTGACAGCCCAGTACCTCTACGGCAAAAAGGAGATCGCCTATCCCCACGCCGAGCGTCCCAGAGAGCAGTGGCTTCAGATCCGCAACGTCACCATCAACAACATCGAGAACCTCTCGGCACGGCTCCCCCTGGGGAACTTCGTCTGCGTCACCGGTGTCAGCGGCAGCGGCAAAAGCTCCCTGATCCTGCAGACCCTCCTGCCCACGGCGCGGGAGATCCTCAACCGGGCCAAGAAGGTCAACCGGGTCGAGGGGGTCGAGATCGACGGCCTGGAGCATCTGGACAAAGTGATCTACCTGGACCAGAGCCCCATCGGCCGTACGCCCCGCTCCAACCCCGCCACCTATACCGGCGTCATGGACGAGATCCGCAAGCTTTTCGCCCAGACCAAGGAGGCGGAACTGCGGGGCTACAAAGTAGGGCGTTTCAGCTTCAACGTCAAAGGGGGCCGCTGCGAGAAGTGCCAGGGAGAGGGGCAGATCAAGATCGAGATGCATTTCCTCCCCGACGTGATGGTTACCTGCGACGCCTGTGGGGGGGCGCGCTACAACGAGCAGACCCTGGAGGTGCGCTACAAGGGCAAAAACATCGCCGAAGTGCTCGATATGAGTGTCGGGGAGGCGATGGAGTTTTTCAAAGCGATCCCCGCCATCGCTGCCAAGCTCAAGACCCTGATGGACGTGGGACTCGACTATATCAAACTGGGCCAGAACGCCACGACCCTCTCGGGAGGAGAGGCCCAGCGGATCAAACTGGCCAAGGAGCTCAGCCGCAAGGATACGGGCCGGACCCTCTATATCCTGGATGAGCCCACGACGGGGCTGCACTTCGCCGACGTGGATCGGCTGACAGGGGTGCTGCACCACCTGACGGAGCTGGGCAACAGCGTCATCGTCATCGAACACAACCTCGACATGGTCAAAAATGCGGACTATATTGTGGATATGGGCCCCGAAGGGGGCAACAAAGGTGGGCAGATCGTCGCCACAGGCACTCCCGAAGAGCTGGCCGAAACCTGGCGCCAGACCGGCAGCTACACGGGGCAGTACCTGGCCAAGGAACTGGGGCTCGAGCCGGAAGAGTGAAGCAGAAATGTCGGAGTGAAATATTTTCCGGTTATCGATGCGGAACGGTGTAGAGTATTGAAAAAACCATCGGCATAAAGGGGAGAAGATGATCGTCGGAATCGAAGGAAAGGTGGAACTGCGGGAGCCGACCCGACTGCATATCAACGTGGGCGGTTTGATCTACGAAGTGAACGTCTCCATCAACACCTCCAACGCCGTGGCCGACAAGGAGACGGTGCGGCTGCATGTGACCCAGATCATCCGGGAGGATGCCAATCTGCTCTTCGGCTTTGCCGACGGGAACGAGAAGAAGATGTTCGACACCCTCCTCAAGATCAACGGCGTGGGCCCCAAAGTGGCCCAGGCGGTCTGCTCCACCTTCACCCCCGAAACCTTCGCCAAGGTGGTGGCTTCCAAAGACGTGGCGCTGCTCAAACGGGTCCCAGGCATCGGCCCCAAAGCCGCCAGCCGGATCCTGGTGGAGCTGGCCGATTTCATCGTGGACAGCCCCGAAGGAGGAGGATCCGCCGGAGCCGACCATCAGGAGGCGATGATGGCCCTGGAGAGCCTGGGCTTCAAAAAAGAGGCGATCCGCAAGGCCCTGGCCGGCGAGAGCGGCGATACGGCGACTTTGGTCAAGGCGGCGCTGAAGAAACTGCAGCGGCTCTGAGGCGCCGTCGGCGCCGGTCGCAAGTTGCAAGAGATGTGTTACGTGCTACGTGCTACGTGCTAAGTAAATCTGCATCGCAGGGCGATGCGTTCTCTCGTTCCCACGGTCTCCGTGGGAATGCATACTTCCGGCCGGATTTGTCAACATCACGTTCCCATCGAGGACGATGGGAACGAGCTAAAAAAATTAGTCGATAGATGCAGACAATGTTGCCTCCGGCGACAGCATTGGGCATTGTGGGCAGAGCTTCAGCCCAGCATTTTGCGGGACTGAAGTCCCACCTCCAAAATATCGCGTTGCGGAGCAACGCCCCTAAACCATTCATCATTCACCCTTCACCCATTCGTATTACTCGTTACTAGTTCTCAAATTCAGTTTCTCACTCCTCAATAGAGTCTGTATCGCACATAGATAATGATCTTCGTCGTAGTTCTGGGGTGTGGATAGTGCATGTAGGCGGTCTTGATCACCTCGATGGTTTGGCGATCCAGAGAGGGGGATCCCGTTCGCCGGCGTAGACGCAGGCCGCTGATGTCGCCGTTGGGGTGGAGGTAGAACTGGACAATGTTGGTTCCCTGTTCCCCGAAACGGCCCGCTTCCTGAGGGTAGCCCAGGTAGTTGAGGGTCTGCTGGGAGATCTGCAAAATCCGGCGGAGGTTTTCGTCGATAAATTTGCGCTGGGCGGAGCTCATCCGGGAGTAGCTGCTGCCGTAGAGGGAACTGATCAGTGGGCTGTCGGGCCCACGGGGTTTTGGACGTCGGGCCTTTCGGTGCTTTTTGGGTTTGGGTGTGGTTTTGGGGCGTTGCGGGACAACTCGTTTGGGAGGGTGGTTTTTGAC
>JALVUD010000006.1 GCA_027035765.1 Campylobacteraceae bacterium
GTGATGTCTACGACGAAGCACCAAAGTATTTTTCGGATGCGATACAGTGAAAGTGGCCGATTATTGGAGGTTTTCATTACTCTATTCTAGCATTCTGCTAGTCTAGAGCCTTAGGAGCATTGAGTGCTGAGTGTTGAGCGTTCGACACTCCAACATACACATCGCGTCTTCCATCTTCCATTTTCAATCTTCAATCCTCAATCTTCCACCATTCCTAAAGCTTTTTAAGAGATAATACCTTCATGCTGCAACAGTACATCGAGGCGGTCGAGAGCTCCAACATCGTCTCACGAACCGATATCAACGGTATCATCACCTTCGCCAACGATGAGTTCTGCAAAATCTCCGGCTACAGCCGGGAAGAGCTCATCGGCAAAAACCACAACATCGTCCGCCACCCCGATGTCCCGGCCGAGAACTTTCGTCGCCTCTGGGAGACGATCCTGGCCAAAAAAACCTACAAGGCCACCGTCAAAAACCGGGCCAAGGATGGCAGCACTTTTTACGTCAACACCACTGTCGTCCCCATCCTCGATGAAGCCGGAGCAATCAAAGAGTTCGTCGCTATCCGCTACGACGTCACCCGGGAGGTGGAGCTGCGCATGAAGCTGGAGCAGAAAGAGCGGGAGCTGGAACTCCTCAACCGCAGCCTCGAAGAGCGAGTCCGCAAGCAGACCCGACAGCTCCAGGAACTCAACCGCAGCCTCGAAGAACGGGTCCGTCAGGAGATCGCCAAAAACGAAGAGAAGCAGCGAATGCTGCTCTGGCAGTCCCGTTTCGCCAGTCTGGGGCAGATGATGGCCAATATCGCCCACCAGTGGCGCCAGCCGCTGACCGAACTCAATCTCTCCCTCTTCAGCCTCAAAGAGGCCTGTGTACAAAACGACCGGGAGGAGATCGACCTTCTCTATCGCCAAAGCCGGCGGATCATCCGGAGCATGTCCCAGACCCTCGACAGTTTTATGGATTTTTTCAACCCCAACCGGAGCAGCATCACCTTTCCGGTCGAAGAGAGCCTGGAGGATGCCCTGGCGCTGATCCGAAAAGCCCTGGAGAAAGCGGCAATCGAGGTGAGAATCGAGGGAGAGACCGATCTGCCGATCTCAGGTATCCCCAACGAACTGACCCAGGTTTTTGTCAATCTCTTTCAAAACGCCCGGGACGCCTTCGAAAACGAAACAGAGGGTATACGATGGCTTCGGATCCATGTCAGCCGGGACGAGGAAAACGCTGTCATTGTCGTGGAAGACAGTGCCGGAGGTATCCCTGCCGAAGCACTGGAACGGATCTTCGAGCCCTATTTCACCACCAAACACAGTTCCCAGGGAACCGGGCTGGGACTCTTTATGTCCCGGATGATCATCCAGAAAAGCTTCCGCGGGTCCCTGGAGGCGGTCAACAGCCTGAAAGGAGCACTCTTCGTCATCAAGATCCCGCTCTCTGAAACGCAACCCTCCCCCTCTCTATCTCAGGATCAGGAAGGAGCGACATGACCCGGCAGGAAGCACTAAAACGACTGAAAGTCCTCTATGTGGAAGATGAAAAGAGCCTTGCGGAGATGATGGAGCGTGCTATCAGTCGGCATTTTTCGGCTTTTCGCCTGGCAGCCGACGGAGAGGAGGGGTCGGAGATCTTCCAAAGCTTCCACCCGGACCTGGTGATTACCGATATCACCATGCCGAGGATGGACGGCCTGGAGATGGGGCAGCGTATCCATGAGCTCTCTCCGGAGACCCCGCTGATTATCCTCAGTGCCTACAGCGACAAGGAGAAGCTCCTCAATGCCATCGATGTGGGGGTCAGCAAATATTTCATCAAACCCTTCGATCCGGAAGAACTGCTGGAATATCTCGGGACCCTGGCAACCCGTATTGCGACCCGGCAGATGATCGCGCTCCGGCCTGACTACCTTTACGACCGCTATCACCGTCGCCTCAGTCGAAAAGGGATGCCGATCTCCCTGACGGCGAGGGAACAACAGTTTCTCGAAATCCTCCTGGAAGAACCGGGGAATTTTCTGGAGAGCTCAGCGATCAAATCCCTCCTATGGCCCAATGAAAAACCAACTGACGATGCCGTGCGGGTCTTCATCAACCGCCTGCGTAACAAAACCGGCAGGGAGCTGATCCGCAACAGAGCAGGGGAAGGCTACTATATCGAACCGGTTTAGGCGGACTCGACGATCTGCCGGAGCACCCGAAAAGTCCTGGCTACTGAGTTCAGATCGACCCGCTCCCGGATCGAGTGGGGATTTTCGATCGTCGGACCGATGGAGGCCATCTGAATCTTCGGATACTTCTCGCTCAAAATCCCGCACTCCAGCCCGGCATGAATTGCCTGAAACTCACTCCGGCCGAAATGCTCCTCCATCGCTTCGGCCACACGTCGGGCAAAGGGATTGATCTCCGGTTTCCAGGCCGGGTAGGCCTCTTCCCGGTGCACTTCAAAATTGTAACGTTTCAACAAAGTCTCCATCCGCTTCGCCAAGGCCTCCAGTTCCTCATCACTCATGGCCCGCAGGCTGTAGTCGATCCGCAATCGTTCCGGTGAAAAGTCCACCATTGCCAAATTCAGACTCTCTTCAGGGATCTTCAACTCCGCGTTTCGGGAGACCACCCCGTGAGGTGCGGTGGCCAGAAGCCGCAGCAGCGTTTCACCCTCCTGCAGGGCCTCCCCTGCCTCCTCGACTGCTTCGACTTTGAAAGGCTCCGGCAGCACCGGACGTTCCTCGGCATAGATGATCGCTTCGGCATGGGTCGGGATAGAGTTGCGCCGTTCGCCGCCGCGGAAGGAGGCCAAAACGATCCCCTCCAGATCCGCCAGAGCCTGTGCCAGCTCTTTGACGGCATTGGGAATCCCCTTGTCGATATCCACCCCCGAATGGCCTCCCGGCAGACCCGAAAGACTCACCCGCCAGGCGGGACGATCCTCCGGCACGGTTGCCGCCGCTTGCCGGGCGATCAGATCCACCCCACCGGCGCAGCCGATACAGACAATCCCCTCCTCTTCGAAATCGAGGTTGAGCAGATTCGGGCTGGCCAGATCGAAGGCCAGAGCTTTGGCTCCTACCAACCCCACCTCCTCGTCGGCAGTGAGGAGAAACTCCAGCTCCGCTCCCTCCTCCATCAAGACCATCATCATGGCAAGGGCGATGCCGTTGTCGGCTCCCAGACTGGAGTCACGGGCGCTCAGCCACCCCTCCTTTTGGACAAGCTCGATCTCCGGGGCCCGGCCCACACAGACCATGTCGTAGTGTCCCTGGAGGCAGAGCCGCGGTTTTCCCCGGCGGATCAGCAGGTTGCCTGCTGCATCCGTTTGCACCTCGTAGCCCTGTTCTTTGGCGAAAGACGCCAGATACTCCCGCAATTGCTCCGTCTGGCGACTGCAATGGGAAATGGAGCATATTCGTATGAAATGATTCAGAACTCTTTCGAGGTCTTGCATCGTTTTTCTCCTTGCGTATATTGTCCGGGACTTACCCGGGTTCGATCCCTTCCGGACAAGGCACCTGAACGATCTCGCACTCCCGGGTATCGAGGCGTCTGGCGGTAAGCCTCCCCCGCCAGAGACATCCGCTGTCGAGGCAGCAGACCTCCTCGTTTTCGAAATAGCCCAGCGTCGACCAGTGGCCGAAGATGATCTTCTCTTTCATCGGTTTGCGCACGGGACACTCAAACCAGGGGATCAGCCCTTTGGCCCGGACCGCTTCGGTGGGGGCGCCCTTCTGATCGAAATCGAGCCGTCCGTCGGGCCGACAGTAGCGCATCCGGATAAATCCCGCCAGCATATAACGCTCATGCTGCAGATCCCCGCCCAGTGGATCGAAGTGATCCTCGTTTTTGCTCATCATGGCCTGCAGCCACTCCGCTGCCCGCTCGCTCTGCAAACGGCGCATCAGAATCCGGTTGTAGTGCAGACTGCTTCCCAGCCCGAACTCGGGAGGGATCCCTGCGTGAGCCATCACGAAGCCGAGCTTCAGATCCACCTGAACAAAAGGCTGTTTTCTCAGCCACTCCAGCCAGATCCCACCGCGAGGATCATCGAGGATAGGATCCAGGGTCGGATTGGACTTTTTGATCCTCCAGGCCGCCGCCAGCAGCGCGATGTCGTGATTGCCCAGCACCACCCGCAGGCTCTCGCGAATGGAGTAGAGATACTCCAGGACCTCTTTTGATTTTGGCCCCCGATTGACCAGATCTCCCGCCAGCCAGAGGGTATCTCGCTCGGGATCGAAGTCGATCCTTTTCAAAAGCCGCTGCAGGGAATCGAAGCAGCCCTGAATGTCACCGATGGCCCAAGTCATCTTTGGACTCCTTTGGAGTTCAAAGATGACGTGAAGAGTGAGGAGTGAGGAGTGAGGAACCGAAAGCTTTGCTTTCGAATGATGAATGGTAAATGGTGAATGGTGAATGATTTTGGGGCGTTGCTCCGCAACGCGCATTTATAGAGGTGGGATTTCAGTCCCGCAATGCAGGGCTGAAGCTCTGTCTCCCAATGACCAATGACCAATGACCAATGACCAAACTCACTGCCGACTGCCGACTGACGACTGACGACTCCCGATACGTAACACTTACTACGTAACACTTAGCACCCTCCTGTACTCTTTCACCTTCTCCTCGAAACTCTTGGCCGCATAGGCCGGTGAAGGCGACGGCAGATAGTCCCGTTCGATCGTCAGATCGCCGAAGTGCCGCTCGAAGAGCTCCTGGGCTTTGCGTCCGGTGAAGAGGAGCTTTCGGATCGAAGGGTTCTGCTGCAGCAGTGTCGGAATGTCGTTGACTTCGATATTTTCCAGAGAGCTGTCCAGAGAGTTGCTGCGCCGGCAGCCGGCGACCATATCCCAGAGACCGAGTCTGGAGGCTTTGAGCAGCCAGATCTTCTGATCCCTGTTGTTGACGGGGTAGCCCGTCACCTCGGAGAGAATCAGCCAGAACTGATTGCGGGGATGCGCGTAGTAGAAGGCCTTCTTGAAGGAGTCGACACTGGGAAAGCTCCCCAAAATCAGAATCTCCGTATCGGGAAAGACAATGGGATCGAAAGGGTGTGCTAATCGTTCTGCCATTTGTAAACCCTTCAAATTATTGTCCATATTCTACCCACTACCCACTACCCACTACCTACTTTTATTTTATTTACAGGCTCTCTGCATATTGCGCACCATCAGCACCAGAATCGCCACGGCGAAGATCTTGAAATCGAGTTCACTCCCTTTGTGGGTGTTGATGAAGGCCTGGCTTTGGGTCATCTGCTCGCCCGCCATCTGCATCGTCACGATGTCGGGCAGATAGTACCAGTTGAACATCGCTCCGGCGAAGATCACGACGAAGGCGGCGGCGATGGCGACCTTGTCCCGCTCTCCCATCTTGTAGCGATACCCTTCATAGAGAAAAACCGCCAGAATCGTCACCGTCACGGCATAGCTCAGCAGCACGAAATTGCGGGTCATCATCAACCCCTCCTGGTAGTGGCTCAGCAGTTGACTGCCCAGATATTGGGCCGAGTGGAAGATCACCGGTGCCACCACCGCCCCGGTATAGATCACCGCCCCCAACATCATTCCCAGCCAGATCAGATAGGCCATCGTCGCCATTCGAAAGTATTTTTTCATTGTTTGTCCTTCATTTTTTAATAAATTTTCCATCTTCCATCAAAACAAATCCCCGGTCCAGTCCCGCCAGATCCCGATAGAAACGGTAGTTTTCGATTCCCTTTTCCCGAAAATACGCCTCCATCGGCTCACGCTGATCGTATCCCATTTCACAAACCGCCGGAACCTCAAGCTCACTGGCCAAATCGACGATCTGACGCAGCAGCTCCGTGCCGTCCCCGGGGGCGAAAAGCGCCCTATGCGGTTCGTAGCGGGCCACATTGGGCTCCAGCTCACACCCCTGGGCCACATAGGGGGGATTGGAGACGATCATCTCCACCCGGGAGGGATCCACCCCCTCTAGCAGCGAAGTCTCTTGCAAAGTAATGCGATCCTCGACCCCGAAACGGCGCAGATTCTCCCTCGCCACAGCCAATGCCTCCGGGCTGATGTCGGTGGCGACGATTTCCAGCCGGGGAAAGAGCTTGGCAAGGGTCACCGAGATCGCTCCGCTGCCGACACCGATCTCGGCAATACGCCCGATCCCCCGCTCCCGGATCAGTACCGCCGCCTCCTCGACCAGAATCTCCGTCTCGGGACGGGGAATCAGGGCGCCGGGAGCGATGAAGAACTCTTCGCCATAAAAGCTCACCGTTCCGGTGATATATTCGATCGGTTCATGGGCGCAGCGGCGCTGAATCATCGCGAAAAACTCCTCCGCCTTCTCCAAGGGCTCCCGATCCCGCAGCAGCAGACGGCTGCGCTCGCAGCCCAGGTGATGCGCCAGCAGAATCTCCGCCTCCAGCCGCGGTCGATCCGCCACCGGCTGCAGCTGCCTGACCGCCTCCTGCAGAGCCTCGGCAACCGTCATCATCCTGCTACCTCTCTTCCCGGCACTGATCGCAACGCTATTGCTCCTCGTCCCGGTCCAGAAACTCGAAGATCCCCTCTTTGGGGAGCTCGGCATCCATATCGACCCGTTCGGGATCGAAGCCCAGAGCCTCCAGCCGCTCCAGTATGGGGGGATGGGTGTGGTAGAAGCGGGAGTAGATCGGATCGGATTTGGGGAAGGATTTGTTTTCGCTCACCAGCTTCAGCAGGGCGGAAATCAGATGCTGCCGCCCGCCGATCTCGGAACCGTAACGGTCCGCTTCGTATTCGTTGTGGCGGCTGAGCATGCTCATTAGCGGCGTATAGACGAAGCTGAGCACCGGCAGGAGCAAAAAGATCGTCGCCAGGGTCACCCCGGCCGTGGGAACCACACCCATTTCGGCATAGAGCCTCTCAGGCAAATGACCGAAGAGATAGAAGGCGACGAAGAGAAAGCCTCCCATCATCGCCACGTTTTTCCAGATATCCCCATGTTTGTAGTGGCCCAGCTCATGGCCCAGCACCGCCAGAAGCTCCTTGTCGCTCAGTTTGTTCAGCAGGGTATCGAAGAGTACCACCCGCTTGGCTTTGCCCAAGCCGCCGAAATAGGCGTTGAGCCGGCTGTCACGCTTGCTGGCATCCATGACAAAGATCCCGTTGCTGCGTAGGCCCGCGTCGGCCATGATCTTTTCGATCTCGTCTCTGAGCTCCCCCTCGGGTAGCGGAGTGAACTTGTTGAAGATCGGCGCGATAATCGTGGGGTAGATCACGTTGGCCAGGAGCGCTACGGCGAAAAGGAGCACAAAGCCCCAGAGCCACCAGCTCTCATAGCGGGAGACAATCCAGGCCAAAGCGGCGAAAAGCACCCCGCCGAGCACCAGGAAAAGGAGGATCGATTTGAGGGTATCCACGATGAACATTCGGGGCGTCATCTTGTTGAAGCCGAAGGATTGATCGATCTTGAAGCGGCCGTAGATCTCGAAGGGGAGCATCACCAGCCAGTTGACGGCAAAAAATCCGAAGAGGAAAAGGACGGCGTTGAGGACGGTATCTTCGCTTCCCACCAGCCCCTGCAACCAACGGAAACCGCCCAAAACCCACCCCAGAAAGAGCAGATACTCTGTAAAGCTCTCGAGAATCGAGAGACGTTCTTTGGCGACGGCGTAGTTGCCCGCGACATAGTAGCGCCCCTGGGGCATCAGTACCGGTTTGCGCCGCTTTTCCACATTGATATAGCCGATCTGCATGATCGAGAGATAGATTTTGGCGAGGATATAGAGGGAGTAGATCCCGATGACCCAGCTTAGAAGAGACACGAGTTACCTTTTCTGAGTAAATTTGTCAGCATTATAGCACTCTATGATGAATGGTGAATAATCCCGAACTGCGTTGCTATGCGATGCTCTTTTGAAAATCTCGCTAAAATTCCCTCACTAACCAATACACCAATAGACTAACAACAAAGAAAAACATGGCCTACATCGATCTCTACGACATTCACAAAAACTACGACGTCAAACCGATCTTTGCCGGAATGGACTTTCACCTGGAGGCTGGAGAGCGGGTGGCCATCGTCGGCCCCAACGGCTGCGGCAAATCGACGCTGCTCAAGATCGCCGCCGGACTCGAGGAACCCGACGAAGGCAAGCGGATCATCGACCGTTCCGTGGAGTTCGGCGTCCTGGCCCAACAACCCCGCTTTGAAGCGGGGCAAAACACCCGGGAAGCCATCGAGGCCCAACTGACCGAACTCAAGGCCGCCCAGGAGCGCTACCAGGCCCTCAGCGAAGCGATCGCCGAACGCCCCGACGACAAAGCCCTGCTGCAGGAGCACGCCGAAACGGCCGCCTACCTGGACCACCACAATGCCTGGAACCTGGACGCCAAGATCGAACGGGTGCTCCAGGAGTTTCAGCTCAAAGCCTACGAGGATCGGCTGGTGGCCACCCTCAGCGGCGGGGAGCAGCGCCGGGTCGCTCTGGCGGGGCTGATCCTGCGCCGGCCCGACGTGCTGATGCTGGACGAGCCCACCAACCACCTGGATGTCTATATGGTGGAGTTTCTCGAAGAGGTGCTGCTCAAAGAGAAGTTCACCCTGCTCTTCATCTCCCACGACCGCTACTTCATCGACCGGGTCGCCACCCGCATCGTCGAAGTGGAGAATCACAGACTGATCAGCTACAAGGGGGGATATCAGAGCTACCTGGAGCAGAAAGAGCGGCGCCTGGCGGCCCTGCAGAAGGAGCATGAGAACCTGCTGCGCCTGCTCAAAAAAGAGGAGGAGTGGCTCAGCCGGGGGGTTCAGGCGCGACAGACCCGTAATCAGGGGCGCAAGGCGCGGGTCTTCGAACTGCGGGAGAAGGCCAAGGCCAACCCCTCCCTGATCCGCAAACTGAGAGTGGAGCTGGAGCGGGAGAAGCGCAGCTGGAAGGGGGAGAAGACCCTGGCCAAGAAGAAGGTCCTCTTCGAGATCGAGAACCTGAGCTACTCCATCGGCGACCGGCAGCTGATCCGCGATTTCACGGCGAGGATCCTCCAGCGGGACAAGATCGCCATCGTCGGCCCCAACGGCAGCGGCAAATCGACGCTGCTCAAGCTCCTCCTGGGCCGTCTCCGGCCCGAAAGCGGCACCATCAAGCGGGGCGTCGATATCAGCATCGGCTACTTTGACCAGCACCGGGAGATGCTCAAGGACGACGCGACGCTCATCGAGACCTTCTGCCCCGATGGCGGCGACCGGGTCCAGGTGCAGGGGCGCAACATGCATGTCTTCGGCTATCTCAAGACCTTCCTCTTCCCCAAAGAGTATCTGGACAAAAAGGTCGGCCAGCTCAGCGGCGGGGAGAAGAACCGGGTCGCCCTGGCGCTGCTCTTTACCAAACACTACGACTGCCTGATCCTAGACGAACCCACCAACGACCTGGATATCCAGACCATCAACGTCCTGGAGGAGAAGCTGCTGAGCTACCAGGGCTCGGTGCTCTTCGTCAGCCACGACCGCTACTTCGTGGACAAGATCGCCCAGAAGCTTCTGATCCTCCGGGGTGACGGCACGGTGGAGGAGTCCCACCGCAGCTACACCGAATACCTCGAAATCGAGAAAGAGATCGGCCAACTGGAGAAGATGGAAAAAGAGATCGAAGAGGCCCCCAAGGTCGAAGCGATCCGCAAAGAGCACAAACGCAGTCTCAAACTCAGCTACAAAGAGCAGCGGGATCTCGACCTTCTGCCGGAAAAGATCGAAGCGCTGGAGAAAAAGCTGGACGAGCTCAACGCCTGCCTGGCCGATCCGGAGTGCTACAACCGACGGGGACTCAGCACCGTCAGCGAAGAGCTGGCCGCCGCGGAACTGGAGTATGAAGAGGCGAGCGACCGCTACCTGGAGTTACTGGAAAAGGTCGAAGAGATGGAAGGAAGCCAATCTTCGTAGAAGCCTTCGGAGGCTACCAGTAGAGTATCACCCTCCGACGGCCCCAGCGCAACGCCTTCCGCCGATTAATCCCCATATAGATATCGATATGGTTTCTCAGACGAGGGTTCATCTTGTCCCGGACTGTATAGATTCCCTGAAGGCCCGAAATCTTGACCCGGGTACCGTTGGTGATGCCGTATTTGCGGATCAGATCCGGACTGACGGCGATGATCTTCATTCCGGGACGGATCCGATTGTTCCAAGCGGCAATGAAAGGGGTCCGGTCGGTCTGACCCCGGTGGGAAGTATAGGCGGTGGCAGTGACCCGGAGCTTATGTTTGAAACGGTAATCCCCTGTATATTTGAACCGAAAGCCCTTTTCCCGTTGCAGCACGGCATCGATCTTCTTCTGGGAGAGCGGAAGGATCAGCTTCTGCCCGATCCTGAGAGGCTGATAGCGGTTGAGGCCGTTGAGATGCCGCACATCCGCCGCCTTCACTCCGAAACGTTTTGCCAGCCTCAGCAGCGTATCTCCCTTTTTGACCCGATAGCTTCCGTAGCTCTCCCGCAGTAACCCCTCCCGGATCTCCTCGGGGGTACTCCTTTTGCCCGGATGGATCGTCAGCGTCTCCCCTATCCGAAGAAGATGTCCTTTTTCGAGATGATTCCAGCGCCGGATATCGTAGGGAGTGGTCCGATACCGGCGGGCCAGGCGAATCAGACTCTCTCCCGCTTCGACACGATGAATCACCCTCTCGGGACGAGTAGGCGCCTGTGGTGCTGCCGTCATGGAGGCTTCGGCTTTTGCCGGACCGGTTGTTACGTTTTTTTCCGGGATAATGACGGGCGAAGGGACAACAGTAAGGTTTTCTTCCTCTTGCTTCTCACGCGTTTTGACAGATGGGATCGTAACGTTCTCCTCCGATTCAAGTTTTTGAGCTTTGGAAGATGGTGTGCTCACCGAGACCGGAGTGTGTACTTCCTGAATCGGAGCCGACTTTGGTTTATTAGCACGTGCGGGAGGAATCTGACGGCGATGATGACGCAGGGGTCGCCGGAGCTGCATCCACTCTTCGTAGTCGATATAACGCTGGATCAGATGTTGGAGGGTCGGCCGGTGCCGGGTAAGATAGGGGCGGGTGTGGGGCAGGCCCCGGCTGAAACGGTTTCCATGGTGTCTTCGGGGAAGCAGACGGGCAGGATCGACAAAGATCAACTGCACCTGATAGGGGTCGCAGTGCCGAAGCAGATGGAGATTGGCCGGATTCCGGCAGCCGGATTCCGGCAGGATGTCCAGAGCCGACAACGGAACAGTGCCCGCCATCCCCACGGTCAACAGAAAGTGTCGCAACACCTTCCCGCAAAAGAGTTTCATAGGAAGGCGAGCATTTCCTTCATAATCTCCTCTTTCTCCACAACAGTCGTCTGGACGATCGGCTTGGAGAAAAGTTCGGAGATCACCGGCGGAATCTTCACGCCGAGCTGACGGCTGACCGCCTCCAGGGCTTCCCGGTCGGTTGAGGCCTCTAGGCCGATGGCCCGGGCGACAGTGCGGCTGAACTTGGTCCACTCCGCCGTGGAGTAGATCACGGTCGGCAGCGGCTCTTCACGCAGCTCTTTGTAGGCTTTGAGGCAGGTGGCGGTATGGGGATCCATCAGATAACCCCGCTCGGCATATTCGGCGATCACCTTTTCCCCCTCCTCGTCAGTGCTGAAGGTTGCATCGAAATCCTCCTGCAGGCTTTTGAGCTCTTCAGGAGTCAGTCGGTAGACCCGCTCCCGGCTCAGCTCCTCCATCAGCTCCCGGGTCCGTTCGGGGCCGAACTTGTCGAAAAGCACCCGCTCCACATTGGAGCTGATGAGAATATCCATGGCAGGGGATTCGGTCTGGATCAGACAGCGTTCTCTCAGATCATAGACCCCGGTGCGGATCCAGTCGGTGAGGATATTGTTGGCGTTGGAGGCGATGAGGATCTTGCGAACGGGCAGGCCCGCCTTTTTGGCATAGTAGGCTCCCAGGGCGTTGCCGAAATTCCCGCTGGGAATCGTCAGATAGATCTCTTCCCCCAGGGCGATCACATCCCGGCGCACCAGTTCCAGATAGCTGTGGATATGATAGATGATCTGGAAGATGATCCGGCCGAAGTTGACGGAGTTGGCTGCCGAGAGTTTCAGATCCCGTTTGCGAAGCTCCTGGCGGAACTCCTCGGAAGCCAGTAGATTTTTGAGGGCGTGCTGGGTGTCGTCAAAATTTCCTTTGACCCCGATCACCTTGAGGTTGGGGGCATCTTCTGTGACCATCTGGAGCCGCTGCACGTCACTGGTCCCTCCGTAAGGATAGAGGCAGGCCACTTTGATGTTGTCGCGGTTTTTGAAGGTCTCCAGCGTCGCCGGGCCTGTATCGCCACTGGTGGCGGCCATGATGAGATAGTGCTCGTTGCGGCGCTGCGCCAGGGTACTGAGAATCACGCCGAAAGGCTGCAGAGCCATATCCTTGAAGGCACGGGTCGGACCGTGATAGAGTTCACTGACATAGCAGTCCTCTTCGATCCCCACGACCGGAACGGGGTTGTTGGGATCGTCAAAACGGTCGTAGCGCTCCAGCGCTTCATGGAGCAGTTCCTCGTCGATATCGATCTCGAAGGCTTTGAGCAGGGCGAAGGCGAGGGTCTTGTAGTCGCTCTGGAGGTATTCGGAGAGAAATCCGATGCTCATATCCGGCAGAGATTCAGGGACGAAGAGGCCGCCGTAGCTGGCCCGCGGATTGAGGATCGCCTCGGAGAAGGAAACGGCGGCAGGACTCTTGCCGTCGTTTCCTCTGGTTTCGATAAATTGCATGGAAAGACACCTGTTTTTAGGCGAATTATAGCGAAAAGCGCCTCCAGGCGCCACAAAAAGGGGAATCGGGCCTGGAATCGAAAAGAGTCAGAGCTCGATACAGGTGCCGATTCCGCTGCTGGTCAGGATCTCGAGCAGGAGAGAGTGTTCGATACGCCCGTCGATGATATGGGCTTTTTTGACCCCGCCGCGGAGCGCTTCGATACAGGCATCCACTTTGGGGATCATCCCGCCCCGGATCACCTCCTCCTCTTTGAGACGTCTTGCCTGATCGATGCTCAGCAGGCTGATGAGCTTTCCCTCGGCATCCAGCACGCCCGGGGTATCGGTCAGGAAAAGGATTTTGCGGGCCCCCAGCGCCACGGCGATGCGGCTGGCGGCCAGATCGGCATTGATGTTGAACCCGGGGTGCCCCAGAGTCTGGCTCCCGGCGATGGGGGCGATGACCGGAACGAAACCGTCCTCGAGGATGTTGTCCACGATCTCCGTATTGATCTGTTCGATCACACCGGTATAGCCGAAGTTCTCACTGTCTTTGGGGATTGCCTCGAGGAAATTGGCATCCTTGCCGGAGATGCCGACGGCTCTGGCCCCCTGGGAGTTGAGCAGCGCTACGATCTCCTTGTTGATCTCGCCGCTGAGCACCATCTCCGCCACCCGCATCACCTCCCGGGTCGTCACCCGCTGCCCCTCGATGAATCGGGTATCGACCCCCAGATCGGCAAGCAGTTTGGTGATGTTCTTGCCGCCGCCGTGGACCACCACCGGCTTCATCCCCACCGTATGCAGCAAAACGATATCCTGAGCGAAACGGGCCTTGAGTTCATCACTCTCCTGGGCGGACCCTCCGTATTTGATCACGATGGTTTCGTTGCGGAATTTCCGGATATAGGGCAGGGCTTCCAGCAGAGTCTGGACAATCTCCATTTTACGTTGCATGGTACTCCTTCAGATAGCGGTCCGTCGCCGCGAAAACGGCGGAATCGATCTCTAATTGTAACTTCATCACCGAAAGCGGGAGCTGAAAAGCCTCCATTTTGACGGCATCCTTGCCGGTCACCAGGAGCGAATCGGCCCGGTAGCGATGCAGTAGTGCCTTGAGCTCCCCGGAATCGAACCAACCGTGATCAGGCAGAAGATACCGGGCGACGACCCCCTCCGGCAGCCAGGGGTCCAGGCGTTCGGGTCGGGCGATAGAGGTGGCCAGGACCATCCGCCTGCCCGGATGCTCCACCCGGACCATCCGATGATAGTCCCGTCCCTCTTTGAGCTGCAGATCGGCGTGATGGGCCGTAGAGGGAAATTCCCGAAAAGGTCCTGCAGGCAGCACGCGTCGGTTGGGGAGATGTTCGGGCTCCAATAGGATCTCGAACTTTTCGATTTCCACCCGGTTGAATCCGTCATCCAGCAGAATCAGTTCCGCTCCGGCCTCCCGGGCATAGCGGATCCCCTCCCGGCGGTCTTCACAAACGACCACCGAAGCATGAGGGAGAGAGCGGGCCATCTCCATCGCTTCATCTCCCGAAGCTTCCACCGGGGCATGGATCTCCCCCTCCCGGCTCACCTCCACCAACCCCCGGCTACGGCGTCCGTAGCCTCTCGAAACGATCCAGACTTTCTCATAACGGGAAGCCAGTGCGATGACAAATGGGGTCTTGCCGCTGCCGCCGACGACCAGGTTGCCGACACTGATGATCGGTACACCAAAGTTCTCCCGCTTTGCCAAACGTCGCCGCAGCCACATCCCGCTGCCGTAGAGCCAGCCCAGAGGGGCCAGTGCCGCCGAAAGGAGCCGATCACTCCCTGTCGGATGATAGAAAACCCGTTCTGCCAATACGTTGAGGCTTCGATCTGATCCGGACAAGAGCGATCCTAAATGTGATCCGCGTCGATCTCCCGGACCGCTTCGCAGATCGTAAGGATCTCTTCATCACTGAGATCGGGACGGTTGGGCAGAGAGAGGGCCCGTTGATAGATTCCCATAGCCCAGGGGAAATCGAAAAGTTTGAGCTGATATTTCTCCTTATAGTAGCGGGTGGTATGGAGCGGAACATAGTGCAGGGCTACTTCGATTCCTTTTTCGGCCAGCTTTCGGGCAAAGGCATCCCGGTTTCGGTCGATCTCGATAATGTAACGGAAATAGCTGTGGTCGGGATGGCGCAGAGGAAGCCGAAGATGCTTGAGCCCCTCCAACTCCCGGTAGTAGATCTCGGCGATCTCCATACGACGGCGGTTGTCGGCGTCCAAACGCTCGAGGAGCAGCGTGGCATAGAGGGCACTGTAGTCATCCAGGCGGTATTGACATCCGATATCCACGATATCGTAGAGGTAGGGGGCGCTTTCACTGTCCCGGACGATGGCATGGTTGCGAAGCAGATCGGCCCGCTCGCGGCATGCCTCATCCCGGGTCAGGAGGATCCCCGCATCGAAACGGCCGGAGATCTTGTCCCCCAGACCGGCAATCGCCATCAGTGTCCTCAGATCCGATCCCAGAGGCTGTCCCCCGATCCCGGCTCCCGGGGCTTCGGTCAACTCTTCGATCACCTGGACATCGTAGCGCTCCGCCAGTTCGTAGATCCTTTCCATCTCCGCCGGCAATCCCGCCATATGGTTGACGATCACCGCCCGGAGCTTTTTGCTCCGGTTGGCTTCCAGAGCCGCTTCGAGACGCTCGGGGTTCAGGTTGTAGCTGAAGGGATCGCAATCGACGAAGATCGGCTCGGCATCGAAGTGCCGGACCACCTCGGGAATATCGGCATAGGCGTTGACCGAGCAGATCACTTTGTCCCCGCGCTTCAGGTCCAGCGCACACATGGCCAGGTGAAGTGCCGCGGTGGAGTTGACGGTAGCCAGGGCATGGGGGAGGGCATACTGCCGGGCAGCCGCCTCTTCCAATGCGGCGACACTGCCGTCCATCCCCTCTTCCGCGGCCCGGGCGATTCGTTCGGCAAGTTCAACGGGAGGACGCTCTGCCCCCTCAAAGGATATATTCAACGACATAGGTGGATTCCTTCATTTCTCAGGTAAAAATACTCTGCGGTACTCTTTGTTTATTCTATCGCAAATCCCGTTTCCGCGCCGTTAATCTTCGCAGCTCTCCGCCCCCAGTTCCCGAAGCTCACTGCAGCTGAATCCGGCAGCCTGGCGGGCCGAGACATTCAGTACGGAACGGGTCGTTTTTCTCAATCCGTGGAGATCAAGAATCTGTCGAAAAGCGGCGGCAGGCTCCAGCCCCCGTTCGGCACAGCAGTAGCGGAACCAGTAATCCCCTTTGCGCACATGCTCGATCTCCTCACGGTAGATCAGCTCCAACGCCCCCAGCACCTCCTCCACCTCCGGACGCCGGGCAAAGGGACGGAGCTTTCTCATAATCTGGGGATTGACATCCAGGCCTGTCGCCTCGTAGTGACGCGGCACCACCGCCATACGCTCCAGGACATCCCCCGCGGTATGGGCCGCCGCATCGAAAAGCCCCCGATGGACGGGAAACTCTCCATAACGGTACCCCAAACGCTCCAGTATTCTGCGAAGCATCCGAAAATGGCGCACCTCATCCTGCGCCACCTCCAGCCAGTCACGGCGAAAGGCCGTAGGCATTTCCGGAAAGCGGTAGACCGCATCCAGCGCCAGATCGATCGCACTGTATTCGATATGTACGATGGAGTGCAGGAGCCTTGCCAGCCCCTCTGCCGTATCGAAGCGCCGGCGTTTCGGAAGCTCACGGGGTGCTACGATCCGACAAAACTCCGCATAGGAGGGAGTGTCGAAGCACCGGGGAGCGAAACCCTCTTCCGGATGGTCCTCCCCTGTGTTACAATAGTGCATCAGCTCAGTGATCGCCGCCGTTTTGGCATCGATATCCGCTGTGTGAAGTGCCGAGTCGGCCAAGAGATAGAAATGCATGGAGGCATTATAACCGATGGAGATCAAAATGCGTCCCATGGGTCCCTATCAGACCAACTGCTACTTGATGGAGACCGACGGGAAAACCCTGATCATTGATCCTGGAGTGGGAGCCGCAGAGTGGGTGCTCCGCGAAGCCCGCAACCCTGTAGCCATCCTCAATACCCATGGCCATTTCGACCATGTCTGGAGCAATGCCGAACTCAAAGAACGGCTTGGAATTCCGATCTACATACCCGAAGCCGATGCCTTCATGCTGGCCCAGGATCCTTTGGGCCAGGGGATGCCCTCCAGCGCTGCCGATGTACAGGTCTCTCCCGATGCTTCCATAGAGATCGAAGGGATTCCTGTGACCTTTCACCATTTCCCGGGACATACCCCCGGCTGTTCCGTTATCGAGGTGGGGGATCTTTGGTTCAGCGGAGATTTTCTCTTCCGGGATTCTATCGGCCGCTGGGATTTTCCCTACTCCAGCGCCAAGGCCATGGCTCAGAGCCTTCGCAAAGCGATGAAGATCCAAAAGGACTACCGCCTCCTGCCCGGCCACGGACCGGAAACGACCCTGCGCCGGGAACAGCGCAATCTGCCCCTCTGGATCAAAGAGGTTGAACGATCAATCTAGGACGTGCCTCTCCAGAACGAAGGCGTCGAAGCTCCCTTCAAAAACCTGCCGTCCCTCCACGCTGCCGCTCACCGTTACCCGGCGCCGTTTTCCTTTTTCCTCCAGCACCCTCGCTTCGAAGGTGACCGCCTCTCCCTTGCGGACCGGGGCAAGGAAACGCACCTGCGCCGCCCCCAGGACCACATAGGGGTCATTGACCGCCGCCATGGCCGCATAATCCGCCGCCCCGAAAAGAAAACCGCCGTGGATCAGCCCCTGCGCATCGGCCTGCATTACCCGGGTAGTGTGCAGGAGCACCCGGGCATAGCCCTCTTCCAACGCCGTCACCCTTCCGCAAAGAGATTCGTCGATCTGCAGATGTGTCTTGAGCTGCATAGTTCTTTCCTTGCTTTTTTTTGACATCATAGTCAAAATCAAGCTCTCCCAAAAACCAACCAGGCATCTGTCGTCATCCTGAACCTGATTCAGGATCCACGGTTTGATGGGCATTCAAAGCCCAGGATTCCGGATCAAGCCCGGAATGACGGATGTTTTTCAGAGCCCTCAATTGCAAAAGAGGGAAAGGGGGAAAGATTCAGTAGGAGAATTTGTAACCGCGGCGGCGTACCGTGTGGATCACCTGGAATCCCAAAATGCTACGCAGGCGTTTGCGGATCTGGTTGATGGCCACTTCGACGGTGTTGTCACTGACATATTCGGGCTCTTCCCAGAGGGCATTGATAATCTCGTCTTTGGAGAAGACCCGCTGTTTGCGCAGAGCCAGATAGGCCAGGATGTCAAAGGTCTTGCCGTTGAGGGAGACCACCTTGTCGTCGTATTCGATCTTTTTGTTGACGATATCGATACAGAGTTTGTCGATATTGACTTTGGTGCCGTAGAGATTGCGCATATTGGCCAGAACCCTCGCGGCGATCAGATCGGGCTCGTAGATATGGTTGAAGACTACATCGTCGACCCCCAGCGCGAAAAAGGCCCGTTGATGCTCCGGCTTTTCGGTCAGGAGGATGATCTTGGTCTCTTTTTTCTTCTTCTTGATCTCGTTGATGTAACGTTCCAGGGAAAACTGGACCCCCTCATCCACGATGATGATCAACTCATAGTGACGAAAATAGGTGAAGTTGCTCGCGTCGTAGAGATCCCGCGCGCTGTCCACAATGCAGATAAAATATTTTCCGATCTCCGCCTCGACCTCTTTGGAAAACTCTTCGTCAAATCCGACTGTCAATATCCTCATACCGTATCACATGCCCAATCAAAAATTGTAGAGGAAGCCCAAAAAATGGCTTATTTATCGACACACTCCCTCTTTTCATAGCGTATTTATACCGAAAGCATGCTTATTTAAAAATAAAACTGACTTTCAGGATTCTTTGGCTATTTTATTCTCCAGCACGCCCATCGCCAAAAAGGCACTACTATCGGATACACCGGATATAGAGACGCAGAGGAGCCGGATAGCCTTCCACTGTACGGGTGGGATCGTCAGGATCCAGAAAATCCTCCAGGCTCTGGGTGGCGATCCATTCGGTCTTGCGCTGTTCGGTCGTATCGGTGGGCCGAACAGCCAGCACCTCCACTTCGGAGAAACCGGCCCGGCGGCACCATCCCTTCAGCGCCTCTACTGTCGGTATGAAATAGACATTGGGAATCTTGCCGTAGCGCTCGGCAGGGCTGAGGCAATACTCCCCCTCCCCTTCGATCATAAAGGTATCCAGAAAAAGCTCTCCCCCTTTTTTCAGCCCGCTTTTGAGCGCCTTGAGCGTCGCGATCGGGTCGGTCCGGTGATAGAGAACCCCCAGACAGAAAAGCGTATCGAAAGGCTCTTCGTAAAAGGGGAGGTGCTCCACCCCCAGCAGCTCGTATCGGATTCCGCTTCGCAAAAATCGCTCCAGAAAACGGAACTGGGAGTAGTAGAGAGCCGACGGGTCGAATCCTACGAGTTTCGCCGGATTTTGCGACTGCATGCGAAAGAGGTAGTAGCCGTTGTTGCAGCCGATATCCCCGACGACTTTTCCCTCCAGGTCGAAGTGAGGTTCGAGGAGATTGTATTTGATCTGACTCTGCCACTCAGTATCGATCAGGAGCTCTCCCAGGCGAAAAGGACCTTTGCGCCAGGGCATCAGCATACGGGCCGTCGCTTCGATCTGCGGCGCCGTCTCGGATTCATAAGCCGGCTCCAGCTCCACCGAGACGACATCGCCCAGCTCGATCCGGCGTACTTCAGGTTCGGGCAGGGCCGCAATCGCCTGCTGCAACGGGGCGATGTTTTTCCAGCGCAGCCAGCCCTGCCGTTCCCGGCGCAGCGCCTCCAGATCCATCTATTTGACGACCGCTTTGAGGATCTTCTGCTCCTTGAGAGGCCGATCCCCGGGCCCGGTGGGAGTCCGATCGATGGCATCGACGACCTTCTGCCCCCGGATCACTTCGCCGAAGATCGTATAGCCGCCGTTGAGCCAGGGGGCGGGAGCCACGGTGATGAAGAACTGGCTGCCGTTGGTGTTGGGACCGTGGTTGGCCATCGCCAGGAGATAGGGACGATCGAAGACCAGGTTGGGAGCGTACTCGTTTTTGAACTCCTTGCCCCAGATCGAGCTGCCGCCGCGTCCCGTTCCCGTAGGATCGCCTCCCTGGATCATGAAGCCCTTGATGACCCGATGGAAGATCGTGCCGTCATAGTAGCCTTTCTTCACCAGTTTGGTGAAGTTCTCCACCGCCAGGGGCGCCGCTTTGGCATAGAGCCGCAAGGTGATATCCCCCCGGTTGGTTTTGAGAATCACGACAGGATCCTTGGCCGAGGCCAGAAGAGTGGTAACGATAAGGAACGAAAGAAGCAAAAGACGTTTCATCAGTCGTTCCTGGGACAGACGACATTGAGCTTGTGCAGCACCCGGTCGAAGAAATCCCCGGCGTCACGCTGCGCCTCTTCGTGAAACTCCAGATAGATCCCTTCTCTTTCGGGGTGCTCTTTGTCGGGGTTGTCGAAGATCTCCGGTTTCAGGCCGGTCTCTTTGATGGTCGCCTCCACCGCCTCGAAGACCTCTTTTTTCAGCTCCGGGTTGTCCCCGTAGGTGAGACTGAGTCCCTCGTAGCACTCTTCCATTCGTATATGGGCTTCGATACATTCCCTCATACTCTGATCCTTCCAATGGTATTGTGCTGTAATTCTAACGCAAGCCTACATTAACCTCTGCTGAATCGGGAAGGCTCAGCGGGCGTAATCAATGGCCCGGGTCTCCCGGATCACGTTGACTTTGATCTCCCCGGGGTATTGGACCCGTTCCTCCACCTCCCTGGCGATCTCATGGGCCAGCTTCGCCGCCCGGTTATCATCAATCCGTCCCGCATCCACAAAGACCCGCAGTTCCCGCCCCGCATTGATGGCGTAGGCCTGAGTCACCCCCTCCTGTTCCCTGGCAATCTCCTCGATCTCTCTTACCCGGCGGGTAAAGCTTTCCAGGACTTCCCGTCGGGCACCCGGCCGGGCGGAGCTGAGAGCATCCGCGGCACAGACCGCCGCACTCTCCACTCCGTCGGGTTCCGCATGACCGTGATGGGCGTAGATGGCGTTGATAACCGTGGGGTGTTCCTTGCATTTACGGCAGAGTTCCGCTCCCAGTTCCACATGACTGCCGCCGAAATCCTGGGTCAGTGCCTTGCCGATATCATGCAACAGCCCCGCCCGCATGGCCAACTTCTCATCACCGCCCATCTCGGCTGCCATCACCCGGGCCAGTCTGGCCACCTCCAGAGAGTGAGCCAGCGCGTTCTGCCCGTAACTGGCCCGATATTTGAGTTTGCCGATATGACGCACCAGCTCTTCGTGCATCGGGAAAAGCCCCAGATCGATGAGGACATTCTCCCCCTCTTCGTAGATCTTGCGTTCAAACTCCTCCTGAACCTTGGCGTGGACCTCTTCGATCCGTCCGGGATGAATCCGCCCGTCGGCCACCAGCAGCTCGATCACCCGCGTAGCGATCGCCCGGCGGTAGAGGTTGAAACTGCTCACCACAATCACCCCGGGAGTTTCGTCGATAATGATATCGACCCCCAGCTCCTGCTCCAGCGCTTTGATATTGCGCCCCTCTTTGCCGATGATCCTACCCTTGTGGTCATCAGTCGGCAGGGTGACGGTATTGATGAGCCGTTCTCCGGCAAACTCCCCGGCATAGCGGGTTGCCGCCTGGGCCAGGATATAGTTGGCCCGGCTCTGGGCCTCCTCCTCAGCCAGCTTCACCCTTTTTCGGACCACGGCGGCCAGCTCGGCACTGCTCTGCTCCTCTACCCGCTTGAGCAGCAGTTCTCTGGCCTCATCACGGGTCATGGAGGCGAGGCTCTCCATGCGGCGGATATCCTCCTCCAGCTGCTTGCGGCGTCGGACTTCCAACCGCTCCAGCTGCTGGCGGATTTCATCGATCCGATTCTCCTTTTGGCGCAGACGGTCCTGTTCCTCCTCCAGCTCCCGCTCCCGAAGGATCAGGTTCCGGTTGCGCTGTTCCACCTCCGCCAGACGCTCGTTGAAGGCTTTTTCCTGCTCCAGTTCTCTGGTGCGACGCTGCACCTCCGCATCTTTGAGCAGCTGTTCCGCCTCCTGCTCGATGGCACGGGCTTTGGCTTCCGCCTCGATCTTCAGGTAGTCGAAACGCCGGACGCTGATCAATTTACCCAGCAAAAATCCTATTCCGCCACCGACCAGCAAGGCCAGCAACGCAATCAACAGTGTATTTTCCATTGTAATATTTCCTTGCGGACAGCAAGACACAAAACGCTCGTATGCACAGGAGCGGTGAACGGAACGGGTCGGCCCGACGGGGCTAGTCCCCGGGGAACAGCCGGATCATCGGCCCGGCAACAACCCCGTCCGCCCGGACATCATGGGCTTCGGTCAGCACGACCGGAGAGTAGCACAGGCGCCGTTGCACAAAAAGGATCGTCTTTATATTTCTCTTCTCTTTTTCAAAAAAACGATCGTAAAATCCTTGACCGAATCCGATACGCCGCAGCGTCGGATCGGTTCCCACTATCGGCACAATAGCCACATCGATCTTTCTGGGTCTATACTGTCTTGAGTTTTTAGGTTCGTAAATGCCAAAACGTTTTTTTTGTAGCGGCAGTCTATATTTTACCGGACGGAAACTTTTACCCTCCATAAACGGTACATAGACCGCAACACCCCGACTTCGCAACTCATGAATGAGCGGACGCAGATCCACTTCCAGAGGCAGGGGCAGGTAGAGCAGGACACGTTTCAGGGATCGGATATCAAGCTGGCGTTTCAGTCGCCGCAACAGCCGACGATCCTCCATCCGGGCACGCCCTTTGGGAATCCCGCGCAGTTTTTTCAATGCTTCGCGCCGAAAAGCCTCTTTGCGTCGCTGTCGGGGACTCATCCTCTCCTGCCTCCTCTAATCCCTCTTAGGATATAATCCCGAAATTCGAAAAATCGCCCAATTTACCGATGGCGTCCCTTCTTTTCCGGGAAAAGACTGCCTCAAATAGCAGGGATTATAACATAGAGGAGTACGATGCGGACGGCGGCCTATCTGAACATCATCCTGGGCTTCTTCCTCCTCCTGACCGGCTGCGGGAAAAAGGAAAACAATCAGCCCCCCCTGAGCGAAAGCAATAACTCTCAAATACACCATCCCCGATCCTCAGTACCGGTCTCCAATGTTCAGCAACCACGCTCTTTCCGCATCCGGGATATCGACGGCCGGGAAACCCTCCTGAAATTTCAGGGAAGCACCGGACAATTTCGTCGGATTCGTCAACCCATTGTCATTCTGACACTCTTTGGCGACTGGTGCCCCCCCTGCCGAGGGATGCTCCCCTACCTGAGCCATCTTCAAGAATCCAACCGTGACAATCTTTTCGTCATCGGGGTTCTTCTACGGAGCAAACTGGACCGGGAAGGGGTACGCCGATTCATGAAACGCTACGCCACCAGCTTCTTCATCTCGATTCATCCGGACAACGAAGCTCTGGCCGGCTATCTGACCCGGCAGCTCGAACTGGGGGAGAACTACCCCCTGCCGTTGACACTGATCTTCAAAAACGGTAAATATGTGATGAATATTCAAGGGGCAGCCCCCTATGAAATGCTGCAAACCCTCGTCGACCAACTGAAAAAGCCTCAAGAGAAAAAGGAGTAGAGCCTATGCTGGGATTTCTGAAAAAAGCCTTCGGCAAAACCAACGAAGCGATCCGGGAGGTGGTGCCCGAAAAACGGAGCAAAATCTCCAAAGAGGAGTTCGAAGAGGTTCTTCTGGAAGCTGACGTTGCCTATGAGTTGATCGAACGTCTGCTGGAGAGCCTCCCGGAAACCATCAGCCGCGTCCAGGCCTTCAACTCCCTCATCAGCGTCTTTCAGTACCAGGCCCGCTGGATCAATCCCGACGACTACTCTCCTTTCGTCGAGATGATCATCGGCGTCAACGGAGCAGGCAAGACTACCACCATCGCCAAACTGGCCCGTCGTTATCAGCAGGAGGGCAAAAGCGTCATTCTCGGTGCCGGAGACACCTTCAGGGCCGCAGCGATCGAACAGTTGAGCCGCTGGGCCGGGAAGCTGCAGATTCCCGTCGTCGCCACCCGGCAGGGGCACGATCCCTCCGCGGTGGTCTATGATACAATCCGTTCCGCCCTGGCCAAAGGGATCGACCGGGTCATCATCGACACCGCCGGACGGCTCCATACCCAGACCAATCTCGCCGAAGAGCTCAAAAAGATGGTCCGGGTAGCCGACAAAGCTCTGCCGGGTGCTCCCCATCGCAAAATGCTCATCCTCGACGGCACCCAGGGAAGCTCCACCGTCAATCAGGCCAAAGCCTTCGACGCGATGATCGGGATCGACGGCATCATCATCACCAAGCTTGACGGCACGGCAAAGGGAGGGTCGGTCCTCACTATCGCCGATGAACTGAAGATGCCCATCTACTATATCGGCACCGGAGAGACTCCCGAAGACCTGATCCCTTTCAAAGCCAACGAATATGTCAACATGATCCTCGACGAAATCTTTGCACCAGCCTGAATCTGCCCCGACAGCCGAATTTAGGTGTGGTGTTCCAGCAGGTAGCGCTCCACCGCACTTTTGAGTTTGTCCAGCTCCTCCTGGTAGTTTGCCACATCTTCCGAAGTCAGGTTCATCCCCTGCTCCCCGACCCGTCTGAAGAGCGGATCCACCACAGAATAGAGTGACTCGGCCCCGATCGTTGCTGCCAGTCCCCGGACATCGAGCAGCAGATTCCTTGCCTGATCGAGACTGCTCTCCCGTTGATACTTTCGCAGCAGAGTTCCACTCAGACTGTAAACCGCCAGAAACTCCTTGAGCAGTTCCGCATAGAGCTCCCTTTGATCGTTGGCATAAGCCAGTCCCTGTTTTTCATTCAGCACAGGGTAGCCATGGCTGCCGTGTTTTTCACTCTTTCCTGACCCTCGTGCTTTCTCTCCTGCCAAATAGTGTTCGAGCAGATCATAAAGCTGGGAGAGTTTGAAAGGTTTGGGAAGAAAGGCATCGAAACCGATCTCTTCGTACTTTTTGCTCTTTTCCTCCAGAGTGGAGGCGGTAAAGGCTACGAGGGGAAGCCTGTCGTAGCGACGATCCTCCCGGAGGATACGAGCCGCTTCCTCACCATCCATGACCGGCATACTGTTGTCCAGCAGTACCAAATCATACGCGTTGCCCTCCCGCTGCAACCGGTCAAGGGCTTCTTTCCCGTCTGAGACAATCGTCAGTTGCAATCCGGATCTCGAAAGCAGATCCCGAAACATCTGCTGATTGATTCTGTTGTCCTCTGCCAACAGCAGCGAACCATTAAAATCGGCAAAACTCTCCCGTGTGATTCCCTTACGCTCCTTCGGTATGAAAAGGGGATAGGGCTGACGCTCGTAAATAGGTTCTTGCGGAGAAGTTTCTTTCCGAACAGTGTCGGATCCCGCCTTACCGGATGACTCTGCAGGAACTGATGCGGGAGAGGTGGATTTCAGCGGCGAGCCCCCGACGATCTCCCCTTTGGCACCCGGGGTGCCGGGATGCACTCTCCCCGATGATTTCACCGACTCTTCCCCGAAGATCCGAAGAATCAGGTTGTAAATATCCCGCTGGGAGAAGGGACGATAGAGCCGACTGTCGATCTCCGAATCCTGCTCCATATGAACCGCCTGCTGTCGATCCAGCAGCAAGACTGTCTTCACCGAATGACTCCGGCGGACACTCTGGAGTACTTCCCGGACCAACGGCTGATACATCTCTTTTTCTATGATTGCAAGGTCGTAGCGACTGAAATTGGGAATCGCATCCTCGCAGTGCCTGTAGTCAAACAGTGTCACAGGATATTCATAAAGCTCGAACCCCTTTTTCAGCGCTTCGGCCTCCTCCGAGAATGCATCGAATATCAGGACCTTTCGGGGAGTACGATAGGGGTCCGGAAGTTCCGCATAGATTCCCAGATTGCTCTGATCCAGATAGACGGGGACCCGGAGCACCACTTCATAGTTCTCCCCCGCCTTTCTAGCTTCGATCTTCCCACCCATCAGTTCCATCAGCTCCTTGGCCACATAGACTTTGAGCCCGACAAACTCCCGCTGTTCATCGTCATAATAGGGTTCCATACTCTGAAAAGCCGGATGGGTATTGGCTTGGTTACGATCCCGAATGGTGATCTCCACCTCGAAGCGTTTGTTTTCTCCCTCCCGGGCCGAAGCCTCCATCGACATTGCCACCGGTTCCTCCACCTCCTCCAGGGCATTCTCCAGGAGATTGACCAGCACCTGCCCCAAACGAAGCGAATCCCCCTGAAGGATCCTCGGGATCTCCTCACTGATCCTCACTTCGAATTCATGTCCCCTCTCACCGTACTTTTTGGTCAGGACTTCGACCACATTATCCATCAGATGATAGAAGTCGAAATCCCCCGGGACGATCTCCACCCGCTTGGATTTGAGCTTGAGGAAGAAGATCAGATCCTGGGTCGTATGCAGAAGCTGACTCTCGCTCTCTTTGATCTTTCGGATCTCTTTTTCCGAAATGATCTGTCGCGCCTTTTCGATGACCTCTTCGGTACTGCGGGATGTATCCTGAAGCGTTTCGTAGATATTCTCGCCGAGATCCTCAAGAAACTTGCTCTGGCTCTCTTCCAGCTTTTTCTCTTTTTCCAGAATCTGATCGTAGACTTTTTTGAGACGTTTGATCTGCTCGGAAGAGACAAAAAGAATCACCACGCCGACGATGGCCAGGGAGATCAAACCCACCCACTCCCAAAAAAGGTCCTGGGAAGCGGCTGTTTCCGGGAGAGCCGCCTCCAGACCGCCGGTCGCCAGTACCGATAAAAATAACCACACTAAGATCCTGTATGCCATTCGCCTGTCCTGTTTTCGATCCGAAGCGCCACCGCCCGTCCTTGATGGCGGATGGATCCGAGTAGGCAACCCGGCTGTCTTTTCCAAGACCCGTGGCTTTCCGTCCTATCCTCTCAGATAGTTTGGCTTTGTCTGTTTGTGCTTTAAGTATACATAAAAAAGGGACGGTTGGGCTATAATCCACCCGACAGAGTGTCATACAAAACCGCAACGTTTCCATTTCACACTAAAATATCCAAAAAATTCATGGAACGAGAGAGAAAATGGCGAAAAAGAAAACGCTTTTCGAGTGTCAGGCCTGCGGCTTCCAAAGCCCCCGTTGGATGGGGAAATGCCCCAGTTGCGGTGAGTGGGAGAGTCTCGTCGAGCTGAGTGCCGAGCAGATCCGTTTCCTCAAAGAGACCGGCAGCAGCTCTTCAATAAATACAGGCCCTTCCAACGCCCAACCCATCACTGAAATCGACGAAGAAGAGTTCATCCGCTTTCCTTCGGGAAGCCGGGAACTGGACCTGGTCCTTGGCGGGGGGATCGTTCCCGGCTCCCTGACCCTCATCGGCGGCTCTCCCGGGATCGGCAAGTCGACTCTCCTGCTCAAAATCGCCGGCAATCTCGCCCACACCGGACGGCAGGTCCTCTATGTCAGCGGGGAGGAGTCCGCCGGGCAGATCAAACTGCGGGCCAATCGCCTCGACGCCAACGATGAGCGGCTCTACCTCCTAAGCGAGATCAACCTCGAGAGCGTCTTGAAAGAGCTGGATCGTCGGGAGTACGATTTTCTTGTCGTCGACTCCATCCAGACCCTTTACTCCGATGAGACACCTTCGGCTCCGGGATCGGTTACTCAGGTGCGTACCATTACCTTTGAGTTGATGCGTCTGGCCAAAAGTCGGCAGATTCCGGTCTTCATCATCGGTCACATCACCAAAGAGGGCTCCATCGCCGGGCCCAGAGTTCTGGAACATATGGTCGATACGGTCCTCTACTTCGAGGGGGATACCAACTCGGAACTGCGCCTGCTTCGCGGCTTCAAGAACCGCTTCGGTTCCACCAACGAAGTGGGGATCTTCGAGATGCGGCAGGACGGCCTGGTGGATGCAGCCGGATTCGCCGGAAAATTCTTCGATAAGGAGAGGCTCCAGTCCGGTTCAGCCCTGACCGTCATCATGGAGGGAAGCCGTCCCATCGTCATCGAGATCCAGGCTCTGGTGGCCGAAGCCTACGGCCACCCCAGGCGCAGCTCCACCGGCTACGACAACAATCGGCTCCAGATGCTTCTGGCCCTGCTGGAGAAAAAACTCGACCTACCACTGGGAACCTACGATGTCTTCATCAACGTCAGCGGAGGGATCAAGATCAACGAACCCGCCGCCGATCTGGCGGTGATCGCGGCGATCCTCAGCAGCTACCGGAACCGGGAACTCAGCGCTGAAACCCTCTTTCTGGGGGAAGTGAGCCTCACCGGAGAGATCCGGGAGATCCCTGCACTCCAGCAGCGTCTCAGAGAGATGGAAACCCAGGGCTTCCGCAAAGCGGTCCTCCCGGCCAAACCCCTGGAAAAAAGCGGGATCAAATGTTACATCGCCGAAGAGGTGGGCAAAATCGTGGAGTGGATTTTCGTCTGAGAGATCGTCCCGGATTTCCCGGAAAAAGCACAATGGATCCATCCAACCGTTTACTTTCTTGCACATGGCCGTGTTATAATCTTTTCCGTTTTCGGCACTCTTTCCGAGTTTTTCCGAAAAACTGTCACTATAAAGGTTCATCAGATGAAAAAATTCGCTGTTTTGCTTTTGGCTCTTTTCCTTTCTGCAGGTCTTCTACAGGCCAAAGACCCTGCTCCGGGCCTGACCCTTATGACGCTGGCGGGAAAGAAACTCCAGGTTCATGGCACGACCAACGGCCTGGATATCGACAAGTACAAAGGAAAAATTGTTTTCCTGGAGTTCTGGGGGACCCACTGCCCTCCCTGCCTTATGTCCATCCCCCACTATATTGAGTTGACCAAAAAATACGGCGACCGGCTGGCGATCCTCGCGGTGGAGGTCCAGGATACGCCGGCTCCCGTTTTGAAAAAATTTGTCCAAACCCACGGCATCAACTACGATGTGGTCGACTATCGCACAGGACAGCCTCTGGTGGCCTACATCAGCCAACGGACCGGCTGGAAGGGAAGCATTCCCTTTCTGACGATTTTCGACGATCGGGGCAACTATGTGACCTCCCAGGTGGGCCTGCTGCCCCAGGAAGCCCTGGAGGGGGTGATCAAGACGCTTGAAAAGATGGCCGCCAAACGCAAGAGCGCTCCTGCCGCCTCTGTAAGTGGAAAAAAGACAGCGGTTTCTACCGAATCCTCCAGCTCGGAGAGCAACCGCTCCAAATAGTTCAGAGGATCCGGACCTTTCCGTCCCGGATCTCGATCTCCCCCATCAATTCCGCCTCATAGATTCGTGTTCCGAATCGGGCAACCGCCTCTTCCACCGTAGGGTTTCTCTGACAGAAATAGAAAAACTCGTCAGCGGGAAGCTCCCGGCCGGGAACCCTCCCGAACCTGTCGGCAAAGGCCTCCAGAGAATAGATCGGTTTGGCCAGTCCCTCCTGCAACAGCCGCTGGGTCCCTGCACTCTCCCCCAAACGGTGGGGCAGTACGTAGATCTCTTTGCCCATCTCAATCGCAATCTCTGCGCTTCGCATCGATCCGCTTCCTTCGTCGGCTTCAGCAATGACCAGTACCTCGCCCAGGGCCACGACCAACTCGTTGCGAACCACAAAACTCCATGATGTCGCCCGAAAACCGGGCTCGAAACGGCTGAGCAGCAGGCCTTCCTTCTCGATCGCCTCGATCAACGGAGCGTTGACTGCCGGATAGCGCCGATCGACCCCGGTCCCCAGGACGGCAATCGTTCGGGAGGCTCCCGCCCCTTCATGGGCGATCGCATCGACCCCCATCGCCGCTCCGCTGACAATAACCACCCCTCTGCGAGCCAGTTCGTTCGCGAGTTGATGCGTCATTGTCCTGGTATAGGCGGAGGGGCGACGCGTCCCGACGATAGAAACCTTGGGGCGATCCAGCAGTGCGGGATTTCCGCGATACCAGATCTTTTCGGGGGCTTTTTTCAGTCCGGCGAACTCCGCCGGAAGTTCCGGGAGTATCCTATCGGCCATAACGACTCCGATAAAACTCATCGAAATAGACCGTCTCCACCCCTTCCAGTATTTTTCCGGCGTGTCGCAACGCCTCGAGCGTCGCCCGGTGGGGGTGACCGATCGCAATAGCGTATCCACGTTTTTTGGCGATCCGAACGGCCAGTTTCAGCTGGTGCAGAATCGCCGCACGGTTTTGGATATTGTCGAGGAATACATCCCGGCTGAGATAGGGGGCATGGTAGTCGGTTGCAACACGTCTGACAACTGAATGTCCGGTTGTCCGGCTGTCGAGAAAGACAAAGCCCTCCTTTTTCAGATCTCCGAAGAGATGATACATCGCTCCGTAATTTGAGGTGAAGACACTGCCGGTGTGGTTATTGACATAATGGGCACCGGGAAAGAGTTTCCGAATCTCCTCCACCCGTTTCCTGACACGTTCGGGGCCGTCATCCACAAAAAGGGTTTTGGTGAATCGGTTCATTTTGGCACTGCCTGACTCCAGCGGAAGGTGAATCATAAAGTGTTTCAGCGTTCCGGCCAGCGCCGGCGTATTCCGGTTCATCTTTGACGGAGGGAAAATCGAGGGGGTGATATGGTAGGGCAATGCACGGATCGCCGCCAGCTGACGAGGCTGGGAGACATCATCGATGATCAGAATCAGCTGGGGCCTGCCGTGACGTGTCGTTGGAAGCATTGCCCGGGAAGCGTTGTTCTCCTTCGATGCTTTCGCCCGCTCCTTCGTTTTGGCGATCAGATCTTCCAGACCGAACCCCACCTTCTCCTCTTTGGGATACTCCTCCCCGACACCCGGACCTTCGGATATTGTTTTATGGTCTTTGACGCTGACGGACGACGAAGCTTTCCGTTTCACCCCGGCAGAGAGATTGGACTGCTCCCCCTTCTCTCCGATCAGGAAAGAGAAGCCCAAAAGCGTGCTCAAGGCCAGCAGACCGAGGATTGAGAGAGCGGTTCTTCGCATGGCTCGACGTTTCTGATCCTGCCGTTTTGCCGTCGCCCGCCGTTTCGCCGAGCCTTTCTTTCTTGATGCCACCTGGTTCCTTTAGCCGCTAAGTTCAATGAAGATTATTTTATCGAAAAAGGATTGTACAGGAGTAAGAAAATGGCAGAGAGAAATCAGGGAGAGAAAGGGCAGAGAGAGTCTCTGCCCGGAAATCAGAGAGAAGGTCGAATCAGTTCTCTTCCTGGTTGACAATCTTGTTGGCTTTGATCCAGGGCATCATCGCCCGAAGCTTTTCACCGGTTTTCTCGATGAGAGAGTCTTTCATGTTGTTGCGCTCGGCGGTCATTCGGGGATAGCCGGCCATACCCTCGAGAATGAAATCTTTGGCGAACTTGCCGTTCTGGATCTCTTTGAGGATTGCTTTCATCGCCTTGCGGGACTCTTCATTGATGACCCGGGGGCCGCTGACATAGTCGCCATACTCGGCGGTATTGGAGATGGAGTAGCGCATATCGGCGATGCCGCCCTCAAACATCAGATCGACGATGAGCTTGAGCTCGTGGAGGCACTCGAAGTAGGCCATCTCGGGAGCGTATCCCGCTTCGGTCAGGGTCTCAAAACCGGCCTGAACCAGGGCGGTGACACCACCGCAGAGGACCGCCTGCTCTCCGAAGAGATCGGTTTCGGTCTCATCCTTGAAGGTGGTCTCGATGATCGCGGTCCGTCCGCCCCCGATGGCAGAAGCGTAGGAGAGGGCCAAGTCTTTGGTCTGACCGCTGGGGTCCTGATAGACGGCGATCAGATCGGGGATGCCTCCCCCTTTGACAAATTCGCTGCGAACCGTGTGGCCGGGGGCCTTGGGGGCGACCATCATGACGTTGATATCGGCAGCGGGCTTGATCCGTCCGAAATGGATGTTGAAGCCGTGACCGAAGGCGATGGTGGCACCGCTCTTGAGATTGGGCTCGATCTCGTTTTTGTAGACCTCCGCCTGGGTCTCGTCCGGCAGGAGGATCATCACCACATCCGCTTTGGCGGTCGCTTCGCCGACGGGCAGAACTTCGAAACCTTTGGCTTCGGCTTTTTTCCAGCTGTTCCCGCCGGGCTTGAGTCCGACGACGACGTTGACGCCGCTGTCGCGGAGGTTTTCGGCATGGGCGTGTCCCTGGCTGCCGAAACCGATCATGGCGACGGTTTTGCTCTTGATGAGATTGAGATCGCAGTCTTTGTCGTAGTAAACGTTGAGTGCCATATGCTATCCTTGAATCGTGAATGTGGGGGGATTATAGCGAATTTTGGATTTCGGATTTCGGATTGCGGATGAAAAGCCCTTGAATCGATACGTTGACAGGTGACAAAAGTTCCATTGTGTAAACGGGAAATATACTATAATGGGATAAAAAAATATTCGTTTTTTTCAAAAAGGAAGGAGATTTTTTATGGAAAAATTCAAGACCTATTTTCTGATGGTGGGGCTGACCCTGCTCTTTATCTGGTTCGGCGGTCTCATCGGCGGACAGAGCGGCATGGTGATCGCTTTTCTGATCGCTGCCGGGATGAACTTCTATGCCTACTATTACAGCGACAAGCATGTGCTGGCCCACTATCATGCCCAACCGGTCGACGAAAGCAGCCATCCCAGACTCTATCGCATTGTCCATGACCTGACCCGCAAAGCGGGACTGCCCATGCCCAAGCTCTACATCGTCCCCGATCCGGTCCCCAACGCCTTTGCCACAGGTCGCAACTACGAGCATGCCGCCGTGGCGGTCACCCAGGGACTGCTGGATCTGCTGGACGACGAGGAACTCGCCGGAGTCATCGCCCATGAACTGAGCCACGTCAAACACTACGACATCCTCATCGGCACCGTCGCCGCCACCATCGCCGGGGCGATCAGTATGCTGGCCAACTTCGGACTCTTTTTCGGCGGAGATGACCGGGAGCGCAATCCCATCGTCACCCTCGCCCTGATGATCATCATGCCCCTGGCAGCCACCGTGATCCAGATGAGCATCAGCCGCAGCCGGGAGTTTGAAGCCGACAAAGGGGCCGCCCTGATAACCGGCCACCCCGAATGGCTCCAGCGGGCCCTGAGCAAACTCGACAACTACGCCCGCCGCGGCGCCGTGGTCCACGACGCCGATCCCGCCACCGCCCACATGTTCATCGTCAACCCCTTCAGCGGCCTCGGCGGCCAGGTCGCCAACCTCTTCCGCACCCACCCCACGACGGAGGAGCGGATCGAACGGCTGGAAGAGATTAAATATCAGTTGCGGAGCAACTGATATGGTCATTAGTTATTGGTCATTGGTTATTGGGAGCGTTGCACAGCAACGCAAACCAAAACCATTCACCATTCACCATTCACCATTCACCATTTCGTGGGATAGCAATCCCACGCTACAAAAATTCCTCACTCTTCACTCTTCACTCTTCACTTTTGCTTCCCCAAGGGGAAGCAAATGAGTCCCTTCGGTATCCAACTCACCCGGGGCTTTCTTCCCTCCGACCTGGAACCTGAGGATTTTCCCAAATACGAAGCCCTGGAGCGTCTCGGAGCCCTGGAAGAGGATGAGCGGGGGCTGTTGCGGCTGCGTTCTCTCTACCGGGTGGGGCGGCTCTGGATCGCCGAGGGTGGCAAGGGGTATGTGGAGGCCGAGAATCGGGAAGAGAAGGATCTGCTCATCGAGCCCAAGGATCTGGACGATGCCAAAAACGGCGACGAGGTGGTGGTCAAGCGGATCATCGCCCGTCGGGGACGTGCCGCCGCCAAAGTGGTCCTGCTCACCCGGCCGGCGGCCCTGCACCTCATCGGCTACACCCATCGGGAGGAGAACGGGGAGTTCGCCGTTTTGCACATCAAGACCGCCCAACCCATCGAGGCCAAAATGCCCGGAATGGATCTCAAAGCCTTCAAGCTGGGTACGTTACTTCTCATCGATGCCCTCAGCTCCAAGGTGATCGAGGTACTGGGACATCTGGGGGATCCGAAAGTCGATGAGCGGATCAGCCTACTGCTCTACGAGCGCCGGGACGACAAGTTCCCGCCCGACTGCGTGGAACAGGCCCTGGCCATCCCCGACCGGGTCCTCCCCGAGGAGACCCGGGGGCGGGTCGATCTGCGGCATCTGCCCTTTTGCACCATCGATCCCGTCACTGCCAAAGATTTCGACGACGCCGTCTATCTGGACCTGGAGAGCCACACCCTCTACGTCGCCATCGCCGACGTGAGCCACTACGTCCCCTACTTCAGCCCCATCGACAAGGAGGCGAAGCTGCGGGGCTTCACCACCTACCTGCCCCACAAGGCCTTTCCCATGCTCCCGAGGGAGCTGAGTGAGAACATCTGCTCCCTCAAACCCCACGTGGACCGCCTCGCTTTTGTCAGCAAGATCACCCTCGATCCCAAAACTCTCCAACCCGTTGATGAAGAGTTCTTCGAGGGCGTCATCCACTCCAAACGGCGCTGGAACTACGACGAGATCGATGCGATCCTGGAGGGGCGACGCACCCATTTCAGCGAGACGGAGCAGAAGATCCTCGACTGGCTCCTGCCGCTGCAGAAGATCACCGTCCGTCTGCGCAGACAGCGGCTCAAAAAGGGCTTCGATTTCCGCACCGACGAGGTGAAACTGGCCATCGACCCCGAACACGAACTCAAAGAGACCACCATCGAGACCGGCACCCCGGCGCATAGCCTTATCGAGGAGTGTATGCTCCTGGCCAACAAAGCCGCCGCCAGGCGATTCGAGGGAGACGGTGATGCTATCTTCCGGATCCATGAGGCCCCGGAGATGTCCAAGATCGAGGAGCTGCTGGAGGAGCTGGCCACCGTCGGGATCTTCGTGGAGCTTCCCGAGGAGGCGGAGATCCCCGCCATCATCCGCTCTATCCAGAAAGAGGCCGCCGCACAGGGGCTGGAGGCGGAGGTGGACGCCCTGATCATCCAATCCCTGCGCCGGGCCGCCTACTCCCCTTTCAACGTGGGCCATTTCGGACTGGGATTCAAGAAATACAGCCACTTCACCTCCCCCATCCGACGCTATGCCGACCTGATCCTCCACCGCCTCATCAAAGCCGACCTCCAGTCCGACAGAGAGAAAAAAGAGTATCTCCTGCGCAATATCGAACCCCTCTGCGTCCGGGTCAGCGAGCTGGAGCGCAACGCCACCAAGGCGGAGTGGGATTTCCGGGACCGTAAATTCGCCCGCTGGGCCGCCCGACATCTGGGAGAGACCTTCCCGGCGGAGATCGTCGAGATCGACCTGGAAGACAGCAGCAAAGGGGCCAAAGCGATCCTGGAGTGCGAAATGCAAGGCATCGTCGTCAACCTGCGGGCCTACGACGCGCTTCTTTTCGATAGGATAGAGGTCAAGATCACCGAAGCCAATATCGCGCAGGCGGTGATTATGGCGGAACAGACGAAGAAACTGGAGAAAGGGGAACTAGTAACTAGAAACTAGTAACTAGTAACCGAAAGAAGTATGGAAGGGATGTATGTGTATTGGTATATTGGTGTATTGGTTATTGCGGAATGCCTCCAGTGCTTTTATTCGTCGTATAAAAGGAAGCGTTGCACAGCAACGCATACCAAAATTACTAGTTACTCATTACTAGTTACTAGTTTTTCCATTCCTCACTCCTCACTCCTCACTCCTCACTTTTCCTCCAAAGGAGGAAACTAATGTACCAACGCGAATTCGATCAGCTTCTGCAAAAGGGGCTTCCCAAAGCGGTGCTGCTCTACGGGGACAACGCCTATCTCATCGAACAGACCCTCGAGCGGTACAAAAAAGAGCTCGACGCCACCGAATCGATGGTGAGCCTGTATCATGATGAGTATGATTTTGAGCGGGCCCGCAACCATCTCTCCCAATCTTCCCTCTTCGGCGGCTACAACCTGCTGCTGATCCGCCGGGAGAAAAAACTGCCCAAAAAAGAGCTCGATACCCTTATCGAACTCACCCGCAAAAACGATGAGAGCTATCTGCTTTTTGCCTTTGACGGGGACGCGAAGGAGGCCAAGGCGATGCAGGGAAGCTTCTCGGAGAAAAAGGGGGGCGTGTGGGTCCGCTTTTTCGAGCCCAATCCCCGAGAGGGAGTGGAGATTTTGCGGCAACGGGCGGCGGCTCTGGGGATGCAGATCGATGACTATGCCCTGAATCATCTGCTGAGCCTTCTGGAGAACAACCTGGCCCTGGCGGCCAAAGAGCTGGAGAAGCTTTCCATCCTCCGGGAACCCGTCACCACCAAAACAATAGACCGTCTGGTCTACTCCAGCGCGCCTTTGGCCGTCGAGCGACTCCTGATCGATCTCTTCAATAAAAAACCGATCACCGAGACCATCAGCCGTCTGCTGGAGCTGGGGGCCAACGAATTTGAGATCCTGCGTGCCACCCAGTTTTTCGTCAATCAGATCTTTCTTTTCCACGCCTATATCCGTCTCCACGGCATCGCCGATTCCAAGGCGATCCTGGGCTACAAACTTCCAAGGCAGGTGGAACAGCAAAAAGCCGCCCTCGCCGCCCGCATCAAACCGGCCGCCTGGATCCGGATCTATGATCATCTGTTGGAGTCGGAACTGCGGCTGAAGATGACAAAATCGGAGTATAAAGAGACGGAGCTTTACGGAATCTTGATCAAACTGCAGAGTTACCTTTAACGGCGCCGAAATCGCCTATATATATCGCTTCAACGCTTCCGGTATTTCAATACTGCCGTCGGCCTGCTGGTAGTTTTCCATAATTGCCACGAGGGTCCGCCCTACAGCCAGAGCCGAACCGTTGAGCGTATGAACCAGACGATTCTTTTTGCCCTCTTTGAAACGGATCTTGGCCCGACGGGCCTGAAAATCCCTTGTATTGGAGACGGAGCTGATCTCCCGATATTTCCCCTGTCCCGGCAGCCAGACCTCCAGATCCACGGTCCGGGCGGCGGAGAAGCCCAGATCCCCGGTGCAGAGCTCCACCAGACGGTGGGGAAGTCCCAGCTCGGTCAGCAGATCCGAAGCCTGCTGCACCATCTTCTCGAAGACCTCGTCGCTGTTGTCGGGATGGGCGATGGCCACCATCTCCACCTTGGCGAACTGATGCTGACGGATCATCCCCCGGGTGTCCCGTCCGGCGCTACCCGCCTCTTTGCGAAAACAGGGAGAGTAAGCGGTCATCAGAACCGGCAGTTCCTCGGCGCTGAGAATCTCGTCGTGGTAGATATTGGTCAGGGGAACCTCTGCCGTGGGGATCAACCAGAGATCCTCGTCGCACACTTTGAAGAGATCCTCTTCGAATTTCGGCAGCTGCCCCGTCCCTTCCAGCATTTTTGAGTTGACCATAAAGGGAACAGCGTACTCTTCGAAGCCCTTGGCGATGTTACGATCGAGGAAATAGTTGATCAGGGCTGTCTGCAGGCGCGCCCCCTGCCCTTTGAGAAGCGCAAAGCGGCTCTTGGCCAGTTTGACCCCCCGCTCAAAGTCGATCCAGCCGTTCTCTTCGGCCAGTTCCCAGTGTTCTTTGGGACGAAAATCGAATTTTCTGGGCTCCAGCACCCGGCGAATCTCCACATTGTCCTCTTCGTCCAGCCCCTCAGGAACACTCTCATCGGGGAAATTGGGAATCCCCATGGCCAGGGCGACCAGTGCCTCCTCGGCCTTGCGTGCCTCCTCCTGATAGTCGTTGACCTCGATCTTGAGGCGGCCGACCTGCTCCTGCAGCTCCCCGATATCTTTGCCTTCGCGCTTGTACTCTCCAAAGAGTCTGGAGAGGCGGTTCTGTTCGGCCCGGGCATTTTCGTAGCGTTGGTTGGCGGCTTTGAGGGTTTCGAAGCGCTCCCGGAGTTCCTCCAGAGTCTTCTCCGCCACGCCCTTTTTACTGAGGCGGGCGGCGGCTTCGTCAAAATGGTTCTGCAGATATTTCAGATCGATCATCGTTCGCGGCCTTGATAAGCTGAGATATGGTCGGGATTATATCATTTTCCCAGTTCCAGGCTTCTGCGGTAACAGGCCTCCATCGCCTTGATAAAGCTGTCGCGCACCCCCCCTTCTTCCAGAGCGGCATAGCCGGCAGCCGTGGTCCCTCCCGGAGACATCACCTTGTCTTTGAGCAGGGCGGGATGCTCCTCCTCGAGCAGTGCCCCCATCCCGTCCATCAATGCCGCCACATATTCGTAGCTCACCCCCCGGGGCAGCCCGAGATTGACCGCTCCGTCGGCCAGAGCCTCTGCCACCAATGCCATCCAGGCTGGAGCCGACCCCCCGATGCCGGTCGCGATATCCAGCTCCTTTTCGCTGGAGAGCCAGATCGCTTTGCCGATCGAGGAGAGGATCTTCAGGGCTTGCGCTTTGAAGCTTTCGTCTCCCGTAACCGACGTGACCGATTTCCGTTTGAGGGCGGCGATATTGGGCATAGCCCGGATGTAGGCTTTGGCGGCGATATGCTCCCGCAACTTTGCCAGCGGCGTGCCGGCGAGAATGGAGATGAGCGCCACCGCTTCCCCTTCCGTTTCTAAAGAGCTCAGAGACTGGGGTTTGATCGCCAATAGGACCACATAGCCGTCCAGAGAGGGTATATGATCGAGAAGGGTGATCTCCGGATAACGACCTGCCAGTTCCTCCCGACGTGAGCTTCGTGACTCCACGACCGTCACGTCGTATTCCGCGAGACCCTCCAACATCGCACCCCCCATATTACCGGCACCGATCAACAGAATTTTCATTGATTTCTCCCTAGAGATATTTTAGAAGATTATAGCGTGAGATAAACAGAAGGAGGTTTAGAAGGTCTATCGGTATGCACAGTCGGAAATGACTGTCTCAGAGAGATGATCGGATCAATGATCCGATCAGTCTTATTTCAGAGGGCCTTTTTCCAGCGCCTCCAGGGCATACTTTCTTCCCAGTTCATAAGCTTTTTTGTTGGCTTCGTGAACCTTGGGAGGAACTTTGCTCAACATGGTCTCGATCAGCAGATCATCATCCAGGGCCCGGGTGAAGGTATTGGCTGCCGCCAAAGCGACGACCGACTGGGTGATGACGTTACCGACCTCTTCCTTGGCGATGGTGATGACGGGGATCTCGTAGATCCGCCATCGCTTTTTGTCCTCTTCACTGGGAGTCACCAGGTTGGGATCGATGATGATATCCCCGCCGTCCTTGACCCCTTTCTTGAACTGATCGTAGCTCACCTGGGCAACGGAGAGCATCAGATCCACTTCGCCGTCGTTGGCATAGGGGTAGAGCACCGGCTCGTCGGAGAGCTGGATATCCACGACGGTCGGACCGCCCCGGACCTGGGAGGTGTAGGTCGCGGTCTTGACCCCGTAGCCGCCCTGTTTGATCTTTGCCGCGGCGAAGATCTCTCCGGCCAGGAGCACCCCCTGTCCGCCGACCCCGGTAAAACGCATAATGATTCGTGACATGGCTGCTCCTTACAGTTCGACTTTGGTATTGTTCTGCCAGGCCTCTTTGACCTTCTCGTACATGGCCGTATACTCCAGGGCCTCTTCATCCTGCTTCAGGATGCCGGTGGGGAAGAGACCTTTACGCTCCTCTTCGCTCATGGCATCGTACTTTTTCTTGGAGACAGTGATCTGATCGATCCAGTCCAGGTTCTCCATGGCGTTGGCCATTTTGTTTTTGCGCCCCAGGTTGATGTGGCAGTTGGAGAAGACATCGATGAAGGAGAACCCTTTGTGTTTGAAGGCCTCGACAAAGACCTTCTCCAGTTTCCTCGGCTCACTCACCTTCTCTCGGGCGATGAAGGAGGCGCCGGCCCCCTCGGCCAGTTTGCAGGCATCGAAGGTAGGATCGATGTTCCCGCGCTTCATGGTCACCGTCCACATTCCCTGAGGCGTGGTGGGAGAGGTCTGGGAGTTGGTCAGACCGTAGATGAAGTTGTTGATCAGGATCAGATTGATGTCGATGTTCCGGCGGCAGCCGTGGATCGTATGGTTACCTCCGATGGCCAGTCCGTCGCCGTCTCCGGCGATACAGAAGACATGCTTGTCGGGGTTGGCCATTTTGATTCCGGTGGCGTAGGCCACGGTCCGGCCGTGGGTGGTGTGGACAGTGTTGCAGTCGATGTAGGAGCTGAAGCGTCCTGAGCAGCCGATTCCGGAGACGACGCACATGTCATCTTTTTTGATCCCCAGCTTATCGATCGCCCGGATAAAGGCCTTGAGGATCACCCCGTCACCGCACCCCCAGCACCAGAGTGTGGGCATCTTGTCCGTTCGCAGATATTCGTCGTAATTAAATGCCATAGTGCCTCCTTAGAGCAGTTCTTCTTTGATTTTCGCGACCATGTCCGCCGGAGAGATGGGACGTCCGTTGGCTTTGAAGTGGGTGACGAACTCGTCACGGTGCATACCGGTCGCCCGTTCGAAGGCCTCGACATACTGCCCCATGTTGAGCTCCGCCATATAGACTTTGTTGCCGAAACGCTCCTGAAGCTCTTTCATTTTAGCATCGGGAGAGGGGAAAAGCGTGATGGGACGGAACATCCCGATCTTGACGCCCTCTTCACGAAGACGGTTGACCGCTTCTCTCGCCGCCAGCGAGGTGGAACCGTAGGCAACCACCAGATACTCAGCATCATCGAGGAGATACTCTTCGTAGCTCTCGATCTCATCGACATGGGCATCGACCTTGTTGAAGAGCCGCTTGATCAGCCGGTCACAAACCTCGGCATCCTCGGTGGGGAAACCGGTGGGGCCGTGATGGAGTCCCGTATAGTGATAGCGGTAGCCTTTGAACATCGGGTTGAGGATCGCCGGCTCGTCATCGGGGACATCATAGGGGCGATAGTCGGCGGGATCACCGACAAACTGGCGTCGCAGTTTGATGCCCTCTTCGACTTCCTGAAGAGAGGGGAGCTCCGCTTTGGCATGCATATGGCCCAGGGTCTCATCCAAAAGAACAAAGACCGGCTGCATAAAACGATCGGCCAGATTGAAGGCACGAACGGTTTCGGTGTAGCATTCTGCCAGACTGCCGGGGCAGAGAACGATGGTTTTCACATCGCCGTGAGTCGGGTTTTTCGCCTGGAGTACGTCCCCCTGCTGAACCCGAGTAGGCAGACCGGTGGAAGGACCTCCCCGCATGACGTTGACAATGACCAGCGGGACTTCGGCGATCTGAGCCAGACCAATGTTCTCGGCTTTGAGGCTGATCCCGGGTCCGGAGGTAGCGGTCATAGCGCGCACACCGCTCATAGAAGCACCGATTGCCGAACAGATTCCGGCGATCTCGTCCTCCATCTGCATACAGGCTCCGCCTACCTTGGGAAGCAGGTCGGAGATAGTGTGCATAATCTCACTGGAGGGGGTAATGGGGTATCCCCCGAAAAATTTGCATCCGGCATCGACGGCAGCCCGTGCTGCCAGATCGTTCCCGCTTGAAATCACTTCTCGTTTACTCATCGATTCTCCTTTTTAGGCACCCAGCACCATATAGTTGTTTTCGGCGATCTTCTTCGCGCGCTCTTTGGCCTGATCGGTCAGTTTGGCGAATTTGTACTCTTTTTTGTCCGCGACATAGATGGCGAAGTCGGGACAGCTCAGTTCGCACTCATTGCAGCCGATGCAGGATTCGGGCGCTATGATGGTAATCATCGCTCCCAGAACCGAGTGCGGATCGGGACGCATAGCCAGGACACCGGCCGGACAGACCGAGACACAGATATCGCAGGCTTTGCAGTTGTTCTCATTGGTCCAGACCGGGGTGTTTTCAGGTGCTTTCATCAAAGACATTGTCTTCCCCTTTTTAAAGTTTTACAGTGATGCAAATACTCACTATGGAGGTAGAATAGCCTAGTTTGGGTAATGGGGATATTAATGGAGATTATTTCAAAGTAAAGGGAAAAAGGCTGTTACCTAACGAAGCATCAATCCCGTCGGACTTTGGGAAGGTTTTCCCGAAGGATCGATACAAAGTCGGTCTTTGTCCAGCTTCCCGGATAGCTGTGCAGAAGTTTCCCTTCCGGTGAAAGGAAAAAGAAGCTGGGAGTAATATGCTGATAGGCTTTTACCAGTTTTGGAGGAAGTTTGCTCCTGCGAATATTGACTTCTGCAAAGATGAAATTTTTTCGGAGCATTCTTTGGATCTCAGGGTCGCTCAGAACCTCTCGATCCATCTTTTTGCAATAGTGGCAGGTGGGGGAGCTGGCTTCGACGATGAGGGTCTTCCCGCTCTGTTTCGCCTCCGCCAGAAGAGTCTGCAGATCCAATGTTCCCTCGAAATGACGTTTGAGCGGTTTTGGCTTCCCGTGATGATCTTCGGAGTAGTGCATGAAATACTGCGCCAAATTCGCCAAAGCTTCGTCGTCGAGCTTCACTCGGGGATGTGTTGTTTCAAAGTAGCGATTTATCGCCGGGCTCAATAATGTCTGCCTCTCGTCCGGATGCTCCAGATAGTCCCGAAGGTACTCTTCGATTTCGATCTGACGCATTTCAGGATCTTCGGGATCACCAATCTTTTTGGGGCCCCGCATAATGCCGTAAACCAGCATATTGACGGTGGGAGCTTTGAGGTTCAGCAGTCGGTTTTTCGCTTTGAAAAAGTTCTCTTTAAGTCGCTGTTCGGGGATGTAGCCTCTATGGCAGGAGGAACATTCGGCAGCAAAAATCTTTTTGCCCTCTTCGTAATTGCCGAAAAGTGAAACGGTGAGAAGGAGGAGAAGAATGGGGAAGACGAACAGGTTTTTTCGATTCATTTTCGGATCTTTCCGTGTTTCGTTTTCAATCCTGCCCGACTCAAAACGAAACACCGATGCAGATCCTTCGGCTAAGCCGAAGGATCTCATACGCAGTTACACTTGTAAGTGATACCGGGATTGCCCTTGACATTCACCAGCTCGGGGGTATCCACCTTGAGCTTCTTGATGTGTTTGTGGGCCTTGAGGTAGGTCTCCACGGTCTCCCAGATCGGTTCACCGGGTGCTTTGGAGTTAACGGTGGCCCATCCGGCAACCTTGTACTTCTTGTTGGGTTCCAGGGGTTTACCGTTGGTCAGCGTGATGTTGCTGCAGCGATTACCCGCCTTGGCCAGGGGATCGAAGCGGTAGGCGAGTCCTCCGGTCCGCACCATATCGCCTCCCTGCTGATAGAAGGGATCGGGGTTGAAGAGGTTGTCCGCCACATCCTCCAGGATCGCCTTGACGGTTTTGCCGTCCATCTCCCGCATATAGGTCTCAGGATAGGTCATCGCCGTCTCTGTCGCCAGATCGTCGAAGGTGATCTCCTGTCCGGGGATCACACTGGTTCCCCAGCGGAAACCGGGGGAGAAGGAGATATCGGCCCCTTTGACCTCCCGCAGAGCGTCACAGATGATCTGGTCCCAACTGCCGTTGAAGTTCCCGCGACGGAAAAGAGTGACGTCGGTGGTGGCAATGACCCGGTTCAGGTCTTTGAGATAGGGTTTGCGCACCTCATCGATGTACTTTTTCATTGTGGGATCTTCGGGGATCAGATCAGAGAAGATCGGCAGCAGCGTGAATTTGAAGTCCTTGATCTTGCCGTTCTGGATATCCAGGTCAAGAACGTTGAGGAACTTGGCGTTGGAACCGGCGTTGCAGACGTAGGTCACACCGCCTTTGTTCTTGACCGGGTAGGCTTCGGGAACACCGTCGTGGGTATGACCGCCCATGATAAAGTCGATGCCGTTGACCACCTGGGCCATCTTTTTGTCCACGTCATATCCGTTGTGGGAGAGGACGATGACCGCATCGGGCTTCTCTTTTTTGCGGACCAGGTCCACGAACTCCTGCATGCTGTCGGCATCGATACCGAAAGTCAGGTCGGGGATGAAGCGCTTGGGGTTGGCAATGGTGGTATAGGGGAAGGCCTGTCCGATGATCGCTACCCGCGCGTTCCCCAGCTTCTTGACAGTATAGGGCTTGAAGGCGAGTCCGCTATCCTCGTCATAGGGCGTGTACTTCTCCTCCATGATGGAGTCCTCTTTGACCTTGACGTTCTGGGCGATGAACTCGGCTTTGAGCTCCTTGATGTTCTCGAGAATCTCCTTTTCGGTATAGGTAAACTCCCAGTGACCGACCATCACATCGACCCCGAGCAGGTTCTGGGCGCCTACCATATCCTTGCCGCGGGTCTGGAGCGCCGTCCAGCTCCCCTGCCAGGTGTCTCCGCCGTCGAGCAGCAGGGTCTTCTCTTTGCCGAAGCTTTCCCGGAGGAAGTCCACGACAGTTTTGAGGTGGGCGTAGCCGCCGACGCGACCCATCTTTTTGGCATGCTCGTTGAAACGGAGGCAGGTCATGGCGTATTCGAGACGTTTGTCGCCTTCGATACCGTAATACTTCATAAAGTGCTCCCCGACAATATGGGGAGGCTTGCCGAAGTTCTCACCGACGCCCAGGTTGACACTGGGTTCCCGGAAATAGACGGGAACCAGCTGGGCATGAGGATCAGTCATATGAAGGATGCGGGTGTTACCGAAGGGCTTGAGCTTGTAGTAGTCTTTCAGATCACCTTTGGGAACGATCCGCATATGGGATTTGGCAAAAAGCGGTGCCGACCCCAGTACCGCCATCATATAGACGAATTCACGTCGGTTCATTGGATTCATTGTTTTCCTTTGTTCGTTATTTCACAGTCAATAGCGTGGGGAATACCCACCGTACCATCTATGGATTTCGGATGGGCATAGCCCACCCTACATGGATGGGACCTGATACGTACACCTAATTGTACGCAAAAAGCTTAAAACTTATACCCGTCTCCGGGGATGGCCAGATGATAATCCTTCTGTGCCTCTTTGACCTGCTGCAGAGAGCGGACAGCGAAGGTACAGGCTCTCCAAGCCGCATAGTCGGTCTTAAAGGTCTTCTTCTTCTCTTTGCCTTTTTTCTTGTAATGCAGGGTCACTTCGGGCTTTTTGGTTTTGATCGCCTCTTTGAGCCCTTTGATATAGACGCTGTTGCGGATACCAAGCCGCTTGAACTCAACCCCGAGCTTGACCGCTTCGGGGTTATACTTCTCAGCGACGGCCAGGACTTTCTCCAGTCCGTTGGCTTTGACATCGCAAACCTTCTTTACATCGAGTTTCGCCGCCTGCTCAACCATCGGGGTAACCTCTTCGGCCGCTGCAGCGATCGAGAGGGCAGCGCCCAGTCCCAGGATCGTGACGAGTCTGTTGATTGTTTTCATCCTGCCCTCCTTATTTGCGGATATCCGGCCCGTCGACGGGCAAACCGTTGGACATATAGGCCATAAAGTAGAGCATATCGCTCATCCACTGGCCTCCGGGCTTGTGGGGATTTTCCCCCTGGTTTTTCTCACACCCTTTGATCCGGCGTTCCAGTGTTCCCAGTCCCTGCCATTTGAGGCGGTAGACAGGGAAATGAGTCGTATGTCCCAACAGAGGAGAAAGAAATTCACGGCGTACCCGGTTTCCTGATCCCTGAACATGACAAGTAGCACAAGAGAGTTTTAGATATCCTCGCTGTGAATAGTAGTTTTTCTTTCCACGCTCATAGGCTGCCGCTGCAGCTTTGGAAGGAATGGTAATATGAACCTTTTTACCTGCCTCTTTGCTCATATGGGCGAAATAGGCTTCCAGGTCGGCCATTTTTCCTTTGGTCAGTTTCCAGGGTTTCTGTCCGTTGGCTTTCAGGCAATCATCGATGGCAACGCTCAGGGTAACAACCTTCCCTTTCTTGTCATCAAATTTGGGGTACTCCCCGGCGATAGCGGGATCGGGGAAGCACTGCTTGATTCCTTTGGTCTTGTTATAGAGTTCCTCCCCGGCATCGATATTATCCTCATAAGGAGGCATTTCATTGATATCGTTGTACTGGGCACGACCGATCTTATCATAGGCATAAGAACCCAGACGAAACTCCTCAAACTTGACTCCCTTTCTCAGATTCTTGAAATCCTCGGGAGTGGCATAAGGGAAAAACTGCTTATTTTTTGCAGGATCAGAAAATTTCTTTTCCATGTATTTCACCAACGCCTGTCGATCTTTTTCTGCCTGTGTATTGAAGGATCCGGCATATGCCACCGACGCACCTATCAATACCGCCACCGACGTTTTCACAATCTTTCCAATCATCACTTCTCCTTTTTAGGACGATAGACCCGTGGGTCGATTACTTGATCTTCGCTTTTCCTGTCTTGGTATTACCCTTGAGGTCTACCCAGGTGATCTCAACCTCTTCTCCTTTTTTCCCGCCTTTGAAATAGAACTTCATGTAGGGGTTCTTGGAGAGGAATTGGCTGGTAGAGACTTCGAAGACAGTCGCACCTTCATTCTTGGCAGTGACGTAGACGATGAAGTTGGCCTCTTTGCCTTTTTTCTTCGCTTGACGGTAGCTGAGCATGGGATGCTTCATCATGACCTTGACTTCGGTTTTGTCGCCTTTGAGTTTCGCTTTGATTCTCATTATTTTTTTCCTTTCTCGCTTAATATTTTTTAACTTATCTACTCATAAATCAATTCCAAAAACCGGAAGCATCAGCCGCCGCAACCACCGACAGTAACTTTGACTTTCTTCTCTGCCTTGTAGAGCTTACCGTCGATTTCCGCCACGACAACCACATGACCGGTCTGTTGCATCTTGATCCGGACAGAGTAGTCGGGAATACCACGCTCAGGTACATCGAAGATTGCCACCAGTGCTTCAGGGTCGGCACTCTGCAACAGGGCGATCTTTTTTGCACCTTCCGCTTTGAAACTGACGGGAACGACTGCACCGTTTTCCGCAATTTCAGGCGCTTTGAGCATGATTTTTCCCTCTTCGACTTTATCGCTACCGAAGACCGCTTTGATGGCGGCATTGACACCTGTCAGATCTTCGCCTTTAGATTTTTCGTCATTTTTGATTTTCCAAACTTTGGGGAGAGCCTTACGATAGTTCTCCGCCATCAGCATCGAGGGGGCAGTCGCCGCCACTGCGAAGATTCCAGCTCCGAGTCCGAGAAATTTTCTTCTTTGCATGTTGTACTTCCTTTCTTGTTGAGTTTATTTGACTGTTTTGAGATAGGCGACCACCGCTTTGATCTGATGGTCATCCAGCACGCCGTTGAGTCCGAAAGGCGGCATGGCCGAAATCGGGTTCGTCGTATAGGGGTTGTAAATTTTATCATACAGAGCCTGCTCCGGCCATGCGGAGAGTCCCTGAAGCTTGGGGCCCAGGTTACCGGGGTTGTTAATCTTTTTTCCGTTGACGGCATGACAGGCGAGGCAGTTGCCGATCTTCTTGGTATTGAAGATCTTCTCTCCCTCTTTCACCAGATCGGCGTTGCCGGCCACCGCATTGACGCTCATCAGGCCGACAGTTGCCGTCGCGGCCAGAAACAGTTTCATCTTCTGCATGATGTACTCCTTATTTGCTTTTGTTGACCATGTAGTCCACGATCGCTTTGACCTGATCGTCTTTCAGGCTCATATTGCCCCCCTTGGGAGGCATGCCGTTGAATCCTTTGATCGCATGCTCATAAAGAGTCTCTTTGCCCTGTTTGATGCGGTCGGCCCACTCATCCTTGTGACCGACAACGGGGGCACCGGCCGCTCCACTCGCGTGGCAACCGGCACAGCTGGCTTTGTAGGCAGCCGCGGCTGCGGCATCGCCTGCACCGCCTTTGGGAGCCGGCAACGGTGCTTCGATCGCGGCAAATCCTTCGCCGTTCATGATCGGCTTGCCGCAGTTGTAGCGGGGAACCTTGACCGTTGGAGTGATCGATTCCGTTGCGTCGATTTTGATGTGCATCACCGTCCACTTTTTCATATCGCGGCAATCTTTCATACAGCGCGTGTTGTGGGTATCCGGCTTGCGCAGGTTGTTATAGATGAAGCCCTTTTCATTGGGCAGATGGACCTTTTTGAGGAAGTCGGCATTGATGACCGTATCATCCTCAATATCCTTGCCGTCCACCTGAATCTCATTGAGCTGCAGCAGATAACCGATAATCCCATAAACCTCATCATTGGTGAGCTTCTTGGGTGTCGGAAGCGGCATGGCCATTTTGATGTACCAGAAGAACGGCGTGATATAGGGAGCGTAGCTTCCCAGGGTCTTCTCAGGTCCATCTTCCCCGCCAGTTTTGGCCTGGTTTTTCAGGGTCCCTTTTCCGCCGACAAGAACCGGGTTCTTTCCGACCCCTTCACCAAAGTCTCCGTGACACATGGCACAGTTATTGGCGAAGACCTCGGCCCCTTTTTCCACAGTCATCTGTCCGGGAGGCAGACCTTTGCCGTCGGGACGAACATCGACGTTCCAACCGGCGATCTGCTTGGGTGTGGCGTTCACACCGTATTTCAGTTCGCCTTTTTTGATCTTGACGTTGGTACGCTCACGCATGACCGCACCGTCGATGTTGATTTTCTTCCCGTCTTTTTTGACGATTCCGTGATAGGGATAGTGGTTGGGATCAGCCGGTGCTCCCTTGTCATACGCCAAAGCCATCGAGGCACTCAATGCCAGTGCACCCGTCATGACAACGATATTACGCGCGACGAATCTGGACATTGTTCACCTCCCCGTTTGCTTTGACTTCCCAGTATTGGATCGCATTTCTATGATAGATGAATTCGGTACCCCGCGCATCCATCAGCTGCTGCTGTTCAGGCTGGGTATAACCGGTTTCATCCGTAGAACGGCTGCCGACGATCAGCGGTTTGCCGTCCCAGTCGAAATAGTATTCGAAGCGGGTGATCATCTTGGGCAATACTTCGCTGGTGATAGTCGCCTCGTGCCAGGTCTTGCCCCCGTCGAGGGTAACGTCAACATGACTGATCTTGCCTTTACCGCTCCAGGCGATGCCGGCGAGCTTCATCCGGCCAGGCTTCTGACCTTCCCATCCCCGCTCGGGACAGGGTGAGGTGATGACCGAATCGGACTCAAAGACCCAGTTGAACATCAATGCTTTTCCGCTGGGAAGCAGTTCCGTGTACTTAGTGCTCTCTTCACGGACCCACCAGGATTTGTCGTCGAATTTGAGCCGACGTAGCCATTTGGTTTGGATGACGCCCTCCCAGCCGGGAAGAAGCAGCCGAACCGGGTAGCCGTTTTCGGGACGCAGTGCCTCGCCGTTCATCGCATAGACCAGCATGGCATCGTCGAGTACCTTTTCGATAGGTACGGAACGTCCGACACTGGCAGGATCGGATCCTTCCGAGAACATCCATTTGGCTTCCGGTTTCAATCCGATATCAGCCAAGATGGTCTTGAGCTCAACACCGGTGTACTCGGAGGCCGAGAGCATTCCGTGGGTGACCTGCAGGGAGTTCAGACCCGGTCCCCGTGCTTCCATCGCACTGTTGGCGGGGCAGGAGAAGAAATGCTTCCGCGTCACACTGGGGTAGCGCTTGAGATCCTCGAGAGTGAGAATAACGGGGCGCTCCACAAGGCCGTGGATCATCAAACGCCACTCTTTGGGGTTGATGTCTACGACACCGCCGTGACAACGAACAAAATGCAATCCGTTGGGGACGATGGTCCCCTCCAGATCCTGCCAGGGGGTGAAGCTGACAGAAGCCTTCTGATCGGCGGTCAGCCAGGGGACGATCCGCCGAACCACATTCGATTCATATTTGGAGGGCAGGCCATAGGGATAAGCATTGACATCCCGTCCCCAGGCCTTTCCCCATTTTGCGATGTGGGGAGGCAGGTTGTCGGGATCAACCTTGCACTCTTCCGCACTCAGTTTTGTCATGCTTCCGGCCCCCAGAGCCGCAGCGGCACCGACTGAAAACGCGACACCGCGTTTCAGAAAGTCCCTGCGTTCCTCTTTGGGTACGCTCTCCAGCTGCTTCGCGACCTCCTGGATCATCTCCGCAGTGGTGGGAGAGTGGACCGTTTGGTCCTTCTCTTTCATCATGAAGCAATCTCCTTTCACATAGATTCAAATTTACTTGACCTCGGTCAATTGAAGTATAGCGTAGTATAAATTAATTTAATATAGTAAAAGGCACTTTTTCAAATAAATAAGGTTCATGTTACCTTTTGAAACAGAAAAATAAGGATTGATAATTATAATTATAAATGGTAAGAAGGATCAGAAGAATTGATTAATCGCAGTATATCCAATTAATATTACTTATCAATTACCAGTTGATGATAGTGAGAAAGAACCCGGAAGGTACCGGGTGGAGAGGTTTGGAGTTATTTACTGAGAACCTCTTTGACCGCCTTCCCGATATCGGCAGGAGAGACGACCACCTTGACGCCGGCAGCTTCCAGCGCAGCCATCTTCTCCGCCGCCGTACCGCTGCCGCCGCTGATGATGGCACCGGCATGGCCCATCCGCTTGCCCTTGGGAGCGGTCTGGCCGGCGATAAAAGCCACGACAGGTTTGGAGATATTTTCTTTGATGTAGGCGGCAGCCTGGATCTCCAGGTCACCACCGATCTCACCGATCATCACGATCGCTTCCGTTTCAGGATCAGCTTCGAACATCGGCAGCAGCTGCTTGTAGCTCAACCCGATGATGGGGTCCCCGCCGATACCGACCGCTGTGGTGATGCCGTAGCCCTCCTGGACCACCTGATGCGAGGCCTCATAGGTGAGAGTTCCGGATTTGGAGATGAGCCCCACGTTGCCCTTTTTGAAAATGCTACCGGGCATGATACCGATCTTGCACTCCTCGGCGGTGATGATACCGGGACAGTTGGGGCCGATGGTTTTCATTCCTTTTTTGGTGGCATACATTTTGGCGAACATCATATCACGGACTGGCGCCCCCTCAGTGATGATGACGGCCAGGTCGATGCCGGCCTCAGCTGCCTCCATGACAGCATCCGCTACAAAAGCAGGGGGAACAAAGATCATACTGACCGTCGCTCCGGTAGCCGCCACCGCCTCTTGGACCGTGTTGAAAACGGGGCGACCCAGATGCTCCTGGCCCCCTTTGCCGGGGGTGACTCCGCCGACAATCTGCGTACCGTAGTCGATACACTGAGAGGCATGGAAGGTTCCCTCTTTTCCGGTGAATCCCTGAACGATGACCTTGGTATCTTTGTTGACGAGAATAGACATTAGAGCTCTCCTTTCGCAGCCGCGACCGCTTTGCGGGCACCGTCGGCCAGGTTCTCCGCGGCGATGATATTTTCGATATTGGCGTTTTTGAGGATCTCGGCCGCTTCGGCAGCGTTGGTTCCGTCGAGACGCACGACGACCGGAACGTTGACATCGGTGATCTTGGTCGCCTCCAGAATACCGTTGGCCACCCGGTCACAGCGGACGATTCCGCCGAAGATGTTGACGAAGATCGCCTTGACATTGGGATCTTTGAGAATGATCTCGAACCCTTTGGCGACCGTCTCGGGATTGGCTCCGCCCCCCACGTCGAGGAAGTTGGCCGGTTCGCCCCCTTCGTGCTTGATGATATCCATCGTCGCCATGGCCAGACCGGCACCGTTGACCATACAGCCGACATTGCCGTCGAGTTTGATGTAGCTCAGCCCGTGGGCCTTGGCCTCCAGCTCAGTGGGCTCCTCCTCCTCCAGATCCCGCATCTCGGAGATATCGGGATGGCGATAGAGGGCATTGTCGTCAAAGCCCATCTTGGCATCAAGAGCCAGGAATTTGCCGTCGCCGGTTTTAATCAGCGGGTTGATCTCCACCATTTCGGCATCGTTGTCCATATAGGCGTTGTAGAGTGCGCTGGCGAATTTGATGAAGGTGCCGACCTCCTCTTTGGGCAGCCCCAAACCGAAAGCAAGCTTGCGGCCGTGGAAGCCCTGAAAGCCCACCGTGGGATCGATGTTGACCTTGACAATCTTCTCGGGCGTTTCGGCGGCGACCTTTTCGATCTCCATTCCCCCTTCGGTGGAGGCCATCATCACCGGCATCTCCGCCGCACGGTCCAGGAGCATTCCCAGGTAGTACTCTTTGGCGATATCGGCCCCCTCTTCGATATAGACCTTATGGACCACTTTTCCCTCAGGGCCGGTCTGATGCGTCACCAGGGTCATGCCGAGGATCTCATCCGCCCAATGGCGCACCTCGTCCAGACTCTTGGCCAGCTTGACCCCGCCGCCAAGCCCCCGGCCCCCGGCATGGATCTGGGCCTTGAC
>JALVUD010000007.1 GCA_027035765.1 Campylobacteraceae bacterium
CACCAAGATCGGCCCGGTCAATACCGACCACATCCTCTTCATCGCCGCCGGGGCTTTTCACCTGAGCAAGCCCAGCGATCTGATCCCGGAGCTGCAGGGGCGCTTCCCGCTGCGGGTGGAGCTGCAGAGCCTGGACGAAGAGGCCCTCTACCGGATCCTCACCGAGCCCAAAAACTCCCTCATCAAGCAGTATCAGGCCCTGATGGCGGTGGAGGGAGTCACCCTGGAGTTTGAAGAGGAGGCGCTGCGTGCCATCGCCCACTATTCGGCTCTGGCCAACGAAAAGACCGAGGACATCGGCGCCCGGCGTCTGCATACGGTGACGGAGCGGATCCTGGAGGATCTGAGCTTCGATGCCGACGAGCGCAAGGGGGAGACGGTCGTGATCGATGTGGCGCATGTGGAGAGCAAACTGGAGGCCCTGGTCGAGAATGAGGATGTGACACGGTATATTCTTTGATCCGAAAGAAAAGAGGAGAGAAGCCATGAGCGGGATCCAGGCGCCTGCCCAGCAGCCGGTTCATCAGGACCTCATGACCTCGGCGCTGCCGGAGGCGGAGGATTTCGCCCAAATGGCGGCGCTGGGTTTCGAAGCGGTGATCTCTCTGGGGCGTCCGGAGGACAGCCGCTATCTTCGGGACGAGGATATCCTGGTCACGGCGGCCGGAATGCGTTATCTCCATCTCCCCATCAATTTCTCTGCCCCCGCCTTCGGGGATTACGAACTCCTCCGCGATCTGCTCAACGCCCTTTACCCCCGAAAAATCTGGCTCCATTGTGCCGAGAACAAGCGGGTCAGTGCATTGATCTTCCTCTACAACGTCATTGACCGCAGTGTACCTATCGACGAAGCCAGAGCGCGGCTTCATCTGATCTGGCAGCCTGATGGGGTCTGGCAGGCCTTTATTGACGAGGCGTTGGAGAAGTATGTCTATCAGTACATATGAATCGGTGCTTCCTTCATTTCTTTTTTCTTTGTTTCGCGACAAAGAAAAAGGAAACGAAGCAAAGAAAAAAGAAAACGCGAAGGGCTGACGTCCGGCAAAAGGTACCATGTTACCTGGCGCTTTTGGTGAATGAATAAAGGTGATATATGAGAGGCGACAAAGAGTGATCTGTGTCATCGGAGCCGGGATTGCGGGGGTGATGGCGGCCTATTTTCTCCAAAAAGAGGGAGCGGATGTCCTTCTGGTGGATCGCAGCTCCGTTCCCGCCGGCGGCGGCAGCGGCGCGGCGGGGGCCTTCATCTCCCCCAAGATCGGCAAGGGAGGTCCCCTTCAGGAGCTGACCAACGAAGCCTTCGCCTTCGCCCAGCGCTTTTACCGGGAGAATTTTCCGGAGCATTTTCACAGTGACGGGGTGTTGAGGATCCCAAAAAACAGCGAGGATGAGAAGCGCTTCGAACTCTACGAAGCTTTCAACTACCGCCCCTACGAGCGCTGGGATGCGGTCCGCGCCGAGGCGGTGGGACTCAGAAATGTACCGGGGGGCTTCTATTTCCCGGAAGCGGGCGATGCCGATGCCCAGGAGGTCTGCCGGGTCGCGGCGGAGCGGTTGAATTTTCGGCAGATGGAGGTGGAGCATCTGGAGTTTGCCGGAGATTTCTGGCGGATCATCGGTGCCGGGGAGTTCATCGAGGCGGAGTATGTCGTTCTGGCGACCGGATACGAGAGCGATCTGCTGGATCTGCGCTATATGGGGATTCGGGGGCTTTGGGGCAGTCGGGGGGACTACGCCACATCGCGACAATTCCCCATCAGTCTGCACAAGGATTTTTCCCTCTCCTCCACCCGTAACGGCCGGGTCAAGCTGGGGGCCACCCATGTCAAATCTCCCCAGCCCTGCCGCATCTGCGACGGACGGCCCCTGGCGACGCTGGAGGCCAAAGCGGCCGAGATCACCGAAACCTCGGATTTTCGCCTCATCGAAACCTACTGCGGGATGCGTTCGACGAGCCGGGATCACTTCCCCATCGTCGGGCCGGTGATCGACGTGCCGAGGATGCTGGCGGAGACCCCGGCGATCACCCGGGGAGCCAAAGCTCCGCTGATCCATTACGACAAACTCTCGATCCTCAACGGCCTGGGGGGAAGGGGTTTCGTCTTCGCTCCGTTGATGGCCCGCTCACTGGCCCGGCATATTCTTCAGGGTGAAGCCCTCGATCCGAGAGTCCACCCCGACCGGCTCTTCTGGAAGTGGGTGCGGCGCCACGATCTCGTAGTATAATGTACCCATTCAGGATCCCTGACGAGAGCAAAGGAGACCGGTGAAGATCAAAAAACTCTTGATGATACTCGTGGCCTCTCTTCTGCTGTTGTTGGCGGGAGCGGTTCTCTACTCCTCCTTCCGGGAATATTTGGTGGTGGCACCCGATTTTGTCTATAACCTGAAGACACGGCCGGCCAAACCGGTTGATTACCTTCCCGAGAGGCAGAGCAGGCGCATGGCTCCGGATGCCTCCACCGTGGCCTATTTCTCGGACAGGCACCCTTTTCAGACCGGAGAGATTCTGCAGACGATGGGCATCCCTTCCTATCGATGCCGGCGGATCACCGACGCCAACGGTACCCGGATACTGCTGCTGGATATCGATCCTGATCATCCGCACCGTTTCGATCGGGCCACCTTGCGTTTTCTCTCCACTTATCTGAAGGAGGGGGGCATCATCGTTGGGGACAGCGGACTTTTTGCCTCGGGGGAGAAGGAACTTCTGCGTCTTTTCGGCTTGAAGGATTACCAACCGAATCGGAAACATACCGGGCTGGTTCTTGGGAAAAGCCCCTACTTTCACGCCTATCTGAACCGACCGGAGGAGCGGCGATATCGTCTGGCGGCGAAGCCTGGCGGACTCTGGACCAACACGCTGGTGCCGGCAGAGGCCGTGCCGATCGCTTTCTACGAGGACCGATCCCCCGCTGTCACGGAGCATCGCGTAGGAAAGGGTGAAGCGATCGCTTTCGGAATGAGTCTCTACGATCTGCGCTTTCGTAATCTGGTGGGGAGGGATTTTCAGGCCAATCGACAATATATCAACCACTTCGAACCTTTGAGCGATCTGATTCCTCTCTTTCTCAAGGGACTCTATCGGCAGCGTGTCGGTCGGGGGTTTACCCTTTCGACCGCTCCGGGGAGTTCCCGGGCTACCTTGATCGTCACCCACGATGTGGATTTTGTCGAATCCATTACCAATATGAAACGATTCTATCTCCTTGAACGGTCCGAAGGCGCTCCCGCCACCTACAATATCTGGGTCAAATATCTCAAAGATGACAAAGATGTCCCATTTTTCACCCCGGAACATATGAAGAATATTCTCGAAGCCCAGCGGCTTGGCTTCGAAATCGGCTCCCACACGGTGGAGCACACCGCCAATTTCAACAAGCTGCCTCTAGGGAGCTGTCAGGAGTCCTATCCCACTTATCGTCCCTATTCGGTGGATTATCGGCGGGACAAAGGCCATCCGACTCTCTGCGGCGAAGTCAAGGTCTCCAAAGAACTGCTGCTGGGTGCCGGCGTCAAAAAAGTGGTCTCCTTCCGCAGCGGAGAACTCCTCTATCATCCTCTCCTGCCGCAGGTTCTGGAGCGTTTCGGCTATCGCTACTCTTCCTGCCTGAGTGCCGAGGATGTGCTGAGCTATTTCCCCTATCGCTATATGCATGACTACTATCGCCTGCAAGATCCCAGCAAGATCTGGGAATTTCCCCTCGTCTACGAGGATGAGAAGTTCCCGCCGTTGATTTTTCGCCTGGATCAGGCAAAAGAATTGCTTGACAAAGTGGCGGAGAACGGCGGAGTCTTTACGCTCCTGATCCATCCCGATCTGACCTGGTGGAAACTGAAAAATTTCGATCTCTATTTTCTGAAGAGGTTTCTGGAGGAACTCCCCAAAGGGATCGCGGTTTCGACAATGGAGAGCTTCGGCCGGTTCTGGGATCGGCGGGATCGGGTGGTTTGGCGTTATCGGAGAGCGGAGAAGGAGGTGGAGATCACTCTCTGGAGTCCCGCAGCCTTTACCTTGGCACTTGAGCCTTTCGGCTGGCACTGGAAAGAGGGATCGGGGGAGGGCTACAGCATCCGCAACGGCCGGATTCTTCTAAACCTGAAACCGGGAATGAACCGATGGATTTTCGCGCTTCCCTCCTCCTGATTCTGCTTGTCTGTTCTGCTTCTCTGAGAGCGGAAAAGCTTCGGAGAGTCCCTTTCGCCGTCCACGAGGGGGAACAGATCGAACGGGTGATCACCCGGAGCGGTGAGTCGATCCGTCCGGCGGGGGAAAAAGAGGGATTCTATCGGGGAAGCCTCCCGGAAATTCTCTTCAGAAATGCCCGCCGATTCCGGGGAAGGCACGGGGGCTTCTATCTGCTGGATCTCTCTCGGGAAGGGAAGCCTCTTGACGCGCTGCCCTATGACGAATTGCTGATCGATACGGATGCCAAGGTCTTCCGTGTGGCTTTGGCAGATGAGACCCTAGCAGGGAAAGAGGCCAATCGGATCATCGGCCGTAACCGTCATAGAATCGCCTTGAGACCTCACCTTCGTGGCGTGGATATGCAGCGTCTGAAATATGTCGTGATCCTGACGGATACGAATCCTTCCCGACTCCGGGTTCTCTTTCGAAAACGGGCACTCCCCGGTGGGGCAAAAGGCCCACAGCGTCTGTCGGTCTGGGCATGGCACCCCGGGCAGGTACAGCCCGGTATTGTGCGGAGGAGAGGGATTGGACGGATCTATCTGCAGGTGGGTCCGGCGTTCTCCGTAACGCTTAAGCGGCTGAAGGCGATGAAGATCCCCCCACAAGTCTATGCGCTGGACGGGTCACCGGGAGATATCCGTCAGGCAGGGAAACTGATCCGCAAGCTCTCCCGTCTGCCCTTGCAAAAGCTACGGGGTGTCCAGCTGGATGTGGAACCCTATCTGCTGCCGGAGTATTTCTCAGACTCCGAAAGGACGTTGAGACACTATCTGGAGATGCTGAGACGTGTCGGCCGCTGGTGCCGTCGACACGGGTTGCGCTTTTCGGTAGTGATTCCCTACTGGTTTGACGGTGTGCGGATCGCGGGGAAACCGCTGTTGCCCGAAGTGCTGCGTCTGGTTGACGAGGCGGTGGTGATGAGCTACCGTTCCGATCCGGCAGCGGTGCTGAGGATCTCGGCAGATACGCTACGGTGGGGAGAAGCGCTCAATAAGCCGATCGCTTTGGGGGTGGAGCTGCGGCCGGTGGAGAACGAACGGCACGTCCTCTATCGGGTCGGTCCTGCCGGTCCCTGCATCACTCGTCGCTTTTTCCATCTCAAATGTCGGGAATTGACGGAACTGAGACGGTATACGGTTTCGGGAAGCCGTCTGAGCTTCGCCGGCCGTCCGGCAGCGCTGAGACGGCTGTTGCGTCGTCATCCGCCCTACCGATCATTCGACGGGTTTGTGCTTCACGACTATTCGATGCTTCAGCGTTTTGAGCCGGTGGTCAAATAGATAGGTATGGATATAGATCGGTTTTTTTACGGAAGGGGTCTGCAGCAGGCTGAGAAGGTTGGCATAGGCTCCGGGGTCTTTGGAGAAGAAAGAGACAGGAATAGAGAGGAAGCGGATGCCCAGTTTCCGACAGCGTTCCCGTTCTGCCTCCACCAGCTCCCGGGAAAAGGGGAGCCTCGGATTGAGCAGTGAAACGACCGTGGCGGGTTTGAGACGTTTGAGCATCGTTTCATCCGGGTAGGTCCCCAGGCAGATCTTCCCGTTGTCGAGGCACTCTGTCCGCTCCAGATGGAAACGTTCCAGCGGATGGATCCAGAGCTCCAGGCGGCTCGTGTTGACGAAAACGGCTACGATAAAATAACTGATAAAGACGAGGAAAAGCCCGACGCGCAGGAGAAGAGCGAGTAGCCGTTTCATCCTTTCACCTCCGGAATCACCTGCGTGTCTGCGGCCCCCTCTGAAGGGGTCTCTCCGATCTCGTGGCGGCGGGCCTTGCCCCATTTCTGGTTCAGGAAGGTAAAGGTGGCGATCAACTGTTCCATTTTGACCAGAGGCTTGTAATAGAAGGGCTCCAGCATGCTGTCGGCCAGAAGCCGGAAGATCCTGCGGGTTGGATAGCTGTGCCGGACAAAGATCTCAAGCCAGAAGGAGAAGATGTTCAGGGCCATTCCCCAGATGAACTCCAGCATAAAGAAGAGGATGATCGTATCCTGGTTGACCAGTCCGGCGAAGTAGAGGATGATGATGGAGATCGATCCCATGAAAGTGATCAGAGGATTGAGCGCTTCGATCAGCAGGTAGTAAGGCAGCGTCAGCAACCCCACAACTCCGTAGCGCGGATTGAAGAGCATCCTCCGGTTGTGATAGAGACTCTCGATCAGTCCCCGGTGCCATCGGTTCCGCTGCTTCAACAGCGAAGTGTAGTCCGAAGGGGCCTGGGTCCAGCACATGATGTCGGGAAGAAAAGAGACCCGGTGGGGGAGTTTCTGCTCGTAGCAGTGGCGACGCATCCGCATGAGCAGATCGAGATCCTCACCCGTGGTCCGGCGGTAGCCGTGGATCGCCATGACGATATCTTTGCGGAAGATCCCGAAAGCCCCGGAGATAATCAGCATGCCGTTGACGGCGGACCAGAAGGTCCGACCCGCCAGAAAAGCACGGGTATATTCGATGATCTGCATACGCTCGAGCAGGCGGCGGGGAAGCGAGAGACGGATACGACCCTGCTCATCGAAAGAGGAGCCGTTGGAGATGCCGATGCTGCCGCCCGCGGCGATGACCCGTTCATCCCGCGTGAAGAGCAAAACAGCTTTGAGGATCGCGTCCCGATTCAGAAGGGTATCGGCGTCGAGGCTGCAGAGAAGCGGATAGCGGCTCAGGTTGATCCCGGCGTTGAGTGCATCGGCTTTGCCGCCGTTTTCCTTGTCGATGACCGTCAGATTCTCATGGCGGTGGGAGTGGTAGACCTGGCGGATCCGTTCATGCTCCAGGGGCAAATAGGGAGGTGTAGGGGCGGGATAGAGGTCGAAAGCCTCTTTGAGTTTCTCCAGGGTATTATCCTCGGAACCGTCGTTGATGATGATGATCTCATACTCGTTGAATTCGATACCCAGGAGTGACCGGGCCGAATTGAGGATGGTGGTCTCTTCGTTGTAGGCGGGCATGAGGATCGAAACAGGCAGGTGAGTCTGACTGCGGACGAAATTCCGGATCAAACCGGTCCGTTCGGTGAAGTAGCTGACGATCACGCCCGGCAAAGTGTAGAAGATGAAAAACATCGAGGAGACGTTGGTGACTACCAGATTGATCAGGTAGATCACCTGGGAGAGAATGAGAATCTGGATGAGATAGTGACCGATCATGCGGAGACCCCCCCTTCGACATCGTAGGTTTCCATCATCTCCCGGAAAAAGCGGTCGGAGGCCTTTTCCGGAAAGTGCTGTTTTACCAGTGTCAGAATCGTCTCTTTGGCGATCCGGTGCCGCAGGCAGGCCCGGTAGATATTTTGGCGGACAAAGTGGTTTTCGTCAAAGAAATAGCGGAGCATCTCTGCCAGAATATCGGCGGCAGAGGGGCAGAGATCCAGGCCGAATTTGGCGCAGGTGATCCGGATGGGAAGCTCTTCGCGTCGGAGGGCTTCCCGGACGAGACCACAGGCCTCCGCCCGGGAGAGAAAGAGAGAACGGATTGCCGCGGCGACGAGTTCCGGGTTGTCGGAATGGGCCTGATAGATCCGTAAAATCAATGTACTCATCCCCGGTTGGCGGAAACGTCCAAGCGCTTCAGTGATACAGTGGAGGAGGTGAACCCGGATCGGGGCGGCCAGGATCTGATCGATTGTCGCAGCCAGGGCATCGGATTCCAGATGCCGAAAGGCGACAAAGATCAGCATCTCGCAATAGTTGCGTCCCAGATGATGACGGGGGCCGGTCTCGGCAAGGACCTGGAGAAACTCCTCCGCTTCTTCGGGGCTGCCCACCGTTTTGGAGAGAGCGTAGATCGCCAGGCTGTAGAACCGTTGATCGCTCTCTTCCCGGATGATCTTCAGATAGAGAGGACGCTGATGGCTGCAGGGAAGGTCGGAGAGAAGCGAGAGGAAAAAGGCACGGCGATATCCAAAAAAAGCGTGCTGATAGGCCTCGGCCAGCCGTTCGTCGATCTTCTCCTGCCGGATCAGACGGCAGAACTCCCGATACTCTGCCGGCGTGGCGGCAGTGAACTCTCCCAGTGCCAGAGCACAACCGATGATCTCCCGCCGGGACTGCGGCGAGGGGTCGATCCGTGTCGCATGGGTCTCGACGGCTTTGCGGAGGAGGTCCCGCCAGCGTTTTTTCTCCCGTTCCATGCGCGCGAAGTATCGGTCAATCAGTTTTTTGACCCACGCCAGCAGGATCAGTCCCCCGACCGAGAGGATGAGAAAAAGGAGAATCCCCAGCTCCGCATAGTGAATGATCAAATCGCTCTGCATCTCCACCACCTCTTCCTACCAGTAGCTCCGGAAAAAGAGCGAGAGGCCCCGGGTGGTATACCGGGTCGACTGAAGGCTCTGCTGCCAGAGGAGCCGTCCCCCCACACTCAGATGTCGGGTCAGAGGATACTCCAGCTCCAGCTGAAGATTGTGGCCCCGTTCCCGAAGGATCCGGCTGTCGGTGAGAAGTTCGTTGGAGGAGGAGTAGACATAGGTGGCTTTGATCTCCAGGTGGCAGGGAGTGGAGTAGCTCGCCTCCGCCTGAAGCGCGTAGGAGTGGGAGGAAAACTCGTAGTAATAGGCTCCTTTGAGACTCAGATAATCTGAAAAGAAGTGGGTGTACTCCAAATGGGCCAGGTGGCTGTCCTGCAGATCATAGTGGCTGTAGAGGTAGCCGACTCCGATCTCTTCGCTGCCGAAATCCCGGTAGAGATTGACACCGGCGGAATAGTGGCTGTAGAAGTCGGCATCGGGGGTGACCGAGAGGGAGAAGTAACCCCAGTACTCTCCCACACCCGGCGGATAGATCTCCAGGGAGAGTCGGGTATCGTGAAGACCGTAACGGTCTGTCTTCTCTACTTTCCCGTAAACTGTGAACCGTTGGATGGGCAGGGTGAATTCCAGGTAGTCGGTGTGATCCCGGTACCGGTGGTCACTGTAGCTTACATGGTCGAAGCCGATTCCGAGCATTCGGGTGCTTTCGACCCGGCAGGCGTTGTCCCGGTATCGGCGGCGGTAGAGCTTTTTGGCTCCGGAATCGAGATGCTCAAAGATCTTCCGGGCGCGTTCTTTGTCTGAACGTTTCCAGGCTTCGGTGATTTTGCGATCGGTTCGGGCCAGCCGCTCCTCCAGAATGATTTTCTGGAGCTCTTTTACTTTTTCCCGATCTCCAAGCTGGCGGAAACGTTTCAGGCTCTCCGGATACCGTTTCATCCACAGGAGCAGATTGGCCTGGTACTCCAGCGCCTCTTTGGTGTGGTAGAGTTTGTAAAGCCTCCGGCTCAGACGGTAGGCATGGGAAAAATTCCCTCGCCGGATCTCGGCGTCGATCCGGGCGGACAGTACGTCGTAATCCTTTTCCAGGAATGGAGGGATAGCGGGACGGCCTCCGTGCTTCAGATCCCGGATGATTCTGGCGGCGTAGATCTGACGGTAGAGTTTTTCGTTCGGATCGAAAGCGTCGATCAATCGGTAGGCGGTAGAGAGATCCTTGCTCCAGAAGGCGAGTTTGGCATAGAGGCGACGATGGGGACGGTCGTGGCAGCGGGCATAGAGTGTTTTGGAGAGGGCATAGGCCGCGGGGATCTTCCCCTCACGAATCAGTGTATTGATGGGGTCCAGGGCACAGGAATCGGCCGCTGCGGTGACATTGCTATCCTTTCCCTCCTTTGTGGTTTCCGCATGGAGCCCGGTGACAGCGAGAGGGAGTATCAGGCATATTCCAAACATTGATATTCGTTTCATAAATGCGATGATAACACACCTCCGTCTCTTCGTCTTTTTACATTATAGGATAATTTTACCACCCGCTCTCTTTTCGGCTAGGGCGGTGTTTTGGATCACTTCTACAGAAGCTCTTTGACCTTCAGCAGATCTTCCCACGCCTCTTTCTTTGCGGAGGGGTTGCGCAGCAGGTAGCTGGGATGGAAGGTGGGGACAAGGATATAGTTGTCGGTATGGATGATATGGCCCCGGACGCGGCTGATGGGAGTCTCATCGTTGGTCAGGTAGCGGTAGGCGGTGGCGCCGAGGGTCATGATGATTTTTGGGCGGATCAGTTCGATCTGCTTCAGGAGATAGGGGCGGCAGGTGAACGCTTCGGTGGGGGTGGGGACCCGATTGCCCGGCGGTCGGCATTTGACGATATTGGCGATATAGACCTGTTCCCGGCGTAGATAGAGGACATTCTCGATCATCCGGGTCAGGAGCTCGCCCGCCCTTCCCACGAAGGGGCGTCCGGTGCTGTCCTCCGTGGCGCCGGGTCCTTCGCCGACGAACATCAGCCGGGCATGGGGGTCCCCCTCGCCGAAAACCACTTTGTGGCGGCTCTTGCTCAGGTCGCAGAGATGGCACTGTTCCACCATCTTACGCAGGCTCTCCAGATCATCGGGGAGCTGGGCGGGATCGGGTTCCAGATCGGAGGGCTGGATGTCGGTGTAGCGATATCCCATCTGTTTGAGAAGATGAAGCTGTTTGAGCTGAAGGGCATTGTGGAGGTTTTTCATAGAGGAATTTTATCAGAATTTTGGATGTTGGATTTGGGATTTTGAATTGTAGGTTTTGAATTTTGGATGAGAAGTTTGAATTGAAATTTTAGATTTGAGAGCTGAGGGGAGGGGTCCCCTCGCAGCGTCTTAGTCTTCGACGGTGACTTCGACGGGATCGCTCTCCCAAAGGCCGTGCTTGGTGCAGTAGCTCATGGCAGTGAGCTTCATTTTACTCTTGGTGGGCACGACGTAGAAATCGACTTCGGCATGGGCACAGGCGTTGCCCATGGTACCGGGCTGCCAGTTGGTCTGAGCCAGAAGAGTCTCACCGTCCCAGAGCTGGACATAGGCGATGTAGTGGTCGAAATCATCGGGGTGGCAATATTCGTTCCCCATTTTCACTTTGACCTTGAACGGCTCACCCTTCTTGGCGGTGCTTTCGCAGTGGACGAAGGGAGAGTGACGGTCGATATAGTCTTTTTTGGCTTCGCGGTCGATGGTAGAGATATCTACATAACGGTTGATCTTGGGCATTTCAGCTCCTTTTTCTTGATTTGTGTCAAGAAGTATAACATAAAAATGTGCAATGCTGATAAAAATTGTCTGAATTAGAGGATCCGGATCGGTGACTTCCCGGCAAGAAGAGAGGTCAGTAGGGGCTCTCTTCCTTTTTGATGTGGGATTGGGCCCACGCTTTGATCGCCTGGCGCTCCTGGGGAGTGAGGCGTGCATCCTTGTGGATCCACATGTAGTCGGCGGGAGGCATCTTCCAGTCGATGGATTTGGCGATCCCTTTGTAGAGCTTCTGCTTTTTCTCCTCGCTGTATCGGTTCCAGATAGAGAAGTTGAGCCAGTCTCTGCCGTCTCGTACGTGGGAGTCGACCTCCCAGGAGACCGGCGCGATATGACTGTACCAGGGCCAACGAGTATGGTTGGAGTGGCAGTCGTAGCAGGATTTTTTCAGCAGGGCCATGATCTCCTTGGGAGCTTTGATCTCATCCTGGGGACCGGCCTTGGGAGGTTCGGGGACTTTGATCTGGATGAGCTGAATGACCAGCAGTCCGCCGATCAGCCAGCCCAGAAAGATCTTGAGGGTTTTCATGCCTCTTTGTCCTTTCCGAAGATCGTGCATTGTCCCGTGATGGCGCAGGCGGGGCAGAAGCCTACGATTCCGGCTATGAGGGGAATGATGCCCAGATAGAACCATTTGATCCCGGTATAGACTCCCAGTCCGATGAGAACGAGTCCCAGTACGATGCGGAAGGGACGACAGAATTTCCTCATTTTCTTTGCGTTGATGGCCATGATCACTCCTTCATTGATATCTTCGGACGCAACTATATCGAAAATATTGGTTAGGAACTGTTAGGGATTTTGGATTTTCGTCGCTTCGAGAAACAGGTATTCCCGTCCGGTGATGACGACCCGGTAGCGGTGCTGCTGGAGATACTTTTTGATCCAGAAGAGATCCTTGATGACCAGAGAGAGTTCGCTGAAAGAGTAGTGTCTGGGGCGGGCGCCGTAGATCAGTTCGCCCTCTTCCCAGCGGGCGTTGGGCCAGCCCAGCAGGAGGGCTCCGCCAGAGCTCAGGCGTTGCTGCACCAGGTGCATAATGAGGGGTTTGAGTTCGATGGCGGGGCTTTGCAGCGTTCCGATGGAAAGAATCAGGTCGAAGCGTTCCGGCGGAAGTTCTGCGAGACGGTTGAGGTCCTGGACACAGGTACGAAGGCGGCTGCCGAATCTCGTCTGTGCCTCCCGGAGGGCCGGCGCTGAGAGGTCGATGCCGAGGATTTCCCCCCGAAAACCGGAGGCAAAGATCGGTTCGAGCTCGTCGCCGCGGTTCGGCCCCAGCGCGAGGATCCGTTCCCGGCTTTCGACCCCCAGCCGATGGAGTGCCCGAAGATAGGGGAGGTAAAAGGCCGGTTCCTCGTTTTTGCGGATCCGGGCGAAGGTGCTCTCCGGGTCATACTTTTCGCTCTGCTTTTCCCGGTGAAAGCTGCTTTCATGCCGAAGCTTTTCGATACGCAGCACTAGCCGCTGCGTATCGTGACGCTCCGGAGTGAGCAGCCGGCACCCCAGCTGGGCGGCCAGATCGTTCCAGGCACGCCAGGAGCGGCAGCGATACGTTTTACCTCCCACGGTGAGGGCCTCACCGGCGTAGGATCCCCGGCAACGGTCGGGATCGAGGATCAGAAAAGCGGCGGTGTTTGCGCTTTGAAGCTGTCGTTCAAGCTCCGTAATGATCTGGGAGAGGGGAGTGTCGGAGAGATCGGGAATCGGCATCGTGTCGCTCAGGATATCCGACACCCGATCAGAATTTGGCGATACTGAAGCTCACGCTGGCCTTCCAGCCCTTCAAATCATTGTCTCCGGTCGTTCCATGGAGATTGAAGGCCAGCTCGGTATCTTTGAAGGCATTGTCAAAAAGAGGAATCATCGGACCGACCTTCCAGAGCAGACTGGCGCCGGCATGGTAAGCGTGGTCGAAACCGGTGACGTCGGAGAGTTCGTCGTCCAGGAAAGTGGCGGCGAGATAAAATTTGGCCCGAACCGGCAGATCCATCCAGGTCGTCAGCGTGGGGGTATAGACTCCGGCGCTCAGATCGGTACTCCAGCCGTCGGTATCGGGGAGATCAAAATCGTAGTCGATGCTCAGATAATGGAATGTCGCTTTGGCATAGGGTTTGTAGCCGTTGATCTCTGTGTGATAGAGGGCACCGGCAAAGAGGTCATAGAGTGCGGTATCGCTGTCGTGACCGAAGTAGTGTTCCATAGCGGCGTCGGTTCCGGAGTAGTCGCTGTCACTTCGCATCCAGAGGCCGGAGGCTCCCAGGATCAAGGAGATTTCGGGGCTGGGGTTGTAGTTGATCCCACCGCCCAGTTTGGCGTAGGTGGCGTCGAGTTTGATATCTCCCAGATCTCCGCTTCCCAGATCGACATGATCCTGGGTGATTTTGCTGAATCCGAAGCCCCCCAGGACAAAGGGGCGCCAGGTATCGCCGATCTCTCCGAAGTAGTAGCTGCCGACAAAGTTGGCATTGCTCAGATCGGGGTCGTCACCGGATCCGTCGCTGTCCAGGCTGTACCATCCGGTCTCGAGATAGGTATTGTCGGCGCTGAAGATCTGGGTACCGGTGAGGTGTCGGTAGTGTTGTGCCGCTGTTTCGGCCATGGAGAGGCTGCTGAGCAACACCGAAGCGGCGACCAGACTCGATAGAGAGAATTTTTTCATCCAATTCCTTCGGAGAATGCAGAATCGTCATGAACTGCAGGTTTGTAGGATTATAACAGAAACATCGTTTCAGACAGAGCCGGCTAAAGTCGGATCCCTCCCGTGCAGACGTCGAGGAGTCACTCCGCCTTGAGTGCCTCGGGACTCTCCAATTCCATCACTTTCCAGGGGAGCCCCTGGCGGTTGAGCTCCTCCATGAAGGGATCGGGATCGAACTCCTCCATGTTGTGGACACCCACCTCGTACCAAACCTTCTGAAGCATCAGTTTCGCCCCGATCATCGCCGGAACGCCGGTGGTGTAGCTCACCCCCTGGCTCATCACCTCGGCGTAGCACTCTTCATGATCCTTGACCTGGTAGATGTAGACGGTGCGCTCTTTGCCGTCTTTGAGGCCGTGGACCACGACGCCGATGTTGGTCTTGCCTTTGGTGCGGGGCCCCAGGGTCGCCGGATCGGGGAGCAGGGCCTTGAGCACGTGCAGAGGGATCACCTCACAGCCGTCCACTTCGATGGGGTCGATACGGGTGAGTCCCACGTTGTCCAGCACCTTCAGGTGGGTCAGGTAGCTCTCCCCGAAGGTCATCCAGAAACGGATCCGCTCGAGGCTCGGGATGTTTTTGACCAGAGACTCCTCCTCTTCGTGGTAGAGCAGATAGCTGTCCTTGGGCCCCACTTCGGGGTAGTCCCAGACCATTTTGATCTCCATCGGTTCGGTTGTTTTCCACTCCCCTTTTTCCCAGTAGCGCCCTTTGGAGTTGACCTCCCGGATGTTGATCTCGGGGTTGAAGTTGGTCGCGAAGGGGTAGCCGTGATCCCCGGCGTTGCAATCAAGGATGTCGATGGTTTTGATGGTGTCGAAGTAGTGCTTTTGGGCGTAGGCGACGAAGACGTTGGTCACCCCCGGATCGAAGCCGCTTCCCAATAGCCCCATGATCCCGGCTTCCCGGAAGGCTTTGTCTCTGGCCCACTGCTCCTTGTACTCGAATTTGGCGGTATCGGGGTGCTCGTAGTTGGCGGTGTCGAGGTAATCAGCCCCCGTGGCGACGCAGGCGTCCATGATGGTCAGATCCTGGTAGGGCAGGGCGACATTGATGACGATGTCGGCCTCGGTCTTGCGGATCAGGTCGATCACCTCGTCTTTGTGGTCGGCGTCGACCCGGGCGGTTTTGATTTCTACGCCGGTTTTCTCTTTGACGTTTTCGGCGATGGCGTCGCACTTTGCTTTGGTCCGGCTCGCCAGGGTGATCTCGCCGAAGGTATCGGCGTTCATGGCGCATTTGAAGGCGACCACGTTTCCGACCCCTCCGGCGCCGATGATGAGGGTTTTGGGGGACATCTTGGGCTCCTCTGGGTAAAATTTGGATAATTATATCCCGAAAGAGGCAAAAATGGGACAAAAAGTGTGGCACTACGGCGGAGTCCTGCTGGGGGTGATCCTCATCCTCTCCATCGTTCGCCCCTACCGTGTCAGCGATATCAGCATGAACGATACGCTGATGGATGGTGATTGGGTCTGGGTGGAGAACCTGACGGCGGGGATCCACGTTCCCTCCTGGGGCTTCTATATCGACCGGCATCTTCATAAGCGGGAGGAGGGGATCCACCGGGGGGATCTGCTGGCTTTTCGTCATCCGCTGGATCGGCGACTCTATCTCAAGCGCTGCGTCGCCCTGCCGGGAGACCGGATTTTCGAGCAGAACAAAGATCTCTATCTTCAGATTGCCGGTGATTCCCGGCGTACGAAAGCCTATGCCCGGGCTCTACATCTGCCGCTGGCCCGGATCGGGAACGAGTGGTGGCTGAAAAATCCCTACGAACGCTATTACAACATCATGCACGATCCCGAGGTGGTGGGGCCCAAGGAGCTGATCGACATGCCGGTGATGCGAATCCCTCCCCATCACTATTTTCTCATGGGGGACTACCGGGACAACTCCACCGACAGCCGTTTTTTCGGACCGGTCCCCTACGACTACATCTACTACCGGGTCTTCTGGATCTGGCATCGGCCGTTGGATCTGGAGGCTGTGGGAAAGATCCGACGCTATGACCTGCTGCACCCCATGGTGATCCGAAAAAAATATTAATTACTATTAAACTCTTTTTCTGTTATACTCTGGCAAGAGAAATCGCCGGTGAAAGGCGAGAAAAAAGGAAATGCCATGAAAAAGATCCTTCTAGCACTCTGTGCGGTCTGGAGCCTGCAGGCTGCCGATCACGACCTCTACAATCACTCGGTGGAAGCGGTAGGCAGCTACTCTTTCAACGATGACGACATGCTCCTCAAAGACAATTGGGGATGGGGTCTGCGCTACAACTACAACCTGCCCACCGAGAATTTCTGGGAAGTGGGAGCCTATCAGTTTTCTTTTGACTATCAGTTCAACGAAGACTATATCGGCGGCGGAGACAGCTCGGTCTACCGCTGGGGACTCAACGCTCTCTGGTATGCGGACAACGCCAGCGAGATGACCCCCTACGCCCTGTTGGGAGTCGGAGCACAATTTTTCTCCCACAACGAACACGGAACCGATGACGGTCTTTTCGCCGCTATCGGCGGCGGGGTAGAGTACCAGCTCCGAGGAGACGTCTCTCTGGTCGGTGAAGCCAAATACCTCTACGGCGGAGACGAGAGCGCGCTGGTCACCTCCGTCGGCATCAAATACAGCTTCGGCCAGTAGTAAACTCCACGGCTGAATCTTGGAAGAGATCCTTCACAATCTGGCCCTCTACGGCTATATCATTCTCGCCTTCTATTCCTTCGGGGGAGGGATGCTGGCCCTGGCGGGGGCAGGAATCCTCTCGGCGCTGGGCAAGATGGATATCGGCCTCTCGATCCTCGTGGCGACCGTCGCCAACTTCGTCGGGGATACCTTCCTCTTCTATCTGGCGCAGACCAACAAAAAAGAGGTCCTGAAGTACCTTCGCAAACATCGCCGCAAGATCGCCTACACCAATCTTCTGATGCGCAAATACGGCTGGATGGCGGTTTTCCTTCAAAAATACATCTACGGGGTCAAGACTCTGGTCCCTATCGTGATGGGCCTCTCCCGCTACGATTTCAAGAAGTTCGTGGTGTTGAACTTCTTCGCTTCGATTCTCTGGGGACTGGTGGTCGGACTGGGAAGTTACTACTTCTCGGCGGCAGTCAGAGCCTGGTTTGCCTGAGAACGATCCCCGACAGCTTTCAGCAGTCTTTTCTCTTTGGAACAGTTGACAATATATTGATACGGTAGATGGGAGTCTGGCAGGATGGGGTGTTGAGCCCCCGTTGCGAGAAAGAAGAGGATCAGCCCTGAAGTTCCCGGACAAATTTCTCGATCCGGCGGATCCCCTCGCGGATAGTGACGATATCGGCAGCATAGGAGAAGCGGAAATACCCTTCACTGCCGAAGCCGATTCCGGGGACCACCGCCACACCGTAGCGTTTGAGCAGCTCCTGGCTGAAGTGCATGGAGTCGTTGCTGATATCCTTGATATTGACGAAGAGGTAGAAAGCCCCCTGAGGTCTCAGGACGCTGATCCCTTCGATATCGTTGAAGAGGGCCACCGCCTCATGCATACGGGATTCGAAGGCTTGGCGCATGGTCTCGATCTCTTCGTCAACCTCTCCCAGCAGGGGAGGGATGGAGGCATATTGGGTGGGCGTGTTGATATTGGAGGTGCTCTGGGACTGCAGAGAGATCATCTTTTTGACCAGCTCCACATCCGGGGTCGCCAGATAGCCCATTCTCCAACCGGTCATGGCGACCGATTTGCTCAGACCGTTGACGGTCACGGTCCGCTGATAAAGATCCTCGCTGACAGAGGCTGTGGCGGTGAACTCGGTCCCGTCGAAGACCAGCTTTTCGTACATTTCGTCACTGACGACTTTGATGGCGGTTCCCTTGAGAACTTCACCCAGGGCTTCCAGCTCTTCGCGGCTGTAGACCGAGCCGGTCGGATTGGAGGGGGAGGTGAGGATCAGCATTTTGGTCCGTGAGGTGATAGCTGCCTCCAGCTGGGCCGGCGAGATCTTGAAGCCGCTGCGGTCGTCGGTTTCGATGATGACCGGCTTGCCCCCGGCATATTTGACCAGTTCGGGATAGGTGACCCAGTAGGGAGCGGGGATAATCACCTCGTCTCCCTCGTCGATCAGGGTCTGGGTAAGATTGAAAAGTGACTGCTTGGCTCCGTTGCTGACGAGGAGATGCTCCCGTTCGTAGTGCAGGCCGTTCTCCCGCCGAAACTTCTCCCGGATGGCATCGAGCAGTTCGGGAATCCCCGCGACAGAGGTGTATTTGGTGTGTCCCTGGCGGATCGCTTCGATGGCGGCCTCTTTGATCCGCTCCGGCGTGTCAAAATCGGGTTCTCCCGCGGAGAAGCTCAGGATATCCTTGCCCTGGGCTTTCAGCTCCCGGGCAAGGGTGGAGACTGCGATGGTCATCGAAGGCGAAAGTGCCTGGATTCGTCTGGAAAACATCAATAGACCTTTTTGTTCTGTTGGATGCTGCAATTATACACAAAGAGTTATCACAAGCAACCGGAATTTGGAGGGGAGGATTGCGACGCTCCCGGCTTGTCATTTTCCCGAAGAATTTTTGTTCCGATATGACCTTGGATCTCCACACAGAGCAGGTTAGACTTGTGGAGTAATAAAGGTTCCAAGTGCGATAAAAAGAGTTCTGAAAAGGAGGAACGCATGACACGAAGTGGAAAGAGCGGGTTATCCTTACTTTTTTCCCCTGAAAGGTATTTCGGGAAACTGAAAGAAAACATGAAAGTTTGTTCAAAGGAGTTTAAAGGAAACTATGTCAAGATGAAATGTTTGCATGACAAAGCCAAACCCGCCGTGAGACGGGGACGGAAAGCCATGGGTCTCTCCCGGAGAGGGAGAGATCGCCAGGTTGCCAAAGCCGGAGAAGGATGGACGACGATCGGTGTCCATTTTCTCGCAGATCTTTTTCCGCCCTCTTTCTCTGCTCGCGCACGTTCCGATGGCCTTTTGCGAACCAGTTTATTACATCTTTTATGATACAATCAATTAAGTTGATCTTATACAGATCGACGTGGAGAGGAGAGACAATGAGAGGATTGAAACGCGCTACCGGTGTGATACTCGCCTTTTGTCTGGCGGTCACGTTTTCCTATGCCATCGAGATAAAAAGTCTCGCCCAGGCTGTCAACGAAGCGGGCCGTCAGCGGATGTTGACCCAGCGGATGCTCAAAGATTACGCCATGATCGGGATCGGCAATACCTTCGGCCATCCCAAAGAGGATCTGAAAAAAACCATGGAAATGTTCGAGGACCATCTGCAGGGCCTGACGGCTTTTGCCACCGATCCCGAGACCAAAAAGAGCCTTGAAGAGCAGCGCCGGCTCTGGGAATCTATCAAAAAGATGCTCTCAGAACCACCCAGCAAGGAGAAGGCTGCCGAACTGCAGGGAAAACTGGACGAGCTGCTCAAAGCGGCGGACCGAACCACCAAGCTTTTCGCCAAGCAGACGGGCAAGAAGTCGGGGGAGATCATCAACATCTCCGGACGGCAGCGGATGCTCTCCCAGCGCATGGCCAATCTCTATATGCTCAAGGTCTGGGGGATCGACGATCCCAAATTCAAAGAGAAGATGGATGCGGCGATGAAGCTCTTCGATGATTCCCTGAAACGCCTGATGAAATCGGATCTGAATACCCCGGAGATCAACAAGCTTCTGGCACGGGTGAAGAACAACTTCATGTTCTTCCAGGTGATGAACAAGTCCCAGTCCAAGTTCATCCCCTCGCTGATCTATAAAAAATCCAACGAGATCCTGAAAGACATGAACACCGTGACCGGCCTCTATGCGGCCCAGAAAGTGCAATAAACCCAACCAACCACATAAGGAGTGATCGAATGAAACAGATACTGAAACGAATCGGCCTGGCACTGGGGATCCTGCTCCTGGCCGGCAGTCCGGCTGTTCTGGCCGCCGAGACAGGGAAACCGGTCAACGCACTGGTCAAAAAGGATGCGATCCAGTTGATCAATATCGCCGGGAAACAGCGGATGCTCTCCCAGCGGATCGCCAAGGACTATCTCTATCTCGGCAAAAAGATCGCCACGGACAAAGCCCGCAAAGAACTCGAAGTTTCGCTGAAAGAGTTCCGGGCCAATCAGAAAAAGCTGAGTGAGATGATCAACGATCCGGAGATCAAAAACCTCCTCGCCTTCGTCAATATGAGCCTCGAAGAACTGGAAGGCATCGTCAAGAAGCCTTTCAGTCTGGACAACGCCCAGCTGGTCCTGGACCTGAGCGAATCGATGCTGGAAGGGAGCCAGTATGTGGTCGACTCCCTCAAGAAACTGGCCAATATCAAAGAATCCAAAGTGGTCGCGACTGCCGGAAAACAGCGGATGCTGGCCCAACGGATCGCCAAATACTATATCGCCTATCAGGCCGGAATCAAGGACAAAAACACCATCGATCAGATGAAGGCGGCGGTCTCGGAGTTTGACAAGAACCTCAAGGCCCTGATGCAGAACAAAGACAACACCGCGACCATCAACCAGAAGCTGGCCAAGGTCGATCGTCTCTGGAAGATCGTCTACAAGTTCTATCTCAACATTGAAAAAGGCGGTCTTCCTTTCATTGTCTATACCACCACCAACGATATCACCAAAGAGATGGATGCGATCACCAAGCTCTATGTGGAACTCTACAAATAAAATGGCATACATCGGAGAGATTATGAAGCAAGACGAAGGGAGAGGAGATCAATGAAACGACTCATAGCGATATGGCTGCTGGCGGCGGGATTGCTGCTGCCGCTGTCGGCGGCGACACGGACGGATGTCAACATCATCGAGGCGACGGAGGATATCCGTTTTCTCAGCCAGGAGATCACCAAGAACTATCTCTATCTCTATGCCAATCCCCGGAAAAAGGACATCGCACGGGAGATACGCAAAGAACTGGACCGGCTGGTCAAAAGTATCCGGACCATCTCCATTTCCACGGACAGCGAAGATACCAAGAACATTCTGGAGTTTCTGATCTACAGCAAAAACCAGATTGAGGAGCTCATCAAAGCCAAGCCGGACAAGGAGAAGGCGGCTCTGATGCTCGATTACAGTGAAACGCTGCTGGAGGGGGCCAACTCCATCGCCCATGAATACACCTACCAATTCACCGAGAGCGAGAAGATGCTGATCAAGAGCAAGCAGATCGAATTTCTCGTGGAGCGGAGTGCCAAATATTATATGGCGTTGGAGATCGGCCTGAATGACGAAGTCAACCGCCGGCAGATGATGCAGGCGATGGAGGAGCTTGAGGCTGATCTGCAGACGGTGGAGCACTATCCCTATCCCAAAACAATGGCTCCCTACAAAAAGCGCCTCTCCCGCGCCTGGAGTGTCACAAAGAGCCTTATCGACCGTCGGAAGAAACTCTTCGCCTCCAACCTGCTGGTCCTGGCAGGCAACGAGACGGAGCAGGTCGCCCAGCAGTTCGTGCTCTATCACCGCAAAGCCAAATAAAGCAGAGGAAACGAAATGAAAAAACTGAATCAGAAACTCCTTTTCGCCCTGCTCTTCATCCCGACTCTCGCGATCATTGCAGCTCTCGGATGGTTCGCTTTCCAGAGTTATCAGACCTACCGTGCCGAGGAGCGCAACCTGGCCCGTCTGGAGCTCATTCGGCAGGGACATACACTGCTCGATGCCCTGGAGCAGGAGCGTCTGGAGAGCGCGCTTTATCTGGCAGCGGCCGGCTCCCGGCATCAAAAAGGGCTCCGGGCAGCCCGGGCCAAGGTTGACCGGACCTTGCAGACCCTGCAGCCCAGACTCAAAGGGGCTGCCGATGGGGTTTTCGCCAACGTCGGCAAAGAACTGCATGATTTCAGGAGCGGGATCGATGCCCTAAGCTCCAACTACCATGATCTGCTGGCGGATCGCTTCCAGAAGAAGATCCTGGAGCCTCTGATCGGGCTCTACCCCGGTGAGATCTCCATGGTTCGCAATCCCATCAGCACCATGGCCCTGAGCTACGACAGTCGCCTGATCCGGCTGGCCGCCGACAACGACCTGGAGCGGAGTTTCATCGCCTACTTTGTCGGGGCTGCCAAGGCGATCCCGGTCAAAGGGCTCAAAAGCTGGGACCGGGCCATTGCTGGGGATGTGCTGCCGGATCCGGGGCGGATCACCGATTTGCAACTGCGACGCAAGATCAGTAATATCCTCCAACCGGAGCGCTACGCCTCCCTCCTCAATCACGCCCGACAACAGGTGCTCTACGGGATCAACGACGGCAAATACCCTCTGACGGAGACCACCTGGGTCAAACAGGCGAGTGAGCGGCTGAAACTGCTCCGGGAGAGCAGCAATCTGCTGCAGAAGCATGCTTTCAATGAGATCACCGGCACCCGGGAGACGATCCGGACACAACTGATCCAGTATCTGGTTGCCGCCGCCTTCTTCCTGCTGCTTCTGATTATCCTGGCGGTGATCTTCTACAACACCAGCAAAGAGTCGAAGCTGCTGGACGAGACCCTCAAGAACATCCAGTTCGAGCTGGATCCCCAGAAGAAACGGGAGCTCCAGCGGATCGTCGAGAGCCGGGATCTGGTGGCGATCTATAATTTCCTGGGAGAGACCATCGTCGAGGCCAACAAGGCCAAAGACCTCTTCCTGGCCAACATGTCCCATGAGATCCGGACGCCCCTCAACGGAATCGTCGGCTTCACCCAGCTGCTCAAGAATACGCCGTTGACTCCGGACCAGGAGGAGTTCATTTCCGTCATCGAGAACAGTTCGGAGAATCTCCTCAACATTGTCAATGACATTCTGGACCTCTCCAAGATCAACGCCGACAAGGTGGAACTGGAGGAGATCGCCTTCAATGCCATCGAGAAGTTCGAGGATGCCGTGGAGTCCTACGGGGCCAAAGCGGCGGAGAAAAACATCGAATTCGGCGTCTACGTCGATCCCACTATCCCCAAGACCCTTGTCGGCGATCCCACCAAGATCTCCCAGGTTATCGTCAACCTGGTGAGCAACGCCATCAAGTTCACCAATTCCAACGGCGAGGTGGAGGTGGTCATCGAGAAGCGGGAGGAGACCAAGAAGGATGCGACCCTCTACTTTGCCGTCCGGGACAACGGAATCGGCATCTCAGAGGAGCAGAAAGAGAAGATCTTCGAAGCCTTCGCCCAGGCCGATGCGGGAACCAGCCGCAAATACGGCGGAACCGGACTGGGACTGGCGATCTCCAGCAAGCTGATCGAACGGATGGGCGGCAAGCTCGATATCGAGAGCGAAGTGGGCAAAGGGGCGACCTTCTTCTTCACGTTGACGCTGCCCAAAGGGCCGGATCAGGAGAAAGAGACCCCCGATTTCAGCGGGGTTACCGCTGCGGCAGTTCTGCCCGATGCGGTCAAGGACCGGATCACGGCGGAGAATCTGCGGCGCTATGCCGAGTATCTGGGTGCCGATTTCCGGATTATCCACTATTCGGATATCTTCGACAAGGAGTCACCGGAACTGCCGGATGTACTCTTCGTAGAGCACCAGTATGTGCGTCGGGGACGGGAACTGGATATGTTCCTGGATCTGGATACCAGTGTGGTCCTCATCACCACCGGGGTCATGAAGAAAGCAGCGGAGGCGGTCAGCGATCGGGTCAGCAAAGTCGTCTACAAACCGGTCAACTACCATAAGACCATTCGGGCCTTCGAAAGTGCTCTGAGCCGGGTCAGACAGCCCCGACCAACTGCAACGGCGATCGAAAAGCCGGCCGAGACCTTCGAAAACCTGCGGATCCTGGTGGCCGAGGACAATCCCATCAACCAAAAATTGATCCGTACCACTCTGGAGCAGTTCGGAGCGGTCGTCACCCTGGCGGCCAACGGTCAGGAGGCCTTCGATCTGCGCAAACAGAACGACTATGATCTGATCTTCATGGATATCCAGATGCCGGTGATGAACGGGATCGAAGCGACCAAAGAGATTCTGCATTACGAACAGGTCAACCGCCTGCCCCATGTTCCCATCATCGCCCTGACCGCCAATGCTCTGACCGGAGACCGGGAGCGCTATCTCGAAGCGGGGATGGACAACTACCTGCCCAAACCGATCAATATCGCCGAGCTCAAAAAGATGATCGAGCACTACCACACCCAGAAGCAGTCGGAGGAGACGGCGGAAGCCAAAAGTGTCAGCGAAGCCACGCCTCAGCCGCGACGGGAAGAGAGGGCTCCCCAGGCGGTGTCAAGCCCCGCAGAGGAGCCGGAGCCGTCCGTATCCGAAGAGGTCCCGGCCACATCGGAACCGGAGCCTGCCGCCGTTGTCGAACCGTCACCTGGCGCGGAGAAGACGGAACGGAGTGAGGGAGCGGATGTGATGCTTTTTGTGCGATCGCCGCTGCTGGAAAAGATCTATGAGAAGATGCTGCGGCGCCAGGGCTTCAGCGTCGAAGGTGTCACCAACGAGAACGATCTGGTCGAAGCGATGGACCGCCATCGTTACCGCTACGTCCTTATCGACGGCGGCAGCCTCGATCTGGACGATACCGAGTGCCTGCTGATCGAGACGCTGATGGAGGCGGGAGTGGAGCCCTATATCCTGGTCAACGAAGAGACGGCCCGTCCCCATCCCTGTGCCGAGACCATTTCCGTCCCCCATTTCCCGGCCGAGATCCGTACCAAGCTTCAACGCAGCGCCTGAGCCTCCTTGCGGGGCGACGAGGCGTCGATTTCCTCTTCCGAATGCAACCCAGGTAGAATTTTTCTTTTCAAAAGATCGTTATAATCCTCCAAACCCGGCGGAACATTTCCGCCCCGAAAAACAGGAGGTAGAAAATGTCAACGATTCAGGTAGTCTGTCCCCACTGTCTCAAAGTCAACCGTGTTCCGCTCAAGGATCACTACACCAAAGCGGTCTGCGGCCACTGTAAACAGTCGCTGCTTGACAACAAACCGATCGAGGCCAATGCCCAGACTTTCGACTACATTCTCCAAAAGAGTGATCTGCCGGTGGTGGTCGATTTCTGGGCCCCCTGGTGCGGTCCCTGCCGGATGATGGCCCCGGCCTTTGCCGAAGCGGCGGCACGCCTGCCCCTGAAGGCGCAGTTTGTCAAGGTCAATACCGAGGAGAACCCTCAGCTGGGTGCCCGCTACGGCATCCGCTCGATCCCCACGATGATCCTTTTCAAAAAAGGTCAGGAGGTGGATCGGGTCAGCGGAGCTCTCAGCGCCGATCAGATCGTTCAGTGGGCCAGCCGCTGACGTCACAAAGGCAACGCCTTTTTGATGGAAGATGGAAGATTGAAGATGGAGGATTTTTGATGGCATTGCTTTGCGACGCTCTATGCTACAATTTTCCAAACTGACCAGGGAGAATCATGGCGGCGAAACGACTTTTGCTCCTCGAAGACGACAGTAATCTGAGCGAGACGCTCTGCGACTATCTGGAGAGCGCCGGCTACGAGGTGGTACCGGTCTATGACGGGGAAGCGGCCCAGGACCGGCTCTATGAGGAGCGTTTCGATCTGCTGCTTCTGGATGTCAATACCCCCGGAATCAACGGCTTCGAGTTTCTTCGGGATGCCAGGGAACGGGGGGTGGAGACGCCGGCGATCTTCATCACGGCCCGGCGGAGCGTCGAAGATCTGGAAGAGGGCTTTCGCAGCGGGGCGGACGACTATATCCGCAAACCCTTTGAGCTGCGGGAGCTGAAGGTCCGGGTCGAGACACTGCTGGGACGGGGAGTCATCCACCCCAAAGATCCCGGCATCGACCTGGGCGAAGGCCTGCACTACGATCCTGCCTCCCAGCGACTGAGTGGCCCCGAGGGGGAGGAGATCCTGGGGCGAAAAGAGGCGCGGCTTCTGGAGCTTTTTCTCCGCCATCCGGGAGAGGTGCTCTCCCATGAGCGGATCTACGAAACGCTCTGGGGGTATGACGAGGAGCCCAGCGACAGCGCCCTGAGAACCTACATCAAAAACCTCCGCCGGCGCATCGGCAAAGAGCGTATCGTCAGCCTCAAGAAGCAGGGGTATCTCTACCGTGCTCCGGAGTGAACGCAAGAGCCTGCGCCGTTTCCTGGTACTCTACATGCTTCTGATGCTGGGGCTCTTCGCTCTGGGGAGCCTTCTCTATTACCGTTCCCAGGAGCAGGTGATGCTGCTGCAGACCAAGAGTCGGCTGATGGACTATGCCGCCGAGCAGATCCGGCGTCTCAAACGGCTCCACGAGCACTTCCCCCAACAGAACCGCTATCCCAGAGATCCCCGATTCCGCAGTGCCATCTACGACCTGGAGTATGTCAAGATCTTCTCCACCCTGCGGGACGGACGGGTCGATTTTCTGGGGGATATCTACAGCGTGGGGGATGTGATCCACTACGTGAAGATCCTGGACAACTACTATCTGGGGGCCAAATATCTCTTTGTCGAGGTTCCCAGAGACCGAAGCTGGCAGCAGGCGGTGCTGGGGCGGATCGCCCTGGCCGGAACGGTACTGGGGATTCTCCTGGCGCTTCTGGGTTACTCCCTGGCGAGGCTCTTTGTCCGTCCCATGCGCCAGTCGATCCGTCTGCTGGACGACTTCATCCACGACACGACCCATGAGCTCAACACGCCCCTGAGCTCCATCCTGGCCAATATCGAGATGATCGACCCTGCCGCCATGAAGGAGGGCGACCGCCGCCGGCTGGAGCGGATCGGTGTGGCGGCGCGCACCGTCTCGACCCTCTACGAGGATCTCAAGTTCCTGACCCTGGAGCGCCATCGGCCGGTAAGGGACGAGCGCTTTTCCCTCGATCGGCTGCTGAAGGAGCGTCTGGACTATTTCGAGGTGATGCTGCGCTCCAAGCAGCTGGAACTGCGAACCGACATCGCGCCGGTAACGATTCGGGCCGACCGCCGCCTGCTGGCACGGCTCATCGACAATCTCCTCTCCAACGCGATCAAGTACAACCGCCGGGGCGGTCGGATCGAAGTGAGCCTTCGTCCGGGGAGCCTGCGGATCGCCGATACCGGGGTGGGGATCGATGAAGAGGCCCTTGAGCAGATCTTCGAGCGCTACCGCCGCTTCGACTCCAGCGAGGGGGGGTTCGGTCTGGGGCTGGATATCGTCAAGCGGATCGCCGACCGTTACGGCTTCGTGATCGACATCCGCTCCCGCAAAGGGGAGGGGACGGAGATCACCCTGTCATGGAAAGCGGAAGAGGAATGACATGGTAGAGAGTTATTGGTATATTGGTGTATTGGCGTATTGGGAGAATTTTCGATCCGGAAGGGTGTCAGATGCGTAAAATGGTGCTGTTGTTTCTTATCGGAGCGCTCTGGGGCGGGAGTTTCGACCGAAACTGCATCCCCTGCCACCGCAAAGAGGGGGTCTCCCTGCGCCTGACCTTCATGAACGCTCTGCTGATCTACAGCGGAGAGCACAACATGAAAGCGGGTCTGAAGTATTTTCTGCGCCACCCTTCCCGGGAGACTTCGGTGATGGGAGAGGAGTATTTCCGCACCCACCGGCTCAAGGCGCCGCTGACGCTTCCGGAGCGGGAGCTGGACGAAGCGCTGGACGAGTACTGGGAACGCTACAAGGTGATCGGTCGGCTTCGCTAGGAGGAGAAGTATTACCTGGACTTCACAATAACTTCACAATTTTTCTGCTACAATTATCTCTGTAATCACATACAAGGAGTTTCCATGAAAAAAATCGCATTGACCATGATCTTTGCCGGTGCTACTCTGATGGCAGCCGACGGTGCTGCACTTTTCGCCAAGTGTGCAGGATGCCACGGACAAGACGGCAAGACCAAAGCTCTGGGCAAATCTGCTCAAATTGCCGGAATGCCTGCCGCTGATATCGTTAAAAAACTGCAGGGCTACAAAGCCGGCACCCTGAACCAGTACGGTATGGGTGGGGTCATGCACGGTCAAGCCGCTTCTCTGAGCGACGACGACATGAAGGCCCTGGCTGACTACATCAGCAAGCTCGGCAAGTAATGGCCATCTCACCGCTGCGGCGGTGAACTTTTCTTCTTTTTCTCAATTTCTTCAATAGTTTTTTTTGTTTTTTATAACACCATCAAAAATACGATAGATCGCATTCCCAGAATCCCCATCCTAACCTCCTCCAACGCGAAGGACTTACGTCACACAGGCTGCGCCTTTCCCCCTCGTTTCCACCATCCTGGTGGGAATGCGTTCCCTGAAATATCACGGCATATAATGCGTGACACAAATGTGAAAGTACCGTAGGCGGTGTCCCACCGAGGACGGACGGGAATGAGAAAAATATCTTTATCGCGCTACACACTGGATACCGATCCTTATGATACAATCCATCAATTGACGAAGGAGAACGGATGCTGCAAAAATCTCTGGTAATTTTCACACTATTAATGGGAGTTTTGACGGCCAAAGAGCCGGTCAACGCCCTGATCCACGAGGAATCCCCCTACCTCCAACAACATGCCCACAATCCGGTCCACTGGATGCCCTGGGGTAAAGTGGCCTTCGAAAAGGCGAAACGGGAGCACAAACTGATCTTCCTCTCCATCGGCTACAGTACCTGCCACTGGTGCCATGTGATGGAGCGGGAGTCTTTCGAAAACCCGCAGGTGGCCAGGCTCCTCAACCGCTATTTCGTCGCGATCAAGGTCGACCGGGAGGAGCATCCCCAGATCGATCGCTACTACCAGCAGGTCCACCGCCTCCTCACCCGTCAGCCCGGCGGTTGGCCCCTGACCCTGCTGCTGACCCCGGACCGCAAGCCCTTTTTTGCTGCCACCTATATCCCCCGGGAGGCGAAATTCAACCAACCGGGGCTGCTCGAGCTGCTTGCGAAAGCCGCGAAGCTCTGGGAAAAGGAGCCGGAAAAGCTGGAGAGGATCGGAGGAGAGATCCTGAGCCTCATGAAGCGGATCGATCGCCGGCAGAGTAGCGGGAACATTTCGGTGGATGAGAATCTGAGCCGCCGCTTCGTTACGGCGCTCGCAAGCGGCTTCGACCGTGAATTCGGCGGGTGGAGGACCGCCCCCAAATTCCCCAGGGCCGCGACCCTGACGGCTCTGCTGCAGATCTTCCGGCTTACCGGAGACAAAACGGCGCTGCAGATGGCGGATCGCAGTTTGGAACAGATGGCATTGAGCGGGATCTACGATCAGGTCGAGGGGGGCTTCTACCGCTACAGTACCGACCGCAAGTGGCGGATCCCCCATTTTGAAAAGATGCTCTACTCCAACGCCGAGCTTCTGGAGGCCTATGCCCTGGCGGCCGAACTCACCGGGAAGAAGCTCTACCGCCGGGTGGTCGCAGAGACGGTAGCGGTGCTGGAGAAGCACTATCGGGATCCCTCGGGCCTCTTCTACGGCGCCAGCGATGCCGACAGCCTCGATCCCGAGAGCAAAGAGAAGGTGGAGGGGTTCTACTACACCTATCGCTATGACCGGGTGCTTGCGGCGGCTCAAAAGGCGGGGATCCCCCATCCCGAGAGGGCCCTGGAGGTCTGCGGCATTACCGAAGAGGGCAATTTCATCCGCTTCCGTTCCAATCCCTGGCTGGAGAGTGAGTCAAGTTGTACTCCCCGGATGAGAAGGCTTCTGCGGCAGTTGCGCAGTCATCGCCCCTATCCCTTCATCGACCGCAAGCTCCAGGCCTCCTGGAACGCCCTGCTGATCCACGGACTCTTTGTCGCTTCGGATCTGGATGCCGCCTATGGCCGGCTGGGGGTAGAGACGCTGAAGGCTCTGCGCCGCGATCTGGATATCAACGGAACACTCTACCACCAGAAGCTCCCGGGACGCGCACCCAAAGTTCCGGCCCTGCTGGAGGACTACAGCTTCACGATCGCCGCGGCGATCGATGCCTACGAGTTCACACAGGATCCCGCCTGGCTGACCTGGGCCGAGGATCTTTTTGCCCGGGCAAAAAAACGCTTCAATTCCGGAGGTGTCTGGTACGATGCCGAAGGTGACTTCCGCAATCCCCTGACCCTGGAGGGGGGTGCCTACCGCAGCCCCCTGGCGGTCCTGGCCGACGATGCGCTGCGCCTGGCGGCCCTGAGGGAGAAGCTGGAGTTTCAGCAGATCGCCGAGGAGATCTTGCGCCGGGGCGGCACGGTCCTGGCCGCCTATCCCCAGGCGGCACCGATGGGGGTCCTGGCCTGGCTGGCGGACCGCTACGGCTATGTGGTGGTCAAGTCTCCCGCCCCGCAGCTCGCTAAGCTGAGAAGAGAGGTGGCCCGAAAGACCCGCTACCCCTTTCTGCTCTACAAAAGCGTCAAAGAGGCGCTCTATCAGGCCTGCCGGGTCGATCGCTGTTTCCTCTACGATCGGAATGCGGAAAGATTCGTGAAGAAACTGGGGGAGGTTTTGGGGGTGCCTTCGGCGCCGTCGCAAGTTGCAGGTTTCAAGTCGCGGGAACAGGGTCGTTAATGGGGGAATTGTGGGTCAATACATCATGCCGATATGAGTTAAATTCAGGATAAAATCCTGATATTTTTTGAAAAATTAGGAATATAATCCGAATTTTGCTAGTTTAGAGCCATATCCATAATACCGTGGATCCTGAATCAAGTTCAGGATAACGAGACGGCATCGAGTCTGACCCTGAGCGCTTCAGCAAAGGGGGCGAAAGGGGGCAGGTCGAGCTGCGCTTCTCTTTGACGCGTTCCCCACATAGGCTCGGGGAAGTAGCTGTCCTCCCGGAAGCGGGCCATGATGTGCCAGTGTTGCCTGGGCAGATAGTTGCCGAAGGAGGCGATATTGATCTTCTCAGGCCGGTAGTAGGCCAGCATCTCCTCCTCGATGGCCGCCAGCAGGTCCATCGTGCGGATCCGCAGGGCTCTGGGCATCCGGGAAAACTCCCGATACTCCGCCTTGGGGTGAAGGATCAGCCAGGGGATTTCGCTCTCGTGGCGCACCAGGCGAAAGTCGCCGTCTTTCCATATCGTCTCTTCGGTCATGATCGCTCCTTGGGCTTGAAAAAAGGAAGCAGCATCGGCACCCGTCGGCGGTAGTCGGCGTAGGGGGTGCCCAGAGTGCGGATCAGGTCCCGCTCTTCGAAGTAGAGGCCGATGAGGATGTAGAGGGTGAAGCCCAGGGCAAAGAGCAGATGCCCCGTGCTCATCACCGGCGTGGCCCAGAGCCCCAGGAGGGTTCCCGCCTGGATGGGGTGGCGCACCCAGCGGTAGAAGCCCCGCTCCTGGAAACGGGTCTCAGGCTCGGGGATCTGCCGCCAGCTCCGCCAGGCCTGGTGGAGCCCCAAGAGTCCGAAGTGGTCGATCTGAAAGGTGGCGATAACCGCGACGGTCCAGCCGAAGAGGTAGAGCGTCGTCATGACCCACCATCCGAGACTCCCCTGGGGAAAGCTCCAGAGCGTTCCGGGCAGGGGCTGCCAATCGATCAGGATCGATGCCAGGAAAAAGGAGGAGATCAGGGTATAGGTGGCCCGCTGGGCGCCGGTGGGGATGTAGCGGTCCATCCAGGCTTTGAAGCGGGGCCGCACCATCAGGGAGTGTTGGAGCCCGAAGAGCAGGATCAGCCCCAGATCGATGAGCAGAGCGGGGAGGGGAGCATCGGAGGTGCCGCTGTCGATAGTGCTGGGCATCCAGCTCCAGGGATAGACCCAGAGCAGCATATAGGTCAGGGTCCCCAGGCCGATCAGATAGCCGACGATCCCGTAGAGCAGTAGCAGATGGCGTTTCATCGATCGTTCCTTTTATCGGTTGAGTAAGAAAAATATCAAGGACAAATTTTTGTCATGCCAAACCTGATTCGGAATCCACGGTATTATAGGCAATTAAGGCCCTGGATTCCGGGTCAAGCCCGGAATGACGGGTTCAATCCGCGAGGAAATAATTTGCCTCTGATCCTATTCGTTAGGAAGCGACGAGCCTTTCGAAAAGGGCGCTGCCCAGGACTTTGTAGCGGATAGGGGGTGCGAAGCGATCCTCCCAGCGCACTCCGCCGATGATGGCCACGGGGTGGCGGGAGTGCCGGGCGATGCTTAGCAGCTCTTCGCCCCGCACTTCGGCGTCACTTTTGGTGGCAGTAGGGCGGTAGGCTCCCAGGCCGATGTAGTCCAGCTTCAGGGTGTTGGCGGTCTCGATCTCGGAGAGGTTATGGGTGGAGAGCCCCAGGATCTTCTCCCCGATCCGCTCCCGCACCCGGCTCACCGCCTCGGCGGGATCGGGGGCGACGGCGGCCAGGTCCTCCTGCCCCAGATGGAGCCCGTCGGCCAGAGGGACGAGGTCGAGGCGGTCGTTGACGATGAGGGTGCCGCCGTAGCTTCGGCGCAGCGCTTCGAGCGCCTCGGCTACCGTTTCATCGCTTGCGCTTTTGTCCCGGTACTGGGCGATAGGGATCTTCTCGCTCTCCAGGAAGCGCCCCACCTGCTCGGGGGAGAGGGTGTAGCGTTTCAGCAGCTCGGCATCGATGAGGGCATAGACGGCGGTCTCGTCCGGCATAGGCGGCATAGGGATCTCCCTGAGCGATTTTTGGCATTATAGCAGGTATAGAGAGATGTCAGAGGGGTGTTGGTCGCTGCCGGGATCGGCAGCGGAGGCGGCGGAAGGCCGGCTTACTTTTTCTTCTTGCCGGTTCCGACGACAAAGGAGATCTTGGCGACGACTCGGTAGGTGGTGATCTTGCCGCCGTCGACTTTGGCGCTCATGTCTTTGATGTAGATGGATTTGATGTTGTCCACGCTTTTGGAGGCCTCTTTGACCGCATTGGCCGCGGCATCCTCCCAGCTCTTTTTGGATTGGGCGATCACTTCGATCACTTTGACGACACTTGACATTTTGTCTCCTTTCGATGGGGATAGTTCTATTATAGCTCAGAAATCTCTGCGCTGTTTATTCCCTCACATTTTCTTCTACCGGGAACGCACTGCAGGGGCCGCCGGAAGGGCGTTGAACCGAGGGCGGAATCATACACCGGATATGGAACCCAGGTCACAATCCACGCCATCGATACGTGCTACAATCTATCCATCATCCCTCCAAGGAGAGCTTTATGAAAACCTTCGTGATCCTTGTTTCGACTGCAGTAGCACTCGGCGCGTTGCTTGCGGGTATCTATTTCATTCCCGTCGGCTGGGTATTGTTGATCGCGCTTGCTTTTATGGGTGCCTTCATCATTACGGACCAAAAAACGCTGGCGCTCGGCGTGGTGCTCGCGATGTTCCTTTTCGGCGCCATTTTGCCCTTCAAGCACAATATCTACCACATCTCTCAGCATGTGGCGCTCCAAGGCCGCCAGGTCATCGATCTGGATACGAAAACGACCTACCGGATCGTCTCCGACCTTTTCGAGCAGAGCAAACCGGATGCCAATGCAAGCAAAAAAATCGCTTGCCAACACGCGACCCTCTTCGGACGTACCCTTGCGGATCATTTCTGTTATTTCATCGACGGAGACAAGATTTACGAACTCAAAGTGGCGAAAGAGTAGTACGAAGTAGTGGAAGAAAAGAAAGAATTATCATCTTTTACAGTGATAAGAGTGATAAGAAGGTAGAGGAGGGAGGGCAATCACGGATCCCAATTACTTCAACCTCCTCTAACAAAAAAATTTAGTACAAAACATGAATGGCGTCAAGATAGGTATCTTCTCTGGGCGTGTTCCACATTTTACCCTTGTCGAGTCTCTGCGCCCGGCGGGAGCCTTGAAGATCTATAACCTGACTCAGAAGGGTGGACTGATGTGGCGAGCGTTTGTCAGCAGGTGTTGCATAGATTCAATCCTCACCCGCCAGAGACGGCGCGTGAACTGGTCAGATGCGAAACGTATTTTCTAAGCTGCCTGTGCGGCAGTGAACGAAGCGACCGGGGCTTCCTCGGTACAGGGTTGTTTCTAAGCTGCCTGTGCGGCAGTGAACCACATGACAGCGTGAGAGGTGCGCGGGAGCAGTTTCTAAGCTGCCTGTGCGGCAGTGAACGATCAGGAGCCCCGATATCAGCACAATAGATATTTCTAAGCTGCCTGTGCGGCAGTGAACTTGCAGCACTTGTTGGAATGGTTGTAAATTATTTTCTAAGCTGCCTGTGCGGCAGTGAACACGGGGGGCAGCTGCAATGCAATTACGACACATTTCTAAGCTGCCTGTGCGGCAGTGAACGGTACATGTCGTTGTGAGGCCGGTAAAGTAGATTTCTAAGCTGCCTGTGCGGCAGTGAACACCCATAATGTAACTCAACTGGCAATAGTACATTTCTAAGCTGCCTGTGCGGCAGTGAACGGAGCGTTTTGGCGACGCCGGCGGACGGCGCGTTTCTAAGCTGCCTGTGCGGCAGTGAACGCCCATTAGATCGTCCTGCGGGACGGTCGTGTTTTCTAAGCTGCCTGTGCGGCAGTGAACACGATCACCAAGTCTCGGCGGGGATACAACGTTTTCTAAGCTGCCTGTGCGGCAGTGAACCCGGCCCAGCTCCGAAAGCTCCGTCTCCTTCATTTCTAAGCTGCCTGTGCGGCAGTGAACGAAGCGACCGGGGCTTCCTCGGTACAGGGTTGTTTCTAAGCTGCCTGTGCGGCAGTGAACCCCAAGGGGCTCTTTGCCGAAATGGACAGGGATTTCTAAGCTGCCTGTGCGGCAGTGAACTTTTCCTTTCGTTGCTGTTTTGAGTCTATTTATTTCTAAGCTGCCTGTGCGGCAGTGAACTCCAGGAGCGTCAAAAATTCAAATCAGAAAAATTTCTAAGCTGCCTGTGCGGCAGTGAACGTTCCGGTTCGTCACCATCTCGGTTTCGATCTTTTCTAAGCTGCCTGTGCGGCAGTGAACCACATGACAGCGTGAGAGGTGCGCGGGAGCAGTTTCTAAGCTGCCTGTGCGGCAGTGAACTTGACGATTTTGGGGAGCATTTTGTCGTAGAATTTCTAAGCTGCCTGTGCGGCAGTGAACACGACGACCGGCCGGGCCGCCTCGACGGCGATTTTCTAAGCTGCCTGTGCGGCAGTGAACCCATAGTGTTTGGTCCAACCGTTGCCGCTCAGTTTCTAAGCTGCCTGTGCGGCAGTGAACGAGGTAGAAAACGTTGTTTGCGCTGGCATCGATTTCTAAGCTGCCTGTGCGGCAGTGAACTATAGCGTTTGGATTGTTTGTCGTATATGGTTTTTCTAAGCTGCCTGTGCGGCAGTGAACAAAACCGTCTTTATTATCTTGATCCAACTGATTTTCTAAGCTGCCTGTGCGGCAGTGAACTGAAAAAGTGGAGCATGAGATCCGGCCTCACTTTTCTAAGCTGCCTGTGCGGCAGTGAACATCGCCGGGGCGGGGTCCGCGATGATGCTGGCTTTCTAAGCTGCCTGTGCGGCAGTGAACTGGCTATCCTCGGTCTGATCGTTACTGGTTTGTTTCTAAGCTGCCTGTGCGGCAGTGAACTAGTGGGCGTCAGATCCCCTTGCCACGGTTGATTTCTAAGCTGCCTGTGCGGCAGTGAACAATGAACAGCAAAATAGGATTTACCGGATCCATTTCTAAGCTGCCTGTGCGGCAGTGAACTCACTCTCCACCTTTTTGTTTAGCGCGGCTATTTTCTAAGCTGCCTGTGCGGCAGTGAACCCTTTTCGGCCCGCTTGATGATGTCAAGGGCCTTTCTAAGCTGCCTGTGCGGCAGTGAACGATTTGGCCTTTTCCCACCCTTTGCCGATCCATTTCTAAGCTGCCTGTGCGGCAGTGAACCCGAGCTGATCGACGCTCAGGCGCTTGGGGTTTTTCTAAGCTGCCTGTGCGGCAGTGAACGCTCTATGTGCTGATCTTTCGCGGGGTTCTGATTTCTAAGCTGCCTGTGCGGCAGTGAACCACAGAATCCGGTAGGAGAATTGATGCTATCATTTCTAAGCTGCCTGTGCGGCAGTGAACTGGGCGCTCATCAGTAGAGCTGCCACGGCTGGTTTCTAAGCTGCCTGTGCGGCAGTGAACGAGGACAAGAAAAATCAACACAATAACCATTATTTCTAAGCTGCCTGTGCGGCAGTGAACTAATTGCGTCTGTTGCGGTTGTTGCAGTTGTTTTTCTAAGCTGCCTGTGCGGCAGTGAACGGTGCTGTTCTTGTCGCTGCTGCTGTTATGTGTTTCTAAGCTGCCTGTGCGGCAGTGAACTTTGGCTACAAGCCGGAGCAACAGGTGCTGGATTTCTAAGCTGCCTGTGCGGCAGTGAACCGTTTGATAAATTCGAGCACATTGATGACTTTTTTCTAAGCTGCCTGTGCGGCAGTGAACAAGTGCGGGGATTACCTCTTTTTCGAGGGTCCTTTCTAAGCTGCCTGTGCGGCAGTGAACACAAGATTGAACCAATGGTCCGGTTGAGAAATTTTCTAAGCTGCCTGTGCGGCAGTGAACTAAGATAGAGCCGCTTGGATGAGGATTTGATCTTTCTAAGCTGCCTGTGCGGCAGTGAACCCCAGGTGCTCTTGAGGCGGGTGGGGTGATGGTTTCTAAGCTGCCTGTGCGGCAGTGAACGACCGGACCACTTTTGAAGTGGACGGCTACACTTTCTAAGCTGCCTGTGCGGCAGTGAACAACGTCAACGCGAAGATCATCGTCGCGTATGTTTTCTAAGCTGCCTGTGCGGCAGTGAACGCTACGAAAACCAATATAGAAGAAAAATAAGCTTTCTAAGCTGCCTGTGCGGCAGTGAACGGCACTGGGAGAGGAAAGCGAAGTGTTCAGGTTTTCTAAGCTGCCTGTGCGGCAGTGAACTGGTGATATGCTTCGAGTGAATATTCGCAGGTTTTCTAAGCTGCCTGTGCGGCAGTGAACACATCCAAAACTTCACCACGCTTACCATCAGCGTTTCTAAGCTGCCTGTGCGGCAGTGAACTGATCAATACAATGATCCGAAAATCACAGATATTTCTAAGCTGCCTGTGCGGCAGTGAACTGACCAGGTAACGCATTCAACGGCTCCGTTTTTTTCTAAGCTGCCTGTGCGGCAGTGAACTGGTGGATCGATCTGTGGGATTCGATCGCCAATTTCTAAGCTGCCTGTGCGGCAGTGAACCCGATCGAGTTCAGCGTCGAATCGGCGCTGGATTTCTAAGCTGCCTGTGCGGCAGTGAACCCTTCCATCTGCCCGACGAGGAAATCGTAGGATTTCTAAGCTGCCTGTGCGGCAGTGAACCCTGAAGGAGATCACGTATGACGAGGTTGTCATTTCTAAGCTGCCTGTGCGGCAGTGAACAATATGAACTACTCCTGCAAGCGGTTGAAGCATTTCTAAGCTGCCTGTGCGGCAGTGAACCGCAGAAAAAAAGAGGTAGAAAGCCATTATATCATAGGGTAAACGGCTTTTGAATTGAAAATACCAAAAAATGAGAGTTTTTACAGAAAGCCCATAATATGGGCTTTCTGTAAAGGTGAGAAAAAAAAGGTCAAAAATCAGGAAGCGTGGGGCATTTGCTCAAATCAAATTCCTTGGAATTTTTGGCTTGGTCGCATTTGCTTAAACCAAAGGTAGTAAATTTTCCTTCTCGTGGAAATTCGACCGTCCCTTTGGCAATGAAAATTCGCGTTTTTTGCCCCGTCGAAGTACTATGGAAATTAAAATAGGGGAGTTTGTTGTTTTGGATTTTTTCGTCGGTATCGAAAGTTGCATATCGTTGCAACGCTTCCTCATAAGAAACTCCGTGTCGCTTGGCATAGCGCCTGGCCTGGCGTAGGGGATTGGTCTTGAACTGTTTGCGGCGAAAGACGACATGACCGTGTTCAGCCGGGGTTTGTCGGATTTCTGAGATTTTGACATAGTCGGCTAAGTCGGAAAGCATATTTTCCAAAGACAATTTTTCTAGTGTCGTTTCATCGGGAGCGAATACCCTCAAACGATCACCTAAAGGAAAATCGCCCCCGTAACGGGGGAAGGTAAATCCCACCGGCACAGCTCCTTCGGCATCCTTGAGAGGCACCAAGGCTTTGTGAAGCCGCTCGTAAAGTTTTTGCCAGATGAATCCCAAGGAGATTTCGGTGTCATCAAATAGACGGATCTCCCGATAGATCGGCATCATTTGTCACTCTCCCCGAAGACTCCGCCCCGCACCAGTACGGCCATGACATAGTGGCGCTGATCTTCATCGATATCTTCACCCGCGATCAGTTGATCAAAAAGGGTGAAAAAGTCCTCTTTGTTTTTGGGGTTGCGAAAGGCGCGCCCCAGGTTGGTGACCGCTCCGTAGGGTTCGACGGCGATGGGGCGTTGCTCTTCGATGTAGTCGCTGTACCAGGTATCGATGGTACGTAAGGCATTGCCGAGTTTTTGGGAGTGCATCGCCGCGATGCCGTCAACTTCGTAAAGCACCTTGCTTTTTTTGCCCTGACCTTTGTCCAGCACCAGCTCTTCGCTGGGATAGACCTCCTGGGCTTTGCCGATCTTGGCGTAGCAGACGATATCCAGAAGTAGGTAATCCTCCGTGGAAGCCAGCGTCTGGGCGATCAGCTCTCCAAGCTCGTTGACTGCAGCATCATCTTTGTCAAAATCACGGATGGGGTAGGATTTGGCATCGAAACGCCAGGTTTTTTGGTCTCTACCTTCATGATCCATCCGCGTCACGATCACCTCGATCTTTTCAGCTCCCACTCGGTTGCGCCAGAGGAAGCGGGCATTGGCCAGGTTCATCGCATAGCGGCAGCCCAGCTCTTTGAATCCCTCCTCTTCGATATAGTTTTGCACAACCTTTTGATACGCTTTCAAAAATTCGGGTTCGTTACACGCCGACGGTTCCAGGAGATTGCCCAGCACCTTGAGAGTGAAATGGAGCTTGAGGGTGTCTTGATCCTCACCCAAAGCGCAGCTGTCAACGGTTTGCAGGTTGGGTTTTTCCACTTCGGCGTTGAGTTTGGCAGGATCGTTGGCGACGGCGGGTTTGAGGCGGTTGCTGATGGTGCCTCGTACCGATTTTTCTACCAGTTTCAGCGGTGTAGTGCTTCCCGTCTCATGCCGATTTTCCCAGGTCGTGCCATAGAGATACCCGTCGGAAGGGACCAATTTTTTCTCGAATGCCAGAACGGAAACGGTGTTTTTTTTCTTTGCCATGATTTACTCCTTGGTTGATGTTTTGGTTTCACACAAATAGAGGGAAGTTTTTGCATCGTAGCGATACTCCCACAGCATTTCATCCAGACTTTCCAGGCGGTGGGGCATCCGAAACTCTCCCGTCGTCACCACGCTTTCGGCAAAGCGGTGCGGCGTGTCGGGATCGCGCTGGTTTTTTGCCCTGCCGAGCTGGGTGATCCCCATAAAGCCGATGGCGAGGGGGACAATCCATCCCTCCTGGGTACGTCCCGACTGCCATACGACTTCATCCCCCTCTTCTTGGCATTGATGATGCACAGCCAGAATGTCAATGAGTGCATCCAGGGCATCGGCCCCATCTTGCATCTTCGCTTTCATCAGATCGCGCCGTTCGATCAATGCATAGCCGGGGCCGATGATACGCAGAAGTTTCGCAGGCTGATCGATTGACGCGATCAGGGGCTTATCGAAACCTAGGATATCCCCGCTTGCCAGTTTCATTCGCCGTAATGTTTCGGAAACGAACGCAACAAGTCGGTCGCCGAGGTAATCCAGGTATCCTTCGCCTAGTTCAACAACTAGTGACACATCCAGATGGATACGTGCCTCTTCGATGAAGGAGGGACGCTCACCTTTTTGATCCAGCGGGTTGGCGGTGCCGACGATGGAAGCGACGAAATCCCCGGGACCGCGATAGGTGTGTAGATCGTAATCGTGACAGACGACCCCCACCGATGAAAAACGAAGCGCTTCGAGTCCGTCGCCAAGTTTTCGCTCCAACGCGTGCACTCCCCCCAGCCACGCCGTCATGGCGGGAAAACCCAGGGTATAGGGGCTGGAAAGCGCATTGGCGTTTTGGATACGGATATGGGGAATGATCAGAGAGTTCATCGTAGGGCCTCCTTGGATGCTTCGACACTTTCGCGGATATCGGCCAACTCTGCAGGCCCCAGTTTGAGCCCTTTGCGTTTGGTGTTGCTTTCGATCTGGTGCAGGATCCATCGGCTGATACGATCGATCAACTCATCGAGCCACGTATCCTGGGTCTCTCTTTGCTTCTTGTATTGTTCACAGAGCCAGATCTTTTGGTACTCAGGCAGCCTGGAATCTTCCTCTCGATACTGCTCAAAGCTGACGCTTCGCACCCGCATCATTTGCGTGATGATCAGATCCATCAACTGCTCGTAGCGATACTTACGTCCGCGGCGGATATCGACATTGTTGTAGTCGGTCGTGATGATCGCATCGAGGCTTTTTAGAATATCTCGGACTTTACGGTAGGGAAGCGATTCTGTAAAAAAGTCTTTTTTGGGAAAGCGTATCTTGCGCCGCTCGATCTTGGGCGGCAAGGAAGCCAGCAGATAGGCCTTGCCGCCGTAGCGGTTGTTGAGGACGGAGATGTTTTGGGGTTTTGTGCCGCCGTAGCCAATGACTGTCAGTTCGAAAAGCTCCTTGTAGTGCGGCGGTTCGATGCATTCGCTCTTTTTGCGGGCTTCACGTGCCGCTTTGGCTTCATCAGAGTAACGCAAATGATCGATACGCTCTTTGAGCTCAAAGACGATCCCCGAATTGGTCAAGATCGAAAGCAAGTGATATTCACGTCGGGCGATCGGGAAATAGACCTGTTTGATCTTGCTACTGGTAACCGTCTCGCTTTCACCCGCACCGATCATTGCCAAAAAGCCATCGCGAAGATTTTCGTAACTCTCGGTTGCGATATCCAAAAGCTTTCTGGCCAGAGGAGACTCATCCCGAATATGCTCGATCACCTTTTTGCCGTCATCAAGGAGCAGGTCGAGGAATTTATGTACATCCAGTACCGCCGCATTGCCCAAGGCATCGGTTTGTGCGCTTTTGACATTGCCGCAGCGAAGGAAACCATCCGGGGCTGCAGGCGCATCGCAAATGACCGGGGTGACATCTCCATTTTTGTTTTTGCGGCTGGAAGGGTGGGAAAAGGTACACGGGTGGGTGGCCATCGACATCTGTCCCGCCCGCCTGGCCGCATCGGGGAGCCAATGTTCGGGCAAAAACTTCTCCTCCGCCTCTTCATGAAGTCGCTGTACAGTCTCTTCGTCCATCGACTTTTTGATTTTTTGCTTGAGCCATGCCTCTTTCCGTTCATGAAAAAAGGCTTCGATGGTCGATAAGCTCATTGTCGACCTCCTTTATAATGGATTTTCATGCCTATTCGGCAGTCGACTTGTGAAAGTATAGCGTATGTATAAATATTAAGTCAAGTATGGCATTTTATTTTTTGGCCGACCCCATTGAAAACGTTTAGCTACCTATTCGGCAGTTGACATCAATATTAGGTCAAGTATCTTCTAAGCTGCTATTTCTGCAGTCAACGATTCAATTATACCTATTTCTGTTCAAAAAGCCCAAACTGATCATGATACCGATATTCGATGTTTCCGATATCCGACTCTTTATAAACCTGCCAGCTGATCTCTCCGAAGCGTAGTGTGAGCCCTTGAGGCGACAGGTTAAAAAGCTCACTGTAGCGCTCGATGATGCTTTCATAGTCTCTTTCAAGCCAAAACCGCTCGCTTGGTTCGAGATCGATCACCCGGATACCCAGCGCCTCTTCCCGATCGACGGGATGTCCCTCCTCATCCAGCTCGGCGAAATAGATACGATCTTTCTCTTCGTCGTAGACCCGATAGCATTTGATAGTGGGAGAGCTTTTGCGAAAGGGGTGGTAGTGCATCGGCATGGCCGTCAGGTGCCACTGCCCCCGCAAAAAGCCTTCCAGTTTCGCGGCGTAGGGGTTGTCGTATTGTGTCAGCCACTGCGCCACGGCGAAATGCTCCAGGTCGGCCAGCCGTTTCGTCGGCTCCAAAGGTTCGTTTTTTCGGATTCTGGGGATCGCATCGATCGTCGCTCGGATCGCCGCTTCATCGACAAGCTGCTTCATGTCGTGGGTGCTCAGCGTAGTATCCACTTCAAATCCGGGTCGAACGAAATAGCGCTTGCCGCTTCGATCCCCGTCCGAGAAGGCTCGATAGTTGTATCGCAAGATAGCGATATTGGGTTTTTCGATTTCGCCTATGCGGTGCCTGCGTACTCGCCCCGCCAGCTGGATGATGGAGCGGTACGAAGAGGGCTCCACCACCGCCCAGTCGAAATCGTGGTCTCTCCCCACCTCTTCTACCGGCGTGGCGACGACGACAAAGAGGATATCGTCATGCCGTGCGCGATCGATATGGTGCCGGAGTATGGGATCGTTCAAAATGGCCGCATCGCTTTCGTTTTCATTTTTGCGTTTGAGAAGTTTGTCCAGATAGCGCTCCTGATCGTGGCGCATCAGAAGCACCTGCTGGGAGTGATAGACCATAAAACGCAGATCGAAATCTTTTAACGGAGTGTACAAAAGATGGTATCCCAGCTCCACGCACGGGGTGATGTTGGCCATACGCACCACCCCTACAGAGATCCGTTTGCCGCTTATCGGATCGACGAGATGGTGATCGCGGTGGAGCCGATACATCTGCGCCACGATGTCGGCGAAGTAGGACTTGGTATCGTGAGGTTCTTCGGGTTTTAGATCGGTGATGATGCCGCGACGTTTGGGCGGAAGAGCTTGGAGTTTTTTGACCCGTGCATCGATGAAGCGGCGATGGACTTTCCGATACACCTCTTGCGACTTTGCATCGACGGGTATCGCTTGGTGATCGCTTTTGAACTCGTCACACCAAAAGGCGTCGATCATTCCGTCCGCACCGTCGTGTGAGTCAGCAAAGATGCGCCATCCCATGCTGTAGGCATGGAAAAAGCCTTCGGCCAGATCGGGCGGGATCGTCGCCGATGAGATCATCACTTTGCGCCCCAGCATCCCGGCCAGAAAAACGAGTCGCCCGATGGCGATGAGGTCCGATTCGACAAAATCATCGATCTCGTCGATGACGATGTCCGAACTCATCAGACGCAAAGCCGGCAGCAGCCAACGTCCTCCTTTGGGGGTATCCACCGCGCCCATAAGATGATCGATCGTCGCTACCAAAACAGGGACGTAGAGAATCTTGCGCTCTTTTTCACCCCGCAAAACGGTAGAGAGATAGCCTTCATCCACCGGCACGTCGTAGATCACCTCTTCATCCGTCAGCTCCTCCAGAGATTCGCTTCCGGCCGCTTCGGGATCCAGGGGCGACTTGTCAAGCTCTTCTTTCGATGCGGCATGCAGTTGGATGGTCGCTTTGGAGCCGATCACCACGGCCATATCTTCGCTCTGAAGTCCCAGACGCGAACGGTACTCATCCCCCGTTTGCAAGGTCAACGTACGCAACCCCAGAGCCAGGATATAGCGCAAACTTTTCGCATCACTCGAGAGCGCACGCATGATTTTGGCGTTGGCGATCGTTTTTCCCATGCCGGTGCTGGCCATATTGACGGCGAAAAATCCCCGTTTTCGCTCTTTGGGATTGTAAAATTCGGCAATTTTGCGTACCGCTTTGTCTTGCCAGGCAAAGGGGGCAGGCGAGGGTTTGCGTAGTTTGGCGACCTTCCGGCTTTGCGGCAACTCTTCCCGCAACAGCGGCAATCGATAGAGAATCGAAAGCGCGGTTTTACATACACCGCACAGGTGTTCATCGAGCCGCTGATTGAAGGTTTTGTTTTTGCGGTCGGTATTGGCAAAAAGCTCTACGGTTTTTGGCCATGTAGGATTTGCAGTTTGAGCGGAGTAGTTGTGATCGCCCAGCATCAAAGCCAGGCGACTATGGTGCAAAATGTAGCGTAGCATTCCGTTTTCTTCGGCCATTTTCAACCGATCTTCGGCGTTGGTCAGCCGATGCACCCATCGTTTGAGCTCGGCGCGCCATTTGTGCGACTCCAAAAGGAGTCCCTGGGGAAATTCCAAACAGGGCGCTTCGTTTTCCTTGACGTTTTGATACCCCCAACTTTCGGATACAGTATAAAAAAACGCCTCCAGGTGGGGCAAGGGGCTCTCTTTGCCCACCTCTCTGTCTTTGTCATTCAATAGCGGCAAACGGTGATGTGAGAGGATCTGCCAGGCGATCAGCTGTGCATCCAAGGGCAGTGTCGCGAATGCTTCAAAACGAAATGTTTTGAGCTTTTTGAGGATGGAAGCCGTATCCATGTGATCATTGAGAATGCGCTCTTTCCAGGTATCCGGGTCGATGGAGACAAAACTACCCAAAAGCATCACGCTGACCCACTCGTGACGCAATGCGTCGGCTTTAATCGATGAATCCCGTAGTTTCTCCTGAAAGCAGCGGCTTGCTTTGCCCCAATCGTGAAAAAGCGCGGCAACGGCCGTCAGCGCTTTCATCAGATCCATATCTCTCCAGTCGTTCTCTTCGTAGAGTTTGAGCAAATCGATGGAGGTGCGATGTACGGGAACAATGCCTTGAGTGTTGAATTTTTCCCGATTGCCCACGATCCACAACAGATCGCTGCGGCTGCGGCTTCGGATCCAGTGGCAGGCGACGGCGGTGTTTTTGATGGCGGTGCGCCGTAGCAGTTTGTGTACGGTGTTTAGCCCCTCTTTAGTGATGACGGTGCGCCAGGTATTGGTGCCGATACGGTCGGCGAAACTATCGAGGATGCGGCGGGTGCGCTTGAGAGCCCCTTTTTCACATTCGGAGACAAAGATCACCATCATGGCCGTACTCCGAAACGCTGGGCGATCGCTTCGACCTGATCGAAAAGAAAGCTCAACGCCCCGTGCTCGACAAAGCGCTGCAGGCACTGGGTACGGAAGGTCTGGTCTTCCACCCCCTCTTTGGCGCTGATAAAGGCCTGGGGCAGTACGATGGCATCCTTGATGAGATCGGCGATATCGAATACCAAGGCGCCCCGACGGGTTTTGCCGTGCATCAGGGCAAAGGCGTGAGGGATACCCAGCGCCCAGAGCGTTGTGGCGGCCATCCCGTAGGCCAGGTAGTTGCCGTGATCCAGAAAGTCGTTGGCCGGATCGGCGTTGTTGCGCTCTCGGGTAAAGCCCGACATTCCCGTCTGCTTGGCGGCGAATTTGTAGAGTCGCTTGGTCAAATCGGCTTCGAGTTGCAAAAGCTTGCCCGTATTGGGTGCTTGATCGATCTTTTTTGAAAACCCATCCACCATCTTTTCGATCGCTTCCGCTTCAAAGCCTTCCATGCGGAAATCGCGATCTTTGCGCCACACACGCAGAATAAAGGCAAGGCGCTCTTTTTGCAGCGCTTTGGCCGCTTCGAGTCGTTTGGCTTCGTCGAACCAAAACGAAAGCCAGCGCTGCACATACTCGGTGGGGCGGTATTCGCTCTGGGGCGTGAGCCACTCGATCTCGGCACCCATAAACAGCGGCGTCGCCCCTCCTCCGCAAAAACCGACCAGTACGCCGGCTTGCGAGAGCATCCGCATGGCCGCCTGGGTGACGGAGGTGCCCGTGCCAAGCAGCAGGCAGGTGGTGTTGGCGATGGGGAGGTTCCAGTAGCGATTGTCTTTTTTGTCTTCGCTCAGATAGACCACGCGCCCATCTTTTTGCATGACGCGGCACATTTCCAGGTAGTAGATATTGGCCCGCTTGGAGTGCAGGATCGCTTTGAGGTCGGTGAGTTGGTCCATTATGTTGTCTACTCTTCCTTGATAGTGAAAAAATTATAGCAATAAACTAAGTTTTTATATACAAGAGATGATTAAAAAACTTTGTAAAACTACAATCATATAGGACTGAATATTAGACATCTAGATCCGTAAAATCCGTCAACTCTTTATCTTTAGCGTACTCTTTTTTCATGGACTCTACTGCCTTATGTTGATCGCTTTGCTCTTTCGGAGAGGAAGAGCTTCCACACTCCCCATCCACCCACCTCAAATATCCCTCCGATCCGCCGGTCACCGGGATCGCCAGGATCTCCGGGGTGTCGTAGGGGTGGTGGCGCAGGAGGAGGGCTTGGAGGGCGTCGTAGCGGTCGGTGCGGGTTTTGATCTCCAGGCGGTATTCGTCGGCCGATTCCAGCCGGCCCTCCCAGCGGTAGAGGCTGTGTATCGGCACGATCTGGATGCAGGCGGCCAGGCGGGCCTCCAGGATCGTGCGGGCGAGGAACTCCGCTTTGGCGCGGTCGTCGACGGTGGTGTGGACGATGAGGTATTCGGAAGCTTTCATACCCCGATTGTACCAGCACTTCTCAGGAGATTGTTTACCCTCCCGAACTATAATGTCGCGATTTCAATACCCGAGACTTCGGGTGAAGGGCGAGTCGATGACCGATCTGTTGGTGGGGTTTCTCAAAGAGTACAGCTATCCGATCCTCTTCCTCTGGAGCATCATGGAGGGGGAGACGGGCCTGGTGATGGCGGGGATTCTCTCCCACACCGGCGATATGAATCTCGGTCTCTCGATCCTGACGGCGGGGCTGGGGGGCTTCACCGGGGATGCGATCTACTTCTTCATCGGACGCTGGAACCGTAAATATGTCTATCGTAAGTTCAAAAACCAGCGGCGCAAATTCGCCCTGGCCCACCTGCTGCTCAAAAAGTACGGCTGGCCCATCATCTTCATCCAGCGCTACCTCTACGGCATGCGCACCGTCATCCCCATCGCCATCGGCATGACCCGCTACCCCACCTCCAAATTTCTGCTGATCAACTTCCTCAGCGCCATGGTCTGGGCGGCGGTGACGATCCTGCTGGCCTGGTATTTCGGCGAGGAGATCCTCCATGTCCTCCACTGGGCCAGGGACTACTGGTATATCGCACTGCCCCTGGGCGCATTGACCGCCGGAGGGATCTACTACTATTTCCATCGGGCAACGAGAAAAGCTGATTGAGAATGGAGAATTGAGAATGGAGAATTATGAGTAATCAGATGAGAACTTCCCGAATCGCCGCCTTTTTTTCCCAGCCCCATCAGCCCTTTTTCGCCCTGGGGGTTTTCAACGCCATCCTGGTGATGCTGCTCTTTATCCCCGCTTTCAGGGGGATGCTGCCCGTCGATGCGCGGCTGCTGCACGCCTATGGGATGATCTTTCTGGTCTTTACCAACCTTTTCTACGGCTTTACCTACACCACCTTTCCCCGCTTCAGCGCCCAACCGCCCATCGAGAACCGGCGCTACCTGCGGGTCTGGCTCCTCAACCTCCTGGCGGCGGTGAGCTTCTACCTCTCCCTCTGGCTGCCGGAGGCCTTTTATGCCGCGGCGCTGCTCATGGCGGTCTCCTTTGCCCTGACGTTTCGGATCTTTCTGCCGATCTACGCCCGGGCTCCCGAGCCCCGAAGCGATCAGTACTGGATCCTGGTGGGCTACGGGATGGGGGTCTTGGCCGATCTGCTCTTTTTGCTGGCGCAGATTCCCTGCAAACACTGCCGGGCCGGGGTCTTTTTCGACTACGGGATGGAGGTGGGGATCTATCTCTACCTGATCTTCCTGCCGGCGGTGATCGCCTTTCGGATGGTGCCCTTTTTCAGCCGGGTGATGGGGTATGCCAAGAGCCGGGGGCTGCATCCGGCGCTCTTCGGGCTGCTGCTGGCGCATGTGCTTCTGGCGGGGTATTGGCCCAAGGGGCTCTTCGCCGTGGATCTGCTCCTGGCCGCGCTGCTGACCCGGGAGGTGCTGCGGGCGCAGTTGCCTTTTCCCAACCCCGATCCGCTGCTCTGGGGGCTCCATCTGGCACTCTTTTGGCTGCCGCTGGGCTTTTTCGCCGGGGCGGCGGTGGAGTTTTTCGAAGCCTGGTTCGGCTACGCCTCTCTCTATCTGCCGCTGCATCTGTTGGTGCTGGGCTTTCTGACCACGATCCTGATCGCCTTCGGGACCCGGGTGACCCTGGGCCACGGGGGCAGGGCGCTGGCGGTGGATCGGATGGGGAAAACGATCTTCCTCTTCACCCAGGTGGTGGTCCTGGGGCGGCTGGCCCTCTCTCTGGCGGTGGCCAGGGGGACGCTCACCCCCTGGTTCGACATCAGCGCGTCGCTTTGGATCCTGCTCTTTGTGCTCTGGCTGGGGAAATATGGGAGGATTCTCTTTCCCTCAGCGAGGTGAGGGAGTGAGGAGTGAGGAACCGAAGTTTGGGAATTAGTAACGAGTAACGAGTAACTAGTAACCGAAAAAGCTTATGTAGCGTGGGATTGCTATCCCACGATTTACGCTCCCTCTTCATTTGTTTTTCTTTGTTTTCGCGACAAAGAAAAACGAAACGAAGCAAAGAAAAAGAAAACGCGAAGGACTGGCGTCCATTCTATGGTGCCAGATGATTTTTTGTCATCCCGAACTTGATTCGGGATCCACGGCATAATAGCCATTCCAGACCTGGATTCCGGGTCAAGCCCGGAATGACGAAGGTTTTTCATAACCCTTATTTACGGGCAGTGTAGAAAGGAGAAAAATGCAGGAGCCGCGGCAGGAGGATTCCAAGGTTGAGGTGACGGGCTTTGAGGCGCAGTACTACGATACGCTGATGAATCTGATCACCCTGGGGTGGTACCCTGCGTTTATCCGTCGGGCGATCGCCGATCTGGAGCTGCGGGAGGGGGAGCGGATTCTGGACCTGGGGGCCGGGACGGGGCGCAATGCGCTGCTGATGCGGGAGCATATCGGCAGTGCGGGGGAGGTGCTGGGGCTGGAAATCGGGGAGGAGATGCAGGCGCAGTTCCGGCGCAAGACGGCGGGCTATCCCAATCTGCGCTTGGAAGAGCACCGGATCGATGAACCGCTGCCTCAGGAGTATGCGGGGCGTTTCGATCGGGTCTTCATATCCTTTGTCCTCCAAGGCTTCGTCCAGGAGAAGCGCAATGCCATCATTGCCAATGCTGCCCGGGCCCTCAGACCCGGCGGGACCTTCGCCGTTCTCGACTACAACAACTTCGACGTGGACCGGGCGCCGGCCTGGGTCCGCTTCGCCATCCGCCGAGTCGAATGCCCCCTGGCGGAGGATTTCATCCGGCGGGATACCCGGGAGATGCTGGCTAGGCATGGATTCGGGGATTTCAGGCAGACGGAGTATCTGAAGGGGCATATTCGGCTGCTGCAAGGGAAAAACGGGGGAGAATGAGGGAAAAACTAGTAACTAGTAACGAGTAACTAGTAATTGTAATGGTCGTAGCGTGGGATTGCTATCTCACGAAAGGATGAATGGTGAAGGGTTTTGGTAGGCGTTACTTGGCAACGCCTCCAATACACCAATAACGGCGCCAAAGGCGCCACGACTGACGACTGACGACTGCTGACTGCCGACTTCGCTCAAACGACTAACGACGAATATTCAACTCTTAACACTGTCTCCGCAACATTTCTCCATCAGCTGCCGCAGGCGGGCCACTTCGATGCGGAGCTGTTTCAGTTCCAGGAGCATTGCCTCCTCTCCGGCCTTGGCGGAGTGGGGAGAGGGGGGGTCTTC
>JALVUD010000008.1 GCA_027035765.1 Campylobacteraceae bacterium
AAAACTTTGAAGTTCATCTCAAGGAGTGCGAGTTCCGCTGGAGGAAGTCCAACGAAACCATGTATAATATCCTCAATCAGAGGCTATCGAAGTATCTCAAAAGAAAGGGCTGCTAGTCTAGAGCCAAACAATATATGATTCCTATCGTCCACCGGAGTCCAGCCATGCCAGTCAAAGGGTCTCGGATTCTCTTTGTACACCAGCTTTCCCAGCGGCGTAACGATTGTTCGATTTCCGTCAATGGGGCAAACCTCTTTCCCATCATGGTAGAGGCGATACCAGATCCCCAGGCTCCGGGTCCCCCGGCCTGTCAACCAGGCCCGCAGCTCCCAGCCCGCTTTTTTGAAGACTTTGTCCGGCGGACGGTCAAAGACTCTGGGCGGACAACCGGCCCAAAGCCATCCAATAAATGCAATCAGTAGAAAATATTTTTTCATTTCTCACCTTTCTGTTTCATTTTCAGTTTCCGGCTCTTCACCGAAGGGATGTAGCGGTTCAACCCACCGCAGGATCTTTCCGCCTTTTTTCGTCCATCGCAGCACCGCGACACCGAAGCGAGCCTCCTTTTCGGTTTCCTCAGGTGTGACGGCACGAGGGTAAATAGTTATCGTTGCAACGGCCATCCCGGGAGTTTTCCCCTCTTTTATCTCCGAAACCCATTGGCCGAAGGGCTCCAGAAAATTGTGAACCCAACGCACTGTCCCTTTATTGCCGGATGGGAAATAGGCAAGATAGGCAGGTTTCATAGCCTCGAAGCGTCCGTTGCGCCATTTGAGGCGGTGATAACGGGTCGGAGAGACATCACTCTGCGGTTCGGGAATGATCAACTCCGATGCTCCGTCTCTGTCAACATCCGCCAGCAGTTCGGGAAGTGACACGCCAAAATCGGTCTCGGCGACAAAAAAAGGATTTTCCGGGTCCTTGGTAGCCTTCGATCTCCAAAGCACCTTTCCATTATCATCGCGAACTTCTAGAAAATAGTAGGTTCCCATCCCATCTTCCCCGGCTTTGATCCAAAAAAGCTGTTCGGGCTTGCCGTTGTGGTCCAGGTCAGCACTCAAAAAATTTCTAGCGGCAGCCGCCCCATAGACAAACAACAACATGATCAAAAGATATTTTCTCATCGTTTCATCCTCTGTTCTTCGATTTTTCGACCCGTCCAGTCCCCGTCCCACCGGCCGGTGCCAAACCCATATCGCCACTTCCCGGTAAATGAGCGTCCATCGTCGGAAAAATTGAAATAGCACTCTCCTGCATCATGAGCGGGACGATAAGTCGGAGCCTCAAACCATTGACAGACCAGCCGTCGCCCCCTCATGGTTCCCGTGATCCGACCATGGTCATGGGTATAGGTCCCGCTCATATGACCGTTTTTCATTTGCAGTATCATCGTTCCAAATGTGGTCTGCCATTTTCCGGCCGGGAAAGTCGACGCACCCGTAGGCAAAGTACCATTCACCCCCGAAAAAGGATTGATGAAGGGATCTGAATAGACCACCCTGTAGTGTTGATTCCCGATATCCAGAATCAAGCCTTTACCCTTTTGGAACCACATTCGGAAAATCTCTGCGGGCACATCCATTCCGGAACCGTTTGGATTTCCGGGACACCATACATGGGCCGCTTCCAGTGTCCCTTTTGCCGCCGGATGGGACATTCCGGTCAGATGGCCACGGTAAGGGATACGGGCACTGGTCCAACACGGCTGTCCCGGTGGAGATGATTTTCCTTTGACCGTGTAAACCCCTTCGATCGATCCGCCTGGGGTGATCTTCAACGTCAATGTCGAAGCAAGACGATCCTGCGTCCATCCGCTGTAATGAAAAGTTTTTACCGGAGAAGCAACCCCGCTTTGCGCTGCTTTCGGCGAAATCAAAGGCCTTGGTTTTTCAGCCGCATTGGAACACTCTTCCGGTTGGTTGGCATCCAGCCAATCCGGCCCGGAGATTGCATGGATTTTCCCCTCTTTATAAAGCTTTCCGTTTTTTTCGATGCAACGATAGTAATAACCCTCCGATAAGATCGGCCCCCCGTCGCATGGCGATAAAACCAAAGTGCCACCAAATTTTCCCCGTTACGATAGCCCCTCATCCCCCCGATCGCGTCATAGTAACCTGTTTCACCGGATGAATCGTCGGATGCTGTGAGACATTGGTGATCGCAGTATCCCGATCCGGTCTGAGGGATAGAAACAACCGGATGATAAATTCCCAACTGTGCCGTTTGAGTAAATCGCCATCCTTGATAGCTATAACCGTCCGTACACCTTTCGCAATCGTAATCACTGACAATGCCTACTTTTTTCCAATCCGTTTTCTGCCATTCACCGGCTCCCAGCAGGACAATACCCAATCCGATCATCCCTATCAGATATTTCATCGATCATCTCCCAATCATGATGGAAATTTTTACCCCTTTTCCCCCCTTTTCTGAACGAAAAGTATTTCTATGTTCAGGGAGCTATCAACACACGCTTCGAAACCGGTTCCCACCCGTGCCATCCCCAACGATGGGGCGCATCGAGATATCGTAGTGTTCCCAGGGGAGTGGTTATTTTCATTTTACCGTTGACGGGGCAGACCTCCGAACCGTTATAATAAAGGTGGGAGATGTGCCCTTCACTCCGGGTTCCTTTGGCCGTCACCCAGATTTTCAGTACCCAGCCGTCTTTTCGCACGATCCGATCCGCTGCACCGTGGAGAGTACGGGGAGGACAGGCCAAGGTTACGACACTCATTGCTATCAAGCCAATCAATCCTTTTCGCATCATCACTCCCTTTATATAAACCTTAATAATTATATGAATATAAATGCTTAATTTTTAATAAAACTGCTTATAGAACAAGTCCCCGGTTTTTTGTTGGATTACGTATAATACGCACATCCAATCACGAGGAGCATCCAATGTTCACATTCTACTCCCTCAAAAACGGCCTGGCCAATGTCCAGGGCTTCAACTGCGACGCTGTCAATGCCGGACTCCGCCCCGACCCCGGTCAGGGGGACCTGGCCTTCATCCGCAGTGAAGTCCCCTGCCGCATCGCCGCCACTTACACCACCAACCGTTTCCAAGCCGCCCCCATCCGCCATGCCCTGCGCTACGGCAAAACTTTCGAGGGGAATTTCATCCTCGTCAACGCCAAAAACGCCAACGCCATGACCGGTGAAGCGGGAATCCGGGACATCGAAACGATCCTGGCCTCCCTCCCCTCGGAAGCGAAAGCCGACAATCCCGTCATGAGCTCTACGGGGGTCATCGGCTATCGCCTGCCGGTTGACAAGATTGTCGGCGCCCTTGACAAGCTCGATTACAATGCCAGAAACTCTGATGCCGCCGCCCGGGCGATTCTGACCACCGACAGCTTCAAAAAGGAGCTCTGTTTCGAAGTGGAGCTCGAAAACGGCGAGCGTTTCCGCATCGCCGCCATCGCCAAAGGGGCCGGGATGATCAACCCCGCCATGGCGACCATGCTCTGCTTCATCGCCACCGATGCCACGGTTCCTGCCGACGAGATGGAAGATCTCCTCGAAGAAGCCGTCGCCCAATCCTTCAACCGGATCAGTGTCGACGGCGACACCTCCACCAACGATACCGTCTACCTGATGGCCAACGGTGCCAGCGGCGTCTACGACCGGAAAGCCTTCGCCGAAGCCCTCCGGCGGCTTACGTTCGAACTGGCGATGCTGATCCTCAAAGACGGCGAAGGGGCCAACAAGGTGGTCGCTTTCGAAGTGACCGGCGCTGCCAGCGACGAGGAGGCCGCTGTCGCCGCGACCAACCTCTCCAACTCCCTGCTGGTCAAAACCGCGCTGTTTGGCGAAGATCCCAACTGGGGCCGGATCGCCTCCACCATCGGCGCCAGCGGGATCGAGTGCGACGAGGAGAAGCTGACGATTCACTACGACGACCTGCTCATCTACGATGCCGAACATCGAGAACTCGATGCTAAGCGGGAGGAGAGAGCCTACAAAATCATGCAACAGGATTCGTTCAAAATCCGCTGCGATCTGGGAATCGGAGAGGGGAGCTTCACCGCCTACGGCTGCGACCTGAGCTACGAGTATGTGAAGATCAATGCGGAGTATAGAACATAGGGAGTTAGGAGTTAGGAGTTAGGAGTTTAAAGGACTTGACAATTTTTGTCAAGCCGATTTAAAATTTCCGAAGACCTCCTCACTTCGCCTGATAGTAGCAGCGTTTGGGGGAGTCGATCTTCCCTTCTTCCTTGAGCTTTTTGATCGCTTTGCTCACCTCTTTGCTATCGACGCCGAGGATCTTGGCGATATCACCGCTTTTCATCGGTTCTCCACTTTTTTGCATCACTTCAAGGACCTTTTCTTCCATTTTTTCACCTCCATACGTTTTCGGAAATTTTATCATATCACCTCAACGCGCATGAAGAAATCGGGTATCACACACTGTTACATTGCCCCGGGAACGGGTGAAAGGAGTAAAATATCCCCCATTCTCCATTCTCAATTCTCAATCCTCAATTCCCCCATATGTTACAATGCCGGAAAAATTACCACAGGCAACCATATATATGAAAAACCTCATCATCGTCGAGTCGCCCGCCAAAGCGCGGACCATCAGCAACTTTCTGGGCAAGGACTACAAAGTCGTCGCCTCCAAGGGGCATATCCGGGATCTGCCCAAAAGCAGCTTCGGTATCACCGTCGAAGAGGGGAAGTTCATCCCCAAATACACCATCCCGAGAGATGCCAGCGCCACGGTCAAAGAGCTCAAAAAACTGGCCAAAGAGGCCGAGACCGTCTATATCGCGACGGATGAGGACCGTGAAGGAGAGGCGATCGGCTACCATATCGCCAAAGCCATCGGCAAAGATCCCGAGAGTCTGCCCCGCATCGTCTTTCACGAGATCACCAAAAGCGCCATTCAGCATGCCCTGGAGAATCCGAGGCATATCGATATGCAGAGTGTGGATGCCCAGCAGACCCGACGCCTGCTGGACCGGATTGTCGGCTACAAGCTCTCGCCCCTCCTGGCCAACAAGATCCAGAAGGGTCTCTCCGCCGGTCGGGTCCAGAGTGCGGCCCTCAAGCTCGTCGTCGACCGCGAACGGGAGATCAAGGCCTTCAAACCCGAAGAGTACTGGAGCATCCAGGGGATCTTCGAGAAAAGTATCGACGCCGACATCTACAGCTTCGAGGACAAAAAGATCGAAAAGATGACCCTCAAAAACGAGGAGGCGGCCCAACGCATCGTCCAATCGGCCAAAGGGGAGAGTTTCAAAGTCGGCTCCATTGAAACCGCCCGCCGCAAGAGCAAGACACCGCCTCCCTTTATGACCTCCACCCTCCAGCAGGCCGCCTCAACCCAGCTGGGATTCTCTCCCAAAAAGACCATGATGGTGGCCCAGAAGCTCTATGAAGGGGTCAAGACCCACAAGGGGACCATGGGGGTCATCACCTATATGCGAACCGATAGCCTCAACCTGGCCAAAGAGGCCGTGGCCGAGGCACGGCACTTCATCCAGGAGCAGTTTGGCGACCGCTACCTGCCCGCCAAACCCAAATATTACGCCTCCAAAGCCAAAGGTGCCCAGGAGGCCCACGAGGCGATCCGCCCCACGATGACCGAGTTCACGCCGGAGAAGGCGGCCAAATATCTGGCCCCTGACGAACTCAAACTCTACCGCCTCATCTACAACCGCTTCCTGGCCTGCCAGATGACCGAGGCGGAGTTCGAGACCCAGACAATCCTCTTCGAGGGGGAGAAATCGGTCTTCAAAGCTACCGGCCGCAAGCTGATCTTCGACGGTTTCTACCGCGTCACCGGCTACAGCGAAAAGGACAAACTCCTTCCGGAGCTCCAGGAAAAACAGCCGGTAGAACTGAGCGATATCAAAGCGGAACAGCACTTCACCGAGCCACCGCCGCGCTACAACGAGGCGAGCCTGATCAAAAAGCTCGAATCCCTGGGGATCGGCCGCCCCAGTACCTATGCGCCGACGATCACGATCCTGCAGAACCGCAAATACATCGAGATCGAAAAGAAACGGATTCACCCCACCGAGATCGCCTTTACCGTTATCGAGATGCTGGAGAAGCACTTCCCGGAGATTGTCGACAGCAACTTCACCGCCCGGATGGAAGAGACCCTGGACAAGATCGCCGAGGGCAAAGAGGACTGGCAGAAGGTCCTGCTGGAGTTCTACGAACCTTTCATCGAAAAGATCGCCGAGGGGAAAAAATCGATCCCTTCACTCAAGGTGGCCGAACCCATCGGAGAGAAGTGCCCCGAATGCGGATCGGAGCTGCTCAAACGCAAAGGGCGCTACGGGGAGTTCATCGCCTGCAGCAACTTCCCCAAGTGCCGCTACAGCCGCAATCTCGACGGCACCGAACCGGAAAAGCCCGAAGCAACGGATGAGATCTGCGACAAATGCGGCGCCCCCATGGTGATCAAGAACTCCCGTCGGGGCAAATTCCTCGCCTGCAGCGCCTACCCCAAGTGCAAAAACGCCAAACCCCTCACCCCGCCAAAGGAGCTGGAGGTCCCCTGCCCCGAATGCGGCGGCAAGCTCATCGAGCGCCAGGGGCGCCGCGGCACCTTCTACGGCTGCGCCAACTATCCCAAATGCAAATTTATCGCCAACTTCGAGCCGGTGAACAAAAAGTGCCCCGAATGCGGCTACCTGATGGGGGTCAAGCACCTCAAGAGCGGGGATGTCTATGTCTGCTTCAAATGCAAACACAAAGAGGCAGTTTCCAAATAAATGCTGAAATCGAAAAAATCCCTCCTCAAAGAGTACTGGCTCTTCATCCGGGATTTTTTCAAAGACCTCTTCGACGATCGCCTCGGCTTCTATGCCGCCAGTATGAGCTGGAGCACGCTCTTTTTCATCATCCCTTTCATGGTGATCCTGCTGGTGCTCTTCACCCATATGCCGATCTTCGACACCGCCTACGGAAAACTCCATGAACTCATCGCCAAAAACCTGGTCTCCTCCGACTCCGCTACCATTATGGCCCATATCGATCAGTTCGTGGCCAATGCCGACAAACTGGGCTATATCGGTATCGGCTATGTGATCGTCGCCGCAGTACTCTTCTTCAAAGATTATGATTTTATCGTCAATGATATTTTTGAAACCCCCAAGCGGAGTGCCTTCGGGGCCTTTCGTACCTATTTTTTTCTGCTCCTTTTCCTGCCGATGATGCTGGGAAGCTCTTTCTGGCTCTCCCAACGTATCGGACACTATCTGGAACAGCTGGGGATCGCCGGAACCCTCCATATCTACTACCTCCTTCCCTATCTGATCATCTGGTTCCTTTTCTATATCGCCTACCAGTTCTCTCCCCGGGGGCACATTGCTCCCCGCGCTGCCCTGACAAGCTCTTTCATCGCTTCGCTGATCTGGTACCTGGCCAAAAGCGCCTTTCTCTTCTATATCCTCTACAACAAAACCTACACCAGCATCTACGGCGGACTCAGCACGCTGCTCTTTCTCTTTCTCTGGATCTATATCTCCTGGGCGATCTTTCTCCATGGACTGCGTTTCTGCTACCTTCTGGACAAGGGTGAAGAGGAATGAAGGTCCGGGGAAATCTCTGGTTTGAAGATCGTGAACGGGCCTGGTTCGGTCCGGGGCGGATCGAGCTGCTGGAGCAGATCGACCGGCACGGCTCCATCGCCAAGGCGGCCAAAGCCATGGGAATGAGTTACAAATCCGCCTGGGAAGCCCTCAACGAGATGAGTGCCGCCGAGGGGGAACCTCTGGTGATCCGCAGCACCGGCGGCAGCGGAGGAGGAGGCACCCGGCTCACTCCCAGAGGGCACGAATATATCCGGATCTACCGGGAGCTTCAGACGCTGCAGCAGAAGCTCTTCGATCTCCTGGAGCGCCAGAGCGATTCGCTGGAGGATCTCCTGGCTCTGGGGCGGCGGCTGACCCTCCAGACGAGTGCCCGCAATCAGTGGTTCGCCACGGTAGAATCCCTCGAAGGCGATGCGGTAGGCTGCCGGATCCGTCTGAATGTCGAAGAGTCCTTCAGTTTGGATGCCTTCGTCACCCGTACCAGCGCGCAGCGGATGGGCCTGGAACCCGGCACGCCGGTCTATGTCCTGGCCAAAAGCGGCTGGGTCCGTCTCCACGCCACTGAGCCCGAAACGGAGGTTTCCAATCTCCTCCCCTGCACCGTGGAGAGTCTCAAAGAGGGCGTCCAACAGAGTGAAGTCCATCTGCGGCTCCCCGGCAGCCAGCCTCTGATCGCTCTCCTCCCCCACGATTCAGAACTCTCCACCCTTCAAGCGGGAGAGAATCTCTACGCCTCCATCGATCCGCAACAGATCATCCTGGCACGATGACCCTTTAACTTTTACCTAAAGATATGTTATGATCTAATCGTTATTTCCAAAAATACATAACGGTGATTCCGATGAAAAAGATTCCCCTACTGTTCTTCTTTCTGTTACTCGGGCTTTGGGCAGAAACACCCCGACTCCTGATCTTCGCCGGCAGCGCCAGCAAACCGCCCACACAGGAGGCAGCCCGTCTCTTCACCGAAAAGACCGGGATCCCCGTGGACCTGGTCTTCGGAGGCTCGGGTTATGTGCTGAGCCAGATGAAGCTCACCCGGAAAGGGGATCTCTACTTCCCCGGTTCCTCCGACTATATGGAGATCGCCAAACGGCAGCATCTCGTCGATCCCAAAAGTGAAAAGATTATCGTCTATCTGGTCCCCGCCATCACCGTCGCCAAAGGCAATCCCAAACGGATCCACTCGCTGGAAGATCTCACCCGTCCCGGGATCAAAGTGGCCATCGCCAACCCCGACGGTGTCTGTCTCGGTGCCTACGCCGTGGAGATTCTGGAAAAGAACTTCACTCCGGAGCAGAAAAAGGCCTTTCGGAAGAATCTGATCAACTACACCGCCTCCTGCGCCAAAACCGCTACCGCCGTCAGCCTCCACCAGGTCGATACGGTGATCGGCTGGCGGGTCTTCGGCCACTGGGACCCCAAGCGTATCGAAACCGTCCCTATCAAAGCCTCCCGACTGGTACGTATCGGCTACATCCCCATCGCCGTCTCCCGTTTCAGTCGCCACCCCGATCTGGCCAAACGTTTCATCGATTTTCTCCTCTCCCCCGAAGGGCGAAAAATCTTCGCCAGATACCACTACTTCCCCTCCCCGCAGACGGCCGAAAAGTGGATCGGAGCAAAAAAACCCGTCGGCGGGGAGTACAAAGTCCCCAGGGAGTGGATCGCCCAATGAAGATAATAGCTCCTTTCGACATTTCAAACCGATGTGGGAATATCGTCATCCTGAACTTGATTCAGGATCCACAGTTTCGCAGCCATTCCAAGCCCTGGATTCCGGATCAGGTCCGGAATGACAAAGGTTTTTCAGAGAATTCCATTCTCCACTCTCCATTCTCAATCAGACACCATGAATTTTAAACGCAACACCGTTCTCGCCGCCTTCGTCATTCTCCTGCTTTACGGAGGGCTGATCCTCTCCCTGGGGTATTTCCTGGATCCTCAGGAGTTCAGCCGGGCACTCCACTCCCCGCGAACCCTCTTCTCCATCCGATTGAGCCTGGAGGCGGCGACCCTGGCGACGCTGCTGGCCCTGGGATTGGCCATCCCCGCCGGTTACGCCCTCTCCCGCTACCGCTTTCGGGGGTGCGAACTTATCGATACCTTGCTGGAGTTTCCCATGATCGTCTCCCCGGCGGCCCTGGGAGCGATGCTGCTGATCTTTTTCAACAATCCCGCCGGGGAGTGGGTCCAGGAACATCTGGTCACCTTCGTCTTCGCCTTCGCCGGGATCGTCCTCACCCAGTTCGTCACGATCCTCGGCGTCAGCGTCCGGATGGTCAAAAGCGCCTTCGATGAAGTCCCGGTAGAGCTGGAGTCCACCGCCCGGACCCTGGGAGCGTCCCCCGGACATGTGCTGCGCACCGTCACCCTCCCCCTGGCAAAACGGGGGCTCGTCGCCGCCACAATTCTCAGCTGGGCCAAGGCTCTGGGGGAGTTCGGGGCCACCATCACCGTCGCCGGGACGATGGCCATGCGCACCGAGACCCTCCCCATCGCCATCTATATGCGCCTGGAGACTGCGGATATTCCCGCAACGGTGGTGCTGATTCTGATCCTGGTCACGATTGGGCTTGCGGCTCTCTTCCTGGCCCGCAAACTCCTGGGGAGGATTCAACTATGATGGTGCTCGACGGACTGGAGGCCAAGGCCGGGGATTTCCGTCTCGGCCCCATCGACCTGAAACTCCCCACCGGAGCTTCCCACGCCCTGCTGGGGCCTTCGGGAGCGGGCAAAAGCACTCTGCTCAAGCTGTTGCTGGGCCTGGAGCCCCCCTCTGCCGGGGAGATCCGTTTCAGAGGGGAAGAGATCTCCCGCACCCCCGTCGAAGCGCGGGGCTTCGGCTACCTGCCTCAGCATCTGGCCCTCTTCCCCCACCTGGATGTAGAGGCAAATCTCCGCTACGGCCTCAGAGCCCGAGGGCTGCGCGGTGACACCCATGAAAAGCATCTGCAGCGCCTCATCGACGCCACCGGCATCGCTCCGCTACTGAAACGCAGACCCGAGACCCTCAGCGGCGGGGAGCGCCAGCGGGTCGCTCTGGTGCGGGCCCTGGCTCCCAGGCCGGAACTCCTACTCCTCGACGAACCCTTCAGCGCCCTCGATCCGGCACTGCGCCGGGAACTCTGGGACCTGACCCGCTCCCTGCAACGGCTGGAGGGCACCACGATGTTGCTTATTACCCACGATATGGAGGAGGCCTTCGCCCTGGCGGATCGGATCCACCTCATCATCAACGGAAAGATCCGCCAGGAGGGAACGCCGGCTGAGCTCTGGGAACACCCTGCCGATCGGGAGAGTGCCCGCTATCTGGGCTTCCGGAATATCTTTCGGATCCAATCCTTCGATCGGGATAGTTTACGCGTTCGACTGGAGGGCTTCCCCGAGGAGTTGATCGTCACACGGGAGAACTGGCCCGAGACAACGCCAAAATGGTGCGCCATCCGGGCAGAAAATCTCCGCTTTGTCCAACCGGAAGAGAATGTTCCCAACCGGCTCACCCTCCGGGCGGTGCATCGTTCCGGTCCGGGGGTGGACTATTGGGATCTTTATGATGCTGAAGAAAAGTTGCTGTTGGAGATGAAGGGAAAAGCATCAGAAGAGTCGATCCACACAAAAAAGTGTACCGTCATCCTGCCTCCGGAAAAACTGCTGCTCTTTTTTTAACTCGTTCCCATGCTCCCGCGTGGGAATGCATACCTGAATCTTACATGCAAAAAATCTGCTTCTGCATACAAAACACCTATAATACACTCCCACGCAGGAGCGTGGGAGCGAGAAGAAAAATTCTCCATTCCCAATCCTCAATTCCCCTGGCACTTTCTGAGTGACGGCAGTAACTCGCGCTTTCTTTTTTCTTTGCTTCGTTTCTCTTTTTCTTTGTCATGAAACAAAGAAAAAAGAAATGAAGGAAAGAAGCCCGGAAACTTTGGGAATGCAATCATGCACTTATAGATTTTTGGTTTAAAAAAGCGTCGGCACGTCAGAGAGCTTTTTGAGATGAAAGCTTCGGCGGTGGATGGGGCAGAGGCCGTAGCGTTCGATCGCCTCCAGATGTTCGGCGGTGCCGTAGCCTTTGTGCTGCTCGAAACCGTATTGGGGGTAGATCTGCGCCTGCTGCACCATGATCCGGTCCCGTGTCACCTTGGCCAGAATACTGGCGGCGCTCACTTCCCGGATCTTGCCGTCGGCCTTGACCATCGTGGTGATCTCCATCACGCCGTAGCGGCTGTTCCCGTCGAAGAGGAAGCGCACCCCCGGTTCTCCCAAGACCGCCACGATCTCCGCCAGGGCCTTGCGCAGGCACCAGGAGATGCCGTGCCCATCGATCTCGGCAGGCGGAATCACCACCAGATGGTAACGGCTGCGCTCCAGAATCCGCTCATAGAGCCGCTCCCGCCGTTTCGCATCGAGTTTTTTGGAGTCCTGCAATCCGTTGATCCTCTGCAACAGGATCACCCCTGCCACCACCAGGGGACCGGCCAGGGGTCCCCGGCCCGCTTCGTCGATACCGCAGAGGGAAAACTCCTCCTCTTCCGGGAGGTTTTCGAAGAGATTTCGTACTTTTTTACTCTGATTAACCACTGGTTTACCCCTCATTGGCTGACGGTTTATAAGCCTGGCCTATACTAGCACTATCAGAAGGTCGATGCGGGTCGACCTTCCGAGAGCTCCTTGTTTTTACTGTGATTTGCAGGAAAGAGTTTCTCTCCTTGTTTCCTCTTTCCTTTTCCCCTCTTTTAGCTACCATTGAGTCGAGAAGATCTGCCGCCGAAAGGCGGTTTGCGGTTTTGCCGCCGCTATGTGTTGCTCCAGTTCACTCTCTCCAAACGATTCGGTATCAATCCTGATAATGCCGATGTTTCGCTCCATGCTCTTCCAGGAGCTCTTTGACACGACCCTGCCCCATCTTTCGGGCGTAGTCCAGGGCGGTCATCCCGTAACGGTCTACCGCATTGATATCGGCCCCTTCCTGCAGCAGATACTCCACCATCTCCGTATCGTTGAAGGCCGCCGCCAGCATCAGGGGGGTCATCCCGCTTTTGCGGCGGCTCTGATCGAGACTGATCCCCCGCTCTTTGCAGAGACGGACGATATCGGGACGGCGGTATTTGATGGCGATATCCAGAGCCCCCAGCCCCTCACGGTTGGTATAGTCCAGATCCAGACCCGCCTTCAGCAGCAGATCCAAAGCCTCCAGGCTGATCCCCTTCATGATGACATAAAAGAGCAGCGGAATCTCGTCCGGTTCGTCCAGATCATACTCCTCCCCGATCACCACTTCGGCATCGAGATCGACCTTCCCCTCACCCAGAAGCTTGCGGATCGCCACCAGATTGTCCCGCTCGATCGCTTCCAGCAGAGTTTTGAGCTCGGTTCGGGGCTTCATGCGCCTCCACCGAAGGGGTTGAGGCCGCCCAGCATTCCCATCGCCTGGGCCTTTTTGTTGTCTTCTACCATCTTCATTGCATCGTTGATGGTACTGATGAGCAGTATCTGGAGAGCCTCTTTATCCTCCATGAGCGAATCGTCAATTGTGATATCAATGATCTCTCCCGCTCCGTTGGCACTGACCTGCACCATACCCCCGCCCCCTTTGGCGGTGAGGATCGTCTCTTTGGACTTCTCCTGGAGCTCCTGGGCTTTCGCCTGCATCTGCTCCATCATCTTGCCCATATTCTTCAGATCGAGACCTTCAAACATTTTCGCTCCTACTCCAGACCCTCGAAGGCCTGGGCAATGGTATTGTCGTCATTGAGAATGACGATCCTGGGCCGATAGCTGTCGGCCTCTTTCTCCTCCATCTGGGCATAGGCGATGATGATGATCTTGTCACCCCGGTGCACCTTCCTCGCGGCGGCGCCGTTGAGGCAGATCTCCCGTTGGCCCGCTTCGCCGGGGATGATGTAGGTGGAGAAACGCTCACCGTTGTTGACATTGACGATATCGACCTTCTGTCCCACCCGCATGCCGGCGGCTTCCAGCAGCTTCCGGTCTATGGTGATGGAACCGACATAGTCGAGATTGGCGTCGGTAACCGTCGCCCGATGGATTTTGCCCTGCAGCATCGTGATCTGCATCCCTTGCTACTCCTTTGCAGCGTCAGAAGCGCCACGTTGAAAATTCAGAAAGAAACACTGAATCAGCCCTTCTTTCTATTTTTTCATTATAACAAAACGGCAATATGCCGCCTGGAGACCGGAACTCAGCGCGCCATCTCGGACGGGTTGACCGGCTCGCCCCAGAACTCTTCGGGGATCACATACTCCTCGACGACTTTGCCGCCGAGGATATGTTCCTCGATGATCCGGTCGATCTTCTCTTTGGTCAGGTTGACATACATGGTATGACCGGGTTCGACCAGCATCACCGGCCCCTGCTGGCAGCGCCCCAGGCATCCGGTTTGCACCGGCTGAACCGTCCCGATGATCCCTTTCATCATCAACTGCTGGGCCAGATGCTGAAAGAGCTGCTGACTCTCGGGGTCATCCTGGCGGACACAGCTGGGCTTTGGCATCCCCGGAGGGGCACTCTGCTGGCATTTGAAGATGTAATAGGCGGGTTGCGGCATTCCGGGTGTGGTCATCGTGACTCCTTTTAAATCTGAGTGATTTTGTCTGGTTTGTAAGGAATTTTAGCATAAAATGTTGAAAAGATTGACGACGGTCATGCTGTCAGGAAGAACAAGCCGTTACAATACTGTAACAATGAAACCATTGAGGAGTAAGGAATGAACTATCCGGAATTTTTTGATCGGGCACCGGTCTTCCGGCTCTTTGACCCCCTGGGTGATTTCCTGGGAGCTTTCGAGGAGGGACTTGTGGAGATCCGTTACCTGGATTGTGTCAAACTGGCCGGTCACTCCTGCCCTACCGTCGCGGGGGCTTTCCTGCTAACCTGGTGGGGGATGGAAGCTCTTTTCGGACCGGAGGCACTGCCGACCCGCAGCGAAATCCGGGTAGAGCTTCAGCAGAGCAAAAGCGAAGGGGTCACCGGGGTTATCGGCAACGTAGCCGCCTTCATTTGCGGAGCGGGTGACGAAGGGGGCTTCGCCGGAATCGGCGGCCACTTCTCCCGGCGGGGGCTGCTGCATTTCGGTGTTTCCGATGTCGCAGGAGATGTCCGCTTTACCCGAATCGACACCGGAGCTTCGGTGACTCTCCGGCTCGATACCTCCCCGGTTGCCGCTCCCGGAGAGATGATGCCTCTGATGCAAAAGGCCCTTCGGGGAGAAGCCCTGCCCGAAGAGCTCCTCAAATTCCGGGAGCTCTGGCAGGGGCGGGTGGAAGCGATGCTCACGACCCCGGAGCTTTGGGAAAAAATCGCGATCATTACTCAACAGTCTTAAGATTTCAACCAAGGAGTTACGATGCAGATTTCCAACTACATGACCCATGAACACCGTGCCTGCGATGCGGTCTTCGCCGAAGCAGAAAAGGCGGCTGCGGCCGGCAACTGGGCCGAGGCGGAGAAAAAGTTCCTGGAGTTTTCCAACGGCACCCTGACCCATTTCAAGAAGGAGGAGGAAGAACTCTTCCCCGCTTTCGAAGCAAAAACCGGCTCCAGCGAAGGGCCCACCCAGGTGATGCGCTTCGAACACGAGCAGGTGCGGGGGCTCATCGGCAAGATGGCCGAAGCGGTGGAAAAACAGGATCGCGATGCCTATCTCTCTCTGGCCGAATCGATGATGATTCTTCTCCAGCAACACAACATGAAAGAGGAGCAGATGCTCTACGCCATGTGTGACCGGGTTCTTCCTCCGGAAGAGAAGAGCACCCTGATTGATGAGATGGAGAAGGTGGCGCTGTGACCAAACGTTCTCTGGACGCACGACAGATGGAGCATCCCGAGCCTCTGGAAAAAGCCATTGCCATTCTGCGGGAGCTCGACGAGGGGAGCTATCTTTATATGCTCCACCGCAAAGAACCGCTGCCGCTGCTGGCACTGGCGAGAGAGCACCGCCTCAATCATCTCAGCCGTTGCGATGCGACTGGCGTGTGGCACATCCTCATCACCCCCAACGTGTCGGCAGACCTGGCCCAACTCCTGGAGACCGAAAGCGTTCCGGCTTAGTTCGGATTTTTTCTCCCCAAAATCACACAAGGAGTCACCGATGTTTCAAAACAGCGGACTCTCCCTCGACCAGGCACCGCCGATCTCCGTGGTCCTGCGCTTCTTTCTGGCCGGTTCTCTCTGGGGGATCGCCGCCGGAACCTGGCTTCTGCTGCAGGGGCCGTCGGCCCTGAACCCCGCCGCGCCTCAGGGCCTGATTCTCACCCATCTTCTGACCCTGGGGGTGATGCTCTCCTTTATGCTGGGAGCGCTCTTTCAGATGCTGCCGGTCCTGGCAGGAATCGCCCTGAAAGATCCGGTCACTCTGGCGATCCGCAGCCAATGGCCGATCCTTTTCGGAACGATTCTGCTGCTGAGTGCTTTCGGCAGCGGATCCTCTACGCTCTACCTCCTGGCAGTCCTCCTGCTGGGGGTGGGGCTCCTTCCTGTCGCCTGGCGAATGTTGCGGCGGCTTTACCTGTTGAGGAATCACTCCGCCTCCTCCCGTGGGATGGGCTTTGCCCTCTACAATCTTCTGCTGCTGGTTCTGCTAGGCTTTTGGATGGTCGCGCTCCTGGGAGGATGGACGTTCCGGGGCGATCTGCTGGCGCTGCGGCAGGTCCATCTGGGGCTAGGGCTGCTGGGATGGATCGCCCTGCTGATCATCGCTGTCAGCTTCCAGGTCATCGAGATGTTCTATGTCACACCCCCCTATCCCAAACCCTACGCTCGATGGTTGCCCTCTCTCGTTACGGGGCTGCTGACTCTGGAGCTTGTCGCAGCGCTGAACCTGCCGGCATTGCAGCCCTGGTTTGAAAGCTTGGCCGCCTTTTTGGTGGGGATCCATGCGCTTTTGACTCTGCGGCGGCTCTCCCAGCGCCAACGCCCCCTCGCCGATGCCACGGTCTGGTTCTGGCGGGTCGGCATGGGGGCTCTCGCCGCCGCAATGCTCCTCTGGATCGTAGGCGACTTTACAACCCTGTCAATCGCCTGGAGTGAAACGCTTTACACGCTTTATGCCGCGTTCGCTCTCAGTGTTGTTTTTGCCATGGCCTACAAGATCGTTCCCTTCCTTACCTGGTTCCACCTCAACGCCCAGGGCTATTTCAACGCTCCCATGATGCATGAGGTGATCCATCCCCGGTATGCGATGCGTCACCTCTCTATCCATTTGACAACGCTCTTTACGGCCCTGTTCGCTGCCTGGACGACCCCGGAGCTCTGGCATCTGACCGGGGCGCTGCTGCTTTTTTCCTTCGCCTGGATCGCCCTGGCGATCTACCGGGCCTGGCATCGCTATCTCGAGGTGCAGACAAGCGGGGAAAAGTTCGAGTTTCCTTCGATGAAATAGGCCCGGATGATCTCGGGGTTTCTCTGACAAATCATGCTTTACATCTTGTCAATCAGCGTGACAATGCTCGGAAAAAAGCGGGAAAGAAAATCAGCGTTTGAGATAGTCGGAAAAAATCTGAGCATGGTCGAAACAGAGCTTCTCCAGCGGGATCGCTTCCAAGGGATAGATCCGAGCCGTCTTGGCATCGTCCCCACCCCTTGGGATGCCGGAGGCTTCACAGAGAAAGACGCAGCTGACGGTATGAAAGCGGGGATCCCGCCTGGGATCGCTGTAGACCCCCAGCAGACGGCGGATCTGTACCTCCAGTCCCGTCTCCTCCCTCATCTCCCGCACGCAGGCCTCCTCAACGCGTTCCCCCACCTCGACAAAGCCGCCGGGCAAGGCCAGGCCTCGGGGTTCGTTTCTGCGTTCGATGAGGACGATCCCTTTGAAATCATCCCCTTCGTAAATCTCGATGATCCCGTCGGTGGCCAGATGGGGGGTGCGGATCATACGTTACTCTCGCCTTTTGCAGCCAGGATCTCCCGTACGACAGCCCGGTCGTCAAAGGGGTGTTTGACCCCGGCGATCTCCTGATAGTCCTCGTCCCCTTTGCCGAGGATCAGCAGGATCTCCCCCTCCTCCAATTCGTCGACGGCCCGCTCGATGGCTTCTCTTCTGTCGACAATCGCCTGGACATTCTCTTTGCCTTTCAGGCCGACCAAAATCTCGTCGATGATCGCTTCGGGATCTTCGCTGCGAGGGTTGTCACTGGTGACGTAAATCTTTTTGGCAAAACGGCCGGCGACGGCTCCCATCTTGGGACGCTTGCCCCGGTCCCGGTCTCCGCCGGCACCGAAGACCACTGCCAAATCCTTGTCCTTGAGACTGTCGAGAACCCGGTACATCCCGTCATCGGTGTGGGCGAAATCGACGATGATCATGGGCTTCCGGCTCACCACCTCCATCCGTCCGCTGACCCCGCCGAAATACTCAACCTGTTCACAGATCTCCGCCAGGGGACGGTCGGTCAGGAGTTTGACCCCCGCAATGGCCGCCGTCAGGTTGTAGAGATTGAAGAGCCCCATCATATTGGAGAAGAAGGCCTCCTGCTCCTGCCGGTACTGGATCACCCCGCTGATACCTCCCTGAAGCGAATAGGCCATAATTTTGAAGGTCGCCGGCTCTTCAATCCCGTAGGTGTAGGCGTTGTTCGCATTGAAGTGAATCGCTTTGATCTCGTCTTTATTGAGCAGTTTGGGGGCACTGTCGGCGAAAAAGCGGCTTTTGACCCGCCGATACTCCTCGACCGTGCCGTGGTAGTCCAGATGGTCCCGGGTGACGTTGGTGTGGATCTTCAGGGCGAAGTCGATCCCCTCGATCCGCTCCTGATCGATGGCATGTGAGCTCACCTCCATCACGAAATAATCCGCCCCCGCCTCTTTGGCACGCTTCATGTTCCAGAGGGTTTCCAGAATCGACGGTGTCGTCATATGTTTCTCTTCGATGGCTCGATCGTCTACAAAGAGTCCCCGGGTTCCCTGCAGAGCGGCCGAGTATCCCAGGTCAATCAGAAGGGAGTAGAGAAGCGCCGTCGTCGTGGTCTTCCCGTTGGTTCCAGTCACACCGACGACCTTCATCCCCTCCAGCCCCCAGGCTTCGATCAGCTCCCTGGGTGTCAGAGTGGGCGTCGATTCCTCGAGTGCTTTCCTATAGGGAGCATTCTGGGCTGTCGCCAGCAGCAGACGGCCTTCCTCAAGCTCCTGGGTATTGTCGGTCAATTCACGGAGAGATTCCGTTTGGAAAGGAACGATCACTTTTGTTCATCTTTCACCAGATGGTAGAGGGCATAGATCTCCTGATCCTGGCCAAAACTCTCCGCCAGAGAATCCAGATATCCCAGGGCCATCTCCCGATATCCGGCCTCAATCAGCCGCTGGATGAAATCGATGAACTCTTCCCGGGTACGGATCACGACACGGGTCGAGAACATGATATCTTCAAAGGCCTCCCGAAAGCTGCCCTTCTCTTCCACCAGATCGATGAAGTCGCTGTAACGGATCCCTTCTTCGATCTCCGCCTCTTCCAATCCGCCCAGCAGTTGTTCCTGGATGACAACCCTTGTGGCATAGATCGTCTGCATCAACTCATCGATAATCTCTTCGGCATCTTCGTTGGAACCTTTGATCGCCTGATAGTAGTCAAAAAGCGCCTGAGCATCCTCGTCGCTCTCCAGGCCCATATCGCTCAGGAAGACTCCGATGCGCGCATCTTTGAGCTGGGGATAGTCCCGAAGAAGCAGACTGTATATTTTCAAAGCGTTGTTATAGTCTCTTTTGAGGAACTGCTCTTCGGCACGTTGCAATAAAACACGTTTATTTGTCATTGTACCTCTCTTTCTCTTGCTCGGATTATTGTAGCACATACTACAATTCATATAAGCATAAATTCAGGGATTTACAAGCGACTTAGGTTGCATTTTTTTAAAAGGGAAATGTGGAGTGGTACGCCCAGGAGGATTCGAACCCCCGACCTTCGGAACCGGAATCCGACGCTCTATCCAGCTGAGCTATGGGCGCATATTGAAGGGCCGGACGCAAGAGGTCCGGAATTATAGCAGAACTCAGACGAGTTCGATAATCGCCATCTCCGCGGCATCGCCTTTGCGGACCCGGGTCTTGATGATCCGGGTGTATCCGCCGTTGCGTTCCTTATACTCGGGAGCGATCTCTTCGACCAGCTTTTTGGTGGATTCTTTGTCCTGAAGCTGGGCAAAGACAGCACGGTGGGCATTGAAATCCCCCTCGGCGGCCTTGCTGATCAGCTTCTCGTAATATTTCCGCAGCTCTTTGGCTTTGGGGAGGGTCGTCTCGATCCGTCCATGCTCCGTCAGGGCGATGGCCAGATTTTTTAGCAACGCGGCGCGATGCTGGGATTTGCGGCCCAGTTTGCGATATCCATGTCTATGTCTCATGGCTGTCCTTTGTTATTCTTTTAGTTGTGCGATTTTCTTGCTCAGGGCTGCACGGGTCTCTTCGTCCAGCTCAAAATCGGGACCGAAGCCATGCTCCGCCAGAACTTCCTGGATCTCATCCAGGGATTTTTTGCCCAGGTTCTTGATCTCTTTGAGCTCATTCTCGCCCATCAGGACCAGTTCTCCCAGGTATTTGATCCCGGCACGATCCAGGGAGTTGAAGCTCCGGGCACCCAGTCCCAGGGTGTCAACAGGAACCAGGAAACTTTTGAGCTCACTGCCGGCACCCGCACTCTCGTTCTCACGCTGGAGGTCCAGGTTCATGACGTTCCCGAAAACCGACATCTGCTTGTGCATCGTCTCCAATGCGTTGGCAAAAGCCGTCACCGGAGCGATCTGTCCGTCGGTCTCGATCTCGAAAACGATCTTCTCGTAGTCGGGATTGTCTTCGACCAGCACGTTCTCGATCGTATAGTTGGCTTTGCGGACCGGGGTGAAGAAGGCGTCCAGCGCAATGGCATCGCTGTCGATCTCGTCCCGCAGGTCTTCACTGGGAACGTAGCCGATCCCTTTGGCGATCTCCAAAGTGAACTCCAGCTCTCCGTCCTCGTTCAGTGTTGCCAGAGGCAACTCGGGGTTGACCACCTCAACCTGATCGTTGTTCAGATCGCCGGCCTTGACCTCTTTGGGGCCCTTGAAGCTGTAGCTGACTACGGCGCGGTCCAGCCCCTCGTTGATCTTGAAACGGATATTCTTGAGGTTGATGATGAAGACAGCGATGTCCTCATGCATCCCACGGATCGAGTCGAACTCGTGGGCGGCACCTTCGATCTTCAGAGAGATGGGAGCGTATCCGATGGAGCTTCCCAGCAGCAACCGCCGCAGAGGATGGGCCAACGTCACCGCATAACCGCTCTCGAAAGGGTAGGCGATCACCTGCGCCCGGTTTTCGCTGATCTCATTGATTTCCACCTCACTGGGCAGAAAAGGCGCGGTTTTAATTTTTCTCATAAGCCAGCCTTTGCTAATTTTACTTGGAGTAAAGCTCGACGATCAGACGCTCTTCAACGGGGATGGAGATCTCTTCTCTCTCGGGAATCCGGGTAAAGATTCCGAAGAGCTTCTCTTTGTCCACATCCACCCACTCGACGATCCCGGTCTGATTGGTCAGTTCCATCGCCCGCTGGATCTGGGGGTTGTTTTTGCTCTTCTCGCGCACTTCGACCTTCTGGCCGGGCTTGACCCGGTAGGAGGGAATATCCACCCGCTTGCCGTCGACCAGGATGTGACCGTGGTTGACCAGCTGTCGGGCAAAAGCGCGGGTCGTTGCGAAGCCCATACGGTAGACCACGTTGTCCAGGCGCTGTTCCAGCAGTTGGATCAACAGCTCACCGGTGTTGCCTTCGCGGCGGTTGGCTTCTTGGAAAATTGCACGGAACTGCTTTTCGCTGACACCGTACATGAACTTGGCCTTCTGCTTTTCGCGCAGCTGCAGGCCGTATTCGCTGATCTTGGTCCGGCGCTGACCGTGCTGCCCGGGAGGATAGGGGCGCTTCTCCAGCGCACTCTTGCCGGCGAGACGACGCTCGCCCTTGAGACCGAGATCGACTCCGAGTCTCCGCTCCAGTTTTTCTCTGGGACCTCTGTATCTTGCCATCTGTTTACCTTTTGACTTTTTTCTTGTTCGTTATTCAGTAATATTCGCTCAACCCGAAAAACGGCATCATCAGACGCGGCGTTTTTTCGGGGGACGGCATCCGTTGTGGGGCAGCGGCGTGATATCCTTGAACCAGATCACACGAATCCCCTCGACGGCACCGACGGACTTGACAGCCGTATCCCGACCGGAACCGGGGCCCTGGACTTTGATCCCGACCTCTTTGATTCCGTACTCTTTGGCCTTGCTCATGGCATCTTCGACCGCCTGCTGTGCCGCATAGGGCGTGGACTTTTTGCTTCCCTTGAAGCCCAGCGCACCGGCGCTGCTCCAGGTCAGAACATTGCCCATCTCATCGGTCACGGTGATGACGGTATTGTTGAAAGTAGCCGCGATATAGACGACACCTCTCGCGACGCTCTTTTTGATCTTTTTCTTAGCCATACTCTACTGCTCCTTATGCTGAACCGACAGTTTTACGCTTGCCCTTGCGGGTCCGGGCGTTGGTCTTGGTCTTCTGTCCGCGGACGGGCAGACCTCTACGATGGCGAAGGCCACGGTAGTTTCCGAGATCCATCAGGGTTTTGATGTCCATCATGACCTTTTTGCGGAGGTCTCCCTCCACCATATAGTTCTCCTGGATCTCTTTCCGGATGGTCGCCGCTTCAGCATCGGTCAGCTCATGAACGCGCTTGTCGTAGCTGATGCCGGTCGCGTCCAGAATCTTGCGGGAGCTGGTCAGACCGATCCCGTAGATATAGGTCAGGGCATACTCCATACGCTTGCTTTTGGGCAAATCTACACCTGCAATACGTGCCATGCTTATCCTTGTCTCTGTTTATGCTTGGGATTTTTGCAAATCACTCTGACGACGCCTTTGCGCTTGATGATCTTGCAATCATCGCACATCTTCTTGACCGAGGGTCTAACCTTCATAGGGTTCTCCTGTACTGTTTTGCACCTGGTTGTCGCGTGGTTCGTTGAGAGTCTCTACGAACCAACCCTTAGCGAAGCGGTGCCACCTCGATAAAGGTTCTTCACGCAGTCCCTTCCCACTCCGCCATACGTGTATGTGCGGAATTTTAGGGGACGTGATTTTATCAAATTTTTTTTGATTTTCCGCTTAAACGGAAGAGAGGAACGGCGAAGCTCCAGCCTGCAGGAGGAATGCCGTGTTTACTTGTAACGGAAAGTGATCCGTCCTTTGTCGAGGCTGTAGGGGGTCAGCTCCACCTTGACGCGGTCGCCGGGGAGGATCTTGATATAGTGCATCCGCATCTTTCCGGCGATGTGGCAGAGGACCACATGGCCGTTGTCCAGCTCGACACGGAAGGTCGCGTTGGGGAGTGCTTCGATCACTTTGCCGTCAATTTCGATTACATCATCTTTCGCCAAGTTTCCATCCTTTTGTTCTTGGTTTGTCTCTGCCGCTTCGGGCACACCCGCGACCGCCGCAGCGGGCACAGGTCTGACTGCCGGCTCAGGGGAGGGTCAGGATGACCGCTTTGCCATCAACGACCGCCACCTGATGCTCGTAGTGGCTGCCACGCTGGCCGTCCTCACTCACCACCGACCACTCGTCCTCCAGAATCACCGGCTCGCCGCTCTGCTGGCACACCATCGGCTCCAGACAGAAAACCATACCGTTTTTGATCTTGGGGCCCTGGTTGGCTTTGCCCTCCAGATAGTTGAGGATATTGGGTTCGTCGTGAGGTTTGGTACCGATACCGTGACCGCAGTAGTTACGTAGTGGAACGTATCCTCGGGAGGTGATCCCCTTTTCGAGGATCGCACTGAGCTCTTTGAAGCGCATCCCCTGTCGGATGGCTTCAATCGCTTCATAGAGGGTCTCGCGGGAACAGTCAATGAGACGCTGATCCTCTTCCGAGATTTTTCCCACCGGCATAGTAATGGCCGCATCCCCGTAATAACCTTCGAGTTTCGTCCCGATATCCAGCCCCAGTATGTCTCCCTCCTGGACTTTGTAATCGGTCGGAACGCCGTGAATGATCACTTCGTTGACCGAGGTACAGACGGCGGCGGGGAAACCATACAATCCTTTGAAAGAGGGTTCGGCACCAAGTTTCCGCAGAAACTCCTCTCCCAAAGCATCGATCTCTTTGAGACTCATTCCAGGCTTGACCGTCTCTTCGAGATAAGCCAGGGTCTGTCCGACGATGGCTCCGGCACGCCGCAGCGTGTCGATCTCGGACGGTTTACGCAGAGGAATCGCCATCAGAGCCCCACATTCCCGAGTGTTTCATACTGGCTCATGGTCCGCTGCGCCTCGATTTTACGCATCGTATCCAATGCCACCTGCACCACAATCAGCACGGCGGTTCCTCCGAAATAGAAGGAGGCCCCCAGCGCATTGATGATGATAAATGGCAATGTCGAGATAATCGCCAGGTAGAGCGACCCCCACACGGTCAGCTTGCTGGCCACATCGGTCAGGAAGGCTGCGGTCTGTTCACCGGGACGTACCCCGGGAATGAAACCGCCCTGACGCTTGAGGTTGTCGGCGATATCCTTGGCGTTGAAGGCAATGGACGCGTAGAAGAAGGCGAAAAAGATCACCAGTAGGAACATGATCGCATTGTAGACCAGCCCGCCTGGGTGGAGGATATCCGCCACCGTCGTGACCCACTTGTTGCTGCTCTCCTGCAGCAGCGTCAGCGGGAACATCAGTACCGCACTGGCGAAAATCGGAGGAATGACGCCGGAGAGGTTGACCCGGACCGGGATATAGTTCATCACCCGCTTGTGCTGATTCTGCATGATCGTCTTACGTGAGTAGCTGATGGGGATCCGACGTTCGCCAAGTTCCACATAAATGATAATGAGGATCGTCGCAATCATGATCACCAGGATCGCCAGGACCACCAGAAAGTTCATGGTCCCGGAGTTGACCGCAGCGATGGTATTACCGATAGCCGCGGGAATCCCTGAGACAATTCCGGCAAAAATGATCAGGGAGATTCCGTTACCGACTCCTTTTTGCGTGATCTGTTCACCGAACCACATCAGCAGCATGGTCCCTGTCAGCATCGAAAAGACGGCAAGAATCACGAAATGGGTAGGATCGATCATCACGGCGCTCTGTCCCGCACCGCCTTTCATCGCCTGAAGCCCCATGGAGACCCCGACAGCCTGGACCACGGTGATGAAAATCGTACCGTAGCGGATGATCTGCATATATTTCTGCATACCGTCACGCTCTTTTTTCATCTGTCCGAGTGCCGGGAAAGTGGCAGCCAGCAATTCCATGACGATAGCGGCGGTAATGTAGGGCATGATTCCGAGAGAGATGATGGACATACGGCGGATGGCGTTGCCGCTGAACATATTGGCGAGGCCGAGGGCGTTGTTGGCGTTCTGATCAAAGAAGTGTTTGATCACTTCCAGATCGACCCCCGGGATCGGGATGTATGCTAAAACTCTGTAAGCAAAAAGAAATCCGAGCGTAATCAGGATCTTCTGAGTCAAAGCATTTCCCATGATTACTTCCTGCTGGTGGTAACAGCATCATCCTTGATCTTGGACGCGAGCTCTTTGGCTCCCGTACCGATAAGTTTAACGCGTGTGACGTTTTTGCCCAGTTTGTGGACGCCGCGGATGGTTTCCAGCGTGATCTCTTCCAGCTCGGCAACCGCTTTGATCCGATCGACGTTGATCACGTAGGGTTTCTCGACATGAGAAACGAATCCCACTTTGGGCAACCGCTTGTACAGAGGCTGCTGGCCCCCTTCGAATCCGCGTTTGCGGCTGTATCCTGTACGGGATTTCTGGCCTTTCTGACCCCGTCCGGCAGTTTTTCCTGTTCCGGATCCCTGACCGCGGCCTACACGCTTTTTGCTGTGAGTCGAGCCGGGTGCCGGCTGAAGATTATGCAAACCCATAACTGCTCCTTAACCTTTGATTCTGGCGAGCGCTTCGATGGTGCAGCGTACCAGGTTGTTGGGGTTGTTGGACCCGATCGATTTGGCGATCACATCTTTGATGCCTGCCAGTTCGATAACGGGACGTGCCGCTCCACCGGCGATCGCACCGGTACCTTCGCTGGCCGGGCGCAGAACGATTCGGCTGGCGTTGTACTTGTGCTCGATGTCATGGGCGATAGTGGTGCCTTTGATCCCTTTGATGGTCACCAGGTTTTTGAAAGCATCGTCGACAGCTTTCTTGATGGCATCGGGAACCTCTTTGGCTTTGCCGTATCCGTATCCGATGGTACCGTTGCGGTCACCGATAACGACCAGTGCCGTGAAGCGGAAACGGCGTCCACCCTTGACAACCTTGGTCACCCGTCCGATATTGACGACGACCTCTTCGAAATCTTCTCTGTTGATGTGTTCCATTTACGCTTCCTTAAAACTTGATCCCGGCGTCCCGGAGAGCGTCGGCAAAGGACGCCACCACGCCGTGATAGAGATATCCGTTACGATCGAAGACGATCTGCTCGATCTGGGCGGCCTTGAGCTTTTCGGCCAGATCCGCCGCCACCTTCTTGACATCCTCTTTGTTGGCTTTCAGCCCCAGTTTGCGGCCGTCGGCATAGGCGAGGGTATGCCCGCGATCGTCGTCGATCGCCTGGGCATAGAAGTGTTTGTTGGAGCGGAAAACCGTCACACGAGGCAGCTCGGCAGTTCCGTGGATCTTGCCGCGGACACGCTGCTTGCGCTGAGCGTACATTTTATTCTTTTTCTTCTGAATACTTTTCAACATGCGGGCGCTCCTTACTTACCTGCCGCTTTACCGGCTTTTCTGATGATCACTTCATCGGTGTACTTGACACCCTTGCCTTTGTAGGGCTCGGGGGGACGGAATCCGCGGATCTCCGCCGCAACCTGTCCGACCTGCTGCTTATCGGTTCCGCTGACGGTGATGATGTTCTTCTCCACCTTGATCTCGATTCCCTCGGGGATCTCGAAATTGATGGGGTGGGAGTAGCCCAGCTGAAGCTCCAGAGTCTTGCCGCTAACGTTGGCACGGTAACCGACCCCGTTGATCTCCAGGGACTTGCTGAACCCTTTGTCCAGTCCGATGATGATGTTGTTGAAGAGTGAACGGTAGGTTCCCCAGAAGGCCGAAGATTCTTTGCTCTCGTCCTTGCGGGTAAAGACCACTTCGTTCTCTTTGACTTCCATATTGACCCGTCCATGGGTCTCCAGGCGCTTCTCCTGGTTGCCTTTCTTGGCCACCAGCTCGGTTCCTTCGATTTTGACCTCGATCCCGGAGGGGATGCTGACGGGTACTTTTCCTACACGTGACATAGCTTCCCTCCTTACCAGATGCTGCAGATGACTTCGCCACCGCGCCCCTGCTTGTAGGCTTCATCATTGGGAAGCACGCCGGCGCTGGTGGATACGATCAGGGTTCCGTAACCGTTCTTGAACCGCTTGATCTCCTCTTTGCCCTTGTAGATACGGCGACCGGGTTTGGAGATCTTTTTGATCTCGTTGATCACGCTGTTGCCGTTGTCATCGTACTTGAGCACCACTTTGATGGTCTTCTTGTTGCCATCTTCCTCGACCGTATAACTCTCCAGATATCCCTTGTCTACCAGAATAGAAACGATTGCCTCAATCATTTTGGAGTGGAGAAGTTCCGTGGTCTCCAGCTTGCGTTGTGCAGCATTTCTTATTCGAGTAAGAGAGTCTGCAATAATGTCTGTCATCATCTTTTACTCCTTCATTACCAGCTTGCTTTACGCATGCCGGGGATCTGACCCTCGGAGGCCATCTTTCTCAGACAAATCCGGCAGATCCCGAAATCTCTGTAGACAGAGTGGGGACGGCCGCAGATGTTACAGCGGGTGTAGGCTTGAACCGCAAACTTGGGCTTGCGCTTCTGCTTGGCGATCATCGATTTCTTTGCCATTATTTTCTTCCTTTCGCAAACGGCATGCCCAGCTTCTCCAGCAGGACAAACGCCTCTTTGTCGTCGTCGGTGCTGGTGACGATGGTGATGTTCATCCCGTGGGTCTTCATGATCTTGTCATAGACCACCTCGGGGAACATCAGCTGCTCGTCCAGACCGAAGTTGTAGTTGCCGCGTCCGTCGAAGCCCTTGCGGGGAACCCCCCGGAAGTCCTTCACCCTCGGCAGGGCGATGGAGATGAGCTTGTCGAGGAAGTTGTACATATTCTCGCCCCGAAGGGTGACTTTGATCCCGCTGGGGGCTCCCTCTCTGGCTTTGAATCCGGCGACGGACTTCTTGGCCAGGGTGATGACAGCGTGCTGACCGGCGATCAGGCTGATGGTATCGGCCATGTTCTGGATCAGTTTGCTGTCTTTGCCCTCTTCACCGGCACCGACGCTGATAACGATCTTTTCCAGCTTGGGAGTCTGCATCACGTTTTTGATCTGCAGCTCCTCGCGGAGTGCGGGCACGATGGATGCGTATTTCTCTTTCATTCTGCTCATGATCAGCCCTCCACTTTCTTGACGTTGGAGATGTGGATGGGCATCTCTTTGTTGATGAAACCACCCTCTTTGTTCTCTTCGCTGGGCTTGACCGCTTTGCGGGCGATCTTGCAGCCGGCGACGATGACTGCATCTTTTTTGGGGAGGACCTTGAGGACTTCGCCGGTCTTGCCTTTGTCATCGCCGGCGATGATCATCACCTGGTCACCCTTTTTGATTTTGAATTTCTTTGCCATTACCATACCTCCGGTGCGAGCGATACGATCTTCATGAAGCCCGCATAGCGTGTTTCACGGCTCACCGGTCCGAAGATACGGGTACCGATGGGCTCTTTCTTGTCGTCGATAATGACGGCGGCGTTGTCGTCGAAGCGGATCAGGGATCCGTTTTCACGCTGGATCTCTTTTTTGGTCCGCACTACCACTGCCTTGACGACCTTTCCTTTTTTGACCTTTCCGTTGGGGATCGCTTTCTTGACGGAAGCGACGATGACGTCACCGACACTGGCGTAGCGACGTTTGGATCCCCCCAGGACCTTGATACACATGATCTCTTTGGCGCCGCTGTTGTCCGCGACGTTCAATCGGGTAAAACTCTGGATCATCAGCCCTCTCCTCTCTCTACGATTTCGAGAAGACGGAACGCCTTGTTCTTGGAGATGGGTCGGCACTCGATGGCGCTGACGGTATCTCCCACGTTGGCTTCGTTCCGCTCGTCATGGATCAGATACTTCTTGAAGCGCTTGACGGTCTTGTGGTAGCGGGGGTGCAGGACCTTCCGCTCCACCAGAACCGTTGCGGTCTTGTCTCCGGCCTTTTTGATGACCGTTCCTGAAATTACTCTTTTCGGCATGCTACACCCTTTACTTGGATCTCGCGGCGTTCAGCGCCGTCATGATTCTGGCGACATCTTTTTTGGCCGCTCTCAGCTCGCTGGTATTGGTCAGCTGCATTGTCTTGAGCTTCGCCCGGAGGGTGAAGACTTCCAGTTTTTTCTCTTTGAGCATCGACTCGAGTTCTGCGACGCTCTTCTCTTGCAGATCAGTATATTTCATTGCTCTCTTCCCTTGAAATGATTTTCGTCTTGAAAGGAAGCTTGTGGCAAGCCAGCGTCAGCGCCTCACGTGCCAGTTCCTCGGGTACGCCTGCCATCTCGAAGATGATCCGGCCCGGCTTGACGTTCATCACCCACTTTTCGACAGCACCTTTACCTTTACCCATCCGGGTTTCCAGAGGCTTTTTTGTCAGCGGTTTGTCGGGGAAGACACGGATCCACGTTTTCCCGGTACGGCTGACCCGGCGGGTCATGGCGATACGCGCCGATTCGATCTGTCGGGAGTCGATCCGGCCCGCTTCGGTCGCCTTGATAGCGAATTCACCGAACTCGATTCTGTTGCCGCGGAAGGACTTTCCGCGGTTGCGGCCCTTCTGCTGCTTTCTCCATTTGGTTCGTTTGGGCATCAACATGATTATTCACCTCTTCTTCTGGGTTTACGGCTCTTGCGCTCTTCTTTGGGCTCGGGCTGGATCCCTTTCTGGAGAACCTCCCCTTTGAAGATCCAGACTTTGACCCCGATGTTTCCATAGGTAGTCAGGGCTTCGGCAAAACCGTAGTCGATCTTGGCACGCAGAGTATGCAGAGGCACACGGCCCTCCAGATACCACTCGGTCCGAGCCATTTCGGCACCGCCGAGACGACCGGCAACCTGAACCTTGATCCCTTTGGCACCCGATTTGAGTGCTCCCTGGATCGCCTTTTTCATCGCACGGCGGAAGGCGACACGACGCTCAAGCTGTGTCGCGATATTTTCGGCCGCCAGCTGTGCGGAGGCCTGAGGGCGCTTCTCCTCTTTGATGTTGATGGCGACCTCTTTGCCCAGCATCTGCTGGAGGCGCGCCTTGAGCTTCTCGATGTCGGCACCGCGTTTCCCGATGATGATTCCGGGACGGGCAGTGACGATCGTGATACGGATCTTCTTGACGGTCCGCTCGATGATAATGTTACTCACACCCGCATAGAAGAGCTCCTTTTTCAGGAACTTGCGGATTTTGTAATCCTCCGCCAGGAAGTTGGGTGCCCGGTCTTTGGAGGGGTACCAGCGAGACTCCCAGTTGCGGTTGATTCCCAGTCTGAGACCGATAGGATTGACTTTCTGACCCATGGTTACGCTTCCTTTCCGTTAACGAAATTTTTGGCATCGGCGACCGACTCGCGGAAATCACCTTTGAAGCTGTACTTCTCTTCCATCATGGCGATCTGCTCGTCGCTCATGTTGGCCACATCCTCGTAGGTGTAGATTCCCTCGTCGTTGAGCTTCTGCTGATAGGCTTTGCCGATCCCTTTGATTTTGGTCAGATCGTCACCTTTCTTTTCCGAAGCTTTGGCTGCCTCTTTGGCGGCGGTTTTGGCCGCAGCCTCGGCGGGAGCCTCTTTTTGGGCCGCTTTTTTGGGAGCCTTTTTCTCAGCCGCTTTGGTCGCGGGCTTTTCCGCTTTGGAAGCCTCAGCGACCTCCACAATGATGTGGGAGGTGGGCTTGAGGATCCGGGTCGCGGTTCCCCGCGCCCGGGGACGCCAGCGCTTCATGACCGCCGCTTTGTCGACACGGCAGGAGGTGATCACCACCTCTTCGGGCTCGTAGTCGCCGTTGGCGACAGCGGAGGCGATCACCTTGGAGATGATGCCGGCAGCTTTGTTGGGCATGAAGTCCAAAGCGGCCAGGGCCAACTCGGCGTTCATTCCCTGCACTTCACGGGCAACCAGTCTCGCCTTGGTGGGGGAGACTCTGACATATCGGAGTACTGCTCTGCTCATGATCAACCTACCTTCTTCTGGACACTGCCTTTGTGTCCTTTGAATGTACGGGTGGGGGCAAATTCACCCAGCTTGTAGCCGACATGGTTCTCCGTGATGTAGACGGGAACGAACTGGCGCCCGTTGTGGACGTTGATGGTCAGGCCGATCATCTCCGGGAAGATGACCGAACGGCGAGACCATGTTTTGATAGGCTTGGTAGAGCCCTCTTCTTTTGCTTTGAGTACCTTTTTCATCAGATGGTCGTCGATGAAAGGACCTTTTTTCAGTGATCGTGCCATACTTATCCCTTACTTTTTCTTCTTGCGTGAGATGATCAGCTTGTCGCTGGCCTTCTTCCGACGGGTCTTGTAACCCTTGGTGGGCATACCCCAGGGAGAGACGGGGTGGCGACCCGAGTTGGTCTTTCCTTCACCACCTCCGTGGGGGTGGTCGATGGGGTTCATTGCCGAACCGCGGGTCTGGGGGCGGATACCGCGATGGCGGTTCCGTCCGGCTTTTCCGATGACCATGTTGGCGAAGTCTTCGTTGCCGATGGTTCCCACGGTCGCCATACACTCACCCAGGATATAGCGCATCTCACCGGAAGGCAGACGCAGAGAGACGTACTTGCCGTCCCGACCCATGATCTGAGCGTAACCGCCGGCGCTTCGGGCGATCTTGCCGCCCTGACCGGGGTTCATCTCGATATTGTGGACCAGGGTACCGACAGGAATGTTCTTGAGCTTCATCGCGTTGCCCGCTTTGATATCCAGGCCAGCTTCCGCCGCCATAACAATATCGCCCACCTTGAGCCCCTTGGGCTGGAGGATGTAGCGTTTCTCACCATCGGTGTAGTTGACGAGGCAGATCCGGCAGTTGCGGTAGGGGTCGTACTCGACTGTAGCGATACGCCCCTCAACACCGAACTTGTTCCGTTTGAAGTCGATGATCCGGTAGAGCTTTTTGGCTCCGGCCTCTTTGTGGCGGGAGGTAATTCGGCCGTTGTTGTTGCGGCCCGCTTTACGGGGCAGCTTTTTCAGCAGAGAGCGGACACTCGCCTTGGCGGTGATGTCGCTGCTGTCCAGGACCGTCATGAAACGACGGGAGGGTGTGGTCGGTTTGAATGTTTTAATTGCCATCGCTGTCCCCTTATACCGCTAAGCTTTCGATCTTGGCGTCTTCAGGGAGCTTGACATAGAACTTTTTGCTGTCGGGGCGCTTGCCCTCGACTCCCTTGAAACGCTTCACTTTGCCGTTGACTCGCATGGAGTTAACCTTCAGAGGCTTGATACCGAAGTACTCTTTGAAGACCTCTTTGAGACCATTCTTGGTCATGCGGGGAGTGGTCTGGACGACGATGACTCCCTCTTCCTGCAGACCCAGGGTCTTTTCCGTATATATAATCGCTTTGATATCTGTAATGTCTGCCATGGCTTAACTCTCTTTTGTCAGTTTGTCCCAGACGGCTTTTTCAATCACGATGGCGTGATAAGCCGCTGCCAGGTATCCGTTGAGCTCGTTCTCTTCGATCAGATAGCTCTGCTGCAGGTTGCGGAAGGCCAGGAAAGTCTTGTCGTCGATCATCTCTTTGACCACCAGCAGATCCCGCTGGCCAAAGCTGTCGACGAAAGCTTTCGCATCTTTGGTCTTCCCGGATTCGACGGCGACACTGTCGACAACGAAGAGTTTTTCGTTAGCCGCTTTGTCCGCCAGGGCATGCATCAGCGCCAGGCGCTTCTGCTTTTTGTTGACCTTCTGGGTGTAATTGCGATCGGTCGTGGGACCGAAGACCACACCGCCGCCCCGGAAATGGGGAGCGCGGATAGAGCCCTGGCGGGCCCGTCCGCCGCCTTTCTGGGCGAAGGGTTTCTTGCCGCCGCCGCTGACTGCGGAACGATTTTTGGTCTGGGCCGTGTTGGCGCGCAGGTTGGCCGCGTAGGCTTTGCAGTAGAGATAAAGGTTATGGGGATGCACCTCCAGGAAGGCCTGGGGCAGATCCGCTGTTTTGATTACTGTTGCGTTGCTCATTTGACAATCCTTACTACTCCGCGGGCACCCTTGTGGCCGGGAACGGCTCCCTTGAGTACCAGGATGCCGTTTTCGGCATCGAAGGAGATCACTTCATTTTTGACCGTAGTCTTGGCGTTGCCGTAGTGGCCGGGCATCTTCTGTCCGGGCTGGACGCGGCCGGGCCACTCACACATGCCGATAGATCCGGGAGCCCGGTGGAAGCGGCTACCGTGGGCGCCGGGACCTCCGGCGAAGTTGTGACGCTTCATGACCCCGCTGAATCCGCGGCCCTTGCTGTTGAAAGAGGTTTTGACAACGCTGGCATTGGCCAGAGGCTCGGTGCTCAAATCACCGGGCTCGGTTCCCTCGGCGACCTTGAGGGTCATAAACTTGTTGAACTCTTTGCTGATGCTGAATTTCTTCTGCTGACCCTCGATCGCTTTGTTGATCTTTTTGCTGCTGTTGTAGGCCACCAGCGCTTTACCGTCTTCCCGGACTTCGCAGACTTTCGCCTCGACGACTTTCAGGAGAGTCACGGGAACACTGGGGACGTCAATCGTTCGGCTCATGCCGATTTTTTCTACGATAAATTCCATAATTATGACTCCTTACCTTACTTGTCCATAGACCGGATTTCGACTTCCACTTCGGGAGCTAGGTCCAGTTTCATCAGCGAATCGATGGTCTCGCTGGTCGCGGAGACGATATCGATCATCCGGGAGTGGATCCGGATCTCAAACTGCTCCCGACTGTCCTTGTTGACATGGGGTGAGCGCAGCACGGTGTAGCGCTTGATCTTCGTGGGCATGGGAATGGGGCCACGAAGCTCCGCGCCGGTGCGGCGGACGGCGTCCACGATGGAAGCCACAGAGCGGTCGAGTACACGGTGATCGTAAGCTTTAAGCTTCAATCGGATCTTTTCCATTGTTTTCCTTCTCTAAAGAACTCGTCGGATCTCCCGACATGAATTTGGGAAGGAGATTATACAGAAAAGGCCCTCGCATCTCCTTGATTTTCTGTGAAAAAAGTGTATGATACTGTATTTAGTTTCCTTTTGAAAAGGAAAGATATGGACATTTTGGAATATTTTCTGGATCTCAAACCCAGAAATGAGGTCTTTTATCCCCGTAAACTCCGGCTTCCCCTTTCGGAATCCTTTCTACTCTTCGGGGCACGGGCCACCGGCAAAACCACCCTGATTCTGGAGTATCTGGAACGCCTGGACAATCAGGAGTGGCTCTATCTGGACGCCCAGGATCCAGCGTTTGCTTTGGAAGATATCGACATAGATCAGTTGGAGATGTTTCTGGATGAAGAGGCCATACGGACCCTGGTACTCGATCACTGGTATCCCGGATTTCTGGAGCGTCTGCCCCGCTGCGGCCAGCTGATTCTGGTCTCCAGACAATCCTATGCCGAACTTTCACTGCCAAAGTATGAGCTCTTTCCGCTCGATTACGAGGAGTTCCTGGGCTTCGACCGAAGCCACTCCCCTACGTTGGCCTTCAACCGTTTTCTGAAGCTGGGAACGCTGCCGGCCATGGGACGCAGTACTCCGGCTTCGGCAGTCCTGCGTCTGCGCGAACTCTTTTATGAGATGTTCGATGACGCCGAGAGTCGTCTGCTGCTCATTCTGGCGCGTTTTCAGGGGCGGCGGGTCACCGCCCACCAGATCTACACCACTGCGCGTGAGTACTTTCGCATCTCCAAAGACTGGACCTATGCCACCCTCAAGCGCTTTGAAGAGGAGAAACTGATCTTTTTCATTCCCGATATCCAGCGAGGCTCCGGGAGGAAGCTGATCCTCTACGATTTCATCCTCACCCGATATCTCAACAAACATCAACCCTTCCCTGCCACGTTTGATGCGATGGTCGCTCTGGCACTGATCAAACACTCTCTTCCTTTTCAGGCCGCCGGCGCGATGGGCTATCTGTTACAGGAGCGAAGAGAATTGATTCTTCCCTCCGCCTTTGAGGGAGAAGAACAGTTCTGGCAACGAGCACAGAAGCAGTATGGGAATTTCAAAAAACTTGGGATTTCAAAAGTCTGGATTGTCACCGTCTCCAATCGCTACCGTTTTCGCCTGGGTGAGATAGATTTCGAAGGGATTCCTTTTTATGAGTGGAGCATACTTAATGAATGAGAAATGAGGGGAAGACCTCTCCCCAGATGGCTGCGGCACACGAATGCGGAGGGTGGGCTGCTATGTTCCCATCCTGACCCGGTGTCCTCCACACCCGTTGCACAGGTCTGGAAAGAGGCGAAGGAATTATAACAGAAACTCCCAGAGGGTGCAATATTGCATTTTCAGAAGCTTTCCGTTATAATTGCGCCTCTTTTGAAATAGAGGGGTGTCCGAGCGGTCGAAGGAGCACGCCTGGAACGCGTGTGTAGCGCAAGCTACCGTGGGTTCGAATCCCATCCCCTCTGCCATCTCTTTCTCCAATCACTTTCCGAAGAATCCACTCAGAAGAAAGTTTCTACATATGGAACTTTTCCGAAAAGTATTTCTCCACATCGAAATAGATCTCTCCGTTGCTGTTTTTGTAGGTCAGATTTTCTCTGCCGAGTTCTCGAATGTTGCGTTTGCCCATAATGGCCAGAAGGGTACGGACCCCTTTGAGAAGATTGTTATGATAGTTGGCAATTTCGTGACCTTTCTTCACGACCAGATAGGAGCGACGCAGGCGAGGATCCTGAGTCGCCATCCCCACGGGGCATTGATGGCTTCCGTATCCCGAACACATCCTGGCGCGTATGCACCCTCCACTCATCATGAATCCCCGGGCGATGCCCACGGCATCTGCTCCCATTGAGAGTGTGATAACCACATCATCCGGTGTCAGAATCTTTCCGCTGGCAATGATCCTCACCTCATCTCTGAGTCCATGTTTCCTCAGGGAACTGTCAAGAACATAGAGGGCGTTGTGCAGTGTCAACCCCACCGACTCCATCATCTCAAGAGGTGCTGTCGCACTGCCTCCATCTGCACTGTCAATGGTGATAAAATCCGGGAGGGCTTTGCCCTTGCGCTTACGGATCGCCGCAGCCTCGACCATGCGATCCACCGACTTGGCATCGCTGACCACGATCTTGATGCCTACCGGCTTGCCGGAAAGCGCCTGAAGCTCTCCGACGAAATTGAAAAGACGATCCATCGTATCGGCATAGGGAAAACGGTTTGGACTGAAGAGATCTTTTCCCTCTTCGACTCCCCGGTAATAAGCGATATCCGCCGTAACTTTGCTGCCGGCGAGCTTCCCTCCGGTCTGTTTGGCCCCTTGGGCCAGTTTGATCTCGGTCATCCGGCAGAAGCGCATCACCTTCTGGTAACGTTCCGGATCGAATTTACCCTCCCGATCCCTGACGCCGTAAAGTCCCGAACTGATCTGAAAGATGTAATCGGGGAGTGATTCCGGGACCTTCTGTGGAAAGGCATCCAGCAGCGCTTGCCAGTTGATCCGGAAAAGGCAGTGATTTTTCTCGTCGTAGATATAGGTGTTGGCAGTGCGTTTGCCCCTGAGCAAAATCCGACGGTAAATTTTGATTGCATTTGCCCGATTAGAGATCATTCTGACAAGATTAAAGACCCTCTTGGCATACTGGGTTCCGGAGACAATTTCCAGAAAATCGGCCTCAGTCATATTTGGTGTATAAGTGTAGAGATGATTGGAGGTCAATCCTCCCTCTCCCGTGTTGTAGGTGAAACCCGCCAGAGAAGCCCCCAGCGTAAAAGCGCGAGTCGCTTCGGGACTCAACGCCCCATCGCTCATCGCTGAACGAATCACAGGGCTTTTAGCGATAAACGGTTCACGGCGATTGGGACCGAATATAACAGGGAGTTCCGTGTCCACCTCATCTTCATTGAGTACTGCAGCAGAGTGTTTAAGTACGAAACGAGATACCGGTAATGGCTGGGAAACAGAAAACGAGATATAGTTGGGCCGGTCTTTTGCAGCCTTGTAGACCCAGTCCACCTTGTCCCGGGATTCAAAAAAAGTCTCTTCCGCAAAATATTGACGCAGTGGTTCCCTAAGCAGTTCGAAAAGATAGCGAAAACGACCGATAACCGGGTAGTTGATCAAAAGCTGATGTTGACGCTGGATGTATCGGTCATAGACGAAGAGTACGACAATCGCCGACAGAAACAGGACCCCCATCATGCCGGCCAATTGCCAGAAGAACGAACCGGTTGCTATCTCGGCATCACGCAGACTCCCCATACCTTTTCCTTCTAGAGAGTGGGATGGCTGATTGTATCCTCAAATCACTTCGAATACAAAAACGTTCTAAAGGCAATGTGAAGCGGAGTAGAATTTGGAACTATAGGTGGAAATTTTAGAGGATGAAAACTAATCAGGTAAGTGCCAAGCTATCCACGTTGCTTGAGAGCTATCAGAATGCCGGAGAGCTCCTCCGGCAAAAATTCCGGCTCAGTCTGCCAGAATCTCCTCGAGGGTTATGTAGTCACCGACACGGCCGGTCATGGGCTCGACATCGGTATTGACCGGGAGGGTCTTTTTACCGGGCTTCCAGCCGGCAGGGCAGACCTCACCGGTTTTGTAGGCATGCTGATGCGCCTGGATCTGACGGATGAACTCCTTGACATTCCGTCCGACCGGCGGTGCCTGAACTTCCTGGGCGACGACAACACCGTCAGGGTTGATGAGGAAGCGGCCCCGCAGTGCGATGCCCGCATCTTCAATCAAGACGCCAAACTTGCGGCTCATTTCGTGGGTGGGATCCGCAGCAATAGTCAGCTTGAGACCCTCCAAAAGAGGTTCAGTCTCAGCGAAACGCTTGTGGCTGAACTTGGTATCGGTAGAGACCGCCAGGACCTCACAGCCGAGCTTGCCTTTGATCGTATCGAGATGTGCGTTCATCGCCGCGATCTCGGTGGGGCAGACGAAGGTGAAGTCTGCAGGGTAGAAACAGACGATCGTCCATTTCCCTTTGTAATCGTCACTGCTGACTTCCGTATAGTGTCCGGTCTCGGCATTGTAGGCCTCCACCTTGAACTCGGGCATATTCTTCAGGACCAGGACGCCTGCCTGTGTCTGTACATTTTCTTCCATGGTACGTACCTCCTTGGTAGTTGTTGTAGTGTTCTGCTTTGCAGCAGTTGGTTTGTCACACGCCATTGGGTTCTCCTTTCTCTCCGTACGGGACGGTTACCACCGATCCTCGTTTCAAGAGATAAGGGAATGATAGCAGAAGCAGAAATCATTGTCAAGTATTTTTATGAGTTGATAATTATTATCCTATATCCTCTCTGCCTCTTCCCTTTCGCTAAAACACTATGGCGGGAGATCTCTGTGATATAATCCGCCGAAATTTCAACCGTGAAGGAGCAAATATGGCCGTACCTGAAGATGTAGGCTGCCGCAACGAGTCCTGTATCAAGCATCCGGAGTGCAATCGGGCCAAGATCGCCAAAGAGGGAAAGGCCAGGGAAGTCAAAAGCTTCGGAGGCACCCCGGAAAAAGGGTGTGGCAAGTTCCTCCCCATCAAAGAGTAGTTTTTCATTGACTTTACAGTTTTCTTTGGCTAGAATTGCACTCCTTTTTCAGGAAACGGAGTGTAGCGCAGCCTGGTAGCGCACCTGCTTTGGGAGCAGGGGGTCGAAGGTTCGAATCCTTTCACTCCGACCAGGCTCCTGTCTCCTGAAACCGATGGTGGGTATAGCTCAGTTGGTTAGAGCGCCAGATTGTGGCTCTGGAGGTCGTGGGTTCGAGACCCATTACCCACCCCATCTTTCAACGACAATCCTGAAAAACAGACCAATGCGCCAGTAGCTCAATTGGATAGAGCATCAGACTTCGGATCTGAGGGTTAGGGGTTCGACTCCTCTCTGGCGTACCACATCTTCTGATCAATGCGCTCGTAGCTCAGCTGGATAGAGCACTCGCCTTCTAAGCGAGCGGTCTCAGGTTCGAATCCTGACGGGCGTACCACCCTTTCATCTTAGCGCGGACGTGGTGGAATTGGTAGACACGCTGGATTTAGGATCCAGTGCTTCGGCGTGAGAGTTCGAGTCTCTCCGTCCGCACCACCCTTCTCTTTTTTTCAATATGCATTCTTCTCTTCCGTAATGTTGCGTTCCGGCGGAGTTTCATCCATATTTGGCTTTATAGGGACCATCGTTTTGAGATAGTTTTTGATGTATTGGGGGGTCTGCTTGTCAACTTTGTAACCCACCTTGGCCAGATCGTAGTAGACATAAGGAAGATAGTGCTCCCGGGTGACGACAACCCAGGTTTTGGCGTTGGCCCATTTGAACATCGTCGCCGCTCCCTTCTCTCCCACGTGGATGCAGCCGTGGCTCATGGCATTGGTGTTGCCCATATGCAGGGCGTGTCCCTGATTGGTGAAGAAGAGGGAAAAGTCCATATTGTTTTTGCCGCTGGGATCAGGGTGGGCCTTGGACATATAGTAGCGCACCTTGCGCAGGACGTGGAAGATGCCGGAGGGGGTCTCATGCCCTTTGGCTCCCGATGAAATGGAAGCGGCCCACCAGACCACTCCATCCCGGTCGATGGCGTAGGCGATCCCGTCTGCTCCCTTTTCCCGCAGTGAGATAACAATATAGTCCTTCCCACTCATGTCAACAATCTTCTCTTTCCCGTTTTTGTCCACGACCTTGAAATGGGTTTTATCCAGAGGGAATACCCGGCTGGCAGGATCTGCCGCCATGAGGAGTATCGTCCCCGCCATTAGTGTCCAGATCACTAATCGTTTCATCTCTGTTCCTTTTTATGATGGTTTGCTTTGAATAAGCACATTATAATCGTTTCCCCTGAAGTAGAGCGACCTGGTACCCTCAAACGAACTTTTGTTACAATCGATGGAAAAAAGGAGAGAACGATGTGGAAGGCAACAATCTTGACAGGAGTGACAATCTTTCTATTCAGCTTGAGCGGATGCGGGATGAGCAATTCACAGGGACCGGCCCCGGCGAATGTCAACAGTCCCAATTACCAGAATGGCTATCAGGACGGCTGTAGCACCGCACATGGAGACTACACAAAAAACCATGAGCTATTCAAAAGCGATCGCGACTACTATGACGGCTGGTTTGCCGGTCGTAGCGGATGTCAGGGGAAATAGGCCTCTTACTGAGAAAAATTGTGCATCGATAGTTTCGGGAGGAAATAGTGCGGAGAAAAGTCCGCTAGAGAATCACTGGCAGCCGACACACTCCATACTGCGATCTTCGACCCCTTCCTCTGCCGCCACAGCCTCGGGAGACTGGCTGCGGAGGTAATAGGTCGATTTGAGGCCGAATTTCCATGCCTCCATATAGATCTCGTTTAGATAGCGGCCGCTGGCCCGATCAAGACTGATAAAGATATTGAGGCTCTGCCCCTGATCGATCCACTTCTGGCGGATCGCTCCGGCCCGCACCAGCAGGCGCTGATCCAATTCGTAGCTGGGGGTGTAGTAGGCCCAGGTGTCGGCGTTGAGATTGGGAACGACCACCGGGATCATTCCCGAGAGATTCTCTTCGAACCATTTGCGTTTGTAGACCGGTTCGATCGCCTGGGTGGTCCCCGTCAGGATGGAGATGGAGCTGGTGGGGGCAATGGCCATCAGGTAGCCGTTGCGCATCCCGTCTTTTTTGACCTTCTCCTTCAGCGCCAGCCAGTCATGGGCATAGCCGAAGAGCCCGCCTCTGTCAACCAGTTTACACGCCTCGGGGTTGGCCTTGTCGATGGGGAAGATCCCCTTGGACCAGTCGGATCCCTCAAAATTGGGGTAGGTTCCCTTCTCCAGCGCCAGATCGCTGGAGGCTTTGATGGCGTAGTAACTGACGGATTCCATTACCTCATCGATCTTGTGGAAATGCTCGTTGCTGCCCCACTCGATCCCCGCTTCGGCCAGCATCTGGGCCTCCCCCATAACACCCAAACCGATGGAACGGCTCTTCTGGTTGGTCTTTTTGACCTTGGCGAGGGGGTAGAAATTGAGGTCGATGACATTGTCAAGCATCCGGATCGCCGTCGGCACAACCCGGGCGATATCCTCCGGAGTGTTGATCTTGGAGAGGTTGACAGAGGCCAGGTTGCAGACGGCAGTTTCCCCGTCGACAGCCTCTTTCTCCACCATCCAGATCTTTTTGCCTTCCAGGGTATCCAGGGCGGTGATCTTCTTGGCGGGTTTGGTGACACCGTTGTCAACCGTCACCGCTTCCTCCTCCTCGAAATAGGCTACGGTCTGATCCTCGAAGATAATCTTCATCCGGTAGTGGTTGGGGGAGGTGTTCTGGAAGATCTCGGTACAGAGATTGGAGCTGCGGATGATCCCGGCATGGCGGTTGGGGTTGGCCCGGTTGGCGGCGTCTTTGAAGCAGAGGAAGGGGTTGCCGGTCTCGAAATAGCTGCGCAGCACCTCTTTCCAGAGCTGTTTGGCGGAGATCACCTCTTTGGTCAGGCTCTCATCCTGTTCCAGCTCCTCATATCGTTTCTCGAACTCCTCGCCGTAAAGTTCTGTCAACTCCTTGACTTCATAGGGGTCGAAAAGTGTCCAGGTCTCATCCGCTTCGACCCGTTTCATGAAAAGATCGTTGATCCAGAGGGCAGGAAAAAGATCGTGGGCACGGCGACGCTCTTCGCCGGAGTTCTTCTTGAGATCCAGGAAATCGCGCACGTCGATATGCCAGGGTTCGATATAGACGGCGATGGCCCCTTTGCGGGTGCCGAGCTGATCGACGGCGATGGCCACGTCGTTGGCGATCTTGAGGAAAGGGACGATCCCGCCGGCGGCATGCTTATGTCCGTCGATGTAGGAACCCATCCCCCGCACCTGGGTCCAGTCCCAGCCGATCCCTCCGCCGAATTTGGAGAGCAGCGCCATCTCTTTGTATCCGTCGAAGATCCCTTCGATATTGTCGGGAGTGGAGCCGATATAGCAGGAGCTGAGCTGGTGACGGGTGGTCCGGGCGTTGGAAAGGGTGGGCGTGGCCGCCATCACTTCGAACTTGCTGAGAATGTCGTAGAACTTCTTCGCCCAGGTCTGGCAGTCGAACTCGTTCTGGGCCAGGAACATCGCCACCGCCATGAAGAGATGCTGGGGCAGTTCAATGGGCTGCCCGTTGCGGTCCTTGATGAGATAACGGTCGTAGAGTGTCCGGATCCCCAGATAGGTAAACTGCAGATCCCGCTCAGGTTTGATGTAGTCGTTCAGATCGTCCAGATCATACTTCTCCTTGAGCCCCAGAAGGATCCGGCCCTCCTTCTCACCCCGCTCAAAATACTCCCGCAGATGGATATAGCCGGTAAAGCCGGAGACCTTGTGGTAAAGATCGTAGAGGAACAGACGGGCCGCGACAAAGGTCCAGTTGGGCCGATCGATGTCGATCTTGTCCACGGCGGTTTTGATCAGGGTGAGCTGGATATCCTCGGTTCGGATCATATCCTGAAACTGGAGTTTGGCATCGACCTCCAGCTCGCTCTGGCTAACACCGTCGAGCCCCTCGACGGCAGCGGAGGTGTATTTCTGAATCTTGGAGACATCCAGGGGTTCGACTCTTCCGTTACGCTTGACAACTCTGATCATTCTCTCTCCTGCGGGGAAGTATCTTTTGCATTCGGCAACCGGTCAGGTGGAGAAATCCGGCATTCCACATCGGAAAATCAGGCAAAACCGATGCGGCTTTTCGTGCAAAACAAGTAATTGGATTTTACTCAAAAACAACTGATGGTCATGTTAAAAATCGGGGGAGAAAAGGCAGAAGTTTTATAACATTTTCTAATAAAATCTATGGGATCCCAAAAGGGCCCATGGGATGGCTTTTCAGTCCTCTTTTCCAAAAACCCGTTCAAAAATTCTGTCGACATTTTTGGTGTAGTAGCTGTAATCGAAAGCCTCCCGGATCTGCCCTTCACTCAACTTGCTGCGCAGCTCTTCATCTGCGAGGAGGTACTGCAGGAAGAGGCTCTCCCCCTTCTCATTAACAGGAGGATTGCCCTGCTGGAGCGCCTCCCAGACCTTCATGGCGTTGCGCTGGACGATCTTGTAGGCCTGCTCACGGCTCACACCCGCTTTGGGCAGTTCCAGCAGGATCCGCTGACTGAAGACCAGGCCGCCGGTGCGGTTGAGGTTTTTGAGCATGTTCTCGGGCATCACCGTCAGGTTGGCGATAACATTGTTGAAGCGGTGAAGCATAAAGTCCGAGGTGACGAAACTGTCGGGAAGCCAGAAGCGTTCGGTGGAGCTGTGGGAGATGTCCCGCTCGTGCCAGAGGGCGACATTCTCCATGGCAGGAATGACATAGGCCCGGATGATCCGGGCCAGGCCGGTGATGTTCTCCGTCAGGATCGGGTTGCGTTTGTGGGGCATAGCCGAAGAGCCCTTCTGCCCTTTGGCGAAATACTCCTCGGCTTCGTAGACCTCGGTCCGCTGCCAGTGGCGAACCTGGACGGCAAACTTTTCGATGGAGCTGGCCAGCAGTGCCAGCGCCGAGGCCAGCCGGGCATAGCGGTCCCGCTGGATCACCTGATTGCTCACCGGGGCCGGCTTGAGGCCCAGCTCTTCACAGGCGATCTCTTCCAATTCCAGGGGGGCATGGGCGAAGTTACCCATGGCACCGCTGATCTGACCCACGGCGATCACCTCCATGGTCTGCTCCAGGTTCTCCAGGTGCCGTCGCAGTTCGTCGTACCAGACCGCCAGGACGAGACCGAAAGTGATGGGTTCACCGTGAATTCCGTGGCTGCGCCCCACCATCAGGGTATATTTGTGCTCCATCGCCCGCTTTTTGACCGACTCCATCACCATCTTTACATCCTCGATGATGAGCTCGAGAGAGTCTTTCATCTGGAGTGCCACAGCGGTATCGACCGTATCGGAACTGGTCATCCCGTAGTGGAACCAGCGGCTCTCCTCCCCCAGGCTCTCGGCGACACTGGTGGTAAAGGCGATGAGGTCGTGCCGGGTCTCAGCCTCGATCTCGTCGATACGTTCAACGGAGAAGGTAGCGTTATCGACGATCTTCCTGGCATCCTCGTCGGGGATCAGTCCCAGTTTGTTCCAAGCTTTGACCACCGCCTTCTCCACCTCCAGCCAGGCGGCATAGCGGGCGTGCTGCGTCCATTTCTCTTTCATCTCTTTGCGTGCGTATCGTTCTACCACTTACTTCCCTTTCATGGTGCAATATCAATATGTAAATCTATCCAAATAGACCAATAACCAATACACCAATAACAAATAAAATTGGCTAATATTCTACTCAAATCCCCGTGAAGGAGTCCTGATTGCCCTTTGTCCAACGCACCTTTTCCCTGGAAGAAGAACAGCTGGCCTTCGTCTGGCTGATGCGAACCTTTGGTATCACCCAGGGGGAGGCCCAGCGGATCATCGACCGGGGACGTCTACTCTGCCACGGAGAGACCCTGCCGGATAAATCGGCCCGGATCTCCGGCAAAGTGGAGGTGGTCTATTTCGAACCCCAAAGCCGGGGCAATGCTCCGATCCTGACCACTCCCGATTTCTATCTTTTCGACAAACCCAGCGGCGTACTGGTCCATCCCAAAAAGATGACGACCCCCTACTCCATGCTGGACGAGGTCCGCCATTTCGGTGGACAGCACGCCAATGCCGTTCACCGGATTGACAAAGAGACCTCCGGCCTGCTCCTGGCCAGCCACCATAAAGAGGCGGAGCGTTTCCTCAAAGGCGCCTTCGAACGCAAGGCGATCCAAAAGAGCTACCGGGCCTGGGTCCAGGGCAAAGTCGAAAAAGCCTTCAGCGTCGACGCCCCGATCCGCCTCAACGACAATTACGGTCCGACAAAACATAAAGTCTTTATCCATCATCATGGGAAACGGGCCTATACCTCTTTTATGCCGTTACAATATGACGAGGAACTCGATGCCACCCTCCTGGAATGCATTCCCCATACCGGCCGCACCCACCAGATCCGCATCCATTTGTTTCACGTGAAACATCCCATTCTGGGCGATCCCATTTATGGAACAAGCTACGAAACAGCTGAAGCCTATCTGGAGGAGCGTCTAAGCCCCGAAGAGCGACAACGGCACACCGGAGCCGACCGGTTGATGCTCCACGCCTATTCGGTAGAGTTCGATTACAAACAACACTGGAAACTCTTTAGCCGCAATGACTTTTCTCACGAAAAAACAGCGATTGCCCTACCCGGTAAGAGAGAATTCAATTTGACGAACGGATGGAAGATAGAGAGCGAAAAGCCTGAAGAGGTTTTGTCATAGACAATGGTCATTTGTCACTGGCCATTGGTCATTGGGAGTTGGGCAAAAAACTTGCATTTATTAACTCGGCGTGGTTTTTTGTACCAGGAGACAGAACTTATTACGGCAATGCAGGGCTAAAGCCCTGCCTCCAATGTTGGGATAATATCCACCGGAGCAATACTGGCTTATCCCACGCGGATTCTACTGCAACATTTAGACGGACAAAAAGTGCCCAAGGCACTCACCAGTAACCAATTACCAATAACCAATGACTACTTTATTTATCACTCACTCCGAATCACCATAATGAACCCGATGACGCCTACAATCACCACACCACCGATAATAATATAGAGCGCCAGATCTACCGGTGTCATCTTCCCACTCCTTCACTGAGTTTCTGTTCCCGCAACTGTCCGCAGGCGGCGGAGATATCCAGCCCTTTGGATTCGCGGATCGTACAAAGGACGCCTTTGCCCAGAAGATACTCCTGAAAACGGCGCATGTCCTCCGGTTCGGGACGCTGAAAATCGGTACCCGGATAGGGGTTGAAATAAATCAGGTTGACTTTGGCCTTGATACCGTTGAGCAGTTTGACCAATTTTTTCGCCGCTGCGATGTCGTCGTTGACATCCTTGATGACAAGATATTCGAAGAGGACCTTTTTGCGCTGGTTGACAGGGAAATTCCGCACCGCCTCCATGATCGAAGCGATGTTATAGGCCTTGTTGATCGGCATGAGCTGTTGACGAAGCTCATCGTCTACCGCATGGAGACTGATCGCCAGGTTGATCCCCAGATCCATTTTGCCGAGTCTTTCGATTTTACTGCTCAATCCCGAGGTAGAGATGGTCTGGCGGTTGGGAGAGATGCTCATTCCGTCCATATCGGAAAAAATCTTTACCGCCTTGGCCACGTTGTCAAGGTTGTCCAGCGGCTCTCCCATTCCCATATAGACCAGGTTGACACGATGATTGGAAGGGATCGCCTGATCCTTGTAGATCTCTAAGACCTGATCCACGATCTCCCCGGCACTCAGGTTCCGAATGAATCCCCCTTTGGCCGTCAGGCAGAAGGCACATCCCACCTTGCACCCGACCTGGGAGGAGATACAGACGGTATAGCGCCGGTGATGTTTGAGAGTGCCGTCTTCGTGATACTCGGCCTCTTTCATCAGCAATAGCACCGCTTCGACAGTGTGCCCGTCATGCAAACGGTATAGATATTTGATGCTGCCGTCCCGACTCTCCTGCTTTGAAACCATCTCCAGAGGATGAAGCTCATACTGCTCCTCCAACTCCTGACGGAGCGTTTTGGGGAGATTGGCCATCTCCTCGAAACGGTGGGCATGTTTGTGATAGATCCAGTTGTAGATCTGTTTGGCGCGGAAAGAAGGCTGGATCTCTTTGGAGAGTTCCTCTTTTGTATAATCATGGATAATCTTTTTCATTGCCTTTTGCCTATTTCTCTATTTTCTGCAATTGAATTCACTTCAATAGGCCTTTCTCTTTGAGATACTCTTCGAGTCGTTTCATCGCTTCCGGCTGATTCTTCAGAAAATCCTCGTGGGCCTTTTCGTCACAGTAGTTGGTGACACAAAAAACTCCTCCGGCCGGGATGCCGAAAGTCTTGGCAACGGCCAGGACCGAAAAGAACTCCATGTTCTCCAGCTCCAACCGTCGGGAGAGAAAACGTTCGGCCATCTCCGGATCGGTCGTGATGTAGTTGGAGGTGTTGACGATTGTTTCACGTGAAACATCTTCGGCGGCAGAGACCACGTTGTTGATGGGGGTATAGGCACTGCCCAGTAGAAAGCCCTGCTCCACGTTGGCGGCTGTTTTGGATTCGACGATATCGAAGATCCCATGATTTCCATAACTTCCTGCCGTCCCGACAAAGAGGAGAAACTCGGGAGCCTCCATCGTCGCCAGACGGGTCAGATTGATCGCCGCCTCTACCATCCCTACTCCGATCGGCAGGGCAAATTCGAACTGTTCACTGTTTCCGGCACAGAGAAACATCCCTACAACCTCACAGGAATATCACGGGATTTGAGATAGCGTTTCAGATCCATGATGTCGATCTCCCGGAAATGGAAGATACTGGCTGCCAGTGCAGCATCGGCCTTCCCGATCGTAAAGGCCTCCTCGATATGCTGCATCGTCCCGGCACCGCCGCTGGCGATGATGGGGATGGGCGCCACTTCACCGATACGGCGGTTGAGCTCGTTGTCGAAGCCCGCTTTGGTACCGTCGGCATCCATGGAGGTCACCAACAGCTCCCCCGCCCCCCGGTTGTAGGCTTCCCTCGCCCACTCGACGGCGTCGATACCCGTGTCCTGCCGTCCCCCATGGGTAAAGATATTCCAGCGTCCCTCCCCCACCCGCTTGGCATCGATGGCTACGACGATGCACTGGGAGCCGAAGCGTTTGGCCCCCTCTTCGATGAAAGTGGGACGCTTGATAGCGGCGGAGTTGACGCTGACTTTGTCACACCCCGCATCCAATAGGCGGTAGATATCCTCCAGCTCCCGAATCCCCCCGCCGACAGTCAGAGGAATAAAGACCTCCTTGGCCACCTGCCGGACCACCTCGACCATTGTCCCCCGCTCTTCATGCGTCGCCGTAATATCGAGAAAGGTAATCTCATCCGCCCCCTCTTCGTTGTAACGTCGAGCCACCTCGACAGGATCTCCCGCATCCCGGAGGTTGACGAAGTTCACCCCCTTGACCACCCGGCCGGCATTGACATCGAGGCATGGTATAATCCGTTTGGCAAAAGTTTCCATTCCTGTTTCTGAATCCTTACAAAGTTTATGCGATTATATCGAAAGTGGAAAACTGTGGATCGGATTGCTATTTGAGTAGAAAAAGAGTATAATGAAAAACTATAGGCCCAACGCTTCCGAGATCGCCGATAAGAGATTCGGACAGAACTTCCTGGAAGACGAAAGCGTTGTGGAGCAAATCATCCAAGCGATGCCCGATGACGATCTGCCGGTGGTGGAGATCGGGCCTGGCTTAGGTGATTTAACCAAAAAGCTCGTCCAAGTTCGCCGGGTGACGGCGTACGAGGTAGACAAACGGTTGTGCGACTATCTGGGAAAAACCTTTTCCCGGGAGATCGCCGACGGCAGACTCCGTCTGGAGTGCGGAGATGTTCTGGAACGATGGAGCGGCGGCAGCCTGTGTGACCGGCCCTATAGGCTGGTGGCCAACCTGCCCTACTACATCGCGACCACGATCATCCTGAAAGCGCTGCGGGACCCCCATTGTCGATCCACACTCACAATGGTACAGAAGGAGGTCGCCGAGAAGTTCGCCGCCCGTGAGGGGGATCGGAACTTCTCGGCCCTCTCAGTCCTGGCCCAAAGTGCCGGCGAGGCGGCCATCCGCCTCCTGGTACCGCCGGCAGCCTTCAATCCGCCCCCCAAGGTCGATTCGGCCGTGCTGGAGATCCGCAAGGAGCACACCCTGGACGACGAGGCCTTCGAAGCCTTTCTCAAAGCCGCTTTCCGGCAGCCGAGGAAGACCCTGATGAAGAACCTCTCCGCCCTCTACCCCAAAGCTGTCCTCGAGCCCCTTTTCGAAAAGCTGGGGCTTCAGCGGACCCTGCGGCCCCATCAGGTCGGGACGACGCTTTATCATCGAATCTATCAAGCATTGACAAAGGAACCCGACCATGGAAAAGAATCAGAATCAATCCACGGAGAACCAAACCCGGAATAACAACAACCGGAACCGTCGCCGCCCCAATCCCTTCCGTAACAACAAAAAAGCGGAAGGCGCAGCCGAAACCGGCGGCAGCGAGCGCAAAGAGGGCAATTCCCAGAACGGGAATCGCCAACAGAACAACAGCGGAAACCGCAATGAGAATCGCCGTGGCGGCAACAGCAACAACAAGAACCGCAACCAGGGCAACCGCTCCCAGGGACAGAACCGCAGCAGCGGCGGACGGGGACGCGGCGGACGCCGTCCCAAGATCGACACCACCGTCCCCGCCGATATGAAAGCGGCGATCCTGGAGAACGAGCGGGTCCAGCAGGAGCGGATGAATCCCTGGAAGCAGCTGGATCTCAGTGCCAAAGGCAAACTCCGTTTTACCCCCCTGGGGGGCCTGGGTGAGATCGGCGGCAATATCGCCGTTTTGGAGACCGAAAAAGACGCCATCATCATCGATGTAGGGATGAGTTTCCCCGACGAGACGATGCACGGTGTGGACATCCTGGTCCCCGATTTCAGCTATCTGCACGCCATCAAGGACAAAATCCGGGGAATCGTCATCACCCACGCCCACGAAGACCACATCGGAGCCGTCCCCTATCTCTTCAAAGAGCTCAAATTCCCGATCTACGGCACACCCCTGGCCCTGGCGATGATCGGCAACAAGTTCGACGAGCACGGTCTGCAGGCAGACAAAAAGTATTTCAACTACATCGTCAAACGCAAAATCTATGAGATCGGCGAATTCAAGGTGGAGTTCATGCATATGACCCACTCCATCATCGACGCCTGCTCTCTGGCGATTCAGACTCCCATCGGGACGCTGATCCATACGGCGGACTTCAAGATCGACCATACCCCCATCGACGGCTATACCGCCGATCTGCACCGCTTCGCCCATTACGGAGCCCAGGGGGTGCTCTGCCTCTTCTCCGACTCCACCAACAGCCACAACCCCGGCTTCACCAAAAGTGAAGCGGTCGTGGGCAAAACCTTCGACAACCTCTTCGAAATGGCCAAAGGGCGGGTGATCATGTCCACCTTCTCCTCCAATGCCCACCGGATCTTCCAGGCGATCGAGCGGGGCGTGAGACACGGTCGCAAGATCTGTGTCATCGGCCGTTCCATGGAGCGCAACATCGAGACGGTCCGCCGTCTGGGCTACATCGACGTGGATGACAAACACTTCATCGAAGCCCATGAAGTGAACAAATACAAGGACAGCGAAATCCTCGTCGTCACCACCGGCAGCCAGGGAGAGACCATGGCCGCTCTCTCAAGGATGGCCACCGACGAGCACCGCCATATCAAGCTCAAGCCCACCGACACCGTCATCATCTCCGCCAGCGCCATCCCCGGCAACGAAGCCAGCGTCTCCAAGCTGCTGAACCTGCTCCTCAAGGCCGGCGTCACCGTCCGCTACAAAGAGTGCAGCGACATCCATGTCTCCGGACACGCCTCCCAGGAGGAGCAGAAGCTGATCCTGCGCCTGGTTCAGCCCAAGTTCTTCCTCCCGGTCCACGGGGAATACAACCATATTGCCGCCCACGCCCGCACCGCTGTCAGCTGCGGCGTCGACGAGCGCAACATCCTGCTGATGAGCGACGGCGACCAGGTGGAGATCACCCCCAAATATCTCAAAAAAGTCAAAACGGTCAAAGCGGGCAAACGCTACATCGACAACCAGAACAACAAAGAGATCTACGCCGATGTGGTGGACGATCGTCAGAAACTCTCCACCGAGGGAATCGTCAACATCGTCGCCCAGATCTCCACCCAGAGCGGAAAACTGGTGGATAAACCTGTCGTAACCTCCCACGGGCTGGTCCCTGACCGGGAGGACAAGCAGTTCGCCAAGGATATCGAGCAGCTGCTGGAGAGCTATCTGATCAACTCCCCCATCGAAAAATCGGCCAATCCCAAGGTGATCGAGGATGACATCCGCGGTGCCGTCCGCAAACATATCCTCAAACGCTACAAAAAATATCCCATCATCATCCCCACGGTCTTCCTGGTCTGAACCAGTCAGACCGGGGAGTGTCACACCTCCCCTGTGATATAATCGTCTCCATGAATTCCAAGAATCCGAACTCCCAATCCCTTGTCGAAAGTGCCCGTGAAACGTTACGGATCGAAGCCGAGGCGCTGCTGGCGGCCGAAAAAAAGATCGACGAACGCTTTGCTGAGGCGGTCGAGAGCATCTACGGGCTGCGGGGCAAGCTGATCGTCACCGGGATCGGAAAATCGGGACTGGTCGGTGCCAAAATCGCCGCCACACTGGCCAGTACCGGTACCTCCAGCTTCTTCCTGCACCCCAGTGAAGCCCTGCATGGCGACCTGGGGATGATCGGTCCCGAAGACGGCGTTCTGGCTATCAGCTATAGCGGAGAGAGCGAGGAGCTCTCCAATATCCTGCCCCATATCCGACGTTTCGGGATCCCGCTGCTGGCTATGACGGCCAGCCTCGGCTCCACCCTGGCCCGTTATGCCGATACGGTGCTCGATATCTCTGTAGCAAGAGAGGCCTGCCCTCTGGGTGCCGCTCCCACCTCCAGTACGACGCTGACCATGGCCATGGGGGATGCCCTGGCTGTCGCCTTGATGAAAAAACGGGATTTTCGTCGCGAAGATTTTGCCTCCTTCCATCCCGGCGGTTCGCTGGGGCGCCGTCTCTTCGTCAAGGTGGAGGATCTGATGCGGCGGGAGAATCTGCCGATCGTGGAGGCCCAGACGCCCCTTAAAGAGGCGATCGTCGTCATGAGCGAGGGGAAGCTCGGCAACGTCCTCGTCACGCACGACGGACGCCTGGAGGCGATCATGAGCGACGGAGATCTCCGCCGGGCCCTGATGAAAGAGGGTTTTGAGATGGAGCGACCGGTCATCGACTACGCGACCCCTCATCCGAAAGTCATCCGGGATGCTTCCCTGCTGGCCAGCGATGCCCTGGCGATGATCGAAGAGGCCAAAGTTCAGCTGCTCCCGGTCTTGGGAGACTCCGACCGGATTCAGGGGGTCATTCATCTCCACGATCTGGTCAGTGCCGGTATCAAGTCCGACCGAAGCTGAAGCGAAACATAACAAAATGAAAAGAGCCCGATGCGCCTGAACAAATACATTTCACACAACACCCCCTACTCCCGACGGGAAGCCGATCGGCTTATCAAAGAGGGCCTGGTCACGGTCAACCGACAGCCGATGAAAGATTTCTCCTACCGGGTACAGCCTGGGGATAAAGTGGCCGTCAAAGGACGGCTGGTAGAACCCAGAAAACGGGGGGAGGTGACAATGGTCGTCTACAACAAACCCCGAGGGGTCCTGGTGACCAAAAAGGATGACCGGGGACGCACGACGATCTACCATAAACTGCCCGGAAAATTCCGTCACTTCATCCCGGTGGGCCGGCTGGACTATGCCAGCGAAGGGCTGCTGCTGCTGACCGACAATCCGGAGGTCGCCGACGTGCTAATGCGCAGTCGGCTGCCACGCTCCTACAACATCAAGATCGACAAGCCCCTCACTGAAGAGATGCTCCGGGCCATGCGGGAGGGGCTGGTTCTGGAGGATGCCAGAGAGGGCGGCCACGAAGCCAGTGAGATTACCCGGATGGAGTTCGCCCCGTTTCAGGAGGTGACCGTGCGGGGGCAAAGCGGCAAATATACCAAACTGCGGGTCACGATCACCGAAGGGAAGAACCGGGAACTTCGACGCTTTTTCGGCCACTTCGGCGCCAAAGTCCTGGATCTGAAGCGGGTGGCCTTCGGCTGGGTCGAACTCAACAACCTGCCCGAGAATAAGACCCGCTACTTCACCCGCCAGGAGTACGAAACCCTGCACCAATTTCTGAAAGAGGAGCGCAAAAATGACTCGCATTGAACTCGACAGCAACTACAAGACCGAAATGATCGACATCACCGAGACTGTCGCCCATGAAGTGATGAAGCTGGGCATCCGGGATGGCCTTTGCACCGTTTTCACTCCCCACACCACCGCTTCCATCGTTCTGTTTGAAAAGACCGATCCCAAGCTTCGCCGGGACTTCCTCTCTTCGCTCAGCCGAATCGCTCCTGCCGATATGAACTATGAGAGCGAGGGGGACAACACCCCCGCCCATATCAAATCGACCCTCTGCGGCCCCCGCATCGTCGTCCCGGTCAAAGACGGGCAACTCTATCTGGGTGAGTGGCAGGCGATTTTCTTCTGCGAGTTCGACGGACCGCGGGAGAATCGGGAATATATCGTGCAGGTGATTCAGTGAACTTAGTCGCTGGTCATTAGTCATTGGGGGAACGTGCTATGTACTATGTGTTAAGTGCCAAGAGAGCTACTCTCCACCTCTTCTCCTACTCACACATTCAACACTCGGCACACCCTCCGAAAGCTCTCAAGGGGACATTTTGCTCTCGCTCGCTCTGAAATATCGCCCCAAAACCCTTGAAGAAATGGTGGGGCAGGAGCATCTGCTCGCACCCGACGCGCCCTTCCGCAAACTGGTGGAGGCAGACACCCTGCCCCACTCGCTGCTTTTTGGCCCTCCCGGCTGCGGCAAAACCACCCTGGCCAGGATCCTGGCTACCAAACTGGGACGCCCTTTTCACGAGTTCAACGCCACGACCCTCAAGATCGACGAACTACGCAAGCTCTTCCGGGACTACGCCAACGCCTTGCAGAAGCCACTGGTCTTCATCGACGAGGTCCACCGCCTCAGCAAGACCCAGCAGGAGGTGCTGCTGCCCTATATGGAGGAGCAACGGGCCCTGATCGTCGGTGCCTCCACCCAAAACCCCTACTACGCCCTCACCGCCGCCATCCGCTCCCGCAGCCATCTCTTCGAGCTCAAAGCGATCGACGAGCTCGCGATGCAGCGGATGCTCGAGGGGGTTCTCGAAGCGGAAGCAATCGAAATCGAACCGGAAGCGGCCGACTATCTCATCCACTCAAGCAGCGGGGATCTAAGGGCGATGCTGGGGCTCCTGGAGAGTGCCGCCGCGGTAGAGCGTCCGGTGGGCCTGGAGACCCTGCGCTCCCTGCGCCCCCAGGCGATCCGGGCTGGCTCCGCCGAGGCCGACAGCCACTACGATCTGGCGTCGGCGATGATCAAGAGCATCCGGGGCAGCGATGTGGATGCGGGGCTTTACTGGCTGGCGCGGCTCATCGAAGGGGGTGAACCGCCCGAGTTTCTCGCCCGACGCCTGGCGATCCTGGCTGCCGAAGATATCGGCAACGCCAACCCCCACGCCCTGAACCTGGCTGCCTCTACCCTCACCATCGTGGAGCATATCGGCTATCCCGAAGCCCGCATCCCTCTGTCCCAGCTGGTGATCTATCTCGCCTCCTCCCCCAAATCCAATCATGCCTACGAAGCGATCAATCGGGCCCAGAAGGCGATACGGGAAGGGGATCTGCTGCCGGTGCCGGAGCATATCAAAACCCACAGCAAAAGCTACCGCTATCCCCACAGCTACGGCGGCTGGGTTGCACAGGAGTATCTGCCGGAGCCCCGGAGTTTCTACACTGGCGGATCGATCGGGTATGAAAAGAGACTTGCCGAGTGGCTGGAAAAGATCAAAAACAAAGAAGAGGAATAGACGCTTAGAGGTTTTTGAGCATCTCCTTGGCTTTGTCGGAATCGATCGTACCTCCAAGATATTGGCTCTCCACCTCATCGAGTCTTTTGAGCAGATAGCGCCGGAACGGGCCGTCATCCACCTGGGTGTTGATCGTCCCTTTCATCAACTCGAATTGAGGGAAAAGATCCAACACTTCTCTCATTACCGGACTCTCTTTCCAGACTTCCCTGGCTTTGGCGATCGGTGTGTTACCGAAGACCAGTACCGGGTATCCCGCTGCATCTTTTTTGTAATATTTGGCAAACTCCTTTGCCTTTTTCGCATCTTTGCTGAGCTGTGTCGTCGGATCGTCCTCTTCGACCTGTCCGACAAAATTGAAGACGAAATAGGCGAAAAGTCCCCCGATTATCGCGAGGATAACAAATCCTTTGAACATTTTCTTCCTTTTATCTAACTTTTTACAGAGAATTATCGCTATCATCTATTATAGCAGACCAGAATCGGATCTCCGAAAAGCGAGAAGATGATCTCAAGTTATCTTCTGCATAAAGAGTATAAAATAGACGAAAATCCATTCAAAAGGGGGAGAAATGGGAGAGAAGGCGATCTACGAAAAAGCGGGGCTCTTCTATCTGGGGAAGGATGTCGATCCTCAGACGATGGAACCCACGGAGCTGCTGACACTGCTCAAAAACAAAAACTTCACCACTCATGCCGCCATCATCGGAATGACCGGCAGCGGCAAAACCGGACTGGGGATCGATCTGCTGGAAGAGGCGGCCATCGACAACATCCCCTCCATCGTCATCGATCCCAAGGGAGATATGGGGGATCTCTGCCTGACCGATCCGCAGTTCCGTCCCGAGAGTTTCCTCCCCTGGGTCGAAGAGGAAGCCAAAGCCAAGGGCGTCGACCCGATGGAGTATGCCGCCAAAACCGCCAAAACCTGGAAAGAGGGGATCGAGGGCTGGGGGCAGGATAGCGATCGTGTCGCCCGCTTCCAACAGGTCCCCAAGACGATCTACACCCCGGGGAGCCGGGCCGGTATCCCGATCAATCTGATGAGCTCGCTGCAGGTGCCTCCCGAGGCGATCCTCTCCGACGGAGACAATCTCGCTGCCTATCTCAAAAGCACCGTCAGCGGACTCCTGGCTCTGCTGGATATCGAGGCCGATCCTCTGGAATCCAAAGAGTACATTCTTCTGGCCCAGATCATCAGCCACGCCTGGAGCAACGGAGAGGATCTCAATCTCGAAAAGCTTATCGGCCAGATCGTTACTCCGCCCTTCAAGAAGGTCGGGGTCCTTCCCCTGGAGAGTTTCTACCCCGAAAAGGAGCGCTTCCGCTTCGCCACCCGCTTCAACAGCGTCATCGCCTCGCCCGGCTTCCTCAACTGGCTTAGCGGTGAGAGCCTCGATATCCAGAAGCTGCTCTACGACGAGGAGGGGAGGGCGAAGATCTCCATCTTTACCATCGCCCACCTCAGTGACGAGGAGCGGATGTTTTTCGTCACCCTGCTGCTCAACAAATATATCGCCTGGATGCGGATGCAAAGCGGCTCCTCCCGGCTGCGCAACCTCCTCTATATGGACGAAATCTACGGCTTCTTCCCTCCGGTCAAGAACCCGCCCTCCAAAGAGCCGATGATCACCCTGCTCAAACAGGCACGGGCCTACGGAACCGGGATCGTCCTCAGCACTCAAAACCCTGTCGACCTGGACTACAAAGGGCTCTCCAATATCGGCACCTGGTTCATCGGACGGCTTCAGACCCGCCAGGATATCGAACGGGTCATCGACGGGCTGGGAGGCAAAGCCGACGAGCAGATCAGTCGGGAAGAGATCGCCCGGACCCTGGCCAACCTCCCCAAACGAACCTTCTTCCTCAAAAGCGCCCATCTGGAGGGGATCCGACTCTTCGTCACCCGCTGGGTCATGAGCTACCTCAAAGGCCCGCTGACCAAAGAGGAGATCTCAGGACTCATGGCAGACAGGAAACAACCGGAATCCTCCGATGCCATCGCTTCCCGGAGCGAAAGCACTGACGGATACGGCAGTGCACCGGTCCTGGAGGCCTCCATCCCCCAGCATTACGAACCCGATCCCTCCGGGACCCATCGCTACCGTCCCTGGCTGGCCGCCCGCTGCAATATCGAATATCATGACCAACGGCGGGGTATTGACCAGGGCGTGACAGAAACCGACTGGCTGGAACTGGATCCGGGTATGAACGGACCCGAGTGGGAAGGGCGCCAGGTGGAGGATCGCCCCTTCGATCGCTGGCCGGTCAAACCCCCGACCGACGCCAGTTTTGCGCCACTACCCGGCTTTGTCAGCCGGGATTCGGGCCTGCGAAAAAGTGCGGCCGCCTTGAAAGATCTCCTTTACCAAAACGAACGACTCTCTCTCTTTCGCTGCCGCAAACTTCGTCTGGAATCCACACCGGGTGAGAGCGAATCCGACTTCATGGTCCGGGTCCGAGAGAAACTGAACGAACTCAAAGAAGCGGAGATCGAAAAGCTGCAGGAACGGTACGGTGCCAAAGAGGCCCGCCTTCAAGATCAGCTCAAACGGGCCCAAGATCGGGTTGACAAGGAAAAAACCGATCAGACCAGTTCCCTCATCAGCGTGGGGGCCTCCATCCTCGGAGCCCTCTTTGGAGGACGCGGTCCTTCCGCCAGCAAAATCGGCACGGTCATCAACCGCAGTGGTCGGGTTCTGAAAGAACGGGGCGATCTGAGCCGGGCCCAGGAGCGGGTCGAAGCGGTCCGGGAGAAGCTCGAAGCGCTCGCCGATGAACTGGAAGAGAAGATCGACGCCATCGATGCCAAATATTCACTGGAGAACTATCCGATCGAGACTTTCGCTCTGCGGCCGAAAAAGAGCGATATCCATATCGAAGAGATCACCCTGGTCTGGCGTCCGGAGCTTTGAGACCTTCCGATCCAGCCTGAATTAAAGAGAGTTGGGTATAATACCGTCCCATTTTCTATCTCTATATAGAGAATATATATCTTTATGAAAGGACCGTCATGCCGAAGATGAAAAGCGTCAAGGGCGCCGTCAAACGCTTCAAGGTCAAGAAGAGCGGCAAGATCAAACGCGGCACCGCGTTTCGCAGCCACATTCTGACCAAAGTGGACGGCAAGCATCACCGCCAGATGCGCAAAGCCAAATACGTCGACAAGGCCGATGCCAAGAACATCAAAGAGATGATCGCCTAAGGGCGATCGGTTATGCTCCCCCGATCAGGGGCAAGTTCGGACAGAGAGAATGTCCGACACCTGACTTTTCAAAAGAAAATCAAGGTAAAGGAAAGCACCTATGAGAGTCAAAAACGGAATGACCCGCCATCGGCGGCACAAGAAACTCCTGAAGCAGGCCCGCGGTTTCTACAGCGGACGCCGCAAACATTTCAGAAAGGCCAAAGAGCAGCTCGAGCGCTCTCTGGTCTATGCCTATAGAGATAGAAGACAGCGCAAGCGCGATTTCCGCAAGCTCTGGATCATCCGGATCAACGCGGCCGCCCGCCTGAACGACATGAACTATTCCCGCTTCATGCACGGCCTGAAACTGGCCGGCGTCGAGCTGGACCGCAAGATCCTGGCCGATATGGCCATGAACAATCCCGCCGCTTTCACCCAGCTGGCGGAAACCTCCAAAGCCGCACTGGCAAAATAACGCCGTTTCCCCTCTCTCTGCCGTCAGGGCAGGGGAGCCAGGGAACGGTTCAACTCCTCCCCAAATATTCTCACCGCATCGATCCATTCCTGCATGAAGTGGCGTGTTCTGTTCAGATCGATCTCCACCCTGTCCGGTGATACACGAATACCCAGATCTGCCCCCCGCGGCGCCTGTTTGCCGGCCTTTTGGGTCCCCTGACGGATTCCCCTCTCCAGTTGACGGCCCAAGGCATCCAGATAGGCTTTGGCCCGGCGCGTATCGATGATGATCCGTCCCGGTTCCACCTCCACCCCCATCTTTTTCAAACCGGAGGAGCCCGGAGAGGGAGAGGCCAGTTGCAGGTTACGGGATTGCGATACAGCCGGAGAAGAAGAGGGTAGGGCAGCCGGCGATGCCTTCGGCAGGATCAGATGAGGGCGGGAGACATCCGTCGTGTTCCGGTCGTTCTGTTCCCCGCCACAGCCGCTCAAGAGCACTCCGCATATCAGAATTGTCACTATCTTGCCTTGCATACCGACTCCTTTTCATACCTACCATTATAGCCTCCCGATAGCTCCGCCTGTCTACAAGAGGTTAACAAACGATTTGCAGATCGTTATTTTTTCCCTGATATAGTTCCATCCATACCAAAAGCATGCATTCCGATTCTCCTGTTTCTCCAAAGCCATGGCAACAGACAAAAGACAAGCTAAAGAAACAGGATTGATTTGTAGTCTAAGTAAAAACTATGTTATACTTGAATTATGATATTTTTTAGTATTGAACGATCATCGTTTCACGAAAGACATGCGGACAAAGGAACGAACCTTATGATACGTACCCTCTTGACTCTTTTTATTGTGTTGGCGACGGTGCCTTCGCTGCTTTCAGCCAGCCGGACCCCCTCCCATATGGCCAATGAAAAGGGGAAAACCTACACGATCCGGAGCGGGGATTCCCTCTCAACCATCGCCCACCGGTATCACGTCACGATCCAAGCTCTACGCCAGGCCAACGATCTGGGAAAGCAGAGTATGATCCATCCCGGACAGAAGCTCAGAATTCCTTCTGCCAAAACAAACAACTCGACAAAGACCTCTCTGGGCAAGAGCAGCAAGAAGCCGACACAGAATCTTGCCAAAAAGGGCGCTAAAACCGTATCGAAGAAAACGGCTTCCAAAAAATCGTCCGTGAAAAAGACTTCCCGGACCTACAAAGTCCAGGCCGGAGATACACTTTCCGGCATCGCCCATGCACACGGCATCTCCACCCGGGAACTCCTCCAGGCCAACGGTCTCAAAGCCGATTCGATGATCCGTGTCGGGCAGACACTCAGCCTTCCCGGCAAAGCTCCGAAAACCGAAAAAGGCAATAAAAAAATCGCAAAAACCAAAACCGGGAAAAACAAAGCAACCAGAACTTCCAAGAAGTCGGACAAATCCGCAAAAGGCGTTCCCGATCTTTACGAAGTGCAGTCAGGAGATACCCTCTTCTCCATCGCCCGAAAGTACCATACCCCACTCAAGGACCTGATGAGCCTCAACAAGATCGCACCGACCGATGTGATCCATCCCGGACAAAAGCTCAAAATCCCCGGTGTCACCTATCGTGCCGCCGCTTCCAAAACCAAAACCGAAAAAATGGCGAAAAAGAAGAGCCCCAAAGCCTCGAAATCGGTGATCTATACCGTCAAGCACGGTGACTCTCTCTGGGGCATCGCCCACAAAAACAAGGTCTCCATCGCGACGATCCGCAAACTCAACAAGCTCAAGCAGGGACAGCCCTTGCGCAGCGGCATGAAACTTGTCCTCAAAGAGGGCAAGAAACCTCAAACAGCAACCCCCGCCAAAAAAAAGGGAAAAGCTCGAATCTACACCGTCAAGAAGGGGGACACCCTCTGGGGAATTGCTCGCAAGAACAAAACCACCGTCGCCAAACTGCGTGAACTCAACAAAATGGACAAAAAGGCGGTGATCCATCGCGGGATGAATCTGACCGTCGGGTACACGGAGGCTCCTCAAACCCGGCTGGCCAAAAAGAGTAAAAAAAGTGCGAACAAAATCGCTGCCAAAAAGAGCAGCAGGGGAAAAACCCGGATGGCCCGTACAAGCAAAGTCAAAACACGCCGCAGCAAAGCTGACCGCCGCATCCACGATGCACTGGCCGCTCTCAATGCCAAAGGGAGCAGCCACGGGTCACGAGGGGGGGACTACAACGTCATTCGGATAGCCAAGCGCTATCTCGGCCGCCGTTATGTCTGGGGAGCCGAAGGGCCCAGTACTTTCGACTGTTCCGGGTTTACGCAATATGTTATGCGTAAATCCAAAGGGGTCCGTATTCCGAGAGTTTCACGAAAGCAGGCCTACTACGGCAAATATGTGAGCCGACGCAATCTCAAACCGGGTGATTTGATTTTCTTCGATACCTCCCATCGTCGGAGAGGCTATGTCAACCATGTGGGGATCTACATCGGCAACAACAAATTCATCCACGCCAGCTCTGCGCGTCATCGGGTGGTCATCACCAGCCTCAACCGTCCCTTCTACCGGGCACGTTTCAAATGGGGGCGGCGAATCAACTGAGTCAATGCCAAGTGCTGAGTTTGACATCACTTGACATATCTGTCAAGTCTTTTCCCCACTGCTCTTCTTTTCTTCTTCTTCATCCATTTGTTCCATATTTTACCCGGGATCACAGGCATTGTGCTGTCATAAGCTCTTTGTCCTTCCTCCTATTCGGATGAAGGAGGAGAGCAGTAAATCATGTGGAGGAAAGGAGAAGAAGCCTACTCGGCTTCGAGAACCGCCCCTTTGCTGGCGTTGGTAACCAGGGCACGGTACTGACGGAGCCAGCGGCTCTCAAGGGGTTTGACCTTGGGGGTGAAGGCGGCGCGACGGCGCTCAATCTCTTCGTCGCTGAGGCGAACCTCCAGGATATAGTTGTCAACATCCAGATGGATCTCGTCTCCATCCTGCAGGAGACCGATCATCCCTCCTTCGGCCGCTTCCGGTGAAACGTGGCCGATGCTGGCACCACGGGTCGCCCCGCTGAAACGTCCGTCGGTGATCAGGGCCACCTTGTCCCCCAGGCCCATTCCCATAATGAGACTGGTGGGGGCCAGCATCTCCTGCATCCCGGGGCCGCCTTTGGGACCCTCGTAGCGGATCACCACCACATGGCCCGGCTTGACTTTGCCCGAGGTAATCCCCTCGATCGCCTCCTGCTGGCTGTCGAAGCAGATCGCCTTGCCGGTAAAGACCCGATCACCGACGATGCCGGCGGTTTTGATGACCGCCCCCTGTTCCGCCAGATTGCCGAAGAGGATCGCCAGCCCTCCGACCTCGGAGTAGGGGTTTTCGATCCGGTGAATGATCGTTTCGTCCTTGATCTCCGCACCGGCGATCCGCTCGAAGAGGCTCTCCCCCGTCACGGTCAGATTATCCCGGAGTACCCCGTCCTTGCGCCGGTTCATCTCGTGCATCACCGCCGAAACCCCGCCGGCCTTGTTAATGTCTTCCATATGGACCGTGGTCAGCGAGGGAGAGATCTTGGCGATGTGGGCGACGTGCTTACTGATCTCGTTGATCTCGGCAATATCGAAGTCCACGCCGGCCTCATCGGCGATGGCCAGCATGTGTAGGATGGTATTGGAGCTGCCGCCCATGGCCATATCCACGGCAAAAGCATTGCGAACCGCCTTTTCGTTGAGGATATTGCGCAGGCGAAATTTCTCGGTCACCTCTTCACTCTTGGCGATCTCGCAGATCCGACGGGCTGCCTGTCGGTAGAGCTCCTCCCGTTCCGGCGTCAGCGCCGGGATGGTGCCGTTGCCCGGCAGGGCGATTCCCATGGCCTCCATGAGGGTGTTCATGGAGTTGGCGGTGAACATCCCCGAGCAGCTGCCGCCGCTGGGGCAGGCATTGCACTCCATCTCCGTCAGGGCCGCTTCGTCGATCTCTCCCGCCTCGTACTGCCCGACTCCTTCAAAAACCGTCGCCAGGTCAATAGGCGTGCCATCGGCAAGGTGACCGGCTGCCATAGGGCCGCCGCTGACGAAAACCGTAGGGACGTTGACCCGCAAGGCGCCCATGATCATCCCCGGGACGATCTTGTCACAGTTGGGAATGGCGATCATCGCATCGAGCTTGTGGGCATTCATCATCGTCTCGACGCTGTTGGCGATGATCTCCCGGCTGGGGAGGGAATAGAGCATCCCGTCATGCCCCATGGCGATCCCGTCATCCACACCGATGGTGTTGAATTCGAAAGGGACGCATCCGTTGGCCCGGATCTCCTCCTTGATGATCTGGGCGACTTTGTTGAGAAAGAAGTGCCCGGGGATCATATCGGTGTAGGAGTTGGCCACGCCGATGAAGGGTTTGTCGAAATCCTCGTCTTTGAGCCCGGTGGCCCGAAGCAGGCTCCGGTGAGGAGCCCGGTCATAACCTTTTTTGATCTCGTCACTGCGCATCGCACTGTCCTTTGTCGTAAAATATATTCCTGATGATTATACTCAGGTTAGCTTTGACATTTTAGAATTGTCTGTTATAATTGCAGTCCGATTTTTGAGCGCGGGAGTAGCTCAGGGGTAGAGCACAACCTTGCCAAGGTTGGGGTCGCGGGTTCGAATCCCGTCTCCCGCTCCAGAATCACGATATCGATCTTTCATAAAAAATCGGAAACTTTTACGATGTTCCCGGAGCCCGGATGGTGGAATTGGTAGACACAGGGGACTTAAAATCCCCCGGCCATTGCGGCTGTGCCGGTTCAAGCCCGGCTCCGGGCACCATCCCTGATTTCGGCGCCATAGCCAAGTGGTAAGGCACGGGCCTGCAAAGCCCTGATCCCCGGTTCGAATCCGGGTGGCGCCTCCAAGCCTCCGAATATAACTATTCCCCCATTCTTTCCGGGAGATGGCCGAGCGGTTGAAGGCACCGGTCTTGAAAACCGGCGTAGGGAAACCTACCGTGGGTTCGAATCCCACTCTCCCGGCCACCGTATAAAATCAAAACCCCATTTATCCTGATAGTAATATAGAGAAGAGAAAAATCGTAACTTCAGAGACCGCAACTTCCATTGATACTGAAACTGTTCTGATAACCGCACTCCGGACAGCTGAAGGTCACAAGCTTCGGTCCGCAGCCGCCGCCACGCTGATCACTCAATACAATACTTTTGTGACCGCACTTGGGGCAGGTACCTGTCTGGATGATCTGCAGTTGGTCGTTTTTTTCCCGGAGATAGTAGACATAAGCTACGACACTCCCGACTCCGGCAATCAACAGAAAAAGCAGTAGATAAAAATCGATCCTGGACTCCTCAGGCGCCGAAGCGCTCCAGGAGTTTCTCGGGCTTGAGTTTGGTCAGATCTTCAGGGATGTTCCGATCCAGGGTTTGGGTCACATCGGGATCGATCCGATCGAGCAGGGCTTTATTGTGTTCGGCAGGAAAGGCGAGATGCCAACGTTTGGGAGAGAGCTCCCGAATCTCTTCCATAATGAAGTCAGCGATCTCTTTCAGCAACCGATGCTCGATCTCCAGCTTCAGATTGTGAGGTTCTCCGCTCTCTCCGGCACCGTGAGGAGCTTTGTTGCGTCCGACTTTGTCGGTAACCTCCTCGGAGATCTTACGGTGGGCATCCACAAAATCCGCCGCACTCACCAGTTCGGTGCGCAACGCTTCGATGAGCGTACCCCGGTTGTGTTTGTGGCTGGTCTGGGCATCATCTTTGGGGTTAATGACGGTCTCTTCATACACACGATAGATTTTGACCTCGCCCAGGTCACCGACGACAATCAGGCTTTCCAAAAGTTCATTGACATTTTTCATTTTCATTCTCCTTACTCCTTTTTAGACATTATAGCATCACCGGGATCAAGGAATGCGGCAACTTATGTCACTTTTGCCTTGATAAAAGCATTACCGCATTTCAGCCGGGAATGGTATATAATAGGCTGATGATATATCTGGAAAAGGAGGAGAAAGTATGTCCAGAACAAGGATAGGCAAAAGTATTCCATTGGCAGTTGTAACGGCAGCATTTCTAATGCTGAGTGGCTGTGCCACCAAGACCCAGACCGGTGCTTTGACCGGTGCGGCCATCGGAGGAATCGGGGGGGCTATGCTGGGCAACTCCAAGACCGCCGCTGTCGGTGCCGCCGCCGGAGCCGTCACCGGTGCCCTTATCGGCAACCAGCTCGACAAGCAGGGCAACTAACCCTGCAAGGGGACTAAAGCTCCCCCAATACCCAACTTCAAAAACACCGTAATATTTTATTGTTTTACTTAAATTATCTGAAATTCCGAATTTTTGCCGCCAAATCTACTCCATATTTTTAAGGCCGATTGCTTTGAAAAAATATAATGCTTCGGAAATTTGACAGAGATTATGAGGATTAAGATAAGAATGGTGGACCCAACAGGACTTGAACCTGTGACCACCACCATGTCAAGGTGGTGCTCTACCAACTGAGCTATGGGACCGCTCGTGGAGGAGTGGAATTATAGACGGTGATTCCTTAAACTACGATGAAGCCCCGACAGGCTTTCCGGAATGATCCACAGCACAATGAAGGAGATCATCCAGAATCTCCCGGGCCACCAGCTCTGCGGTATTGATGACCCGATCGACCCCGAAACTCTCGATAATTTCCTGCTGGCTCCGGTTGCGAACCGCCACGACGGTATGGACCCCGGGGGCCACCCGCGTGAGAGCATCGACAACCATCCGGGTCTTTTCGGCGTTTTCGATGGCCACCACCGCCGCCATCGCCCGAGGGGCTCCCGCCTCTTTGAGAATCGCATCCGAAGCGGCATTGGCCAGGAGGATAGGTTCCTCATGTTTCCGTGCCTCTTCCACCAGTCGATAATCATGCTCGATGATGAGATAGGGGACTGAACGCTGTCTGAGCCCGGCGGCAATCTTCTGTCCCAGAGGGCCGTATCCCAGGATCAGAACGTGATCTTGATATCCGCTGGAACTAATAGGGATATCCGCCTCCGGCTCCCGGGCGAAAAGACGATCAGCAATCGTGCGCAGATGATTGAGGATAAAGGGGGTGACGATCATGCTCAAAACCACCGTGACGATCAGCAACTGATCCACCTCGGGATCTATCAGCCGGTTCTGAGCCGCAATGGCAAAGATCGCCAGGGCGAACTCCCCCACCTGCATCAGGGCCAGGGCACTCTTGAGGGCGGTACGCCGCTGCAGAAAACGCCCCAGCAGGAGAAAGATCACCAACGCCTTGGCCGACATCACCCCGATCAGCAACAGCGGGATCAACAGCCAATGTTCCAGCAGTGTGGCCGGCTCGATCTGCATCCCGATAGTGACAAAAAAGATCCCCAGAAAGAGATCCCGAAAGGTCATCAGGTCCGCTTCGATCCGATACTTGAATCGGGTCTCCGAGAGGGTCATCCCCGCCAGAAAAGCTCCCAGAGAGTAGCTGAAGCCGAAACGGTGGGCCAGGTAAGAGATCCCCACGACGATCGTCAGCGCCGCCAGAAGAAAGATCTCCTCCGAATCCGCCGAGAGGGTCCAGGCCAGAAAGCGCTCCAGCACATAGCGCCCCAGGACGAAGATGATCAGCAGCAGCAGTGCCGCATCCACCGTCGTCCAGAGCAGCATATCGGCCACGGAGCGCTGGGGGGCGGTAAAGATGGAAAGCATCAGCAGAATCGGGATGACCGCGATATCCTGGAGCAGCAGCACCCCAAGGACCACCCGGCCGTAGCCGCTGTGGATCTCGTTGCGCTCCGTCAGCATCTTGAGGACGATGGCGGTGGAGGAGAGAGCGAGAGAGAAACCGATGATGATGGAACTTTTGAGCTCCAAGCCCAGGATCTCATGAGCAAAGGCGCCGAAGAGATTACCCGTGACCACCATCTGTAGGCCGCCGTAGAGAAAGACCTCCCGCCGCATCTTCTTCAGATGCCGGACAGAGAACTCCAGACCGATGGTGAACATCAGAAAGACGATACCAAACTCTGCCAGCTGATGGAGGGATTCATTGTGTTTGGCGTGGCTCAAACCGAAGAGTTGGCTGATGAGGGCCCCGGCGAAGATGTAGCCGATAACCGTCGGGATCTGAAAGCGTTTGAAAAAGACGTTCAGCAGCGTGGCGATGACAACCGTCGTCAGGATGATTGTCAGGAGATTATCCATGGCTGCCTCTTATTTAGAGCATATAGTGGGGAATCTCGAGGGTCAATTCGGCGACGAAGGTCTTGCTCACTTTGCCGCCGAAACGGTAGCGTCCCTCCTTGAACTCCATATAGAGCTCGTCGCCGCTGCGGGGGAAGACGACACAGAGATCTCTCGCCTTGCCTTCCTCTCGGGCTTTGACATAGCAGGCGGTGATCCCGGTGCCGCAAGCCAGGGTCTCATCCTCCACTCCCCGTTCGTAGGTCCGCAGGCGCAGCTCGTCATCGGCGATGGTATAGATGTTGACGTTGGCGTCGTATTTCTCCCGCAGGCGGCGGGCCATGGCCAGATCGAAATCCTCTAGATCCTCCACCTCCGTCACCAGATGGGGCACCCCGGTATCGAGGAGCCACCAGTGGCGCCCTTCCTCCTCGATCTCTCTGTCAATGATCCTCGGTTCGAGCATATCGGTCACCACATAAAGGCCGTTGACTTCCGCGGTGATGACGCCGGCGCCGGTGAGAAACTCCGCCCGGTTGTCGACGCTGATGCCCTTCTCTACCGCATAGTGGGCCACGGCCCGGGTGGCATTGCCGCACATACTCGCTTCGCTGCCGTCACTGTTGTAAAACTCCCATTCGAAATCATACTCGGCATGCGGCACCAGCACCACCATCCCGTCGGCGCCCACCCCCTTGTGGCGGTCACAGAGGAGCTTGGCCAGCTCATGACGCTGGCGCTTCTCGGTATCGTGAAAGATGACAAAATCGTTGCCGTTGGCATCGTATTTGGTGACGAACATGATAAAAACCTTCGGTTTGTGTTATTGGTCTATTGGTTATTGGTCTATTGGGAAAATTCCTCATTCACTTTTCTCGAAGTGCCGCAGGCACTCCCAATACACGAATATACCAATAACTAATATACCAAATTATGAAAATGCTTTCAGGATCTCCTCCCGCACCCGCTCGCACTCTCGCTGGAGCTGCTTCAGATCCCCGCTGTTGTCGATCACCCAGGTGGCTTGGCTGCGCTTCTCCTCGATATCGAGCTGGGCATTGAGTCGCGCTTCGGCCTCGGCTTCGCTCAGTCCCTCTCTTTGGACCAGACGTTTTCGCTGCGTACTGCGTGGCGCGTAGACCACGGCCACCTTCTCCACGGGGTAGTCCCCTGTCTCGTAGAAGAGGGGGATGTCGATGAGGTAAGGTTTGGCGAAGCGTTCTTGCTCCTCGCTTTGGCGGCGGATCTCTTCACGGATGGGGGGATGTACCAGTGCCTCGAGCTCACGACGGGCCGAAGCGTCGGCAAAAACCAGGGAACCCAGGGCTTTGCGATCAACCTTACCCTCGGCATCCAGGTACTTCTTGCCGAAACGCTCAGCGATTCGAGGGGCTTGCTCCTGCAAGACATTGTGGGCGATGGCGTCAGCGTCGATGATCCGAAAGCCCAGCATCGAGAGCAGGGCTCCGGCAGTACTCTTGCCGCTAGCGATCCCTCCGGTCAGAACGACGGCGTGTTCAAAGGCCATCAGCGTTTGATGATTCCCAGATAGCGTTGGTTGACAAACGTAGGCGTCTGAAAGGCCGCCACGGCGATATCACTGTTGTAGTAGCGGAAACCGTCGGTCAGGTCCGCCCGCTGGAGGTTCAGGTCTGCGGTGGGGTGGTAGAAGCGGCTCGCCAAAACCATGTAGCTGCTCACCAGATCCCCCTCCCGCTCATAGCGGTAGGGCATGACGATCCGATAGATCGCCCCCAGAGTCTTCAGTTCCGCCTCGGCCTGCTCCTCTTCGAGAATCAGATTGCTCATGGGGGCACTGACGAGTCCCTTGGCATCCAGGAGTTTGGTCAGTTCGATCCAGAACTCCCGATCGCCGCCGAAACGCTCGTCGGCGACGATGGCCACATCGAAGTTTTTTGCTCCCAGTGCTCCCAGAGAAGCGACAGCCCCTTCGGCGTCCAGGTGAACAATCTCCTCGAAGATAGAATATTTGGCCAGCTCGTTGCGGATATTGTCGCAACCGCCGACGACAAGAATCCGCTTGGGATCGGCATGGGTACAGACGGGGACATGCACCAGCATCTCATCCCGAATAAAGTGTAGGTTTTCCATATTTTTGCACTCCGTTGATGGGGTAAGTTGAGGGATTTTAGCACAATCGACGTGGAGGAGCTTGAAATCGGGCATAATTAGGAGATAATTTATCATCTTTGTAACAAGGAGAACCGATGTGTGATCGAGAGACTCTGGAGGCTTCCCTCTACTTCCGCCATGCCTGCAAGCGCTTCGACCCCGAACGTCAGATTCCCGAGACCGACCTGCGCTTTATCCTGGAGGCGGGGCGGCTGGCTCCTTCCTCTTTCGGGATGGAACCCTGGCGCTTCATCGTGATCCAGGATCAGGAGCTTAAAGAGAAGCTGCGACCCGTCTGCTGGGATCAGGCTCAGATCACCGACTGCAGTGACCTGGTGGTGATCGCGGGGCAGATCGCCGCCGTGGCCGATCCCGACTATTACGGCGCGATGTTCCGCCGCCGCGGACTTCCCGAAGAGATGACCCTTGCCTACATCGAACGCTACGAAAGCTTTATCGGCAAGCTCCACTCTTTGGCAGGATGGGTGGCCAAACAGTGCTATATCGCCGCCGATCATATGATGATCTATGCTTCACTTATCGGTGTTGACAGCTGCCCTATGGAAGGATTCGAACCCCGCAAGGTCGACAAGATCCTGGGGCTGGACCGAAAAAAAGAACGCACGACACTGCTCCTGCCCCTGGGATACCGGCTCCAGGAGCCGCCGGAGAAAAAACGCCGCCCCTTTGACGAAGTGGTAAGCTTTTTGTAACGGATTGCTATACTTTCCAAAAATAAGGAGGAGTCAAGATGCACCGTCCCGAAAGGGGGAAGAGGGTAGGGCTTTTCATCCCCTGCTACATCGACGACTTTTACCCCAATGTGGCGCTGAGTACCCTGGAACTCTTGGAGGCCCACGGTTTTGATGTGGAGTATCCCGAGCGGCAGCGCTGCTGCGGCCAACCCTTTCTCAACAACGGGATGCACCGAGAGGGAGCCGATTTTGCCCGTCATTTCGTCGAAACCTTCGAAAGCTACGACTATGTGGTGGCTCCGGCGGGCAGCTGTATCGCCACGGCCCGCTACCGCTACGAAGGACTTGTCGAAGCCGACCGCCTGGCGGCACTGACCCCGAAACTCTTCGAACTCTGCGAATTTCTTCACGACGTCGTGGGAGTAGAGAACCTTCAACTGAAGCACCCTTTCCCTCAGCGGGTGGGACTGCACAACAGCTGCCACGCCCTGCGGGAGCTGAAATTGGGAACCCCCAGTGAGCTCAATCTCCCCCACTTCTCCAAAATCAAAGCGATCCTCTCCCGGGTCGAGGGGATCACCATTGTCGATCCCGCCCGGGACGAGTGCTGCGGCTTCGGCGGAACCTTCAGTCTCCAGGAGTCAGCGGTCTCGGCCATGATGGGAAGAGACCGCATCGCCGATCATCGGCAACAGGGAGTCGAGATCATGACCGGGGTGGATCGCTCCTGCCTGATGCATATGGAGGGATTGGCCAGGCGGGACGGCACGCCGATACGTTTCCTCCATGTCGCCGAAATCCTGGCTGGACGGACGGAGGAGAGCGATGGTTGATCACGCCCGAAACGCCGCAGCATTCCTCCAAAATCCCGAGAGGGCCCGCTGGCACGACCGGGCTCTCTGGCACGTCCGGCAGAAACGGGATCTCGCCGTCAAAGCAGTGCCTGAATGGGAAGCGCTGCGCCGGGCAGCCGAGGAGATCAAGGGCCATACCCTTCAGCATCTGGGCTACTATCTGGAGCGTTTTGAAGCCCGGGCTCAGGACAACAGCATCGAGGTCTTCTGGGCCGAAGATGCCAAGGAACTGCAACAGATCGTGGGGAAACTCCTGCAGGAGCACGGAGCAAGCAAGGTGGTCAAGAGCAAATCGATGCTCACCGAGGAGTGCGGCCTCAACCCCTATCTGGAGTCTCTCGGTATCGAGGTGACCGATACCGACCTGGGGGAACGGATCGTCCAGCTGGCCGAGGACCGGCCCAGCCATATCGTCCTGCCGGCAATTCATCTGAAAAAAGAACAGGTGGCCGAGATCTTCGCCCGGAAGCTGGGAACCGATCCCAACGAGAGCGATCCTTTCCGCCTCACCCGGGCGGCCCGGAAGCATCTGCGTCAGAAATTCCTCGAAGCCGAAGCAGCCGTCACGGGCGTCAACTTCGCCCTGGCCGAGGAGGGGGGTATCGTCATCTGCACCAACGAGGGCAACGCCGATCTGGGAGCAGCCCTGCCCGATCTGCATATCGCCTGCATGGGGCTGGAAAAGGTGATCCCCTCGGCCCGGGAACTGGGCCTCTTCACCCGCGTGCTGGCCCGCAGCGCCACCGGGCAGGCGATTACCGCCTATACCTCCCATTTCCTGCGCCCCAAACCGGGCGGGCGGCTCTGCGTCGTCATCGTGGACAACGGCCGCAGCCACCTGCTGGCTGGCCGGCAGGAGAAGCTCCTCTCCTGTATCCGCTGCGGTGCCTGTATGAATACCTGCCCCGTCTATCGCCGCAGCGGGGGGCACAGTTACGAAACTGTTGTTCCGGGGCCCATCGGATCGGCTCTGGCGGCGGCCAACGACAGTGACAAATATGCCTCACTCCCCTTTGCCTGCACCCTCTGCAGCTCCTGCGATCTGGTCTGTCCGGCCCGCATCGATCTGCACCGTCAGCTCTATCAGGAACGGGAACGCTGTATACGGGTCCCCAAATACCGGGGCAAACGCCGGGGCCTCAAAGCTGCGGCGCTTTTCCTGCGCTATCCGGGGTTGCGGCGAACCGCCATGGGGATCCTGGGATCGCTCATGCCGAAGCTTCCCCGCTCCTGGATCTACTACCGTTTCAACCTCTGGGGTCGGGAACATGAGATGCTTCGTCCCGCCCGAAGATCCTTCAGCCGACTCTACAAGGAACGCAAACAATGAGTGCCAGAGAGAAGATCCTGCAACGCCTTTCCGATCGCAGTAGGCCCCCTGCCGTCAAACCGAGTCTCCCGGACCCGCTTGGGCGAAGTGACGACCTCATCCCCTCCTTTGCCGAAGCACTCAAAGCGGCCGGCGGGGTGTCGAATCTCCTGAACGATCCCATGGAGCTCGAGTCGGCTCTGGCCCGAAGTTTCCCCGAAGCGACAGTGGTCCTCGATACCCGGCAGGCTCCCACTACCGGAACGGAATTTGACAGCAGACGTTCCTGGGATCTGGTGATCCTCGAAGGGAAACTGGGGGTAGCGGAGAATGGTGCGGTCTGGGTAGAGTGGAATGAGCACTATCCCCGCTCAGTGCTGACCCTGGCGGAGCATCTGGCTCTGATTTTGCCGAAGGAGGCGCTGGTGGCGACGATGCAGGAGGCGTACGAAGTCCTCGACCTCTCCTCGGTCGCCTACGGTCTCTTCCTCGCTGGTCCCTCCAAAACCGCCGATATCGAACAGGCTCTGGTGATCGGGGCCCACGGGGCCGTCACCCTGAAGGTTTTTCTCGTCTGAGTTACGGAGGTTTCTTCCGTTATTTCGAAGGCTGCTTCGTTTTGTTTTTGGGATTGTAGGCGTAGCGTGCCATCTGGAAGCGGTCGTAGCCGTAGATATCCTTGCGGAAATTGAGGTTACCGTAATCATCTACAAAAGCGGTGAGATAAACAATGTCCACCGGGATTTCGTGCTGAAGAGAGATGGTCTGTTTGATCCGGGTCCCCAACTGCTTCATAATCTCCTCCACATCGATATTGTCATTGTAGAGAGCCAGGACCTTGAGCAGTTCTCTGGGTTTCTGAATCCGCATGCAACCGTGGCTGAAGGCCCGGGTACTTCGGAAAAAGAGCCGCTTGCTGGGGGTGTCGTGGATGTAGACCGAGTATTTGTTGGGGAAGAGAAATTTGATCTTGCCCAGAGCGTTGGAGGTACCCGGAACCTGCATGAAGCGGTAGGGAATAGTCTTGTTGTTCCCCACATACCGGGACCAATTGACCGTTCCCGGATCGACTCGGGGAGAATTTTCGTCCCACCCGGCCCGGAGCACCTTGCCGCGGCGTTCGTAATAGTAGGGATCTTTGACAAGATGTTTGAGCATCTCGGATCGGACAATACTCTCGGGAATTTTCCAATAAGGGTTGACCACAATATATTTCATCGTATTGTGAAAGACCGGCGTAGGATGGTTGGGTTTGCCGGTGATGACCCGCATGGTGTCCACCAGATGATGACCTTCATAAAAATAGAGCCGAAAAGCCGGAATATTGAGTTCGATCCGCACCGGGGCCTCCTGGCGCCAGATCCATTTGATCCGATCGAGGTTGAGACGCATGACAGCGATCTCCCGCTCCACGGGGATATTGAACCAGTGCCGGGTCTGGCGATCAATGACCGGCGTACCGGGAAGGCCGTGGCGAAGCTTGAAACGCCTGACTGCTTTCTGCAGTGTTTCATCATAGAGAGGAGAATCATTCGCACTTCCGGCAGGCAGATCTCCCACCATCATCAGATGACGGCGGATCAGGGGAATGGCGGGATGGCTTTGCCCCGGTTTGATCACTTTGAAAGGGGGTAGAGGCTTCCAGCCCCCCTCTTTGGCGATGTCGAGATAGCGCACCAGCGCTTTTTTGAGCTTGGCATATTTGAAACGCCTGGGCTCGGCCTTCGTGAAAGCACTCTTGAGATCACCGCTGATCGTCGCTTCGACCAGCAGGGAGGCCGGCGTCATCTTGGGTCGATAGTGTTCCCACCCCACTTTGATCTTGTACTGCTTGGTGAGCTCTGCCAGCTTGGCATCGAAAGCTTTCCAGTCGATCCCTCCGTAGAGGAGGTAATGCATATAGTTGAGATAGAGCCGACTCAGGGCCAGTTCCATATCGATCTTGCGCTTGAGATCGGCCGAGGAGGCGTAGAGCTCGTTGAGCTGCTTCCGCAGTCTGGCGGCCTCTTCGTTGAGTCCCAAAACCGGAGGGATCGTCTGATCATGTTCGACCCGGTCCAGCAGTGTTTTGGCAAAGGCGGTCGGCGCTTTGCGCCCGATCCAGACCGGGGTATAGAAGAGTTCGTGGTAGAGCTGATCCACTCCCGGATACCCCTTGACCCGTTTCTGCAGAGCCGAAGTGGCCCGGTCGACAAAAGCGCTTTCGGAGCTAGTCTGGCCGAAGTCCAGCGGACCGGCAGGTGAGAGGAGTGTGCTACACAACAGAAGGATAAGAAGGCTTGTCATTTTTTTCATAGGAGTCTAACCGTTTCGGGAAATTTGGATGACGATAGTATACACTAAGGAAGCTCGAAACGATGTGCAATCGCTCATCGCGCGGGAGCAGAGACCGATTTCTCCACTTCGATCTTCTCCGCCTCCTCTTTGCGCAGGGCGATCAGGGTTCCGTCCACATCGATCTCCATGGTCTGTCGGGCCAGGGAACACCCCTTGACTTCCAACTCCTCTCCGGGGATGATGCCGAAGGAGTGGAGCCGATTACGCAGCTCCGGATCAGCCTGGATCCGGAGGATCGTTCCACGATCCCCTTTTCTCAATTCAGTGAGTCGCATCTTTCCCGCTCCTTAGACCAATAGTTTGACGACATTATACGTCAGGAAGCTAAAGGCCCAGGCGACGGCCGTGGTCCCGATAAAGAGATAGGCCAGATAGAGCCAGCTGCCGGTCTCCTGTTTGAAAACCGCCATCGCCGCGAAGCAGGGAACATAGAGCATCACAAAAACGATGAAGGCCAGTGCCGCCGGAAATGACACATGACGTTTCAACTGCTCTTGAAGGGCCCGGGCTCCTTTATCCGCGGCATTCCCCAGAGAGTAGAGGACCCCCAGAGTCGAGACCACCACCTCTTTGGCCGCCAGCCCCGCCTCCAGAGCGACGCTCAGCTTCCAGTCAAAGCCCAGAGGTGCAAAAAAAGGCTGAGTCGCCTTGCCCACCTGGCCCAGATAACTCTGGGCCAGGAGCTCCTCCTGAAGCCTGCCCTGGAGTTTGGCCTTTTCCTGTGGAGCCGCCGTCTGAGCGATCTTCGCCTCAAAGCGCTTTTCGAGCTCCGGATTTTTCGGATAGTTGCTGGCGAACCAAACCAACACCGAAGCGAAAAGGATAAAGGTGCCCGCTTTGCGCAGATAGTCCATCGACTGACCCGCCACAACATGATAGATCAGTTTGAGAGAAGGCAGGCGGTATTTGGGCATTTCCATGACAAAAGGATCATCCTCCCCCTTGAAGACGAAGACTCTGAGAACCTTCGCGGCCATGAGCCCGAAGAGCGCTCCGGCAATGTAGATGAGGAAGAGAATATTCCCGGCATGCTCTGTTCCGAAAAAGGCCCCGGCGAAGAGCACATAGACCGGAATCCGGGCGCTACAGCTCATGAACCCCAGAATAAAGAGTGTGATCATTCGATCGGTCCGGCTTTTGAGGGTACGTGCCGCCATATAGGCGGGGACGGTACAGCCGAATCCAGTGACCAACGGAACGAAACTCTTGCCGTGGAGGCCGAATTTGTGGAAAAAGCCGTCCAGCAGGAAGGAGACCCTCGCCATATACCCCGTCGTTTCCAACAGCGCGATGCCGAAGAAAAGGATAATGATATTGGGCAGGAAGCTCACCACCGCTCCCACCCCGCCGAGAATCCCGTCGGCGATGACCGAAGCCAATTGCGTCTCTCCCAACAGCGCGTGAGTCTGGGCCGCCAGCCAGTCAAATCCGGCCTGGATCCAGTCCATGGGCAGTTGTCCCAGGGAGAAAGTGAGCTGAAAGAGCCCCCACATCAGAAAGAGGAAAATAGGGATTCCCAGATATTTGTTGATCAGCAGATTGTCGATCTTCTGGGTGAGGTTCTTCGCCCGCATCTGCTTCGTGGAGATCACCTCCATCTTCGCCCCTTTGGCAAAGGCGAAATGTTCATCAGCAAAGATTTCGTTGATGTCCTTTTTGCCGGTATGCAGATAGATATGATCCAGGGCTTCCCTCAACAGCGGCAGGAGCTCGATCCAGATCGGCTCATCGTGCATCCGTTTGTAGATCTGGGTATCCTCCTTGAGGAGCCGGATCGCTAGATGCCGGTAGGGGATTTCACTGGGGTAGTGTTTCTCCTCGAAAAACTTCACCAGCCGATCGATCTCCTCTTCGATGAAATCGCTGTAGATGATCTTCGAATCGGTTTTGGGTTTTTTGTAAACCTCCACCACCGACTGCTTGAGCTTTTCGAGCCCCTCTTTGGTCTTGGCACTGACAGGGACCACCGGAACCCCTAGGATTACGCCGAGCTGTTTGGCATCGATCTCGATTCCCTCTTTTTTCGCCTCATCAATCATATTGAGGGCAACGACCATTTTCTGCCCAAGCTCCAGCAGCTCAGCCGTCAGAAGGAGATTGCGCTGCAAATGAGTCGAATCGACGACATTGACGATGAGGTCATACTCCTCGTGAAGCAAAAACTCCTTGGTAACCCGCTCTTCCATTGAATAGTCGTTGAGAGAGTAGGTTCCGGGGAGATCGACGATAGTGATTTCATATTCTGCACACCCTTCCGGGTCACAATAGGTGGTCTTGACCTCTGAAATATCCACCGTTACTCCCGCGAAATTTCCCACATGAAGCTTCGCATTGGCAATAGCGTTGATGAGGGAACTTTTCCCGACATTGGGTTGACCGACCAGTGCGACTTTGATCTTCTCTTTTTCCATAATTTTGTTTAAACCCTTGTATCCCGATATTGTATTTTGATATTCAATATCATTTAATTAATGATATCATACTCCCGCTCACTTAAACTTATCTTAATCATAAGGACTGTTACTACCCTGAACAACAGCTGCCGCCGGATGCTTTGGGGAAAAAGACCTTCCAGGCCAGATAGAGGAGCAGGAGTGCCGAGACATTCGCCAGAAATCCCAATGGACTTTCACTCCGTGCTATCTGAGCCACTTCCGCGGCCTGATCGGCGAAGGTCACGTCGAAAATCCACCCAAAGAGCAGGGTCCCCGTCACTACCGAAAGCAGATAGATCAGCAAAGAGCGACGCCCCAGAATTTTGAGCACGACCGACATGGTCACGGTGCTCGTGGCCGGTCCCGCCGTCAGAAAGACAAAGACCGCTCCCGGAGAGAAGCCCGCTCCCAGCAGTGCGACGCCAAGCGGGATCGATGAGGTGACACAGATATAGAGCGGCGCAGCGATGAGAAGCACCAGCAGGTAATTGAGCCAGAGGGAGCTTCCCAGATAAGCACTCAACTCCGCCGGCATGAAGGTCACCAGCAAAGCCCCCAGCGCAATCCCGATTAGCAGCGCTTTGGCGAAGTCACCGAAGATCCTGTAGACCGCCTCTTCCCAGAGACGTGTCAGAAATCCATTCTCCCCCGAAGCTGCTTCCGTGCTGCTACAGCAAGTTCCGCCGCCACAACTGCCGGTCGCGACCTCCGGTTCCGGCTGCAATTTCAATACAGCGCTGCCGGTGGGGGATGCAAAAGAGAGGGAGGAGTCGGGAACGACAGCCTTTGTGTTATTTGCCACGGCAACGGACGACAAAGAGCTTGTCATTTCCTCCCGGTCAAAGATCAGACTCAACACTCCGGCAAGGATGGCAATCAGCGTGGAGGTAATCACCCGATAGAGGGTAAAAAACCACCCCAGTACCCCGTAGGTAGCGATGATCGAATCGACCCCGGTAATGGGGGTGGCGATGAGAAACCCCAGAGTCGAGGCTCGAGAGGCTCCGCTTTTGCGCAGTGCCGTGGCGAAGGGGATCACCGAGCAGGAGCAGAGCGGCAGCGGAATTCCCAGAAGAATCGCCCGAAAAAGCGACCCGAGACTTCGCCCTCCCATCTGGCGTCGAATCCACACTTCGGGAACCAACAGCTTCATCAATCCCGCCAGGAAGATTCCCAGCAGGATATAGGGGGCAATGCTCCCCAGCAGTTGCCAAAAGTTCTCGAGATAGCTCAGGATAATCGTTTTCATTGCAGTCCCTAATAATGATATTCCTTATCATTATTATACTTCCGTTTCCTTCTAGCTCTCTTAAAGTATAGAAAGAATAAAAAATCGGACAGACTGAGAGTCAGGACTCTTTGAGTTCGAGAAGGATCTCCACGGCTTTTTCCGCTTTGAGGCGATAGTCCCCCTTTTTCTTTTTCTCGACGGCACTGTCACCTTTTTTGTAAAGCTTTTTTGTCTTTTTTGTAAAACGTTCCCGCAACTTCTTTTTGTGGATCCCCTGCTCGAGAAGAAACTCCTCCAGAGAAATCCAGGCCTCCTCTTCGGCATTCTCGACTTCACCGGTTTCCTCCGCTATCACCTCCTCCAGCGGCAATGTCTCTTCAGAGGTGTTCATCTGCTCGATCCGGGCCGCATAGAGGGTCTTCATCTCGCTAAAGGCCTCTTTGAGAAGTTCCACTTCACTGCGCAGGGTCGAAGTAATCATCTGGTTGGTCTCTTTGAGGTCCCGAATGGTCTCCTTGAGCACGGCAATCGTCTCGTCCTTGGCGGCGAGTAGGGGCTGAATCTCCAGTTCTGCTCCCTGGTCTTCCTCCTCCTTGAGCGGTGCTTCACTCTCCATCACGATGTAGATCTTCCCCCCGACATTCCGGGAAGGAAGGAGCCCTTTTTTGATCTTGGCATAGACTGCCTGTCGTGAAATCCCCATTTTTTTGGCATAATCAACAGGCTTGATAAGGTTTTCCATCGACATGTTCCTCTGCACTCTTTTGTGTCAATCATAACATAGAGCTTGTCACAACCCGCTTCAACGGACCAAAGTATCGTCAAAGTACCGGGAGGGAAAATGCTGCGTCTCCTTATGGTTCTCCTGCTGTTCGCCGGGATCCTGACCTGGTGGAAACGCCCCGTGACCTCTCGGCACACGCCGCCGCCCAATCCGGAAATTCTCGCCTTTGGCGACAGCCTGACTTACGGATTCGGTTCACAAGATCCTGCAACACAGAGCTATCCGGCACGATTACAACGGATCACAGGTCAACCGGTCGTCAATGCCGGTGTCAACGGAGAGACAAGTGCCGAAGGACTCCGTCGTATCGAATCGCTGCTTCGGCAATATCGCCCCGGACTGGTCATCCTCTGTCTGGGAGGAAACGACATTCTCCAGCGACACTCACGGCAGGAGCTCAAAAAGAATCTACGCAGGATCATTCTTCAGATCCGTGCCTCAGGTGCAAAAATCTTCCTGATTGCTGTGCCCGACTTCGGTATCCTGGGACTCAACCCTCTTCCCCTCTACCAAGAACTTGCCCAAGAGTATGATCTGCCGGTGGAAGAGGATCTTCTCCCCGAGATACTTTCACAACCAGCACTCAAAAGCGATCCGGTTCATCCCAATGCCCTGGGATACCGGCGTATGGCAGAACAAATCTATCAACGCCTGAAAGAGGAGGGGCTGCTCTCGCAGAGCCGGAGCAATCCTTGAAGTACAAAAAAGAGTTAACGTTGTGTTCCATCCAGAACGGGGACAAAGAGGCAGGGTTCGATGGCCTCGGAGCTGATACGGCCGTTGCGTTTGTAGTAGCGGGTAATAATCTGAAGCCCTCCTTCGTTGACCGGTGCCAGGAGGATCCCTCCGTCCGCCAACTGGTCAAATAGCACCTGCGGAACCTCATCCGCCGTAGCAGAGAAGAGGATTCGCTCAAAAGGAGCATACTCTTTCCATCCCCGCTGTCCGTCATCGTACCGGGTGAAGATGTTGCTCATTCCCAAAGCACGGAAACGTTCTCTTGCCTCCCGCAGAAGAGGCTCAATCCGCTCAATGGTGAAAACTCTCCGGACGATACGGGCCAGGATCGCCGCCTGGTAGCCGCTGCCGCACCCGATTTCCAACACGCTGTCCACTCCTTCCAGCTCCAGATGCTGTGTCATCTTGGCGACAGTCAGGGGTGAGGAGATCCACTGCTGCTCCTGCATCGGCAGAGCATCCAGCGTATAGGAGAGATGTCGAAACCCTGGAGGGACAAAGGCTTCACGGTCCACGGAGAGAAAGGCCTCTTTCACCCAGGGCTGCAGCGGGAATTTGGTGTCGATCTCTTCGACCATTTTTTTCAGATGCAACTGTTTGACCATAGACCAATCTTCAAAAGGGGATATTCCCATATTTTTTAATACGGATTTTAACTTCCTTTGGCACAAAAAGGGCTTAAAGTCCCGCTACAGCGATAGAAAAGAGAAAATATGAACATTTGTTCATATCTGAAAGCTATCCCATGCGTAGATATCGACGCAGTGTTTTCACAAGATTCAGATCCAACTCTCCCCGAATCCGCTCCGCCAGATCCTCCAGGATCAGCCCTCCGTCCGGTGAAGCGATGAGACTGGAGCGGGCCATATCCTCCCGGGCGCTGTCGGCCACCAGAACGTAACACTGATTCATCACCCCCAGGGCTCTGGCCAGGATCTCCAGATGGCGCTTTCTCGGCAGCCCCCACTGAGAGGGTACCAGAATCACATCGCACCCTTCCAGACGCTTCCAGAGCTCTTTGAAGCGGAGTTCAAAACAGATGATCAATCCGTAGCGTACGCCGTCGATCTCGAAAGGATGGATCTCTTCCGCCTCTCCGGGAATCAGATAACGGTCCTCCTCTCCCAGTAGAAAAAGTTTGTGTTTGGCCTGACGATGGACCACCCGGTGATCGTGGATAACAATCGCTTCGTTGGCATAGCCTCCGGGCCTTTTCACCAGACGGGTCAAAACCAGGATCTTCTCCCCCACCTTTTCGCAGAGGATCCGCTCCGCCTCCTCACCGAAGGCGACCGCCTCCTCGAGATGCTCGTAATCGTAATCGGTCAGGCAGACCTCCGGTGCTACGATGAGCTTGGAGGACTCCTCTTCCAGCGCCGAAAGGATCTTTTCCAGATTGCGTCGGTAGGGATGCAGATTCTCCAGCTGTAACAGGGTACAATGCACTCTTTTCCTCATTATTCTCGCTCTTCCTTTTCCTGAGGTGCCCTAGATTAATCCAAAAGCATTATACTATCCTTCATAGAGAGACCTTCGAGGAGTTGTATGAGTCAGACATCTGCCGAAATCCTGCGCAAAGTGCTGGAGTCGCTTCAGCCCTATCCCCAGATGCAGTTTCTTCTCTTTGCCGATCGATGGGGACCGCTGGAGGAGGAGCTGCTGGAGTTTTGCCGCCAAAAAGACCACTCTCTGCAGCTCTACGGCGTGGGAACACTGAGCGAAGCGGCCCCGCCGGAAGATCCGCGACTACGCTACCGCCCCTACCGGATCGAGCAGCTCCGCTACAATCTTCAGGGACGGCTCTACAACCACGCCTTCGTGACTGCCGAGATCCCCGACAATCCCGAGGCCTTCGCCCGGAAGCTTTACACAGGGATTGCCAACGCGGGAGGACTCTATCTCAGGACGAACCCCGAAGGACTCCCCCACTGGCAAACGGTGCTGGAAAGTGCCAACTATGTCGCCGCCAGCTCTATTCCGCTGACAGAAGGGCATCTGTTGCTTTACGCCCGAAAGATGCACGGCTGGGGCAGCTGAATACCGGAACCAGCAAAAAGACGCAACCTGAAAGGAGACCCGATGGCCAAACAGCGCTTTCGTGACGTGAAACAGGGGCGGATCCGTCCTGTCGAAACAAAAAAAAGGAAGCGATCCTCACTTGCACAAGACGGGCTGCCCGCTACCCTGGGCCAGCGCTTCAAGGCTTTCATCACCGACAGTTTCATGATCCTCATGCCCCTGATGTATATCGTCTTCTACCTGGTCTTCGACGGCCGGGAAGGATTCGCCCAGCACAAACTGCTGGGATGGCTCTACATCCTGATCCCCTATATCATCATCACCGCCCTTTTCCTGGCCAAAAGCGGTCAAACCCCCGGAATGCGCGCCTACGAGATCCGTACCGTCGATTGCCATAGCGGCAAGCCCCCCTCCATCGGCGCGAGTCTGCTGCGGCAACTTCTAGGTGTCTGGGACTTTTTTTTCTTTACCTGGATTCTCCAGTTTTTCCGCCGGGATCATCGGACGCTCCACGAGATCCTCTCCGGAACCTGCCTCCTACAGGAGCCGAGCCGTTGAAACCCCCAGCCTCTGCCCTCTGGCTACTCAGCCTCTTCTACTTTGCCTATTTCGCCCTGGTAGGGGTCTATATCATTTTTCTCCCCAAAATGCTGGTACAGAGCGGTTACAGTGCCGCGCAGGTGGGAGTGATCTTCGCCGCTTCGCCCCTGATGCGCTTTGCGCTGCCATTCTGGTTTCAACGCATCGGCGGTGTCCACCGCCGACACTATCTGGGAGCGCTGATCGCCGCTTTCGGTGCTTCGCTCCTCTTCTTTGCCACTCTGGAGAGCTTCACTGCGTTTTTCGCCGCCAACCTCCTCTACGGTGCCGCCATGGGAATCATCCTCCCTTATGTAGACACCATCGCCCTGCAGGTGATCTCACGGGAACGCTATGGCAGAGTCCGTCTCTGGGGATCCATCGGATTCATGGCCATCGCCCTCTGGCTGGGGCAGGTTCTCCGGACCCCGCTGCAGAGTCTGGTCTATCTGGCACTCTTGGCCCTGCTGACACTGGTGACAGGCTGGTATCTGACCCGCTATGATCGGGGAGAGATGGTGCCCCAGACCGCGGACAAGGTGCAGGAGCCCTTCTCCTTACGGCGCTACTGGGCCTTCTGGCTGAGTGCTTTTCTCCTCCAGGTGAGCTTCGGCGGCTTCTATAACTTCTTTACGATCTACGAGACGGCCCACGGCATCTCCCTGGAGATGACCAGTTGGCTCTGGAGCTTTGGGGTTCTCTGTGAGATTGCCATGCTCTACTGGCAGGGCCCCCTACTCAGACGGGACCTTCTCGGACTTATCGAATTGGCCGTGGCCACGACGGTGCTGCGCTGGGCCATCCTCTGGCTCTGGCCCGATTCCCTGCCGGCCGCCTTCGCCGCCCAGTCGTTGCACGCTTTCAACTTCGCTCTCTACTACACTGCCGCCATCGCCTACGTCTACGATCTCTACACACAGAAAAAACTGGCCCAGCAGTTTTTTCTGGGGATTACCTTTGGCCTGGGAGGTTCCGTCGGAGCGGTACTGGCAGGATGGGTCTATGAGAAGGATCCCTCATCGCTTTTTCTCTTTGAAGCGATAATCGCCCTGGCCGCCTGGGGAGCCATCCGTCTCCACCGCTACCGAAAGGCCCGGCATGCCTGAAATCCAAGCAGTGGTCCTGGCCGGAGGTCGAAGCCGTCGTATGGGACGGGACAAGGCCCTGCTGCCCTTTGGTGGCCACTCCACCCTGGCCCAATACCAGTACGAGCGCCTGAGAGAGATCTTCCCAAAAGTCTCCATCAGTACCAAAACGGACAAGTTCCCCTTCCGCGCTCCTCTGATCCCGGATCAAGCTGAAGAGAGTTCTCCCATGATCGCCCTGGCTTCTATTCTCAAAACCATCGAAACCGAAGCGGTCTTCATCCTCGGGGTCGATCTCCCTTTTGTCGACAATGCGATCATTCAAAAACTGCTCAGAGCTTTCGCCGGCCATCCGGAAGCTGAAGCGGTTGTTCCGGTGACACCGGCTGGGACAGAACCCCTCTGCGCCATCTACACCCAGGCAATACGCCCAAAGATCGAGACCGGTATCCGGGCGGGGAACCACCGCCTGCAGAGCCTCTTTGAGGAGGGGAAAACCCTATGGATCCCTTTCGAAGATACCACCCCCTTCGCCAATCTCAACCGGCCCGAAGAGTATGAAAAAGCGGTGAGGAGAGTGAGGAGTGAGGAGTGAGGAGTGAGGAGTGAGGAGTGAGGAGTGAGGAGTTTAAACTATCTGACAATATTTATCAAGTCACCATCTTCCATCTTCCATCCTCAATCACTCCCGCATCCCCGGCACTCCATCGATTTTCCAATCATCCCTTTGGAGAATGCCAGAAACTTGTTAAAGAGATCACTGCGGTATTTGTCTTTGTGGTAGATGGCGTAGAAATGGCGTCGACAGTCAAAGTTTTTCAGATCGACCTTGTAGAGCGTACCCTCTTTGAGCTCTTCGCTCACCGCCAGGGCTGAGACACAGGTGAGGGCTTTGCCGCTCTGCATCAGACTCTTGATCGATTCGGTATGTCCCAGTTCCATGAAGATATTGAGGCGGGGGACCTTCTCCTTGATATAGTCCAGAAAGACTGCCCGGGTCCCGCTCCCTTCCTCCCGCAGAACCCAACGCTGATCCGCCAGTTCGTCGATGTACCAGCTGCGTCCGGCGATCTCTTTGTTGGCTGTCACTACGATCAGCTCATCATCTCCGATCACCTCTTTGATCAGATCAGGATCCTCCACTTCCCCTTCGACAAAGCCCATATCCAGCTCTCCCTGTTTCACCATCTCAGCGATCTGAAGGGTGTTGCCCTCCTTGAGCTGGACCCGTACATCGGGATACTCTCCCATATAGCGGCAGGCGATGGGAGGAATCAGATAATCCACGATGGTGGTGCTGGCACCCACCCTGACGGTCCCTTTGTCCTCGGTGTTCTGAAATTCATATTCGATATCCTCAAGTTTGCGGTAGAGAGGTTCCACTGCCTGATGAAAATTGCGGCCTACCTCATTGAGAATCAGCTTTTTGTTCAGCCGATCAAAAAGAGGCCGGCCGATGATATTCTCCAGCTCCTTGATTGACATGGAGACCGCGGACTGGCTCAGCCCCATCGCTTTGGCGACATTGGTCAGGTGCCCCTGTTCCACCACGTTCAAAAATATTTCAATCTGTCGAAGAGTCAGTTTCATGTTTATGGCTCACTTTGATTGGGTTGAAGAGATTCAACAGTTTATTTTATTTCCTATAATATCAGAAAAATATTATACTTTCGAAAATTTCATCAAAATTACTTAATATAAGGAGCCTCGATGGCTTTTTCTCCCGAAAATCGCAAAGGCACGCTCAGCGGCATTGTCTTCGTTGCCCTGGTGGCCGCCTCTGCTACATGGATCGCCGGGCTGGGGCCCGTCAAAGCCCTGGGTCTCTCCCCCCTGGTCGTCGGTATCGTCATCGGTATCTTCTATGCCAATACACTGCATAACCATTTTCCCCCTGCCTGGGAGAGCGGCATCACTTTCTCCGCCAAAAAGATCCTCCGTTTCGCCATCGTCTTCTACGGCTTTCGGATCACCTTTCAGCAGATCGCCGATGTGGGGCTGGAGGGTTTTCTCGTCTCACTGATCATGCTCACCACGACCTTCATCCTGGGTAGCTGGCTGGGAATGAAACGCTTCGGCCTCGATCGGGATACGGCAATGCTCACCGCTTCGGGGGCCTCCGTCTGCGGTGCGGCGGCCGTCCTGGCCACCGAACCGGTCCTCAAGGCCGAAGAGTACAAAGCGGCAGTGGCCGTCAGTATGGTGGTCCTTTTCGGAACCGTTTCCATGTTTCTCTATCCGTTGCTTTATGCCGGTCTTTTTCAACATGCCCAGGGATTCCTGCATCTCAGTCCCGAACAGTATGGGATCTATGTGGGAGGGACGGTCCACGAGGTGGCCCAGGTAGTCGCGGCAGCGGGGATCAACGGTCCCGGCACCGAGATGGCCAACAACGCCGTCATCGTCAAGATGACGCGGGTCCTGCTCATCGCCCCGATGCTGATCATTCTGGGACTCTACCTCTCCCGTAAAGCGGTACGGAGCGGAGGAGGCGAAGGGGCGGTCGTCAAACTGGTCATCCCCTGGTTCGCCGTCTACTTCCTGGGAATGGCCGCCTTCAACTCCCTGCAGATTCTTCCGATCGCTCTGGTGAGCTGGATCAACAGCGTCGATACCTTTTTGCTGACCATGGCCATGACGGCTCTGGGGATGGGAACCCGCTTCGCCAAGTTCAAAGGGCTGGGTATGGCCCCGCTCTATACCGCTCTGGGGATGTTTGTCTGGCTGGTCATCGGAGGATTTGTCGTGGTCAAAGTGATCACAGCACTCTTCTAAGTTGTTCATTATCCATTCGGAACTTTATTTCCGGCGACGATAACTCAGTGCCTCGAGCAGCGCTTTGCGACCGATCTGTTCCGATCCCTCCAGATCGGCGATGGTCCGGGCCACCTTTTTGATGCTGACAATGGAGCGGTGGGAGAGGGCGAAGCGTTGGACCGCCTGAGCCAGAATCTGTTCCGCCTCCGGATCCAAGCGACAAAAGCGCTCAACCTCCGCTTCGTTCAATTTACCGTTGAGCCGCATCTGCCCCCGCTTCTTTTGCCGCGTAAAGGCCGCCAAAACCCCCTCGTGCATCTGGGCGGAGCTGACCGACCCCCGATCATCCGCCTCCACCTCCTGCATCGTCACGAAGAGATCGATCCGGTCCAGAAAGGGATCGGAGAGGCGGTTGCGATAACGTTTGATCTCCGCTTCACTGCAGCGGCAAGCCCGCTCTTTGGCCAGCAGGTTGCCGCAGGGGCAGGGGTTCATGGCGGCGACAAACATAAAATCCGCTTCGTAGCTGACCTTGCTGTTGACCCGGGCGATATGGACCCGACGATCCTGCATCGGTTCTCTCAGTGCCTCCAGAGCGTTCTTGGAGAAGTGGGGCAACTCATCAAAAAAGACCATTCCATGGTGCGCCAGAGCAATTTCCCCTATTTTTGCCTGATGCGTACCTCCCCCGAAGATCGAGGCGGAAGTGGCGGTGTGATGAGGTGACCTTGCCGGGCGCAGCGGTTGAAAATCGGGGATTTGACCGTCGAGGAACTGATGTTTGGCTACCGCCAGCAACTCCTCCTCGGCAAGGGGAGGAAGAATGAAGCGCAGACGTTTGGCGATCATACTCTTGCCGCAGCCGGGGCTCCCCTCCATTAGAAGATTATGCATCCCGGCCGCGGCGATGAGAGCCGCCCGTTTGGCCAGCTCCTGCCCTTTGACCTCGGCAAAATCCTCCGGATACTCCCGGCGAAAGAAATAGCGCGTTCCTTCCAGCTCCAGCACCTCTCCCTCGTAGTCGCTCCCTTCGGGAGAGACGATACCGGGCTCTCCCCGCAGTGCCGCGATCGCCTCCTGGAGATTGGCCACCGGCAGATATTCGATTCCCGGAATATGCCGCAAATACTCCATCGCCTCAGCCGGGACCATCGCCCGACGGATTTTTCCCTGCTCCTTGAGCGAGAGCAGGAGAGGAAAGAGCTGGGAACTGCTCTTGACCCGACCGTCGAGCCCCAGCTCGCCGAAAACATAGAGATCCTCCCGGTCGATAGACTCTTTATTCAACGCAATCAGCAAAGCGATGGGCAGATCGAAGTGCGTACCGGATTTACGTGGCGATTCTAAGTAACTACGCCGTATTAAACTATGCAAGGCACTCCATAAAATGGGCTTCTTTCCAAGTTGAACCCCTTAACCACGAAAACCGCCCTTAACTCAGCATCCCTCTTTTTTTCTCCGGCGCATCCCACACCTTTCCGGCGGCGGACTATCATCTCCCAACCATTCGCCTCATCCGCCGACGGAACGGCCCCGACGACTTTTCCGTATTCTTTGGGGAAGAGAGTCTTTCTTCTCTATCTCCTCTATCGTCCTGAATTCCCTCTCTTTCACGAGGCCGCTGATATTCTCGTTCATTCTTAGCGCGAACAGGATCTTCAGAACGGCCTCCAGCGAGATCCTGCCGTTGTAGATGAAGTTCTTGTAGGTGGGAAGAGGCACCGACGCCCTTTCGGACAGTTCTTTCTGCTGCAGTCTCTGCCTTTTACGCTCCCTTTCTATGTTCCGGGATAGATCCCTTATAATGCTTTTTGGAGTTTTTAGTTCGATCACGTGATCTCCTTTAGGGATATTATATGATACATCAAATATATTGACAGGATTTTAAGTATAATATCGTATCCTTTATCTACTTTGGATGAAAAAGAACTGGAGCGAAGACGGGAGAGGACTGTTCGATATATCCGGACAATGCAAGATGCAGAGATTACCTGGGAACTTCCCTCGGGACCTATCGACGATATCCATCCCACGGCAAGGCAAGCCATTGTATGTGGAGATGTCGTGACGGAACCTGTTCACGGGCGAGAACCAGAAGAGGCGCATGCGGCCATCACGGCGGAATTGCCAATTGAGGGCAAGAAACAAAAACAATACTGGAACGGGAATAAAAGGAATATGACTACCTTTTTCCCGGTTGATCGCCGGAAAGCAAAACCCATGAGAGCTTCAAGCTCCGGTCACGGTAGCCTTTTCCTTTTAAGGGGATAGAAATTTCGCTAGAATAGAAGTGCGGGTCAAACAGATAGGACGAGCTATCCAAAAGCGCGGGTTACCGCCCTCTCCCTCGTCATCTCGTCCGTTTCGCCCTGCCTGTCTGCTAAGCTTCAGATTGGTTGCGATGCCGGGTGGGTGTGAAAGCCGCCTGCACCGCAGCTGAAATCACCTGGCAAACAGATAGAAAAATCACTGGATCCATACCAACTCCCTTTTTCTGTAGCTCCCACAGCAAACAAGAGATTCCCCGCCTTACATCCTGCATAATTGCATCAGCCTCAAACAGGATGAAATGCCGGAAAGTGAAGTAGCGAGGACCGGGGCCTGCGGATCCTCTCCTCCCGGGGTACACCGTTGCGGCCTGTGCACCCCCGTGAAACGGGATGCAGGGCGTACCATTCATCTTCCGGGAGACCAAATGCCCGCGACCGCTCAATTTGTCGAAGCCCTAAAGATAAAGCGGTTATACTATGACGATTCGGTTGGGTGGAAACACCCGGGCCCCTGGGGCCCACTTCTCATCTCTACATATACAGAAAATCCTTCATAATGAATACCCGTGCAACGGCGAAAAGGGAAAAGTTCTGGCCGTCAACTCGTGAACCCGCCATCCTTCAGAAAGGGAACGGCACCCAGCATTCTGTATCTCATGCCAAACGCCCTGAACGCGTCTTCCGGGGTTTTCCACGGCGCGTTCATCCCGTACTGCCGGGCCGTCTGCGCCAGAAACGCCAGGTAGGAGGCGAAGGCCAGATGGTAGCGCTGCCTGTCCGCGACATCGTAAAGCCTGCAGAGACGGGCAAACTCCAGGATCCCGATCCGCGCAAGCGGATGATAGCCGGGGTGCTCCTCGATAACCTCCATGGCATGATCGATCGTTTCCTCGATCTCTTCCGTCTGATGGCGCAGTTCCCACAGGTCCCGTTCTCCCCATCCCCTGCATTCCAGCCACCAGGATCGGGGGAGATCCAGTTCGACGGGTTCTCCGGCGTCCGCGGGTTCCGGTTCTTCGGAGAACATGGGCGGAACGGTTTCCCGCCTTGTCTCGACATCCAGGTACGCTTCGAGATCGTCCGGGATCTCGACACCCTCTTCCGGAATGAACCCGGCTTCATGGAGGCTTTCATCGAACAGACCATACCCTTCCCGCAGACTTTTCCCCATTCTTTTCTCCTTCATCTTCAGGTTTCAGATCCCGGGGAATCCGGGATCCCCGCTATTGGCCCTTCCGGCACGCTCTTTGGCACGCTCGATGTAGACCCTTTCCATATCCTCTCCGCTGTCGAACCCGAACGGGCTCAGCGAGGAGTTCTCCATGAACTCCTCGAAACGCTCCCGGCAGCCGGTTCCTGTTCTGTCGCACTCCCCGTTCTCCCGGAGGAAGAGAAGGTACCGGATGAACGCCGCCTGTTCGGCCAGAACCCCGAAGCTCCGGAGGGTCCTGCGTTCCCGGTAGCGTCTGTGGAATTCCAGGAACGGAAGATCGCAGAGGCAGGCATCCTCCCCGCCGTCCAGGACGTCCAGGGCCTCGGCAACCGTTTCATCCAGATGCCGGAGCCTCTCCCGCCCCCACATATAGCCGTCGTTCGCCGCCGTTCTCGGGTCCTCGCCGGGCCGGGGCAGCATCGGGAACGCGGGGGCCGCGGCTTTCTCCTCGGCGATCCCCAGCATGCGGCGGTACTGCCTGGCGGCCCTGCGCCCTAGATACTCCAGGGTCACGGTATTTCCCGCCTCGTCCTCGATCAGGATCGAGTCGGCCATGGAGAAGCTGCGGGGGTCGTAGACGATCCTGCAGCGTCCGGGCAGCCGGTCCGTTACGAGGAAGCTGCTTCTCAGACGCATCAGGGTATCGGGCAGGGCGTTATGCTCCATTTCCGCCTCGTCAAGCTCCTCCTCCCCCAGCACGAGCGGTTCGGGCCGGAACGTCCGCTCGTCCTCCCCGCTCCGGTAATGGACCCTGAACCCCGGCATCATCTCGAAGCGGTGTACGAAGTTGTTCTTCTGGGCCTCCCACCCTTCGGGGGTGAACTTCCGGATCATCTGCCCCTCGTTCTGGTACGCCACGATCAGCTCGACCTTCGTTTCGCGCAGCACGTCGCTGTGCAGGTCCAGCCCGCCGGGCAGCACGCGGTTGGCCTCGTCCACGAATACGGAGACCGGCCGCGGGTCGCGCTCTCTGCGCAGTCTCATCGTGAGACGTTCGAGCTCGTTCCCCAGCATGATGGAGAGGATGTGATCGTCCACACCCTCGACATCCACGACCATGATCTCCCCGTCCGCGACAAGCTCCTTTCTCCCGTAGTTGGCATATTCCCGGGAAGCGATGGTGGCGAGGTGGTTCTCCAGAGTCTGCCGCACGCCGTTGTTGCCCGTGGAACTGCCGTTGGATCCATCCATCTGCAGCTGGTTCGTCTGTCTGCAGTGGACGGCCAATTTCGAAAGGGCCAGGAAATATCCCTCCGTCACTTTCCGCATCTCCTCGAAACTCCCCACGAGATTCATCAGTTCCCGCCCCTTCCTTTCCAGCCTTTCCAGGAGAGGGTCGAGGCCCGCGAAGAAATCGTTGAACGTGCCGGCATCCTTCGCGATCTCATAGACGTCGGAGAAGGAGGGCTCCTCCTCCATCTCCAGGCGGCCGAAAAGGCGGATCTCCCGGTAAAGCTCATTCCCGTCATCGTCCGTCTGTCCCGCGGGGATCTCGACGCATTCCCCGAAAAGGCCGTCCGCCCCGGCGGGGTCGATCTCGCCGTAAAGCCGCTTCAGCCGGTAGAGATGCCGCAGCGCCGTGAGGATCGCCTCCCCGAAGTTCCCGGCGGTATTGGCCCAGTAGGGGTCCCGCTGCCCGACTCCACCGCCCAGATCGATGATGCACTGCCGGGCGTCCTTCACGCTCAGGGATGCCAGGATGTTGACCGGGGTCCCGTGCGGTTTTCCGAACTCCCTGACGTCCTCCAGTCTGCCGTGGCGTCTGGCGACGGCCTTGACCTGCCGATGCTCGTGCCCCTTGTAGGCGAAAAAGAGGACGGTGTGGCCCCGGGCTATCCTGTCTTCGAGCGTCGGCAGGATGACGCTCGCGCTTTTCCCGCTCCCGGTGCTTCCGCTGCAGCTCGCATGCCGGAAATCGAGGGGGATGACGATCTTCTCCCCCGTCACCGTTTCGGCATCCGCCCTCCCGAATCCGATCGCCTTCATCGTCATTCATCCGCTCCTTCCGTGCATTTTCCCCTAGTCTAAACCCGATTTGGATTTTTGTCAAATTTTTGCCGTTTTTATCGATTTTTCGTGTTTTTTATAACACCATTCAAAAGAACAGGTACCTGAAATATACGGGAGTTTTCAATCCGGATGCCTGCCGTTTATACACCCGGAATCCGGTATCGATTGGAGAAGATAGCTATGCGTTGACATGCAAGTTTATTTAACAGTTTTAATGTTAATATGGATGTATGAAAAAAGTACGCTTTTCGATAAAGGAACTTGCAAAGCTAAGTGGATTAACAGAAAGGACCGTCCGATACTACATGGAAAAGGGCCTGGTCGACCGCCCGGTGGGTCAGCGGAAAGCCGCCTACTATCTCGACCGGCATCTGGAGCAGCTCAGGACCGTCAAGTGGTACCGGGAGGCCGGGTTTTCACTGGAAAGGATCTCCCGTCTGATGAAGGAGGGCGAAGTCTTCGATCTCGCGAAAGCGGGGGAGTCCGTATCGCAGAGGCTCCTGGTCCGCTATGCGGCCGCCGAGGGCCTTGAGCTGACGGTCGATCCGGAGAGCTCCGGACTCTCCCTGGCCGACGTCCGGGAACTCGCCGGGTTCCTGGAGGAGAGGGTCCGGGAGATCATGAAAGAGAAGGAACGGGCGGCCGCCAGGAAAAGAATGGAAGAGGCGGAACGCCCGGCCCCCTCAGAAGAGGAGGAGAAGGTGATGGAGGTCGTATTCGAGGACAGGTACGGCCGGATCCACGATGAATATATCTTTGAGGAATACGAGGACGAAGAATATGAGGACGAAGAATGGCGCTAGCCCCTAGAAGATGAAAGTTGCGGGAAGCTCCAGTTCCGTGATCCGCTCCTCGATCTTCATCTGCGTGATGGCGACGAAGAACTCCTGCGGCCCCTCGGTGGCCGCCGCCTTCAGCTGGGCCAGGACCGCGTCCCGGTCCCCGCGGTCGAGAACCGCATAGAGGTGGATCTCGCCGTCGTTGTGATCGAAGGCGGAGAACATGCAGTCGCCGTCCGTGATGATCTCGTCCTCTCTATAGTCCTTTTCTGCCATAGATCCTCCTTCTTTTTTCATTCATCAGATTCCGGGGGTGTCCCGGTATCGCCGAGCGGGGGGCGTTTCGTGCGAAAATGATACCACAGCCTCCGGCGAGCTCGCCGGCAAACCCGCGCCCGGAGTGATCACCGCCTGCCATGCCGGGCTTTTCCGGCGGGCCGCTTCTCCGATCCCTGCAGCCCGTTTTCCTCCCGCCACCTGCCCAGAAGCCTTTTCCCGCTTTTATCCAGATGCCCGGAAAGAACGTCGAGCTTTTCGAGGATCTCTTTTCTGTCGATATCCTCGCACATGAGATCCCGAAAATCCAGAGTGTCAGGATATTCCCCCTTGATCTCGATATCCCAAAAGAGCAGATCCAGAATCGCCCTAATCGGCGTGGCGCATAGCCACTCCCCCTCGAATCCCCGCTCCCGAAGCCAGGGGCCGCAGTCCCAGATCCCGTACTCCCCGAAAACGTCCTCCGCGCCGATGATGACCGTCGGGTGCATCACGAAGCCCGACTCCCTGGCTCCCCTTAGCGTATCGACCTGGTGCCAGTCGCACAGGATCCCTTCGCAGGGGATGTTCAGGGCGCTGAACCCGGTGATGTAGGAGAACCGGTAGTTTCTGGCGAAATGGGGCTTCTTCCTCAACTCCGCGTCCCGTTTTGCTGTTTTCTCCCTGATCCGTTCCACAAGGTCGCCCATTGTCTCTCCTGTCGCATTTCTCTCGTTTTTTTACTTCCATACTACCTGCATCAGGTCGATACGGATTCCGTCGCGACCATCGCGACTTTCAAGGATAGGCTCATCCCCCTTACCCGGACCTCTCTTTCGCGCCTTCCCTCGCGTATTTGACGGGATAGGGCATGACCGTCAGTTCCTTGTTCTTTACAAAGTAGTGTTCCATCAGGGAAAAAAGGAAATCGCCGTCGATCTTTCCGCCGATTTTAACAATTTTCCGATACGGACTGTTTCGGTCCATACACTCCACAATTCCAACATCGGACAGGCCCACACGATACAGAACGTCGCCATTTTCCTCCCTATACTGGATGCCAAGCATCCCGGCAAAGGCGTGCTTGTGATCTCTGCCGCGTGGAAGAAACCTCAATGGGCGTCCCGCGGTCTTTTCAAGTGCCTTTTTGAGTCGCTCGTGCCGGCGAAGGCGCTTCATTAGGGACGACGACGGTACGCCTTTAGGTGTTTCCATCTCGTCAAGCATAGACAGGAAGGCTGTGCGAGGGTCGTCGAAGCCCGGAGAAGGATCTTTTTGTCCGGGGGGATACTGCCCCGTCATATCGGCACACCGGACGACATCATTCTTCGAAAAATAATATTCCGACGTGCTTTCCCGAAACAGGCGGTCGAGATAGTCGAAGTCGGGCAGGGGCATGAAGGCCGTCCGCGTTCCCAGGACTGTATTCCCTTCGGGATCGGTTATGACGTATTCAGGAACTTCTCCCCGGGGAAGTCCGGAGAGTGCCCTCGTAATGGTTCGTCGATCCGAATCCGTAATGGCAGAAGCCTTCATTCTTCCCCCTTCCATCCACGAAACTCCATAGATGGCCGATTCCGAATCCATATCTCTGAAATTCTCAATCGAATAGAAGCGATAGCCCTTCAAAACCTCCCCATGGTCTATGAACGGGTCGTATCCGAGCAATTCGCACTTGATGGCGAGTTCCTTCAACAGCACTCCAAGAATGGTTTCCCCTGTTTTCCGTTTTGACTCCTGGAGAGAAACCGTGAAATTTTGCACCGGCACATGACCCGGAATGTCGGCATAGGGGTCAGACTCCCCGTTTTTCTCATAGAACTCTTTCTCAAGGGTGAGGGAGATGTTAGGAACGGAAGAATCGATGGATTCTCCCATAGAGAGAATGAATTCGCCATCAAACAGGGTTGCCGCCTGCCGGTTTATATATGCCTCCATCTCCTTCGCGAGCCGTCGCGCCGCTTCGTCACAACGGTGGTCCAGGACAGCGATGTGGACCCGGGGGATGTCTTTGGCATAATGTCGGATCGTTTCGTCAAGGCGAGTTAGCTTCTTTTTCTTATCCTTTGCAAGAGTATAGATTTGGAATTCCTCTTTCGAAAACTCCAGGCGGACAAGCCCGGCGAGATACGTCCGGACTTCCTCTGAAATCCGGTGGAAAAAATAGGTCTTGCTCTGCCGGAATCTGTGGTCAAGGCAGAGGAAGGGGATACGCGCCCGGGTATCACCCCGGCTGCCTTTTTCGTAAACCGTCCGACCCACATCCTGTTGAGGGACATAGGGGCGCAGCGCCCCGGCATCTTCCACGAGATATCCGGAGCCTCCTTCCTTCGGGGAGTGCACGATTTTGAAGCTTCTCGCTCCCAAAAACATCAATACTCCCTCTTCTCTCTCCTTCACTTCAACTTCAAGGGCGAGCATGTCCGCGCCCTTCGTCATACCAAAGCTGTATGGATAGTAGAGCTTGTACGGATTTTCCGGAATGTCGAACAGAATATGCTCTCCCACCATGAGGGAGAGCAGCATGGAAAAGAGAGAGGAATCCTTCATCTCCTTCAGCCGTGCAAGCCCGACTCTTTTCGGCCCGAGATCATTTCCGTCGATATCCGTCCCTTTGCGGACCATGAAAAAATAGGTGCGGCCCACGACAGCCCTGGCCAGGGGGGAAATCTCCCTGCGGATTCGGGCGTAGAATTTTTTTCTGGCCGCCTCCTTCCCCCGGAAGTCCGGAATCGGAATTTCGTAGAGATCATAACGCCGCAGAATCTCCGCGTAGTCGAAGTCGAGGTTGATTTTATTGGTTAGTGTCGAGACCGTCGATTCATTCATAGGCGGCAAAGAACACCTCCTTGATCTTTTTCAGTATCGCCGCATCGAATTCGGGCGACTCGGGGTCGGTGGCATCGATAAGGAAAGGCACGATATAGATCCCGTCCGCATAACTTATCTCCCTGCTGGCATTCGCCGGTCCGCCGCTTCGTAGTAAAACGTTCGCCACGACGCCGCGTCTCCCCCCGAGATCGCGCAGCTTGGCCGCCGCTTTCTCCCGGACCTCCCGCTCTGCGGTACTTTCCAGGGTGTGGGTAGAGTAATGCTTGAAATCGACGTAAATGCCACCGGAAGAAACGAAATCGAAAAATTCGTACCCCGCTCCATCCTCCATCTCTCTCAGATCAATGCCGCATATCTTTTCGAAGACATATCTTCCGACCGTTTCACCGAGAATCCCCTTGTAGAAATTGTTGAAGGCGGCGGGAAGGGGAAGGCATCGGTGTTTGAAGTCGAGGGCGTAGCCCTTTTCCTCGAAAAAGGCTCTCAGTTCCGGGATGTTCCCGATTATGTCGAGACCGGCCGCTTCAGCAGAGACTTCCGACCGCCGGTTGCTGCGAGGATCCCTCAATATAACATCGACCGTCTCGAAGTCGTCGTCTGTCCGGTACCAATACCTGTCCGTGTCAAGTTCGGGGGTATACAGCGCCGCGAATTCGGATGAATCACCGTCGGCAACGGCGGGGTGAACAAGAAGCTCTTTCCGGATGGATTCCCATTCTTCCCTGTAATATCGATCCTTCCTGATGTTCGCAAGAAGATTCCGGATTTTCCGGGCGAGACGTGCGGAGTCCCTTTCGATGATCTTTTTCGTTTCCCCGTTGCCTTTTGTCCGTTCTTTCTCCTCGGTCCCCGCCACTTCAAGCAATCGTCGGATCGATGGAAGGGCGGCAATGTCTTCCGGATCGAAATTCACGGCCAATGGCAGAATCTGTTCATCGATGAGTATGGTCATCGGATCGTCGGGGTTGTTTTCCCGGTGCAGCCTCCCTACCGCCTGGATCACCATTCCCATGACCGCATTGATGTAATCCGTACTTTGACGGTCATATTTGATAATGCGTTTCCCTCCAATGATGTTCTCCAGAGAAACATAGAAATCGCTCCAGCTCATCATGCGGGAAGCGTAAAGTGCGTGGATGTAATAAATCGTCTGGAGTATGGGAGCGTATCTTTTTCCCGGAGGCCCATCCGTTTCGAAGTCCGGCAGAGGAACGATATGTGTCGGAAGTTCACAATAGATCGCGCTGAAGTCCCGTTTTCTGCTGCGTCGGTTTTCCCCTTCGTAGCCGCGAATGTCCTCCGGTTCCTCCACCTCGTAATGGATATTCTTGCCGGATCCCATCGTCGGATAGGAGGTGAATACGAAAGCGTGCCCTCCTTTGCGAAGAAGCCCTTTTTCTATCACCTCCCTGTACTCGTCCATGTTTTTTGCCCTGGCAACGAAAAAAAGTTTCTCTTTCGCCTCCTCAGCCAATCTGTTTCGCTCCCGGTCTATCCATCCTCTGAAGTCCTCTTTCATCTCCGGGTTGTCCCGGTTGGCGAGAATCATTTTTTCGAAAAGGATGTGGAGTTCCTCTTGCATACCGGAGGCCGATCCGGGAAGCTGGTTGACAAAGGCGAGATACGAGGTGATTTCCGGCCTGGTGAGAAAATCGTAATAGGCAGCGATGTATTTCAGATAGCGCTTGAATACGTACCCCGAATCCGAATTCCAGCGATTTTTGGTGCTTTTCCACTTCTGTTCGATCCTCTTTAGCAAAAGCAGACAGGTTTCGTCACCCGCAAAATACTTTTCGCATACATTTTCGAGATCCATCTCCTCTACATCGGTAAACGCCACATTGAATGAGCGATGCTCCTGTCTGTTATCCTCGATATAGAGCCGGTTGAGTTTTTCCAGCTCCCCGGCAGAGAGCCGCTGGACGGGGATTCCTGCGCTGCGAAGGTATTTCAGGTCGAAATTGCGGGTGACGGTTTCGAGCGTGGACGTGGCGCTGACGCCGACGATATACATCCGTGAGGCCACCGACTGGAGAATGTACTCCGGGGTATCAAGCAAGCTGAAAAACCGGAAGCCGGAGCGGAACCTCTCGTAGCCGATACCCTCATCCGGAGAACGGACCTCTACAACGGAAAAACCTTTAGGGTAGAAATCCTGCGCGTTCGACGCGAGAACCCGCTTTCTCTCCTTTTTCGCCATGCGCTGAAAATGCTCGATCCCCTCTTTCAGGAACGTGTATTTCTTTTCGTCGTCTTCGGGGGAATATCCCAGATCCCGTATGAAATCGTCGATTCGGTTGCGTCTCAATTCGTCGGTATCGATCCATTTGTTTTCTTCCTTGGCCTTTTCGCGAGCGCGGTAGATCATGGCCTTGACGGAGGCGGCCCCCATCGCCATGAGTCGGGAAAGCGCCCTGTCGATATCCCGGATCAAGCCCGAAAACATGAGGGATTCCTTTGGGGAATCGGAATCAAGCGGATATACGTAGCTGGTCATTTTCTCCCTGTCTATACGGATTCCAAGCCTTTGCGCCTTCCCTTCCACGATAGAGGAGATTTCCGATCTGAGGATGTACCGGCTACCCGGATCTTCCCCGCCTTCGTAGAGGAAGTGGTAGCCATCGTAGTATTTTCGGTAGACTTCATCGAAAAAATCCGTGATATTCTTGGCATCTTCCGGAGAAACCCCGTATTTCGGGAGAAATTCGGAATTTTTCAGGACGTGATGAATCGAGGAGAAGAGCATGGTCTGGTCGATAACCTCCTTGGCGGCCGCTTCGGAGAGGATCTTGAGCATCGTGCTTTTCTGGGCGTCGATTTCGTCGATGACAAGAAACTGGTTCCTGAAAAGATCCATATCGTAGAGTTTTTGGGAAAGGGCTGGAGTCCAGACCGGATACATGAAGCGGTGGGTCGTCGTGATGATGACTTTGAATTTTTTTAGATCGGCTGTGGGGAAAATGACAGAGATTTCCTTACGAAAACTCTCCGCCGCTGACTTTCCTTTCTCCTTCCGTATTCTGAAATAATTCCGCCGAAGGTCCTGTTTCAATCCCCTCGTGTAACTGTCGATCGTCTCCTGATTGAACGTAATCGCTTCGGCCCTGTTACTCGAAGCGAGTACCGTATCCTTGATGAACCTTTCAAGGCGCACATACGAGGGAAGCGTTCCCAATTCGGAGAGATCCGGTTCCTTTCCCCTGGCGAAATAATCGACGATCATTTCGGCTTCGGATTTCAAAACGAGGATCTCATCCTCTGTTCCGGGAAAAAGCTCTTCGAGTTTTTTCCTGATTTCGTCACGATTGTCTCTCGTATGAATAATGTAGATGAATCGGACATCGTGTTTGTCGGAAGATGCGAATTTCCCCATGACGGAGGCCACAGCATGGCTCTTTCCGGATCCCGTGGCCGAAGAGAGAAGGAACATCCACTTTTTCCGATCCGAGTCGGTTCCGATACGCACCGCCTCCCCAATTTTTCTTTCGAGAACATCTTCTATGAAACGCGAAGCCGCATGTTCTTTTTGATACGCCATTTTCTGTACCCTGTAATAGAATGTCTATATTCCTGCATTATACATTCCAAAATAATTTGATACCATCCCGGCCAATGGCCAAACGGTCCAAAGACGAGATCAGGCAAAAGATTGACAGACTGAACGTTCTATTCCACTTCATTTAGATTTCCACCCGCATCGGGGCAGCTCCCATTCCGTTGAGGCTTTCCTCCGGATATCCCATGGGATTGCAGCGGCACTTCACGCCGTGCGCTTCGTATTCCATCCGTTCGTGGGTATGGCCGAAGATCCAGTATTTCATCGATCCGCTTTCAAGGAATTCCGCCCCGTTGAAAGTGAAATATCCCGTCGTCTCCATCTCCCGCCACTTGTCGGGTACATGCTCCTTCTCGATGGAGGGGTTGACGTGGGTGATCATCACGTCCACCTTTCGGCAGATGCGCCGGATCTTCTCCTTCTCGGCGGCGGCGAAAGTCCGCCGGTCCACTCCGCGCAGATAGTCGGCGTCGGACATCGTTTTTTCCCAGAACCGGGAAATGTGGGCCTCCGTCTCCTCCCTGTTCCCTTTCGGGAAGTGCCTTTCGATATAGGTTGCGTCGTACCAGCTGTCGCATCCGCCGAAGCGGACGCCCCCGATCTCGACCACCTCGCCGTCGAGGCAGCGCATTCCCTCTTCGGCGTCGATGAGATCCCGCATCTCCGCCGCGCGTCGCCTGGAGTCGTTCCGGTAGCTTCCGGAAGCCCCGGGATCGGGAAGATAGTAGTCGTGGTTACCGAGGACGCAGAGGATGTGCCGGTAGCCGAAAACCTCCCTGATGAGCTTCAGCACCCGGAGGTTTTGGGCGTTGTTGTGGCCGATATCCCCGGCGACGACCAGCACGTCCCCTCCCTTTTGCAGGACGCGTCCATAGAGGTTGTAAATGGAGTATCCGTCCACCGGTCCGTGGAAATAGAAATCGGCGTGGAGGTCGCTCAGGACGTCTATCTTCATTCCTCTCTCCTCCGTTTTATCGGGTCCATTTTATCACCTTCGGGAACCCGGAGGGGTTTTCATTGCAGGGAGAAAGACGGGGAGGTTTCGGTATCATCCCGTAAAACGGATGGAGAAGGACCGGATGAAGAAACTGCTACTCCTGATTCCCGTGCTCATGTCACTGGCCTCCGTCCCTTCTCTTGCGGAAAGTCCCTGTCCGATCCATCTCCACAATTCCCGCTACGACGTCTGCTACTCCTGCAAGCGCAAGACTCCGCTATCCGTCACCTACGAGATACGGCGGGAAGACGTGGAGGGAAAGCGGAAGCGCCCCGCCTTCTCTTTCCGTCCCGACTACCGGCTTCCGGCGAAGTGCCGGAGCTATCCGAAGGACTACGCCGGGACGGGATACGACCGGGGGCACCTGGCCCCGGCAGGGATCTTCGGAGGCTGGAAAGAGAGGAAGGAGACCTTCCTGATGAGCAACGTCGCTCCGCAGAAGCCCTCCGTGAACCGGGGCGTCTGGGCTAAAATCGAACGTTTCGCCAGGATCATGGCGGTCCGCTACGGGAAGGTGGAGGTGACGACGGGCGTCTGCTTCGACGGCGAGAGGAGCTTCATCCGGCACGGAGTGGAGATCCCGGATCGGTGGTACAAGATCATAAGGATCCCGAATAGGAAAGAGCCGGTGGTGTTCGTGGTGCCGAACCGGAAAGGCGAAAAGGAAAATATAAAATTTTTTCTTTGCACATATGATATACTTTTTAACATTTGTGCGAATAACGAATAATTAGAATAGATTTTGACAGTAATTATTCTAATATTTATCACGTATAAGCAGAAAGCGAGGGAACATGCAAAACATACAACAAAAATTCAAAGACTTTATACTTAACGATATCTTTTGGTTTGACAAAAGCGAGCTGAATTTCGGCATATACAAAATTTTCAGACAGAAAGAGGAGCTGATTCGAGAAAGGATCGATGAGATCGTTCGCAATATCGAAGAACAACTATCGGATTCTATGGCGATAGAGTTCAAAAGGATAAAAAAAGAGATTTTGCAATACGTTCCGCCAATCAATGCGAAAGAGATCAGAACTTTAGAAGATTTGAAACGCGCTGCCGAAGAGTATGGAGGGGAAGATAGGGAGAGGCTTCTATCCGAGCTTGATGCCGTAAGCTCTACCCAAAAATACAACTCGGTCAAGGTATATGAATACCTTTATCAGTTTTTTAGCCTTTACTATGAAAAGGGTGATTTCGGATACACCCCTCGCAGCTTCAGAACCTATAGCGTTCCGTACGCATATGAGGAGTATCTAAACGACCCCGTCCGCAAGAATGCCTGTGAAACGGCACAAAGCGTGGACTACCGAGGAGAAGAGACGCTTTTTACCTGGAAAACCAAAGACAGTTATTATATAAAATCAAAAAAACTGATGAACAGTATGGAGGTGAAACTTGAATATAAAGGCGGCCTATATACCATCCGATTGAATGTCGTAGAAAAGGATGAGAATATAAAAGACGACAAAAAGATAAAGCAATACAGGCTTGTCACCATCAAGAAAGACGGCAACGTGATAAACCTGAGTTTTAATATATCGGATCATGCCACACCTAAGCACACAACCTATCTGCTGTTGTTGAGTGTTATCGAGGAAAACATATCCGATCTGGACTACGATGCGATCTTTTCGGATGGCGATCTAAGGGACTACTTTGAGTCCTTGCCGTTCAAGGACAAAAAAACAAGCGCTTCTCTTTTTAACAGCTCCCAGCGGATCCTTAAACAGAGATTCAAGGAGTTTATGGAAGACGACTCCCTGAGAAAGTATCTCATCCATAAAGACAAAAATATCTTCAAGAGCGAACTCAAAGGCAAAGAAGACGAAACCCAATTGAAGTCGAAGGCATCCAAGCTGAAGATCCGCAAAAAGGACTACGCCTCCAAAATCTATACCAGAACCGAGGCCAAGGCCCTTTTGGGGCTTGAGAGAAAAGAGAGGTTTGAATTTGAAAACGCCAAGGACCTGGAAAGGCTTTATGCCAAAGACCCCCTGCTGGACTTTTTTTACAGGCTGGATAGGGGAGTCAATCTCTTTTACGCCGGAGTGGATAGCGACTATTTCATCCACAAGAACCTGAAACGGTTTTTGAGCGTGGAGCTTGACAAGTTCATCAAAAATTATATCTTCGCCGACACCGACGCCATCTTGCGGATGGACGAAACCTCAAGAACCATCACAAAATTCGCAAGGGTCTTCAAGGAACAGGCGAACGTTTTTATCGAGCTTCTCTCTTCGATCGAGGAGTTTCAGAAGTATCTATGGGAAAAGAGAAAGATGGTCAAATCTTCCCATTATATTATCAGCTCCGACAAGATCGGGGATGTGGGGCTGCTTGAGCGAGTGCTGAAAAATCGGGAACAGCTAAAGGAGTGGGAAGAGCTGGGCATCCTCAAGAAAAATGAAAACCCCAATCTCATCGAGCTGCAAAGCCATAGCTATCCGATCGATACCAGGCATTTTGACGCGGGGTTCAAGTATCGGGTTTTGAGCCTGTTTGAAAATATCGAGGAGGAGTTGTCGGGCCTGCTTATCAAGAGTGAGAACTATCAGGCGCTCAGGTTTTTGGAGCCCAAATACACCGATAAAAAAGGAAACGGCAAGATAAAATGCGTCTATATCGACCCGCCTTACAACACAGGCAGCGACGGCTTCGTCTATAAAGACAACTTCAAACACGCCAGTTGGCTGAGCATGATGAACGACAGGTTGAATGAAGCCCGGAAGTTGATGAGAGAGGATGGGGTTATATTTACAAGTATCGATGATAATCAACTTTACACTTTAAAACAAATCAAAGACCAAGTATTCAAGGATGAAAATTTTATCGGAACTATCGTATGGCAAAGCACTCAAAAGAATGACCCAAAAAATATCGCAATTAATCATGAATATATTGTGAGTTATTTAAAAAATAATGAAGTTAACAAAAAAAATAGATGGAGAACCCCTCATCCATTAGTAAAGGACATGCTGGACGATTTCGAGAAGCTTAAGAAAAAGTATCCGTCAAATAAAGAAAAGTTACTGAATGAATGGCGTAATATTATTAAACAAAAATATACAGAACTTTCACATTATAAATATATCGATGAAAAAGGAGTATATTTTGCTGCTGATATAAGTGACCCGCAGAAAAAAGGCCCCAAGCATGATTTTGTTATTCATCCAATAACTGGGAAAGTCTGTAAGCCTCCTGCGGGAGGATATTCTCCAAGAGCGGACGAAATGAGAAGAAGACTTGAAAACAATGAGATCCATTTTGGCAAAACACACGAAACTGTTGTTTGTCAAAAAAAATATCTTGATACAGCAGAAGACAGATTAAATAGTGTTTATTATGAAGATGGAAGAAGGGCAAGTAATTTATTGAAAGAATTGTTCAACAAAAATGTTTTCAACAATCCAAAATCTGAAAAGATGATCAGCAGGATAATTAGATTCACGACCAAAAAAGATGAGAATATTTTGGACTTTTTTGGAGGAAGTGGCTCAACCGCACATGCGGTAATTGACTTAAACAAAAAAAATGGACAGCAAATAAAATTTTTCATAGTGGAAATGAATGATTATTTTGAAACCATAATTCTGCCGAGAATCAAAAAAGTATCATACTCTAGTGTTTGGAAAAAAGGCATAGCCCTAGACAAAGACGGATATAGTGGTATTTTTCAATACATCGAACTAGAGCAGTATGACGATATTGTCGACAACCTTGAAGTGGTTGACGGGGTTGACTATTCGGATATAGATTTCGGTTATATTTACGAACCGGACAAAAACCGGATAAATTTCAGAATGCAAAAGGAACTCGACGACCCACTCGATGAAAACGCTAGATTCGATATTTTCACTTCGCTTCTGTTTCACGAAGGCCTGGATCTTGTGCGCGTTCGTCTCGACAGCGACGTGCTGGAGGCGTACGCCAAAAACAAAAATGGCGAAGAGTGCGCCGTGCTGCTTGGTAGCGGCAAAGCGGCAATAGAGCGAAAAGTGGAGGAGATCAGGGGCGGAAAAGAGCTGAAAATCTATACCAACCAACCCATTGCGGGGACTGAGCGGATTTTGGCAGAGACCTTCAAAGGCAAATGAGATGAAAAGCAGCGATCTGACTCTTTTCAGAGAAATTTGTGACAGCCTGGATGAGGGGCTCTACCGGCAGATTCAGATACCGGACAAGGAATTTGTGTCCGATGTAGAAAGCGGATCCAAATTTGACGAGTTCGCCTCCCGCTGCAGTGTCGAATACGATTTCAGCGACATAGAAGAGAAGCTCGGGGTGAGCTTACGATACTATCAGCGCTTGGCGCTTTACTTTACCAAATATTACTTTGAGAAGAAATACCTAATCAACGGCAACGAAAACAACAAGTTGACCTATTGGATGGCAACGGGCAGCGGCAAAACCATCATCATGAAAGCCAATATTGTCGATTATTTCGAATACTTGAGAGACAAAAACCCCGATGAAATCGAAGTGGTCGTCACTTCTCCACTCAAGGAGCTGATCGGGCAGTTGCAGATCGAAATCGGCGACTTTTTCGCCAATGAATACTTCAGGGATTTCAAATTCAGCTACACGGTGGAGACCACACAGAGCCTGATCGAAAGATACAAAAGCGAATCTCATGAGATTGTAGGGGAAAACCAGTTTCGGCTCTTGTTGGTGGATGAAGCGCACATCGGACTCGGCCGCAAAGACAAGGGGGCTTTCGTTGCCTTGAGAGACGCGCTGACGCAAAACGCCGCCCACAGTTTCATGTTCGAATATAGCGCCACTTTTTACGACATCACCGAAAGGGAACAAATCGACGAGTATGCGCGAAGAATCATCTATGAGTATGACTATGGCAAGTTTTATAACGACGGCTACGGCAAAGACTTCAAGTTCGACGTGGTAAAAAAGGATGCCATCGCCGAAGATGAAAACCGTGACATTAAGCGGAATCTCGATGCGAACTTTGAAGCGTTCCACAAGAAAATGGAGGCTTTTTACGCCTACAACGGGAACCGAAAGCTCCACAGAGGCAAACTTTTTCCCAACCGGCCGCTGCTTGTCATGGCAGGCAATACCGTATCGGCCAACAAGGAGAGCGACGCCGACAATATAGAAAACAGCGACATCGCGAAGATTGTAGACTACCTGGCGAACCTTGAGAGTAACGTTATAGGCAACCACATCAATATCTTCAACGCCGCCGAGGGCGCACTCCACCTGCTGCAAAACCGAGCCAACGAAGATGAGCTGCTGATGGCCTACGGAGAAAACACCACTCCGTTTGGGCTTGTCACCGTAGGCGATGTGAAGAAGTTTTTCGAAAACCAAAACATTCAAAAACTCATTGAACGCGGGAAGATCATAGTCAAAGATATCAAGTTTACCGATGAGAATTGGCTTTTTAGAAATATAGACAACGAGAGCAGCCCTATCAACATATTGATCGGAAGCAGAAAATTCAGTGCGGGATGGAACAGCTTCAGAGCCAGCCAGATATGCCTTATCAATTTCGGGACGGGAAGCGGGCCGACCATCATCCAGATGTTTGGACGAGGCGTGAGGCTGAGGGGGCTGAATGACGACGGGAAGAGGACCGAAAGGCACTATGTGAAAGAAAACGGCGGGAAAACGGAGTTTTTGCCGCATTCGAAAGAGAACGTTTTAAGTAAAGAGAAATATGACCTTTTGAAATATCTTGAGACCCTGTTTATTTATAGCTTGCGGAGCACATATCTAAAAAGATTTGTCGAAGAGGATACCGATATTTATCAAAAATGTGTCATTTCGAGCAAAGAGGTCTCCGTGCGAGACGAATACAAAGAGACCAAATTACCAATTTTCTATGTCGATAAATCGGTTTTAGACCGTGAAAGTATTATCAAGGTAGATCACTTATGGATCGAGAACGGCCAACTGGATATTCATTACACTTTCAATTTGTCCCCTAATCACATCGCTATAAATCTTCCCTTGATCATTGATTTTACGATCAAAAAAGAAACCACACTAAAATTTGACAAAATAAACTACTTGAAATATTTCGTAGATAGGGCATATATAGAAAACCTAATCTACAAACGCCTCCAAAAAAACAATATCACCATCATAGATTTTGACTTAGACTATATAATTTCTTTACTAAAACCGGGTATAGTCACTGTCAAATATGATGGAGAAATAAACAGTCCCGGGCAGTTTCAAAGACTCTTGTTGAAGGTCGCCTATGCTCTGATCTCCAAGATCAAAAATAAAATCGAAGACAATGAGACAAAGCAAAAATATAAATTCGATCAGGAAATAAAAGAAGATGATTATATAGACCGATACGATATAAAATTTGTTCTTAATAAATCAGCCGATGTAAAAGAGGTCTCAGACAGGTTAGATAAGGACAAATCATATAAACTATTCATAGATAGTATCATTAATCATTATTATTATCCACTGGCAATCAATCCAAACTCTGACAGTAGAAAAGTTTTTGAAACTTATAAAAAATGCCTTGATAATACATTTACTGAAAATTACAAAACTATAATAGATTCAGACAGTAATTTTTTTAAAGATATAGAATTTATTAGAATCTCTCCAGACAAATTGGAGCCAAATGAATTTAAATTTGTTTGTGATCTGCAAGAGCATATAAGCAAAAGTGACCTAAATGCAGTCATATTTAGAAACAAACCAAGAGGAAATATCGGATTAATCGGAAACAGCGAGATATTTTACCCGGACTTTATAATATGGTATCTTGACGATAAAGAACGTCAACATATTATTTTTTGTGATCCAAAAGGCATTAGAAATGCTGAAACTAAGTGGAAAGTATGCGATGCACCATATTATGTAAAAGAAATTGAAAACGAATGGGGAAGCTCGGTAATTTTACATTCATTTATTATTTCAAATACACCAAAAAAAAATATTGTTTGGTCTCCCATAGATAAATTGAGCATAGAGCAATGTGGACTATTTTATAATTTGGTTTTTATGGAAGACTGTAGATATATAGAGAGAATATTTGAGTCAACAAAGCGAGATATACGTATTCATCGAGATTTTATGGAGTATTTAGAATATTATGACAATAGTATATTAAACGAATGGCTCAATGACGAAAAAAGGAAAGAACATTTAAAAAATCTAAATCACATTTCTAACTTAAACGATCTCAATCAAGCCAAAAAACTTCTGTTATATTTTACACTCTATAAAAATAGAGACTTGCTTAAAGAGGAGATATTAAATGATACACAGGATGTTATAAAATCTACCATTATTGAAGAATTACTACCTAGCTTTATCACTGAAATTATTCCAGGAGCTAAAATCATATATAAAATTGCAAAATTGATAGCCAAAGAATACAGCCAAAATACTCAATAACTACATTATCAAAATAAATAAGAATTTATCTCAAATATTGTATGGATATCCAAAAATTATATGTTAATGTTCAGATCAACATATGGTAGTATACATAGCATGTCAATAATGGCATACCTATATCACACCCTCGCCAACGTCCCTACAATCCTCCCAATCACCGTCACCTCTTCCGGATTCTCTATGGACGGGGGATAGGCGGGGTTCTCCGAAATGAGCTCCACGCGCCCCTTCGTGTCGAACCTGACCCTCTTGACGAAGACCATGCCGGCGACGTTCACGGCGTAGATGCCCCCGTCGGAGATCGTGTTCCTGCTCCGGTCGATGAGCACGAGGGAGCCTTCCGGGATGGTCGGCTCCATCGAATCCCCGACGACCCGGACCGCCTCGATGCGCCCCATGTCGGAGATGCCGATGGCCTCCGCCGATTTTCGGTCGAGGACCAGCCACTCCCCCTCGTCCCCCTCCGTTTCCTCGTTGACGGCTCCCCCGCCGCCGGAAACGGTGTATTTGCTCAGGAGATGGATCTTGTAGACGTCCTCCATGGCCTCGTCGATCATCCTCGGGCTCTGCCCGAAGAGTATCCAGTTGATGGAGATCTTCCGCTTCGCCGCGAAGAGGGAGATCTCCTCGAAGGGGACGGCGCCCCGCTTCTTCATGTTGGAGAGGTTCGTGGGGGAGAGCCCGAGGGCGGCGGCGATGTCCTTTTCGTAGGGCGTTTCCCCGCTTTCGGCTTCCATCGCCATCGCGAGACGGTCGAGGATCTTCTCCAGGTCGAAAAGGGCCATGGCGCACACTCCTTCCGGCATTTTTCCCGGTTGAATTGTATAGTAATTCCATTGTATAAAAAATTCAGCTGGAAAAACGGAAAAAATGACGATTCGTGAATTCCCCGCGTCTCAGCGTCCGCCGGACGGCAGAAGCCCCGAAACCCTCCCGGCGAACTTCCGGAACTGCTCCCCGATCTCCCGGGGGTTCTCCAGATAGTGGCCCATCAGGTAGTCGATGGCCCGCTCCGGCGATCCGGCGAGCGTGTGGAGCTCTTCCGTATCGTTTCCGGACGCGGCGATCTTCATCGCCTCGATGGTCAGGACCTTCATCCCGTAGAAATCCCTCTCGACCCCGAAAAGTCCGGCTTCGTATTCGTTGCGGAGATAGGCGAAGGTCTCCGGGACCTTCTCCGTCACGACCCGCACCCCGCCGGGCGAGGGCAGGCGGGCTTTCTCCTCTTCCGTTTCTTCCCGGTCCCGGAGGAAGCCGTCGAGCCCCTTTTCGATGCGTTCGAGGATTTCGTAGTAGCCGAGGATCTCTTCGAGGATCGCCTCCTGTTCCGCGGCGCGTGCCGACGAGGCGTAGCCCTTTTCCTTCTCTTCCCGCATCTGGACCGCGCCGCGCTGGAAGCGGGCGAGCGCCCGGTTGGCCATCAGCGTCACGCCGTCGAGGAAAAGCCTGCCGGTGATAAAGAAGGGGCAGAGGGAACAGCGGTTCTCCCTCCCTTCCGGGCAGCTCGCCGCCGGGCAGATCCCGTGGACCATCGGCCGCCAGTTCGACGGGTGGATCCCGAAGGCGATTTCCGTCCCGAGCCGCACGTTCTCCGCATCCTCCCGGGTGGAATCCGCCTTCCTCGGCAGGGAGAAAAGGTCGTTGCGCTCCAGCGCCTCGGCCAGCGCCTCATCCCCGCCATTCCACGCCTCGACGATCTCCTCGGCGATGAAGGTCTTCCCGGACTCCACGGCCTCTTCCCTCTTTCCGAGACGGATGTTCCGGATCGCGCTGGTGAGGGCCCTGCGCCGCTCCTCCTCGGTGAGCTTGACGTAGATGCTCAGAAGCACGTTGGGCGTGACGTGCCCGGTGAGCATCATCAGATGGGGTATGCCCAGCCCGGCCTCCAGATAGCGGGTAGCTCCCGTCACTCTCAGGGCGTGGATGTCGTAGGCCGTCTGGATATCCTTTATCCGGTGTCTCGTCGCCCGGTCGATCTCCTCGCGGCTTTCGAAAAAGGGTTTGCCGCTCTTGCTCCAGGCCACCACGGGCCAGTCCTTCTTTCCCTGCGCCTTCGCCTCTTCCATCACTTCGAGCTGGTAGACGCACAGCAGCCGTCTGTGATAGTCCATCATGGTCCCCTTGGAGAGCGGCTCGCTGGAGTCCGGCAGGATCATCACGGGCTCGATCTCCTCCCACGGAGAGTTCTCGTCATCGTTGTAGACGATCTTCCGCAGATGGGGGAAATACTCCCGGTGCCAGCGCAGGAACGGCACGAAGATCTGGAGCTCGTCCCACGCGCAGGGGATCTCCAGCAGATCCTTCCTGTTGACGTTCTTGTCCGTGTTGATGACGAAACGCTCGATCCTTTCACCCGACGGGTCGAGCACGAAGGAACGCTCCCGGCAGAGATGGCGGGCCTGCCCGCCCCGGAGGGGGATCGAATACAGGAAGAGGAAGAGCAGGGGGAGCACGGGCCAGACCTCGTGCTCCCACCACGAGGCGTCCGCCTTGTCCCTGTACCATTTCACCGGGGCGTTCGGCGGGCGGTTCAGGATGATGTCGTGGATGTGCCTCACCATCTCGGCCGGCATGGCCGTTCTGGCCCCGGTTTTTCTCTTCTTTCTGCTCTCCACGGGCGTGTTTTTCCTGGCGAAGGGGGTGTAGAGCTCGAAATGGTCGAGAAAACCCGACACATGCTTCATTTTCGTCACCAGCGTGCTCTCGGAAACCCCCGTGCTTCTGATGTGTTCCACAAGGCCGGAGGGGTTGTTGGGGTCGTAGATCTCGTCGACGAGTCCCCTGTCGAGCTCCCTTCCGGGATAGTGGCGGATCAGATACCGGAACAAGGTGTTCAGGCTGGAGGCGGTGCCGCTGACGGTTCCCTTCGCCATCCCCTCCGCCCTGAGCACATCCAGATAGACCTCCCCCTTCCGCATCACGGAGACCAGCTCTTCGGGCGCGTCCGGCCCGATGTCGATGAAATCCGGAAACCTTTTCCCGGGATTCCGGCGCTCTTCGGCCTTCCTTCGCGGCGGAACGATGTCGCCTCTTCCGTCGTTGACGAGCGCGTAGCGGATGTCGTTGATCACGAGACGGGCGAACTTGATCAGCCTTTTCCGGTCCGGAAGATGCTTCATGACGGCTTTTTCGGCCCTGACCAGCCCTTCCTCCGTCACGTCCTCCTTTTCCCGCCACGTCGTACAGACCATCAGGTTCCCGATGGCGTTGAGACGGTATTTCCTCGTCCTGGAGACCTCTTCCCCCATGGGTTCGAAGCGTTTCAGGAGAAGATGGAACAGGGACATCTTCCTTTTGAGGAAAACGGCGGACACGGACAGAACGGTCTTCCATGCCGCCGGCCGCTGGTAGCCTTCCGGATGCCGGAGGGGATAGAGCAGAAGCCCCTTCACCCAGAGATGGGCGAAAAACCTGTCAAGAATCGCCCGGGCGGTGTACCCCTTCGCCGTCCATCGCTCCGGCTCCGAGAAATAGATACGGACCATTTCGGTCACGTCCATGAGCATCGTCGCGTCGATCCTCTCTCCGTCGGCGTAATCGACACGGATCACCGGGATCTCCTCCACCATGCCGAGCTGGGACCTGAGTTCGTAGGGAAGCCGGTCCACGGGGAGCTTCCCGTCGAGACACATGGGGATTTTCTCCGTGTACTTCGCGCTGGAGTAGTGGAGGATGGCCAGCAGGGAGACATTTATGAACTCCATCCAGCATTCGAACAGGATCCTTTCGGAGCGCAGCTCCTCCATCACCAGGAAACCGCCCGTTTCGTTGACTTCCGGGAACGCATCCGTAAAAGCGAAATTTCCTTCCATGCCGTTTTGAGGGTCTCTATTCATCTTTCTCCTTTCGGTCCGGTTTTTCAAGCGCCTCCGTAAAGAGGGTCTCCATCGCCTCCTTCCTCGCGAGCGGCGTTTCGTAGAGGGCGAGGACCAGGCTGCCGTCCCCGTCGACGTAGGCCAGCTCCTGTTCCATGAGCCTCTGAACGATGGATCTGGCGATTCCCCGCATCTCCCGGAGCTTCTCCACGAGATTTTCCGGAACCGCGGCTGCGGAGGCCCTCGGCGGGACCCGCTTCGAAAGCCTGTCGGCCAGAATGCGGTTCTCCCGCTTCAGTTTCGCGTTCTCGATCCGCAGTTCGTGAAGCAGCATGCGGGCGTCGCCTTCGGAAACGCGGGAGCCGGAACGAGAAACCGTGCCGCCGCCGGACGCCGTTCTGGCGGCGGCGAGAACGATCTCCCTGTAGATGGGGTTCTTGGAGATCGCGGCGGCGGTGATCCCCTTCTCCCCCCGCTCCCTGTCGGCCAGGTCGTGGGTGAGCCCCGAAACGAGGCTGAAGTTGGGGATCCCGCCCATTTCGACGATCCGCTCCACCGCCCTGCGCACGAGTTTTTCGTTCGCCTCGACCATCTTTTCCCTGTGACGGTCGAGACTGTCGTTTTTCTTCCTCTTCCTCGGGGGTGTTTCCCCCTTTCCGCCTTTCTTCACCTTCCTTCTCCTCCCTCAGACATGATTTTCCTGTGGGCCTCGCCGACCATCCGCCGCCGCGTCTCCTCGGAAAGCCTGAAGTAGACGAGGGTGGAATCGAGACTGGCGTGCCCCATGGCCCGCTGGGTGATCCAGACCAGCGACTCGTTCCCCGTTGCCGCATAGAGTTCGGCCATGGAGTGTCCGAACATGTGCCGGAGGCTGTGCAGGCCGAGTTTCCTGATGTCGGGATCCGCCAGCCCCCTGTCCACGAGGATCTGCAGATGCCGCTTGAACCGGGAGAGGGTCTCCCGCGCGTGGACCCTCTTCCCGCTCCGCGTGACGAAGAGGAACGGATGCCGGGGATGGCGGAGGGATTCCGGCAGGAAGGCGCCGGAGCGCTGATACTGCGGCAGCGTCTCGAAAAAGAGCGGCCGGTACTTCTCCTCGTTGATCCAGTAGAGGGCCTCCCTGTCGAGGGGGATGGGATACTTGAACTGCAGATCCGGGGTGTTGTGCATGCCGTCCCCGTCCATGTCGATGTTGTACTCCTCCAGGAGCCAGCGCCTGCGGGGGATCCTCGGAGCCCAGGGGATGTCCGGGAATTCGTCGCCCTTCGGATCCAGAAGCCAGACCCTCTCCTTTTCGTAGTCGATGTCGTAAAGCGTCAGGTTCAGGGCCTGCCCGATCCGGGCGGAGCAGGCCCCGCAGAGCAGATAGATCAGCCGCTCCCTCGGTTCCGCAATCGCCAGCAGCTCGTCGAACAGCTTCGGGGGGAAGTAGCGGACGTCCGCCGTGCTTCTCGACTTTCTGTAGGGGGCGAGGAACGTCTTTCTCGCGCCGGAATGCTCCAGCGCCCGCCGCCCCTTTCGCACCTGCATGCCGGCAAGCAGGCTCCGGCGGCTCTTATGGCGTTCGTAGAGATAGTTGATATAGCGGTGGTCGTAGAGCAGGTCGTCCTCTTCGCTGAAGGTGAAAAAGGAACGGATTCCCGCGATTTCCCTGTTGACCGTCTGTTTCGTCATCGGGCGGGAGACAAGGACCGGGACGGTCACCGGTTCGGGGAATCTCTCATCCTCGTGCGTTTCCTCAAGGACGAATCCTTTCAGGAGATCTTCCCTGTAGCGGGCCAGATAGAGGGTGAAGTTCTCGTCTTCGCCCACGGGGTTCGCCAGGCTCCACTGCCAGAAGCGGTCCATGCTGGAGGCGAAGGTGCGGATCGTGTTGTCCGAGAGGTTGCGGACCCTTTTCATCCACTGCGTCCACTCCAGGCTGCCGCGCAGTTCGACCGTCTCGCCGCCATGCAGGGCGCAGATGGCGATTCCTCCTCCTTCCCGGATCAGCATCTTTTCCGTCTCCCTTCTCTCGGTTTTCCGGCATTCTACATCCGGTTAGAGGTAAAACGGTAGAAAATTCACATATTGTGAATTAGCCTTTAATTCAATTTTCCTGCTGCTCTCCCTGAAAACGCATCTGCCCTGAACCTGGCAAAAAAGGAAGAATCCCTGACCGGATAGAAAAACTCTTCTTTTTTAGCCTGAAGCCCCCTTGCAGAAACAGGAAAATCGGTTACACAGTTAAATTACCTTTGAATATTTCCAGTGTTTCCAGAAAGATCAAAAATGACAATATATTATTTCAATTGAGCGACAATTCACAGAATATTGAGGATTGAGTTGAAGAGTTATTATTACTTAGAAGGCATCACTGGGGGCCAGGTTGACCGTGATTTTCAGTGGCGGAAAGACAAAGCCATTGGTGATCAGCGCCGCCTTGACACGCTCTCTCGCCTCCTGGATATCGTTGCCGGCCAATCCCACCACACTGAAACCCGGTAATCCCTTGGTAAAGGTGGCCTCCACGGTGATGGGGCGGGCCGTCACTCCCTCCAACGTGGCACTGGCGATCGTATTGATAGCTACCGTCTCCGATAGCAGCGCCTCTTTCGTCTCCACTGTCTCTCTCTTTTCAACTGTGCTCATTCTGAAAGTATGCACAGATTATAACGCCATAGAGAAAAAAATGACAAATTGAAATATGAAAGCGGGGAACCGCGGGGGAAAGGAGAGAGGTGACTACTTATTCTTCAGACGCTTTTTCCACTCTTTTTCGAACTTTTTACGCTTGAGCAGCGAGAGCTTCTCCACGAAGACCTTGCCGTCGAGATGGTCCATCTCATGCTGGAGGGCAATGGCAAGAAAATCATCGTCGTCGATGATGTACTTTTTGCCGTAGCGGTCCTGATACTCGATCCGGACAGCCTTGTGACGTTCGACCTCTTCGAAATAGCCGGGAACCGAGAGACATCCTTCCTGATAGCGGGTTTTCCCCTCGGCTTCCAGGATGACCGGATTGATCACCTCCAGGGTGTTCTCCTTGGGCTGCTGCTCTCTGGGATCCTCCGACTCGGTCTCCACGGGGACATTGATGATGAGCACCCGCAGAGGGACTCCCACCTGGATCGCCGCCAGACCCACACCGTTTTTGGCGATCATCGTCTCGTACATATCGTCCAGCAGCGTATGGAGCTCCTCATCGAAGTTCTCCACCGGTTTGGAGATCTCCTTGAGGCGTTTATCGGGATAAATGACGATCTCGCGTATCATAGAGAACTACTCCGCAAAACTTTTGGTCAGAACCTTGTCGATCAAGCCATACTCCTGGGCCTCCTGGGCCGACATGAAATAGTCGCGCTCCGTATCCTTCTCGATCTTTTTGACGCTCTTGCCGGTCTTTTCGGCCAGGATCTCGTTGAGATAGGTCTTCATCCGGAGGATCTCCTTGGCCTGGATGGCGATATCGGTCGCCTGGCCCTGGGCTCCGCCGAGGGGCTGATGGATCATGATCCGGGAGCTCGGCAACGCGTAGCGTTTGCCCTGGGTCCCGCAGGCCAGGAGGAAGGCCCCCATACTGGCCGCCTGCCCGATGCAGATGGTGGTGACATCGGGTTTGATGTAGTTCATCGTATCATAGATCGAAAAACCGCTGGTGATGACCCCGCCGGGAGAGTTGATATAGAAATAGATATCTTTGTCGGGATCCTGGGCCTCCAGAAAGAGCAGCTGGGCCACGATGGAGGAGGCGACGGCGTCGTTGACTTCACCGCTGAGCATGATGATCCGATCTTTGAGCAGACGGGAGTAGATATCGTAGCTACGCTCACCGCGTCCGGTCTGTTCGATCACATAGGGGATATAACTCATAGAAAACTGCCTTTGTTCAGGAGTTGTTTTGGGAAAGCGGCCCCTTTGAGGGAGGCCGTAATGAGAGGAGAATACTATTTCTTCCCGGCGTTGTCAAGATCCAGGAGCTGGGTGAAGAGCTTGTCTTCGATCATCCCCATTTTGACCGCGGGGAAGAGATTGTTCTTCTGATAGTACTTGAGCAGTGCTTCGGGATCCTGGCCCGCCATCAGCGCCTCGTAGTAGAGGGCCTGACTGACCTCCTGATCGCTCACGTCGACCCCTTCGGCCTTGGCCACGGCATCGACGATGAAGGTGGCTTTGACGCTGCGGACCGCATCGTCACGAACCGACTCCCGGAGCTCCTCGATCTTCTCGGCATTGCCCTGGATCGCTTCAAGCTCCTCCTTGGAGAGGCTCTGGGCCTTCTGGTTGGCCAGGTTGTCCACCTCCTGCTCCACGATGTTCTCGGGCAGGTCGAACTCGTAGGCCTCCACCAGCGCCTCCAGGAGCTTGGGCTTGAGCTCTTCGTTGTAGAGTTTGCTCAGCTTCTCGGTACGGATCTGCTCGGTGACCTGCTCCTTGAGGGTCTCCAGCGTCGCATCCTCTTTTTTGGTGATGGTCTTGGCCAGTTCATCGTCGATCTTGGGCTCGGCTTTGACCTTGATATCCTTGAGAGTGATCTCGAACTCGGTCTCTTTGCCGGCCAGATTGGGGGCCTGGTAATCTTCGGGGAAGGTCACTTTGATCCGCTTGGTCTCTCCCTTTTTCATCCCGACCATCTGCTCCTCGAAGCCGGGGATGAACTGACCCGAACCGATCTGCAGTTCAAAGTCCTGGGCGCTGCCCCCTTCGAAGGGCTCACCGTCGAGATAGCCGGTAAAGTCTAAGACCGCGGTATCGCCTTCCTGCAGAGGACGATCCTCCTCCAGGCTCACCAGGGGCGCCGCCTGCTCCGCCAGGGCTTTGATCCGCTCCTCAACCTCTTCGTCACTCACTGCGGGAAGCTCATACTCGGGGACGGCCTTTTGGTACCCCTCCACATCGAATTTGGGACGGAGGCAGACCTGGATCTCCGCCTCGATCTTCTCTTCGCCCTTTTCGTACTTTTTGAACATGGGCTCGCCGATGATCTCCTGGGGGTTGATCCCGGCCTCTTCATAGGCTTTGTTCAGCATCTCCCGGATGATTTCGCCTTCGGCATCCTGTTCCAGCTTCTCACCGTACATTTTCTTGACGATGTGAGCGGGCACTTTTCCTTTGCGGAAACCGTCGACTTTCATCTGTTTTCCGGCCTCTTTGGCCAGTTTTTCCACCTGGGCATCGATCGCCTCTTTGGGAAATTCTCCTTTGATGAGGAGATTGGCATCGTTGATCTTTTCGTTTGTGATTTCCACGGGGTTGGTCCTTTGTAATATCATGATAAATGGCAAAGATTTTACCAAAAAGTAGCTAAAAACCCCTTCTGTGCTACAATCCCTTCAACTAATCAGCAGGAAAACCCTATGAGTGACAGAGAAAAAAAGATCGAAAACGCCGTGCGCACCATCCTGGAGAACCTGGGTGAGGATCCCGAACGCGAAGGGCTTCTCAAGACTCCCCACCGGGTTGCCAAAGCCCTGGAGTTTCTGACCGAGGGTTATCACAAAGATCCCAAAGTGATCCTGGAAAAGGCACTTTTTAGCAGCAGCAACGACGAAATGGTCCTCGTCAGAGATATCGAGTTCTACTCCCTCTGCGAACACCATATGCTTCCCATTATCGGCCGGGCCCATGTGGCCTATATTCCCGACGGCAAGGTGGTGGGCCTCTCCAAGATCCCCAGAGTGGTCAATCTCTTTGCCCGGCGCCTGCAGATCCAGGAGCAGCTGACCGAACAGATCGCCGACGCCATCAGTGAGACCATCCATCCCAAAGGAGTGGCGGTGGTGATCCATGCCCGCCATATGTGCATGGAGATGCGGGGGGTGGAGAAGATCAACTCCACTACTGTCACCTCGGCTCTGCGGGGACTTTTCAAAAAGGATCTTCGCACCCGCAACGAATTCTACGATCTCATCAACGCCAACGTCCCTTCCAATTTCTGATTTCCCTTATACTATCGGATGATGCCGACATAGATATGTCGGTAATCATACTGCAGGGATATTTTCCAAGATTCTTCTGCTATAATTTATCAAACCTGACAAAATAACTCATCATTAGGAGGCCTTGCAATGAAGGTCTATCTCGACAACAACCGAATCACCCCCGTCGATCCCCAGGTACGGGAAGTCATGGATCCTTTTTTCCGGGAGCCCTACGGCGATCTGCCAGCCCTGCACGATTTCGGAGCCGCCACCCGCAAAGCCTACAATGAAGCGGTGGAGAAGTGTTACGCCGGTCTGCACGCCTCCGACAAGGATACACTGCTCTTCACCTCCGGAGCCGCCGAAGCCCACAGCACGCTTTTTATGAGTACCTACACCCGCTTCATCCTCACCGGCCGCAAAAACAACATCATCGTCTCGGAACGCGAACCTCTCCCGATCCTGGAGCTGGCCCGTTTCCTCGAAGAGCAGGGGTGCCGGGTCAACTACTTGCCCGCCAATAGCGACGGCATCATCGATCCCGAGACCCTCACCGACTACATTACCCCCCGTACGGCCCTGGTCTCCGTCTCCATGGTCGACGGCGAAAGCGGCGCCATCAATCCGGTCGAAGAGATCGCTGAAATCTGCCGCCGATACGAAGTGCCTTTCCACACCGACGCCTCCCAGGCCCTGGGGCGGATCCCTGTGGATCTGCAGCGCCTGGAGGCGGACTATCTGAGTTTCTCCTCCGAGACGCTCCACGCTCCCGTAGGCACCGGCGGGCTTTTCCTCAAAGAGGGCACCGAGCTGCTCCCTCTCATTCCCGGCGGACGGATGAAGGCCGAAGCGCTGCGGGGCGGGCCGCTGAATCTGCCGGGTATCATCGGCCTGGGCAAAGCGATGGAGATCGCCTCCGATGCCCTGGGATTCGAAGTGGAGGATATGCGGGATCTGCGGGACAAACTGGAAGAGGCGCTGCGGGCTTTGCCCGGAGTAGAGATCCTGGTCCCTTGGGCGCTGCGGACCCCCAATACCGTCCTGGCGGCTTTCCGGGGAGTCGAGAGCGAAGCGATGCTCTACGAGCTCAACCGGGAGGGCATCGCCGCCTATTCGGCCACGGTCCATCCCTTCGGGGAGTGGCGACAGCGGCCCCTGACCGATATTCTGGGACTCGATCCGGTGCTGCGCCACAGCACCGTGGGCTTCGCCCTCAATCGCAATACCACCGAAGAGGAGATCGACCATACCATCGAAGCGATCAAAAAGGCGCTGGAGTATCTGCGGAGTTTCTCCACTCTGGACGAAGACGCAAAGGAGCAGGCATGAGCAAAAATGACGTTCTGGCCAAAAGCCACTGGGAATCCTATCCCTTCAAAATCGAAATGCTGGCCGAAAAGCCCAAAAACAACGGTGAGCTTACCAAAGAGGATGCCGCCAATCTTGGTGGAACCCTTCACATCCATGATTACGGCAGCATCAAAACAGGGATGCAGCTACGCTGGTACTGGGTCCTCGATGCCGAAAAACGCATCGTCGCCTGCCGTTACAAACTTTTCGGATCTCCGGCACTCAGAGCGGCGGCGGATATGGCAGCGCTGCTTTGCCGCAATAAAAGCCTCGATGAGGCCGCCAGGATCAACTACAAATCGCTGGAATATTTTCTCAGAGACCACCCCTCCAATCCGGCACTGCCCCCCGAAAAGCAGTATGAGATCCTTTTCGTCCTGGATGCCATCAAAGCGACTGTCGACCGGATCGAAGGGCGGGAACCGGAAGCCTCACCGATCGTCTGCGAGTGTACCGGCGTGAATCGTGCCCAAATCGAAAAAGCGATCCGGGACTTCGATCTGGACAGTATCGAAGCGATCACCGACTACACCCGGGCCGGCGCCTTCTGCAAAAGCTGCATCTCTCCGGGACGGGGCATGGCCGACCGCAGCCTCTATCTGGTCGATCTGCTCAAAGAGATCCGTCAGGCGATGGAAGAGGAGAAAAAGGCTTCGGGAGCCTCTGTCAGCGACAAACCCTTCAAGGAGATGAGCGTCGAAGAAAAACGGGCCGCCATCGATGCGGTCATTGACGAGCACATCCGGGCTATGCTGGTCATGGACGGCGGAGATATGGAGATACTTGAGATCAAAAACAACGGCGAACATACCGATATCTACATCCGCTATCTGGGAGCCTGTAGCGGCTGTGCCAGTGCCAGTACCGGCACCCTCTTCGCCATCGAGGGGATCCTCAAACAGAAGCTCGATCCCAATATCCGCGTCCTGCCCCTCTGATAAACTTTCATTCTACCCTATTATGCCCGGCCGAACCCGGCGGGTAGAACTTCCCAAAAGTCTCTTTGAAAATTCAATCGTTTCAAACCTAATCCTGAATCCAGAGCCCGGAATTATCGGGACTCTCCAGATCGCAATCAAGTGCAGGATGACGCAACAATATCCAATCAGTTTCTCAGAGAAATCACTCTCTTAAATAGCAGGGTTTCCGGAGGAGGATATTTTAGAAAAATAAATGAAGAAGAGAAAGATATACAAAAAGAAAACGGCGATCCCGAGGGATCAGCCAAAGCCCTTATTTTCCTGCGGGAGGAGTGGGCTTGGGGATGAAGAGCTCGGGCTGGAACTTGTAGGTCCAGGGCAGACCGTCGTTTTTCCAACCGTTGACACTCCGACGATGGGGTTTGGTCTTGCTCATATCCCCTTCGAAACCGGTGACGATGGTGTAGGCCTTCTTGTATCCGGCTTTGTAGAGCTTGGTAGCGGTCATACCGGAGCGGTCACCGGAGCGGCAGATGACGATGACGGGATCCTCTTTGGTCAGACCCTTGGTTTTGAGTGCTTCGTCAAACTGCTGAACCAGATTGGGGTTTTTCCAGCTGGCGAATTTCTTCTTACCCTTCTTGGTCGTAATGATTTTGGAATAATCAATATATTTGAAGGGAATATTCTTGTCCAGTCCAACCGCATGACCGACAAAGAGCAGCTCGGCAGGGGTGCGAACATCGACGAAAAGAATATGTTTGGGATCCTTCTGGATCATGCTGTAAGCCTCTTTGGGGGTCAGATAGAGCTTCTGGGGGGTCTGCTTAGCTTTTTTGGCAGGCTCCTCCGCCGCATAAGCACCGGTGCCCATCAGGCCTACAAAACCGAGAACCATCAGGAACGAGATCAATTTTTTTGTCATTGTGACTCCTTTTTAATTAGTTGGACTGAATAGTATCATATAAAATATTAAGAGATTATTAAATAATTTAATACTTTAACAGAAGAGATTTGAGGCAAGCCGCAGGTAATACGGGGTTAATTCTTTCCGATCTTTTCGATGAGAAGCTGCAGGGTACTCCGACCGTTGAAACGGTTTTCATTGAGGGTAAAGAGCAGATCCGTCTTTTCTCCTACTGCCGGAAGCTCCGAAGAACGGAACTGGATCCCCTCCAGGATTCGCTCCCCTTCCCGCAGCTGCATCTTCAGGTGCTGTCCGTCGCTTCCCAGTCGGCGGAGCCCTTCGATCCGGACATGGCGGGTAATAAACTTGGGACGGGGATTGCCTTCACCGTAGGGTTCAAAACGTTCCAAAAGGCGATAGAGTTCCCAATCCAACAGACCAAAATCGATCTCTCCCAAAATTTCCGGATCCCGAAAATCCTCCGATACACAACGCCGGACTGCCTCCTCCCTCAGAGCAGTGCCAAAGGGCTCCAGTGCCTCGGTCCTGAGGGAGAGGCCGATTGCCGCCGCATGGCCGCCGAACTTCTCCAGATACTCCCGTTGTGTCTGTACCAGATCGAAAAGGTGGCATGTGCCGAAACTTCGGCCGCTCCCTTTGTACCCCTCTGCCGTGCGGGTCAAAACGATGGCCGGCCGCTCAAACCGTCGGGCCAGCCGGGCTGCCACGATCCCCAAAACCCCTTCGTGCCATACTTCACCCACTGCCAAGAGAATCGGCGCCTCGGGATCGATCCCCTCCAATGCCTCCTGAAAAATCATCTCCTCCATCCCTTTCCGGCGCTCATTGAAACCCTCAAGCTGCTCCAATAGCCGTCTGGCCTCCGGCAAAGTTCCGGCACAAAGATAGTCACAGGCAACCGAGGCATCTTCCATCCTTCCGGCACTGTTGATCAACGGTGCCAGTCCGAAAGCGATATCTTCGGCCCGAAGCGTCGTTTTGCCCGTCCGTTCCCGCCAGGCGACGATAAAGGGACTCTCGCTGCGCTCCAAAATCTTCAGCCCCTGTCTCACCATCGCCCGGTTGATATGCTGCAGAGGCATAATATCGGCAATAATCGCCGGAGCGGCAAGCTCCAGGAGCTCTTTCATCTTCACCTTTTGTCCCAGGCGTCGATTCAGTGCCGCACAGAGATACCAGGCAATCTGGGCCCCGCAGATCTCCGAATAGGGAAAGGTGCACTCCGGTTGTTTCTGATTGACGATGGCATAGGCGGTGGGAGGAATTTCGGGGACGATATGATGGTCGGTGATGATCAGGTCAATCCCGGCCTCCCGGCAGAGATCGGCCGCTTCCACGGCGGCAATGCCGTTATCGACCGTGATGACCAGATCGGCATGGGAAATTTTGGGAAAGAGGGTTGTCGAAAGGCCGTATCCGTCACGGAAACGATTGGGGATGATCCACTCCAACGCCACATCAATCTCCCGGAAAAAGCGGCGCATGATCGCCGTAGCGCTGACGCCGTCCACATCGTAGTCTCCGACCAGAACGATCCGTTCCCCTGTTTCGATCGCCTGAGCGATCCGATCGACCGCACGATCCATATCTTTGAAGCTCGAGGGATCCGGTAGATCGCCGAGACGGAGAAAGGTATCATCGAAGCGCTCTTTCAGGTGTGCTTCCACCGCTTCGAGAGAAGTGAGTCGGGGATAGGTATGCCGCATCAGCTCCGCTGTTCGACGGCGGCATTGACAAAGGAGAGAATCGCCGGGTTAGGGTGCTGCAGGCGGGAGGTAAACTCGGGATGGAACTGTACTCCCAGGAACCAGGGATGTTCCGTCACCTCCACTGCCTCGATCAGTCCCTGGGATTCACCGGTCACCTCCATTCCCGCTGCCTCCAGCTGCTCCCGGTAGAGAGGATTGGCTTCATAGCGGTGGCGATGTCGTTCATAGATGGTACCGCTGCCGTAGGCCTGTTCCAGATTGGAGCCGGGCTTGACGTCACAGCGGTATTCCCCCAGGCGCATGGTTCCTCCCAGAGGAGAGGTAGTGGTCCTCACCTGGCGGGTCCCGCTGGCATCGATGAACTCGTCGATGAGATAGACCACCGGATGGCGGGTATTTTCATCAAACTCCATGGAGTTGGCATCCTCCATCTTCAGCACATTTCGGGCAAATTCGATCATGCTCAGCTGCATTCCCAGACAGATCCCCAGGAAAGGAATCTTCTCCTCCCGAGCATAACGGATCGCCTCGATCTTGCCCTCCACACCCCGCTGACCGAAACCTCCGGCAACGAGGATCCCATCGACATTCTCCAGAAATTTCTGAGCTCCGTCCTCTTCGATTTTTTCGCTGTCGACCCATTCGATCCGTACCCGGCGGTCCAGGTGGGCTCCGGCATGGATCAACGCTTCGGTAAGGGACTTGTAGGACTCTTTGAGATCCAGATATTTCCCGACAAAGGCAATCTTTACCTCATCAGAAGGAGCGATAATACGATTGACCAGGGAGTTCCACTCATCCATCTTGGGATTCAACTCTCCCAGATCCAGTTGCTGGGAGATGGGTGTCAGAATATCCTGAGCCAGGAAATTGATGGGAACCTGATAGATGGTCGGGGCATCGATCGCCTCGATGACACTGTCAAGGTCCACATCGCAGCTGTAAGCGATCTTTTTCTTCAGATCGGAAGGGACAGGCTGCTCTGATCGGAGTATCAGCATATGGGGAGCGATACCGATACGCCGCAGTTCCTGAACCGAATGCTGGGTCGGTTTGGTCTTGAGCTCCCCGGCGGCTTTGATATAGGGAAGCAGGGTGACGTGAATGTTCATGACCTGACTGCGGCCCAGTTCGTGTTTCATCTGACGGAAGGTCTCCAGGAAAGGAAGTCCTTCGATATCCCCGGTGGTGCCTCCCAGCTCGACGATCAGAATATCTTTGCCCTCTCCCGCCCGGCGGATCCCGTCCTTGATCTCGTTGACGATATGGGGAACGACCTGAATGGTCTTGCCCAGATACTCCCCTTTGCGCTCTTTTTCGATAACCGACATGTAGATCTGTCCGGTGGTGAAGTTGTTGGCCCGGGTCAGAGAGGTATCGAGAAAGCGCTCGTAGTGTCCCAGGTCCAGATCGGTCTCCGCTCCGTCTTTGGTGACGAAGACCTCTCCATGTTCCAGGGGAGACATGGTGCCGGGGTCAACATTGATATAGGGATCAAGTTTCAAAACGCCGACTCTCAGGCCGGAAGCTTTGAGCAGGGTTCCGATACTGGCAGCGGTAATCCCTTTGCCGAGGGAGCTGAGCACTCCCCCGGTGATAAAGATGTATTTTGTCGCTTGTTGGGACATCAGGGTGATCCTTGTTTAGGCGATTATCGGCATGATGATGGTAATGAAGTTTTCGTCGCGGACCATGAAAGGAAGGGTCGAATCGTTTAGACCGATGGTGAAACGATCATGATCGACCTGAGCAAGAAAATCCAGAAGATAGCGGCTGTTCAGAGAAATCTCGAAACGATCGCTGATTCCGGTCTCCAGTTCGATCTCAGTTTTGGCCTCTACATTGTCATCGGAGAGAGCGTTGAAGAGAACTGCATCGCTGAGGAAGGTGATCTTGATATCGTTGGCGATGGTGGTAACCATACGAATCGCCTCGAGCATCTCTTTTTTGGGAAGTTCGATCTGATATTTCAGGGTTTTGGGAATGATCCGTTCATAATCGGGAAATTTGCCGTTGATCAGACGGGTAAAGAAGAAATAGTCCTCGTTGGTAATGATCAGTGTGGTTTCATCGTAGTGAATTTCGATCTTATCGAGGAAGAGCTTCTGAATCTCCAGAATCGCTTTTTTGGGAAGGATCAGGGCCAGCTCCTGCTCGGAGGTATTGGGAATGGTAGCGACAGCCAGACGCCGGGTGTCGGTTCCTACCAGATCGGTGGTATCGCTCTTGATATTGATCAGGGCTCCGTTGAGTTCGTATTTGGGATTGTTGGTATCGATGGCAGGAGTGATTTTTTTGAGATTCCGGATCAGGTTCATCGAGTCGAGGGAAATTTTGGGCTTATCATCGACAGTGGGGAAAGAGGGAAAGGCTTCGGCGTCGAAAACAGGCAGTTTGAATTTGGAGTGCTGCTGTTTGATCATAATGGCGTTGTCGAAGAGTTCGAGGACGATCTCGTCGTCCCGGAGTATCCGGATGATATCCAGCAGTTTTTTTCCGTTGGCGGTAAAGGAGCCGGGATGATCGATCTCGAACTCCCGGGTGACGATCTGCAGTCCGATCTCATTGTCCGTCGCCCGGACGATGCAGTAATCCTCTCCCGTTTCAAAATAGATATGGGATGTGATCTGGCTGGCGTCCTTCTTCTCGAGGAAGGGTTGAAGGTTGATGAGAATCGATTCGATGACCTGCTTCTGAGCCCTGATTTTCATGCTCTCCCCTTTAAGTAAATAGAGTTCGTAGTAGTAGTCTAAGGGGATGAAAAGGTGAAAAACCCTTCATACCCCCCATTTATAGGGCGATTTAAACTGTCCGTTTTTTTGGGACTTTCCCCGCTTTTTTCACGTAGAAAATTATATCTTTTTTTTATTCAATTTTCTTTGTGAGGGTACCGACTTTGTTGGAGAGTTCATCGAGAAGAACCTTGAAGTTTTCGTCGTTTTCAGCGATTTCGTTGATTTTGCGCAGGGCGTGGCTGACGGCGGAGTGGTCTTTCATTCCGAAGTAGAGGGCGATCTGGGGCATGGAGTTGGGGGTGAGGTTTCTGGCCAGGTAGATGACGATGCGTCGGGCGTTGACCACGTTTTTGTTGCGTTTTTTCGACTTGATATCGGAGGGTTTGACGTTGAGCTCTTTGGAGACGATCTTGACGATGTCGTCGATGGTGATATTCTCCTGTTTCTCTTTGAGCTGGTCTTTGATGGCGTTACGGGCAAATTCCAGAGTAATCGGCTGATTGAGCATGGTGCTCATGGCATTGAGTCGGATGAGAGTCCCTTCGATCTCCCGGATGTTGTCACCCATATGGGTAGCGATATAATGGATGATCTCCCGATCCAGGTGTATGCCGTCGAGTTCGCATTTTTTCTGGATAATGGCGATTTTGGTCTCCAGTTCGGGGGGCTGGATGTCCGCCTGAAGCCCCCATTCGAAACGGGTACGGAGCCGGTCTTCGAGGAAAGCGATCTTTTTGGGAGGACGGTCGGAGGTCATGACGATCTGTTTGCCGGCGTTGTGGAGTTCGTTGAAGGTGTGAAAGAGTTCGTCCTGGGTTTTCTCTTTGCGACTGAGAAACTGGATATCGTCGATGAGCAGGAGATCACAGTTGCGGTAATTTTCACGGAATTTTTCCATGGTCTGGGATTGAAGATGGGAGAGAAACTTGTTCAGAAAATGCTCCAGCGTGGTGTAGATGACCCGGTCTCCCATAGCCAGCCGATGGTTGCCGATTGCCTGGAGGAGATGGGTTTTTCCCAGACCTACCCCTCCGTAGATAAAGAGAGGGTTGTAGAGCCGTCCCGGTTTTTCCGCGACACTCAGGGCCGTGGTGTAGGCGAACTGGTTGGAACTGCCGACGATAAAACTGTCGAAGGTGAAAGAGGGGTTGAGCAGGGCTTTGGTGGAGGAGCTTTTGGATTCGCTGCTATGGATGGGAGTGGCAGAGAGGTTTGAAGTTTGGGCGGATCCCACCTGGATGTCGATAGCGGGACGGATGCCGTTTTCGATTTCGAAAAGATGAGCGAGGGTTGCCAGGTAGTTGCTGCGGATCCAGCGGGCGGCGAAGATATTGGGAGCCCGGAAGATGATCCGGTCATTCCGGGAACGTTCGGCGTCGTAGTGCAGGTGACGCAGATAACGTTCATACTCTTCGGGAGGAATCTCCTTTCTGAGATTCTGGATGATTTTTTCGCCAAGATTCATAAAGGGCTCTCTTTCTTCAGGCAGGGTGTGTGTAAAATAGTGAATAGTTGATTTTTTTCACTGTGAATAGGTGAATAACTGTAGTGATTCTACCGAAGCTGGGCTAAAATGAGCCTATATGTGCGTGAATAACTTGGTGAACCGTTCGTGAAAGGGAGAAGTATGGTCATTATGGGGATCGACCCGGGCAGCAGGAATCTGGGGTACTGTTTTCTGGAGTTCGGTCCCACAGGGATGACACTGCTGGAGGCGGGCTTGTTGAAGATACCGGCCGGCTCGCTGCAGGAACAGATTGTGGAGTTGGCGGAGGGATTGGATCTTCTGCTGAAACGGCAGCCGCCGGATGAAGTGGCCATTGAGGATATCTTCTATGCTTTCAATCCCAAGACGGTTTTGAAGCTGGCGCAGTTTCGTGGGGCCTTGAGCCTGAAGATCCTCCAGGAAGTGGGTTATTTCCATGAGTACACTCCTCTGCAGGTCAAAAAGGCGCTCACCGGTAACGGCAAAGCGGCCAAGGAACAGGTCGCCTATATGGTCAAACGGCTGCTGGGAATCCGGCGGGAGATCAAACCGCTGGATATCACCGACGCCATGGCCATCGCCATCACCCATGCCCAACGGGTCCGCCTGCGGGGATCCGCCGGGGCCCAATCCAGACAAAGGAGTCAAAATGAGTCAAAATGAGAATGTTTATGACCTTGTGATTATCGGGGGCGGCCCGGGCGGAATAGGGACCGCCGTCGAAGCGAGAGCTTTGGGGATCGAAAAGATTTTGCTGCTTGAAAAGAGTGACAACCATTCCGATACGATCCGCAAATTCTACAAAGACAACAAGCGTGTTGACAAGGATTGGCAGGGGCAGCTGGTGGAGATGGAGGGGACGATCCCTTTCATGGACGGGACCAAGGAGAGTACGCTGGATTTCTTCGACTGTCTGATCGACCGGCATGTGATTGACAGCCATTTCAACTGTGAAGTGGACAAGATCACCAAAGGAGACGACGGGATCTTTACCGTTCGGGCCGGCTGCGGAGAGTTTCGGGGGCGCTATATCGTCATCGCCATCGGACGAATGGGCAAACCCAACAAGCCCTCTTACAAGATTCCTCCCTCGATTCGGAAACGGGTCAATTTCAACCTCGATCAGTGTAATCAGGGAGAGAAGATTCTGGTGGTCGGCGGCGGTGATACCGCGACAGAATATGCGGTGGAACTGAGCGAAAGCAATGATGTGACGCTCAACTACCGTCGGGCAGAGCTTACGCGCCCCAATCCCATCAACCGACAGATGATCAAGGAGGCTTTCGATACCGGGAAGATCAAGCCGAAACTGGGCGTTGACATTGAAGGGCTGGAAAATGCCCACGGCAAGGTGGAAGTTCACTTCAAAGACGGTACGCAGGAAGTCTTCGATCGGGTGATTTACGCCATCGGCGGAACGACACCGGTGGATTTTCTCAAAAATGCTAATTTACAGCTGGATGCCACCGGAGAGCCGGTGATCAAGGAGAATCTGGAGACCAGTGTGGAGGGAATCTACATCGCCGGAGACATCGCTTTCAAAAGCGGCGGGAGTATCGCCATCGCCCTCAATCACGGCTATCGTATTGTTCAGGATATTATCCGCCACGGCAAAGTCAAGCTCTCCAAACCCGATCTGCAGCAGGAGTGTCATCAAAAGAAATAATGACGCTTTTTCTTCCGTTCTTTTCGGAGAGGGTTGAGGCGTTTCTCGGGCACTTTGAAACTCTGTTTTTTGTGACCGGCCATCGATTCCCAGATGATCTGGTCATGCAGATAGATATCGTAGAAGAAGTAGTCCTTGCCGTTGGCACGGCGCACCGTAAAGTAGACGATATGAACCGGGATCGCCTTTTTCAGCCGAATAGTGGTGGGGCGGTTGCTCTCCAGAATCTCCCGGATCTTCTCCGGGGTGTAGTTTCCGGCGGCATAGTGCAGCAGCAACTCCATGAAATCTATCGGTTTTTCCACCCGCATACAGCCTGAACTGAAGACCCGGTAGCGGTAGCCGAAGAGCTTTTTGTTGTCGGTATCGTGAAGATAGACCGAGTATTTGTTGGGGAACATAAATTTCACTTTTCCCAGGGCGTTGCTGTCGCTGGGAAACTGGACGAAGCGGTAGGGAATCGGCCGTTGATCATGTTCGTAGCTGAAGAGCTTTTCGAAATCGAGCTCCACCTCCGGAGCGTTGGGTTTGTAGCTGGTAAAGACGTGGATGTCGTGCTGCCGGAGATAGTCGGGGTTTTTCTTCAGCATAGGGATCAGATCCCGCCGGACCAGATTGTCTGGGATGGTCCAGGTGGGGTTGAGGACCATGTAGGTCATTTTGCTGTCAAAGATCGGAGTAGGGCGATCGATGCGTCCGACGACCACATCACTGGCAAAGACAGGTCGGCCATTGCGGTAAAAGCGCATTTTGTATTCGGGAACGTTGACCTCCACATAGTCGTTTTCCCACTGATGGGGGTAGAGTTTGAGTTTTTCCAGATTGACCAGAATCTTTTTGATGTATTCACTCTTTGGTGTGTTGAGGTAGTGGATCACCTTGTTGTCTATCGTCTCACCGGGAGGGAGTTTGAAACGTTCCCGGAAGCTGCGGACCGCTTCGGCGAAACGGCGGTCAAACTCATTGTCTTCGGGCAGATTCCTGGGATAGTCGCCGAAAAATTTCATCATCCTTTTGATCTGGGAAATCCGGCTGTCGCTGCTGTTGATCCGCAAGGTACGTCCCTGGGAGAGTTTGGGAAAACGGGGCATATGCCGGTACTTCTGCAGCAGAGCGACCAGGGAACGATAGCGGTGTTCCAGCGGGATCTGCTGACGAAGAAAACGCTGCAGATCCTTCTGCGTCAGCACCGTAAAGAGTGTTTGGGGATCGGGAAGCTTTTTGGGGTGGATATCCCAGGCGGCCTGGACATCCTGGGTCTCTTTGAGGCGTTTGAGTTTGCGTTGGACCAGGGGCCAGTCCACATCGCCCACCCGGAGAAAATTGAGCAGCTGCATCAGGGCGTCGCTCATCAGCACATCGAGGCGTGCCCGGACAGCGGGGAGGCTGGCCGGAGAGATGCTGCCGCTGTCCAGAGCGAAGGAGAGCCGTTTGATTTCGCTGCGGTTGAAATTTTTATGGTTGTAGTTGAAGAGCGGATTCTCCAGTGCCTGCAACAGGGCGGCATAGTTGGCGGCATTCTGGGGCCCGACCCAGAGCGGACGGAATTGATTGAGCCGATAGAGCTCGGTCACCTGCTGGCTGAAAGGGCTGTGGAGTTTGGTCTCAAGGGTCTGGGTGATCTGCTCGGAGAGGGGATCGGCAGCGGAAGGGGCAGAGGCCCCAAAGGCCAATCCCAGGGTCAGCAATAAAAGAAGATAGAATTTTTTCAACAACGAACCTTTTTTCTGGAAAAATGGATTTCAGGCAACCAAGAGACCCGACAGTCTCTACTCCTCGGCCGGCTCTTCCCGGTAGAGGGACTCCCGGAAGAGATAGCGGTGATCCTCCGGCAGATGGTCATAGAGGGTATAGGCGAGTTTGCGGATCTCCCAGAGAGCGCTTTTGTTGCTGCGCAGGGCCAGGAAGTTCTGCAGGCTCCGGGCATTGACGGTCCAGGTGAGCTCCGTCTTGTAGCACTCGGGGAGGGCAAATTTGGCATAGTCGTTGCTCACCCCCTGCTGCAGGAGACTCTGGAGGTTGTTCAACGCCCGGATCGAGGCCCGGTCCACCTCCTCGTGATGGGTCAGCACGATGAAACGTGAAGCTCCCTCGAAATCCTCTTCGTCAAAGGGCTCGGTCTCCTTGAGTTCCTTGAGGGTGTAGCGGGTGCTCTTGACGCTGAGACTGGCCATCCGGTGGCGGGCCAGCTCCTGGAGCAGGGCCCGGCTGACTCCCTGGATGTAAAAGGTGTAGACCAGGTGCTCCAGGGTGGAAGCATGTTTGTATTTGTTGCCCACCCGGTCGATGAGCGCCCGGTCCTTCTCTCCGCCTTCGTCGCTTTTGTCGAAGCTTTGCCAGCAGGTACGGATCGCATGGGCGCAGACCTCCAGGGGCGTATGGTGCAGCAGTGTCACTTTCATCGTCGTCCCTCCTGTGCGATTGGGTACAATTATAGCCAAATAGATTAACGAGGATTACGCCGTACCCATGAGACCTTTCGACCGTTTCCACCCCCTGCAGGATGACTTCAGAGATCCCTATTCCCGGGATCGGGACCGGGTGCTGCACTGCAGCTCTTTCCGGCGGCTGGAGTACAAGACCCAGGTCTTCCTCAACCATGAGGGGGACTATTTCCGTACACGGCTGACCCACTCGCTGGAGGTGAGCCAGATCGCCCGGACCCTCTCCAGGATGCTGGAGCTCAACGAGACCCTGGCGGAGGTGATTGCCCTCTCCCACGATCTGGGGCATACTCCTTTCGGGCATGTGGGAGGCGACCGTCTCGATGCCCTGCTCAAAGCCGACGGTCATCCCAACGGCTTCGAACACAATTTTCAGTCCTTCCGGGTCCTGACGACTCTGGAGAAGCGCTACAAAGATTTTGACGGGCTCAACCTCACCTTCGCCACCCTCGAAGGGGTGCTCAAACACTCCTACCCCTATGACAAACCCTTCTTCCCCGACTGGATCCGGGAGGCCTTTGCCCTTGATCGGCACCCCTCCCTCGAGGCGATGGTAGTCGATCATGCCGACGAGATCGCCTACACCAGCCACGATATCGACGACGGAATCAAATACGGCTTGATCGATTTTTCGGATCTGGAGGATCTGGAGATCGTGCAGGAGGTGGATCGGAGGGTACGGGCCGAAGGAATCGTTCCCGGCGAGTATCTCTACCGCCATCGTTTCGTCGCCTCATTGATCCGGCTGCTGGTAGAGGACTTCATCGAGCATTCCCGCCCGGGGGCCGAGGCCCACCGTTCCGACCGGCCGCTCTGTGCCACGCTCCCGGCTGAGGAGCCTCTGCCCGTGAGCTTCTCCTCATCGGTGGCCACCGGACTCAAGCGGCTGAAGAAACGCCTCTATCTCAAACTCTACCGCCACGAAAAGATCGTTCGCAATATGTACGCCGGCAAACGATGTGTCGAAGCCCTCTACCGGGCTTACAGCGAGGAGCACGATCTGCTCCCCGAATCCCAGAAGGCGCTCTTTGCCCGCCGGCCGGTCCATCGGGTCATCGCCGACACCATCGCCTCCATGACCGACCGGTATGCACTGAAGCGCTACCACCAGATCTACGGGATCTCTCTGAAATAATCGAAAGCAGGCTGTCGTCCAAACGGCGTTTTCCCGCTGCACCGTCCGCCGGATGATGCTTCCGAAGGCGCGATGGGAAACATTTGGATATAATGCGCGCAATTTCATAAGAATACACTGTTAGGAAACATCATGCAAAAGATCAAAAACATCGCCGTCATCGCCCACGTCGACCACGGCAAAACCACCCTCGTCGACGGACTGCTCCAGCAGAGCGGCACCTTCGCCGCCCACCAGGAGGTGGATGAGCGTGTGATGGACAACAACGACATCGAAAAAGAGCGGGGGATCACCATCCTCTCCAAAAACACCGCCATTACTTACGGTGACCACAAGATCAACATCATCGACACCCCGGGCCACGCCGATTTCGGCGGCGAGGTGGAGCGGGTGCTCAAGATGGTCGACGGGGTGCTGCTCCTCGTCGATGCCCAGGAGGGGGTCATGCCCCAGACCAAATTCGTTCTCAAAAAGGCGATCGAGCTGGGCCTCAAGCCCATCGTCGTCGTCAACAAGATCGACAAGCCCGCCGCCGAGCCCGAGCGGGTTGTCGACGAAGTCTTCGATCTGCTGGTAGCCCTGGATGCCAGTGACGAGCAGCTGGAGTTCCCGGTCCTTTACGCCGCCGCCAGAGACGGCTACGCCAAATGGAACCTGGAGGATGAGAACAAAGACCTGACGCCACTCTTCGAGGCGATCATCGAGCATGTTCCCTATCCGGAAGGCTCTGCCGAGGCGCCGGCCCAGGCCCAGATCTTTACCCTCGATTATGACAATTTCGTCGGCCGGATCGGCGTGAGCCGGATCTTCAACGGCCGGGTCAAAAAAGGGGACGAGTATCTCCTGATCAAAGCCGACGGTGAAAAAGTCAAGAGCCGGGTGAGCAAACTGATCGGATTCCGGGGACTGGACCGGATCGAGATCGACGAGGCCGAAGCGGGAGATATCGTCGCCGTCGCCGGCTTCAGTGATATCGACGTCGGGGACACCCTGGCCGATCCCGAGAAGCCGATGGCACTGGATCCTCTCCATATCGAAGAGCCCACCCTCAGCGTTATCTTCAGTGTCAACGACGGCCCCCTGGCCGGCACCGAGGGCAAACATGTCACCTCCAACAAAATCCGCGAACGTCTCGAAAAAGAGATGGAGACCAACATCGCTATGCGGATGGAGCCTCTGGGGGACGCCAGCTTCAAAGTCTCCGGACGGGGAGAGCTGCAGATCGGGATTCTGGCGGAGAATATGCGTCGGGAGGGCTTCGAGTTCCTCATGGCCCGTCCCGAAGTGGTCATCAAAGAGGAGAACGGTGTACGGATGGAGCCCTTCGAGCACCTTGTCATTGACGTACCCGAGGAGTTTCAGGGGACCGTCATCGAAAAGCTGGGCAAGCGCAAAGCCGAGATGACCTCCATGACCCCCATGCCCGACGGTACCGTTCGGATCGAGTTCGAAATTCCCGCCCGGGGCCTCATCGGTTTCCGCAGCGAATTTCTCACCGACACCAAAGGGGAGGGAGTCATGAACCACTCCTTCCTGGAGTATCGCCCCTATACCGGCACCGTCGAGAGCCGGACCCAGGGAGCCCTGGTCTCCATGGACAACGGCGAAGCGGTGGCCTTCAGCCTTTACAACCTTCAGGCGAGAGGCATTCTCTTCATCGAGCCCCAGGCCAAGGTCTACAACGGGATGGTGATCGGTGAAAGCGCCCGCCCCGGCGACTTGGAGGTCAACCCTCTCAAGGGCAAGCAGCTGACGAACATGCGCTCCGCCGGAGCCGACGACGCCATCAAACTGGTTCCCCCCCGCAAGTTGACCCTGGAGCAGGCGATGGAGTGGATCGAAGATGACGAACTGGTGGAGGTCACTCCCGAAAATATCCGTATCCGCAAGAAACACCTCGACCCCGCCGCTCGCCGCCGCTCCCAACGGGACAAGAAAAACGCCGCGCAGGCGTAATGACAGCACTTGACAAAAACTGTCAGGTGCGTCAAACTCCTAACTCCTAACTCCTAACTCCTAACTCCTAACTCCTAACTCCTAACGGATTCCCCTGCCCGCATTCCCGTCGTCCAAGCCCAGTGGAAATTGAACCCTCCCCGGTCGCCGTCCACATCCAGGATCTCTCCGGCAAAGTAGAGCCCCGGAAGCTTTCGCGACTCCATGCGTTCGGGATCGATCTCGGCCAGATCGATCCCGCCGGTGGCGACTTCGGCGTATCGGAAATCCCGGGTTTTTTGGATGGGGAGTTTCAGATGTTTGATCGTATAGACGAGTCGGCCGATCCTTTTGCGGTTGAGATCCTTTTCGGTTGCGGTTCTGATCCCGGCGATCTCCAGGATAATCGGAACCAGTTTCCGGTGCAAAACCCCCTCCAGCCAGAGCTCCAGAGACAGATCACGTTCCGGATCGATCCGTTCCGTCAGCAGTTTGCTCAAGCGCTCTTTGCTCCACTTCGGCGTCAGATCGACGGAGAGTTCGCAGGATTCCCACTCCGCCAGCCGCAGACTCGCCTCCCGGCTCAGATCCAGCACCGCCAGGCCGCTGACGCCGTAATCGGTAAAAAGCAGATCCCCCTCCCGCTCCGTAACGAGGCTCCCCGAGGCCAGGAGCCCCACTCTGGCGGGGAGTTTGACTCCTGCCGCCTGCCTGGGCCAGGAGGCGTCGCTCTCCAGGGCCACCAGTGCAGGTCGGGGTGGGAATAGGCGGTGTCCCAGGCTCTGGGCGAAGAGCATCCCTGCATTGCTGCCCCCCAACTGGGGAGCGGCGGGAGAACCGGTGGTAAGAAGGAGTTGGCGGCATCGATGGCTCCCCTCGGAACTCTCCACAACAAACTCATCCTGATCCTGCCGGATCCCGGTCACTTGACATCCGGTGACAATCCTGACACCCAGGCGTTGACACTCCCTTGTCAGGAGCTTGACGACACTGGCGGCCTGGCGTCCCATAGGGAAAAGTTTTCCTTCCTCCTCCTCTTCCGTTTCGATCCCGACAGAACGGAGAAAATCAAGGATCCTTTTTGCGTCGTAGCCCTGGAGCGTCTTTTTGACAAGTTCGGGACGGGTGCTGTGGAAGCGGGCAGGGGCTGGACGGCGATTGGCGATATTGCAACGCCCGTTTCCGCTGACGAGGATTTTTTTGCCGGGACGGTTATTCTGCTCCATGAGGAGGACTTCGATCCCGCGACGTGCCGCCGTGATCGCCGCCGCCATCCCCGCCGCTCCCGCACCAACGACAATCAGCATTGGGATTTTCCCAATGCTGAAGTGAGGAGTGAGGAGTGAAGAGTGAAAGGCCGAAAGCTCTGCTTTCGGATGGTGAATGGTGAATGGTGAATGGTGAATGGTTTCGGTATGCGTTGCGCTGCAACGCTTCTTTTGAAAAGACAAGAAGCGCCGGAGGTGCCCCTTTCATCCAACATCCAACATCCAAAATCCAAAATCGATAAAATCATATGGCATTATACAGAGCCAAAACTGCAAAAGGAGCCTTCATGTCCGCACTGGTTGAATTTGCCATGTTTCCGACCGATCAGACCGAATCCAAAAGCGCCTTCGTCGCCCGGGTTCTGGATCTTGTGGATCGCAGCGGTCTGCCCTACCGTCTGACGCCGATGGGAACCATTATCGAAGCGGAGAGCGTCAGCGAGATCTTCGCCCTTATCGAGCAGGCCTACGAAGACCTGGAAACAGATTGCAACCGGATCTACAGTGTCATCAAAATCGACTACAGAAAAGGCCCCGTCGGCCGGCTGGAGAAAAAGATCGCTTCAGTGGAAGAGAAGCTGGGCAGGAAGCTCAACGGATAGCTTCGCTATAATCGCACCATTATCAATTATCAAGGAGCGTCCATCGTGTGTGCGGAACGAATGCAGCGAATCTTCCTCGCTATTATCCTGGGGATCAACATGGGCCTGGCGGCCACCCAGCCCCAGATCGCCTTTCTGGTTCAGCTGGCCGTGATCATTCTCCTTCTGATCGGCGGTTTTGCGGGTAAATGCCTCTCCCTGGAGATTCTGCGGCAGTTCCTGCCTCCCTGTGACGCCTCCGGCAAGGAGCGCTCATGAGCCGGGAAAAAGTCAGTTACAAAGAGGCGGGGGTCGATATCGACGCCGGCAACGCCTTCGTCGAAGCGATCAAAGCGGATGTCAAATCAACCTTCGATGAGCATGTCATCGGGGGTATCGGCTCCTTTGCCGGGGCTTATGCCCTGCCTGAGGGATATCGCGAACCGGTCCTGCTTTCGGCGACCGACGGCGTAGGAACCAAGCTCAAGCTGGCGATTGACAGCGGACGCCTCGATACCGTGGGGATCGACCTGGTGGCCATGTGTGTCAACGATCTCATCTGCAACTTCGGAACCCCGATGTTTTTCCTCGACTACTACGCCACTGGCAGACTCCTGCCCGAAGAGGCCCGGCGCGTCGTCAGCGGAATCGCCGAAGGGTGCCGCCGCGGCCAGTGCGCTCTGATCGGGGGTGAGACGGCGGAGATGCCGGGAATGTACGGAGAGAAAGATTTTGACCTGGCCGGCTTTGCCGTGGGGATAGCCGAACGGGAGGAGATGGACCGTGTCAGCCGGGTCAAGCCGGGGCAGATCCTCCTGGCCCTGCCCAGCTCCGGCGTGCACTCCAACGGCTATTCCCTGGTACGGAAACTTTTTTTCGAAAAGCTCGGAATGTCCTTCGAGGACGATTTCGAGGGCCGTCCGTTGATCGAAGTGCTGCTGGAGCCCACACGGATCTATGTGCCGGAGTTCAAGGCCAACAAAGAGCATATCGTGGCCCTTGCCCATATTACCGGCGGAGGAATCGTGGAGAACCTGCCCCGGGTCTTGCCTGAAAATGTCCGCGCCGTGGTGGACCGCTCCAAGATCCGTACGTTGCCGGTCTTCGACTTTATGGCACGCTATGTGGAAGAGGAGGAGATGTTCCGAACCTTCAATATGGGAGTCGGAATGGTCTGGGTCGTTGAAGCGGAAGAGGTGGATGCTGTGCTGAAGGCCACCGATGCCTATGTGATCGGTGAACTGGTGGCCGGAGAGCGGGGCGTTACACTCTCCTGAACCCAAATTTTGCAGTAGAAAGTTCGTCAGGTGCATCGAAGCAGATGGCGTGCTGACTGATGCAAATTTTGGGTTGAAAGAGGCGGCAGGCTTCAAAAATCTTCTGAATACTCTCTTTTTCTTCTCTGATATCACTTGACGAATCTGTAAAATCTTCCCGTACAGCCTGCCCCTAGCGGTGCAGTCCGCCGACACGGGCTCCACCGCCGCCCATCGAGTGTGGAGCCATATGCATCGATGGGCGTATAGCCGGCATAGGCCGGGGTCTGGGCATAGGCCGAGGCACCGGTTTGGGCCGGACGGAAGGTTTGGGCTTGGGTTTTGGCATAGGCCGCGGCTGAGGTTTGACCGTCGGTTTCGGTCTGGCTGAGGGTTTGGGTTTCGCCGCCGGCTTTGGCCGGGCCGCCGGCTTGGGTTGAACGGCCGGTTTGACGGTCGGTTTGCTGATCTGCTGCCGGATGGCTTCCGGGTGTTTTCTAAGGGCCTCCTGTGCCTGTTTGAGTTGGGTTCCGCTTCGCTGTTCGAGCTTTTCCTGCGCTGCTTTTCGACGCATCTCTCTGCTGTCGGGGCGTACCGTTGTCGGAGCGACTTTTTTACGCACCTCTTTCAGGTGGGGATTTTTGGGCAGGAGTTGATGGCGCCATGAGAGAGGTTTGGCGTGTCCGGGAACGGGATGGGGATAGTAGTGGTGGTGGTGATCGATATAGATATCATGGTGGTGCCAATCCCAATGACACCAGAGCGCGTGGAAGGCCCCCAGCACCGCGAAAAGACCGAAGAAGTGGTCGCCGTGGGGATGGTAGTGGGGCGGGTAGTAGAAGAGGGGAGGCTCATCATACCACCAGGGACCGAAGATCCAGCCCGGATCGTAGACCGGGACGTAGACGATCTCGGGGTCGGCCGGTTGAATGATGATCGTCTCTTTCTCTACCTTCACCGTCTGCTCTTTGGTGCTTTTGAGATTGCCGGCCTCCTGGGCCTTTTTGCGGAGCTTCTGGATCGTATCCATTACCCGGTCAGGATCGGCCAGAAACATCTCGCCTATTTGCCGGGTCCATTCCGGTTTGCCGGCGAGCATCTCCAGAACGTCCGGGAAGGCTGTCAGGGCCACAACGCTGGGATCCCAGGGCTGTTTGCCCGCCTTCTCGAGGATCTTGTCGGCAGGGAGTTCCCCCTGGGCCTTCCGCCACTCCCATGCCGCCTGGAGCTGATCGGGGTAGGTGGCGGCCATCAGCACCTGGGCCAGGAGAGGATCGGGATAGAGAGCGATGGGGGCCAACGCTGTATCGAGATCCTTCTGGGTATAAGTTGCGGCGGGGGCGGTTTCATCGGCACCGTTTTGAACCGTTTGGGCAGAGGCGGCCGCCGCGGAAGATTGTTGCATTTGAGATCCTTCGGTCACTTGAAGGGTCGATCCGACAGCGGCATCGGATGAATTTCGAGCCGGCTCCGAAACGGTACCGTTCCCCTGCGCGAAGAGCAGAACTCCTGCAGCAAGAAGTAAAAATATCCCCAAAACAGCGGTTTTTTTCATTCTCTTTTCCTCCCATCCTGATATATATCCGTTTGCACAGTTTTGTAGTATAACACAGTCACTTGAGAGAGGAAGTTTTCTAATCCCAATCTGCTATAATTTGCCTCATTATATTACGGCAGAACTGCCGCATCAAAAGGACAGCTGTGAGCGAAGATATAATCGGCTACGTGAAAGCAGATGGAGAGATTGTGGATACCCAGAGTGTCGGGGATTCCTGTGAAGGATGCCGGGAGATCGCCTACGACAACTCCCCGGAAGCTCTGGAGATCATCCGCCATTCTACGGCCCACCTGATGGCCCAGGCGATCCGGGAGCTCTACCCCGATGCCCGGTTCTTTGTCGGACCGGTCGTGGATGAAGGGTTCTATTACGATTTCCGGACCTCCGAAAAGATCGGGGAAGAGGACCTCAAAACAATCGAAAAAAAGATGAAAGAGCTGGTCAAGAAAAAGATCCCCATCGAAAAGTACGAGATCAGCAAAAACGAAGCGGTGGAGAAGTTCAAAAACGACGATCTGAAACAGGCGGTACTCAAAAATATCCCCTCCGAAACGGTCTCGATCTATCGCCAGGGGGATTTCGAGGATCTCTGCCGCGGTCCCCATGTGCCCAACACCCGGTATCTGCATAACTTCAAGCTGACCCGTATCGCCGGGGCCTACCTGGGGGGGGACGAAAATGCCGAGATGCTGACCCGAATCTACGGGGTGGCTTTTGCCGACAAAGCGTCGCTGAAAAACTATCTCCAGATGATGGAAGAGGCCAAAAAGCGCGATCACCGGAAGCTGGGGACGGAGCTGGAGCTCTTCATGTTCGACGAGGAGGCGGGGGCGGGGCTGCCCTTCTGGCTGCCCAAGGGTGCGCGGCTTCGCGGCAAACTGGAGCAGATCCTCTGGCGTTCCCACCGCCGCCGGGGCTACGAGCCGGTTCGGGGGCCCGAGATCCTCAAGGCCGAGATGTGGCGCACCAGCGGCCACTACGCCTGCTACGGTGAGAACATGTACCTCACCGAGATCGACGGTCAGGAGTACGGCCTCAAGCCCATGAACTGTATCGGGCATATCCTGATGTTCAAACACTCCACCAAAAGTTACCGGGATCTGCCCCTGAAATATTTCGAGTACGGTGTGGTCCACCGCCACGAAAAGAGCGGGGTGCTCCACGGCCTGCTGCGGGTGCGGGAGTTTACCCAGGATGACGCCCACATCTTCTGTACCCCCGAGCAGATCAAGCCGGTGGTTCTGGAGGTGGTGGAGTTCGTCGATGCGGTGATGAAGAAGTTTGGCTTCGACTACACGATGGAGATCTCCACCAAACCCGAAAAGGCCATCGGCGACGATGCGGTCTGGGAGATCGCTACCAACGCCCTCAAAGAGGCCCTGGACGAAAACGGCCTCGAATACGGGATCGACGAGGGAGGCGGTGCCTTCTACGGCCCCAAGATCGATGTCAAGATCACCGATGCCATCGGTCGCAAATGGCAGTGCGGAACGGTACAGGTGGACTTCAACCTTCCCGAGCGCTTCGATGTGGAGTATGTAGCCGAAGACAACACCCGCCAGCGTCCCGTGATGATTCACCGGGCGATTCTGGGGAGCTTCGAGCGCTTTATCGCGATCCTGACCGAGCACTACGCCGGGGAGTTCCCCTTCTTCATCGCTCCGACCCAGGTGATCTTCGTCCCCATCGCGGCGGAGCATACCGCCTACGCCCGGGAACTGGCGGCGGAGCTGACGGAGCGGGAGATCGACAGCGAGATCTATGATCGCAACGATTCGCTCAACAAACGGATCCGCCTGGCGGAGAAACAGAAGGTTCCCTACGTGGTGATTGTGGGAGACGAAGAGGTCAAACAGCGCAGCGTCGCCATCCGGGACCGCCGTAAAAAGGAGCAGTATAACCTGTCGGCTGACGATTTTATGCTACAATTGAGCCAACAACTTCAAGAAGGGAAAATTTGAGCAAACAACAGCGCAACACACGGGGAAAGAGGAGAGAGGATAGCGTCATTATGAATGACGCCATTCGGGCGCGGGAACTTCGCGTCGTCGGAGATGACAAAGAGCAGTACGGGATCATTCCCCGTGAGGAGGCGCTGAAGATCGCCGAGGAGAAGGGACTGGATCTGGTCCTGATCTCTCCCGACGCCACTCCGCCTGTGGCCAAGATTATGGACTACGGGAAGCACAAATATCAGCTCGAAAAGAAGAAAAAAGAGGCGAAGAAGAATCAGAAGAAGATCGAGGTCAAAGAGGTCAAGTTCTCCTGCAAGATCGCCGACAACGATATCGCCTACAAGGTCAAGCACGCCCGGGAGTTCCTGGAAAAAGGCAAGCATGTCAAGCTCCGGGTTTTCCTCCGAGGCCGTGAAATGGCCAACCCCGAACTGGGGGTCGAAGTGCTCAACCGGGTCTGGCCCATGATCGAGGATCTGGGCACACTGGAAAAAGCCCCCCATCAGGAAGGGCGCTACATCTCCATGTATGTCACTCCCAAAAAAGAGAAATAGAACTTGCCCATCGGAGAAAGTATTCACACTTTCTCCTCCCCCAATGACCAATAACCAATGACTCGCCGGCCTATTTCGGGCCAGCGCTAATTCCCCCGGCTACCCGGTTTGATCGCTTCGCTTCCCGCTTTGCACATGGGGCATTCTTCGGGAGTGTACATCTCGAATTCGAAATCGGCCAGGGCGAAGAAGGGTTTGTCGGCAGGGAGTTTGCACTCGGGCTTGGGGGCTTTGCCACTGCCGCTCCGGGCGCAGAATCCCCGGTTGGCCAGCGCGGCGAAACCGACCACCTCGGCTCCCAGTGATTCGATGATCTCAGCTGCCTCCATCGCCGATCCGCCGGTGGTGATGATGTCTTCGCAGACGAGGATCTTTTCGCCGGGTTGGACTTCGAAACCTCTTCGAAGCTGCATTTCCCCCTCTTTGCGCTCGACGAAAATCGAGCGCACCCCCAGCGCCCTTGCCAGCTCGTAGCCCGCCAATACACCGCCCAGGGCCGGTGCACAGACGGTGTCGATCTCCAGACCGCTCTCCCGGATGCGTTTCGCCAATTCCGTCGCCAGCAGTTCGGCCCGTTTGGGGTCTTCCAGGACTTTGGCACTCTGGAGGTAGCGGTTGGAGTGGTTGCCGCTGGAGAGGATGAAGTGCCCTTCCAGGAGGGCGCCGGCATCCTTGTAGATCTTTTCGACGTCCATGGCGATCAGACCCGGAGGATATCGGCCTCTTTGGCCTTGAGGGATTCATCGACCTTGGCGATGAACTCGTCGGTGAGCTTCTGGACCTGGTCCAGGGCCCGTTTCATCTCATCCTCGCTGATCTCTTTGTCGTGTTCGAGCCGCTTGATCTTGTTGTTGGCCTCTTTGCGGACATTGCGGATTGCCACTTTGGCCTTTTCCGCCATCTGTTTGGCCTGCTTGACGATCTCCTGACGCTGCTCCACCGTCATCGGGGGGAAGAAGAGCTTGATGAAGTCTCCGTCGTTATTGGGGTTGACGCCGATATTGGCCTCCTGGATCGCCCGCTCGATCTCGGAGAGCATGGACTTCTCCCAGGGGTTGATGGCAATGGTGGTGGCATCCTGGACAACCACATTCCCCACCTGATTGAGAGGTGTGGGGGTTCCGTAATAGTCCACTTTGATATTGTCGACGATCTGGGTAGTGACTTTGCCGGTCCGCAGGGTGGCAAAATCACGTTTCATAGCGTCGATACTTTTAGTCATATGATCTTTGGCTTCTTCAAAAATCTCTTCGAGCATCTAACGATCCTTTGGATGGAATGGATTTTGATGGGCCTATTCTAACCTCTTTTTGCTTACATGGTAGGCGGTATAAACAGGGGTGGAAAGTGTGGGAGAGGTGGTGCCTCTGCCTGGGGATTGTTACTGCTTCTGCTCAGTCGAGGGAGCGGAAGGAGCGGCAGGTACCGGCGCCGGAGTGGGTGCGGGGGCTTTTGCCTCCTTTTTGGGGAGGGTGTCGACGACGGAACGGCTGCTCTCTTTGTTGTAGAGGTAGCCCAGTGCCAGGGTATTGATAACGAAGAGCAAAGCGAGGGTAAAGGTGGCCTTGGCGAGGAAACCGCTGGGGCCTTTGGCTCCGAAAAGGGACTCATTGCTGCCACTGTAGGCGCCCAGTCCGATACTGGAGCTTTTTTGCAGCAAAATAGTGATGGTGATGAGAATAGCGAGAATAATCTGTACGATCATAAGTGTCGATGTCATGTTGGCCTCTTCACTGAATGCCGGAGCGACGGCTTTCGGTATAATTTGGCGCGATTATACCCAAATTCCCATGAAAAAGGCATACCGCCTGATGAGAGCTGTCAAAGAGTTCAGTCGTTTTGCCGAGACTTACAGCCGGTACAACATTATCCAGCGGCAGGTGGCTCAGCGTCTGGTATGTGATTTTATGCCTCGAGGTCCGGGACGGATTTTGGACCTCGGATGCGGTGAGGGAGAGATCTTTCGGCAACTCTCCGGCCGGCAGATTCCCTTCGGCCGACTTTTCGCGGTGGATCTCTCCCAAAAGATGCTCATGCTGCATCCTAGGGATAATCGGGTACAGCTTCTTCAGGGTGATTTTGACGACCTGGGCTTTCTTGAAAGTTTGAAGAGAGAAAAGATTGACACTGTCCTCTCCGCTTCAGCGTTGCAGTGGTCCGGGGATCTGGAACGGACGGCAGAGACACTTTCCGGCATTGGAAATCGGGCTGCCTTTGCGATTTTTACCTCCGGAACTTTCCGGACACTTCATCACTGCGCCGGAACCACCTCTCCGATTCGCTCCTATGAAACGGTTGAAATGATTCTGCAGCAACATTACGAGTTCGAGAGAATTGAAAAGGTGGAGTACCGGCTTCGTTTTGAGGATCCCCAGGCGATCTTTCGCTATATCAAACGAAGCGGTGTCAGCGGGGGAGAAGCCCGATTGCACTATCGGCAGACCCGCCGGCTGATCGAGAGCTATCCTCTGGACTATCTGGAGTTTGAACTGCTCTTCTTTTCAGGTAAGCCCAAAAGCTCCTTTTCCAGAGCGTAGAGCTCATAGCGTACATTTTTGAAGAGCGACGAGAGAACCTGATCCTCTATTTTGAAAGCCTCCTCCAGAACCCGTGCCGACTCCTGGGCCCGTGAAAAGTTCGCAATCATCAGATCACGGATATCGGTACGTTGCATTTCGCTCTGGGTGGATGTTTTCAGAACATCCCCCTGAATGTCCCGGTGGATCAGACGGGCAGGGTCATAGGCCGTCTGCAGTGAATGGCGGAGTCTTTTGAACCGACGGGCAGACGTTTCGTCATCGAAGAGGTAGCGCTGGGTATCCTCCAGAACCCTCAACCCCTCTTTGAGGCGGTTTAGGTTGGCATCGATCAGACGTTGGAGTTTGGGAGTAGGATCACTCATCGTTTCCGAAGATTCCCAAAAGCTGGAGAATCGCTGTGAACATATTCAGAAAATCGATATAAAGAGAGACAGCGGCATCTACAGGGGAGTCGTAGGCGCCGTTGGCGATGTTCTGGGTATCGTAGATGGTAAAGAGGCTGAAGAGCAGAATCACTCCGGCAGTGATAATCACGTCAATCATCGGGCTTTTGAGGATGAAAATATTCACCAGCGAAGCGACGATGACGATGATCAGGGTGATGAAGAGCGGTTTGCCCCAGCTCGAGAAGTCACTGCGGCTGTTAATGGCAAAAAGGCTCAAGGCCCCGAAAAGGACCGACGTCATCAAAAAGGCATTGCCGATGACCGCCCCCTTTCCAAGCCCGATGAGCGATGCCAGCAGTGGCACCAGGGAAACGCCCGTGAGGAAGGTGAAGAGAAAAAGCATCATCAGATTCAGTCCAGGCTTGCCGCGGGAGAGTCCGAGGCCGAAGAAGAGAATCAAAAGTTCTGCTCCGAAAATGAACCATTTATACTGGTAGACTGCTGCGGCAAAGGGCATGGTGACGTAAGCGCCGACTGCAGCGGCCAGCATGCTGGCTGCCAACAGTTGATAGGTCTTTCTCATGAAGTCAACGCGGCTGGCCTCCAGGGCACCGGTGGAACCTTCGGCTGTGAGGTTTCTGGCATAGTCACGATCGTACAGAGCCATGGCTACTCCTTTGAAATATGTTTTGACGTACTATAGCAGGAATTATTTCGTCATGGTAAACAAAGAAGTTGAAATCAGAGAAAATTTCTCCGAATGTGTCGGCCGGTAACCTTGTAGAAGGTGTGCCGGTGATTTGTGAACCGGCATTTCCAAATCGATCAAAATATAATCGTTTAAACAGGAAAAACCTTAAGGATCTTCTGGGCGCCGATCTCTTATATAATGTAAGTCAAATCTCCGGGCAATTTTTTTTGTAATTTTCATGGAAAAACCCTTGACAGGCCTGGGGTTTTTGTCTATAATACGCGTCCACAAACACAGAGAGCTCAACGAAGCGATCTGAGAGAGTGCCCAATGTATGGGACTTGATTT
>JALVUD010000009.1 GCA_027035765.1 Campylobacteraceae bacterium
AAGCAGATCGAAGATATCCCCCATCAGAAAGAGCTGCGGCGTTGCGATCTCCCCACGATCCAGCCATTTCAGAAGGTCGAGAAAGGCGTCGCCGTGGTGGGGATAGTGGGCATCGGCGACAAAGAGAGCACCCTCTTTGATGGATGGAAGATGGAAGATGGAAGATGGAAGATTAGTTTGGTCCTCTTTCTCATTCATCTTCCATTCTCCATCTTCCATCTTCCATCCCGGTGATCGCTTACGGCACGTAAGCGATCACCGGCAACCCTGTTCCTTCATCCAGGCCCATCATCAGGTTGGCCGCGGCGAGGGCCTGGCTGGCGGCGCCGCGCAGCAGGTTGTCGATGGCGGAGCTGACGAAGAGCGCGCGGCCGTTGCGCTGAGCGTAGATGTCGCAGAAGTGGGTCCCGGCGACGCTTTTGATATCCACCGGTTTGTCGCGCAGGCGAATGAAGCGTTCGATGCCGTAGGCCCGCTCCAGCACCTCCCGCGGGTCGATCTCCTCCTTGAGAGTCGCGTAGACGCTCACCAGTTCCCCCCGGGTGGCGGGGATGAGATGGGGGACGAAGTTGACCGAAACCTCCGCGCCGTGGACCTTGGCGATCTTTTCGGCGATCTCGGGGGCGTGCCGGTGTTTGAGCGGATTGTAGGCGAAGATGTTGTCGTTGATGGTAACGAAATGGCTGGTCTCCGTCAGCTTCTTACCCGCGCCGCTGACTCCCGATTTGGCATCGACGAAGAGCGGTGCGTCGGTGTCGATATAGGGGATGAAAGGCAGAATCCCCAGGAGCGTCGCCGTCGGATAGCAGCCCGGACCCGCCACCAGACGGGCCACCCGGATCTCGTTACGGTAGTATTCGATGAGACCGTAGACCGCTTCGCCCAGATGCTCCGGATCCTCGTGGGGACAGTAGGCCGCTTCGTAGGTGGAGCGCTCCAGACGGTAATCCGCCGAAAGGTCCACGATTTTGACCCCTTTTTCGATCAGCTCCCTGGCCAGCCCCATGGAGGCTTTGTGAGGAAGGGCCAGAAAAACCAGTTCGCACTTCTCTGCCACCTGCGCCGCATTCACCTCCTCCACGGGGAAGGTGATGAGATCCAACAGCGCCGGATGGAGCTCCTCCACCAGGATATCTCCGGAGGTCGTCGCCAGATAGTTGAGGCGGAAATTGGGGTGGTTCAGGAGCATCTTGACCAGCTCCAGGCCCGTATAGCCGCCGGCGCCTACGATTCCTACATTGATCACGTTCTTCCTTTTCTCAGAGTTCGATGGGGACGTATTTGATCTCTTCCACGTCGAAGCGTTTCCGGCCGCCGGGGAGCTGCAGCTCCACCTCTTCGCCCTCCTCTTTGCCCAGCAGGGCGCGGGCCATGGGCGACTGGATGGAGATGAGGCCCTTGCCCGGGTTGGACTCCTGGCTGCCGACGATGACGTAGGTAACCTCCTCGTCGGTATCCTGATCCAGCAGCACCACGGTCGAACCGAAGCTGACCCGCTCATGGGGCAGCGTGGAGGGATCGATCACCTGGGCCCGGCTCAGTAAATCCTGCAGCTCGATGATCCGCGCCTCCATCAGCCCCTGCTTCTCCTTGGCGGCGTGATACTCGGCATTCTCTTTCAGATCCCCCAGGGCCCGCGCCTCGTCGATCACCTTGGCGATAGCGGCCCTCTCTACGTTTTTGAGCTGTTCCAGCTCCTGGCTCAGTCTCTCAAAAGTCTCTTGCAGCATCGGTTCTTTCTGCACGGTTTCATCCTCACTGGTAATTTTGAGCATTATTATATCGATATTGCCGCCGGGTAAAGATAGTATAATCCCGGATATTCAAACAAAAAATCCAGATATATCCGGAAGCGAAATGTCCCAAAGAAAAAAACGTATTTTGGTTACCAACGACGACGGTTTCGAATCGGCCGGCCTGCACGCCCTGCGGGAAGCTCTGCAGCCTCTGGGCGAGGTCATTACCGTGGCGCCGACGCTGGAAAAGTCCGCCTGCGGCCACTCCCTGACCCTGACGCGGCCTCTGCGTTTCGTGGAGCTGGAGCCCGACTTCTACAAACTCGACGACGGCACCCCCTCCGACTGTGTCTTTCTCTCCCTCAACAAGCTCTTCGCCGAGACCAAACCCGATCTCGTGGTCAGCGGGATCAACCGCGGCGCCAACATGGGGGAGGACATCACCTACTCCGGCACGGCCGCCGCGGCCATGGAGGCGGTCCTGCAGGGGATCCCGGCGATCGCGGTGAGCCAGGTCTGCCGCAGCCAGTGCCACGACGTCGACCGCCTGGGGTATCGCCTGGCCAAAGAGACCGCCTTCGCCTTGGCCCGCAGGATCCTGGAGGAGGATTACCCCCTCCCCTCCCGCCACTTCCTCAATGTCAACATCCCGCCCGTCGACCCCGAAGAGTGTGCCGGTTGGCGGGTCACCCACGCCGGACGCCGCGCCTACGGCAACGACGCCCAAGTCCACTACAACCCCCGGGGCCTCGAATACTACTGGATCGGCCTCCCCCGCCTCGACTGGCACCC
>JALVUD010000010.1 GCA_027035765.1 Campylobacteraceae bacterium
GTGTCTGAAACTGTGTCAGGTCGAGGCTGATACGGGTTTTGTTGACCGCTTTGGGAGTGACTAGGCTTTTGTGGAGCAGCCAGAGCATGACCCCTGCGATTAGCAGGTGCAGCAGAATCGATAGGGCCCATCCCAAGCTCAATCGTCGAATCCTCGCCTCCTTGCCCTGCTGCCCTACGGGGGAATTCTCGGGAGAATTGGTATAATCCCGTTGATTTCATATTTACAGAAATATGCGAAATTATATCCAAAGGGGCATCATGGGTTACGAAAAGAGCGAAGCGGCATTTGCGGAGGCCTATCAATACATTCCGGGGGGTGTGGACTCACCGGTGCGGGCCTTCGGGAGCGTGGGGGGCGTGCCTCCTTTCATCGAGCGGGGAAAGGGACCCTATCTCTACGATATCGACGGCAACCGCTACATCGACTATGTCCAGAGCTGGGGGCCGCTGATCTTCGGCCACTGCGATCCCGAGATCGAGGAGGCGGTGATCTCTACCGCCAAAAAGGGGCTTAGTTTCGGCGCACCCACGGAACTGGAGACGGCCCTGGCCAGAGAGATCGTGGAGCTCTTCGACTCCATCGACAAGGTCCGCTTCGTCAACTCCGGTACCGAAGCGGTGATGAGCGCTTTGCGCCTGGCACGGGGCTTCACAGGGCGGGATGATTTCATCAAATTTACCGGCTGCTACCACGGCCACAGCGACAGCCTGCTGGTTCAGGCGGGCAGCGGCGCGGCCACCTTCGGCGCTCCCAGCAGCCCCGGGGTTCCGGCGGACCTGACCCAACACACCCTCCTGGCCAACTACAACGATCTGGAGAGTGTGGAGCGCTGTTTCGAACAGAGCGAGGGGGTCGCCTGTGTCATCATCGAACCCATCGCCGGGAACATGGGGCTGGTCCCCGCTGACGAGAGCTTCCTGCAGGGGCTGCGCTCTCTCTGTGACGCCCACGGAGCCCTGCTGATCTTCGACGAGGTGATGAGCGGCTTCCGGGCTTCGCTCAGAGGGGCTCAGGGGCTGACACAGGTGCAACCCGATCTGGTGACTCTGGGCAAGGTGATTGGCGGCGGAATGCCGGTAGGGGCTTTCGGCGGCCGGGCGGAGATCATGCACCGCCTCAGCCCCGAAGGGCCGGTCTATCAGGCGGGAACCCTCAGCGGCAACCCCGTGGCGATGGCGGCCGGACTGGCAAGCCTGCGCAAACTCAAGGCTGCCCCCTCTCTCTACGTCACTCTGGCGGAGCGGGCGAGAAAGCTGATGGATGGGTTTGAGGCGGCGGCCAAAGCCCAGGATCTGCCGCTGGTGACCGAAGTGCGCGGTAGTATGTTCGGCTTCTTCTTTACCGATGTACCCGTGAGAAACTTCGAAGATGCCAAACGGGGGGACAACGCGATCTTCAAACGCTTCCACCGGGCGATGCTGGATCGGGGGGTCTACCTGGCCTGCTCAAGCTATGAGACGGGCTTTATCTCCGCCGCACTCAGCGACGAGCTGATCGACGAGACGATCCGGATCGCCTATGAGGCGATGGCCGAAGCGGCGATGGAGCAAGAGCAGGTATGAACGACAACGACCCCAAAATGAAAAAGATCGTCACCGCCGCCGACGGTCTGAGTCTGGGAATCGCCATTGTCGTAGCGGTACTCATCGGGGTCGCCATCGGTCTGGGGCTCAAGAAGCTTACGGGAGCGGGGTGGACCCTCTGGATCGGAGTGGCCATCGGGATCGGGGCGGCCCTGCGTAATATCCAGATCGCTTATAAAAAGCAGAAGGCCTCCCTGGATGAGCTGGCAAAAGACCCCCGCTACCGCACCCGCCGTTTCGACTATGAGGATGACGAGGAGTGATGAAAGCGACGCTGTGGACCCTGGCAGTCGGAGGGGTATTGCTGCTGCTGGTGACGTTTTTGTTCGGAGATCGGGCGGTGATCGCCAGTGCCCAGGTGGCCTACTGGAGCAGTGCACTGGTAGTGCTGGCCTCCTTCCAAAGTTACCGACGGATGGTGCGGCAGCGCCTGGAGGCGGGGATGATCCCCGAGACCGGGGCTGACCGGGATCTGATCGACCGGATCGAAGATCCCCATGATCTCTATACCGACACTGAAACGGAAGGAGATGGTACTGAAGAGAAGAAGCCGGTGCGTGAGATGATCCGGGAGGAGAAGCAGCGGATCAAAGCACAGCGTCGCTCCCCTCTGCAGACTGCCCGGGATGCAGTGCCCGCCTTCTCCCTCTGGCGGCTGGGGGCCTACGGGCTGCTGGCGGTTGGATTCTTTTTTCTACAGAGTCGCCACTGGCTTCATCTGGGGGCCTACCTGATTTCACTGGCTCTGCCTGTCGTCCTGGCAGTCTGGAGTCTGATGCGGCAGGAGGGCAGGCATGTTTAGGCGACTGCGGCGTCCCGGATATTGGATCGTCTTTTTCGCACTGCTTTCGGTCTATTTTTATCGCCAGTACCGTCACCATGAGGCCCAACAGCGCCAGGCGGCGAAGATGCAGCTCTATCGCACCTATGGCGAAACGGTCCTCAAAGGTCTGGAAGAGGGAAATTTTACCGGTATTCAGCAGCATTTTGCTTCCGGCAGAGAGGGGCAGATCTCTCTGGAGGATATTGCACTTTTTGTGACCACTCTCCATCTGGATCGCAGCCATGAAACACAATGGAAAGAACTCAAAGAGGGTGAAGGAAAGGTGACGATGAGGGGCAATCTGATTCTGGAGGGGAACGTGAGCTACCCGATGGATATGATGGTGGTTCGGCGAGGCAATAAAATTCTGCTGAAAAAGCTGCATGTCGGGCCGCAAACCCTGGAACTCCACTCCGAAGGTTTTCCCTTTCGAGACGTTCCCGAAAGAAACGTCTCGAAAAAGTAGTCTGCTCAGTCTTTCGTACGGATTCGAATCACTCTCACACTTGATATAATGGGTTATGGCACGCAAAGTCACGATCCGGACCAATATCATTACCAACATTCTGCTGGTGGTCAGTGTCGTGGCCGTGGCGTTACTGACCTTGCAGTATTACTTTTCCAAACAGCTGGCGCTGGAGGCGGCACGGCAGCATTTCACCGAATCGGCGGACAAGCTGAGCAGCGTGCTGGAATCCCGGGAGCTTCTGGCTCGGGAGACGCTGCGGCTTGTGGCCCACTATCCCGGTATCGATGCCTTCGACAAAGAGGAAAATCCCCGTCAATCGGTCCGGCTGCTGGCTACGCCACTGGAGCACCATGACGATCTTTACGCTCTCTATATCGGCTATCCGGACGGCAGGCTTTTCGAGGTGGCCAATCTGCGTAGTGCCTCGGGGCTGCACCGCCATTACCATGCACCCAGGGAGGCTCGCTGGATCCTGATACGTGTCTATGAAGAAGGCGGTCAGAAGATTCGTCGTTTCGACTACTACAGTGCCGATTACCACCATCTGGGAAGCATTGCGAAACCTACGGACTACGATGCCACCCGCCGCCCTTGGTATCGCGGGGCGCTCCATGCCCGTGGAGTCGTGCGGAGCGACCCCTATCTGTTTTACAATCTTCAGCGCCCGGGTATCACCTATTCGCTGCGTTTTGCTCCGGGAAAAGTTCTGGCGATGGATGTGACGGTGGGAACGCTGCAGAAGCATCTCAACGAGATGAAGTTCGCCCCCGGAAGTATCGTGATGCTGCTGGGCAGGGACGGCAAACTCATCGCCGGCTCCGGAGAGAGTCGAAGCCCTCGTCTTCACCGGGAAGCGGAGATATTTGCTGCTCTGATGCGTCAGGGTGAGACAGGAAGGATTGTCAGCTATCGGCTGAAGGGTCGAGAGCGTTTGGCGATGCTCCTGCCTCTGAATGATGGGGATGATGTTCAGACCTGGCTGGGGGTGAGTATCGACGAACGGGATCTCCTGGCACCCTATCTGGAGATGCTGAGGGTTGAGCTGATCGCGGCATTGCTGATTCTGCTGCTGATGCTTCCGGTGGTGCGGCTGACCACCCGGCGGATCGTCCGTCCCATCAAACGATTGATGGAGGAGAATACCAAGGTCAAGGAGCGCCGTTTCGAGGAGGTGGAGCGGATCGAGACCGATATCATCGAGCTGGATCAGCTCTCGCGCTCTCTGGTGGAGATGGCCGAGAGTATCCGCCGCTATCAGGAGGAGCAGAAGGAGCTGCTGGACTCTTTCATCCGCCTCATCGCCGACGCCATCGATGCCAAATCCCCCTACACCGCCGGCCACTGCAAACGGGTCCCGAAGATCGCGAAGATGCTCCTGGAAGAGGCTTGCCGGAGCGAGGAGGGTGAGTTCGCCGGGTTCCGGATGGAAGGGGAAGAGGCCTGGGAGGAGTTTGAACGGGGAGCCTGGCTCCACGACTGCGGAAAGATCACGACGCCCGAGTATGTGGTGGACAAGGCCACCAAGCTGGAGACGATCCATAACAGGATCCATGAGATCCGCACCCGATTCGAGATACTCTGGAGAGATTGGGAGATCGACTATTACAAAGCGTTGCTCCGAGGTGAAGACCGTCGTCGATTGGAGGAGAAGCTGCGCCGGGAGCATGCACGGCTGAAGGATGAGTTCGCCTTTATCGCCCGGATCAACCTGGGAAGCGAATCCCTCGATACGCAGAGTCGGGAGCGGATCCTGCGGATCGCCGGACAGACCTGGCTGCGGCACTTCGACGACCGTCTGGGGCTCTCCGAAGCAGAGCTGCGGCGACTGGAGGGGGTGGAGAGGCCGGAGCTTCCGGCGACGGAGACGCTTCTGGCCGATCGGCCGGAGCATCGGATCCCGAGAGAGGGCTTCGACATGGAGGCCTATCAGAGGGAAGGGTTCACGATGCCGGTCCCGGAGCTGCTCTACGATCGGGGAGAGATCCACAATCTGACGGTGGAGCGGGGGACGCTGACCCCCGAAGAGCGTTTCAAGATCAACGAGCATGCCATTCTGACGCTGCGGATGCTGGAGCGTCTGCCCCTTCCGGAAAATATGCGACGGATCCCCGAATATGCCGGGACCCACCACGAGCAGCTCAATGGCCGTGGCTACCCCCGCTCCCTGAGGGCGGAGCAGCTTTCGATTCCCGACCGGGTCATGGCGATCGCCGATATCTTCGAAGCCCTGACAGCAACAGACCGTCCCTACAAAGAGGGCAAACGCCTCTCCGAAACCCTGGAGATCATGGCGAGGATGGCCGCGGAGAGACACATCGATTCTGAGGTCTTCGCTCTCTTTGTCCGCAGCGGTGTTTATCGGCGCTATGCGCAAGAGGCTCTGCGACCGGAACAGATAGATGAGATAGACGAAGCGGAACTGTTGAGAGAGGCATCAATGTAGCCTGGAAGGATCGCTGAGAACGATCTGGGGAATCCCCCGGTAGATGCCGATGGTACCGGTCACACAGATATGCTTACCCAAAAGCCTCTTTTCCGGTGCTTGGAACCGGCGGCGGTTCTTTCCCCAGATGACGACGGTGAAGGGCTGATGGGGGTAATTGCCATCCAGATTGAGGAAAGTGGGCCGTCCTCGGCTGCGTTTGGCATAGTAACCGCCGAAAACGGTACCGCAGACCGTGGCGTATTCCCCGATGTGGACTCCGGCTTCCTCCGCACGGTAGGTGGCAGCGCTAAGCAGAAGCGTGCCAAAAAGAATAGAAAAGAGAAGTTTTTTCATGAGAGACTCCCGTGATTGTTCCGTCTGTATCTTACCGCAACAGAAGGGAGATCGGAAAGCGTACAGGGATGGTTAAGAAGAGGGATTGTGAAACAGCGATGAGAAAACAGGTTAAAAAGTTTGGGAAAATGTTTAAAAAAAGTGAGTGGTGCGGACGAGAGGACTTGAACCTCCACGGGATTGCTCCCACTAGAACCTGAATCTAGCGCGTCTACCAATTCCGCCACGTCCGCATCGAAGGATCAATGCGTTTGTGCTTTGATGGGCAGAATTATACACGCGATAGCTTAAGCGAAACTTGAAAAAGCTCTTTCACGGAAAATTTTTTTAAGGAGAGGTCGAAAGAAGGGTGAGTAGTCCGGAGTAGTGTATAATTTTGGATTACCAAAAGGAGCTTCGATGGCGATACCGGTAGACGACGAACTGATTCAGCATATGGCCAATCCCCACAACTACGGAAATCTGGAGGATGCCGATGCCATCGGGATCGGGGAGAATCCCGACAACGGCGAAAAGGTGATCATCTACCTGAAAGTGGATGAGGAGGAGGGTGCCCCGAAGATCGAAGAGATCCGTTTCCAGGCCATCGCCTGTATGACCACGGTGGTGGCGGGTTCCATCATCACCAAAGAGGCGGAGAATCTCAGCTTCGAGCAGGGGGAGGAGCTCATCGCCGTGACCCTGGGAATGCTGGAGAATGTTCCCCCCGATCAGGCGGCCTGTTCCGAGATGGTGGCGGTGGCACTGCAGGCGGCCATGGATACCTACCGGGCCAAGAAAGAGAATCCCGATATCCCGGCCATCGTTTACAAGATCGAGCAGAGCTGCAGTCCCGAAGCGGCCAATCCCACATTGCAAAAAAACGAGGAGCGCTAAAAGATGAAACGATTGCTGGTCAAGACCCACGAACTCTGGCTGGAGACCCAGATGGCGGCCTTTATGAGCCGGGAGACGGAAAACAAGCGTGTGCTGACGGAGTTTGCCAAGATCCTCTGGCGGCATTTCACCTGGATCGAGCATGCTCTGATCGTGGAAGGGATCGAGTACGACTACAATCGGGACAATATTCCCATCAAAGTGGAGCGGCTCTCGGTGATCCTGGCCGATCTGGTCCGCCGAATGAACGACCTGGAGCTGCTGCTGGTGCATCTGGAGGATGAGGCGCTGCGCCACCGTATCGAGACCGACCTGAGCTATATGCGCTATGCCCTGGGACAGATGCCCGACGAGGAGATTCATGCTTTCGATATGAATCGGCGCTACCGGGATATCGAGCTGGACGAGGAGGCGACGGGGGCGCTGACGCTCTTTCTCTTTGAAGAGAGTTACAAAGAGTACGAGCTCATCATGATCTACAACTATCTCCAGGCTCATAGCGACGATGCCTTCCTCAACCGGATTTTCCAGATCCTTATCGACGAGAGCTTCTTCCACCTGCGGAGCTTCGGGGAGATGATGGCCGAGATGGGGATCCTGGGGGTGCCGCGGGTGATCCACGAAAGCCTCTACAAAGTGAGCGACCTGGAGAAGTTTCTCCTGGACGGCATCGAAGAGGAGATCGCCGCCAAGGAGCAGTGCAAAGAGCTCTCCGATGCCGTGGCGGCCAAGAGCGAGGAGCTGGCGAAGTTCTTCGACTTCATCAACTATCAGGAGAACTACCACATCGAACTGATGCGGGAGGCGGTGACCCACTATCGGGAGCTTCAAGCCGATGCCTAAGCACTACACCTCCCTGATCTCCTCTCTTTTCGGCCGCTTTGCCGGCACCGCTTTCCCCGGGCCGATCCAGCGGGCCATCAACCGCAGCTATGTGGGGCTGATGGGACTGAATATGGAGGAGTTCGCTCCGACGGAGAGCTATCCTTCGCTCAACCGTCTCTTTACCCGGGCTCTGAAGGCACAGAGAGAGATCAACCCCGATCCGTCGGCGGTGGTCTCCCCCTGTGATGCACTCATCACCGACCTGGGATCGATTCAGCGGGGGCAGGCCTATCAGATCAAGGGGATGGCCTACGAGACGGCGGGGCTCCTGGGGGAGCACTATGCCGACGAGGTCGGGAGTCTGGAGGGGGGAGCCTATGCCAACTTCTACCTCTCCCCCAAAGACTATCACCGCTACCACGCTCCCATGGAACTGAGGGTCGAGAGCCTCACCCATATCCCCGGACGTCTCTATCCGGTCAACATGCCGCTGCTACGCAACAAGCTCAACCTCTTTATCGAGAACGAGCGTGTGGTCCTGGCGGCGAGAGATGCACACGGCCGCCGCCACTTTCTCGTCCTGGTGGGAGCGCTTAACGTGGGCAAGATGGTGGTGACTTTTGAAGAGCGCCTCCATACCAATGCCGCTCCCGGCCCGGTACGCCATTTTCGCTACGACAATCCGGTCCACCTGGACAAAGGGGAGCTCTTCGGCTGGTTCGAGATGGGATCGACGATCGTCATGCTCAGTGCGCCGGGTGCGTTGGCGTATCAGATCGAGGCGGGAGAGAAGGTTCGCTTCGCCCAAACCATCGCCAGACTCAAGGAGGAGTAGATGAAGATACAAGAGATTCAGGAGTTTTCCGAGATACGGACCAAAGCGAGGGCCTACCTCTGCTTCATCCTGGAGCGCAACCTCCCCAACCATCTGCCGGGCATCGAACTGGAGGATCTGGTCGCGGGGATGAAAAAGGTCAGCAACGAACTGGGGAAGGTCGATGCGATCTATGTACTGGATCCCCTGGGACGCCAGCTGACCAATACCGTGAGCATCGATCCCAAATTTGCCCGCAAGGGCGCCGGAGAGAGCCGGAGCAACCGGGCCTACTACTACCGGGTGGTCAAAGAGAAACGCTGCGTCCTCACCGATCCCTATCCCTCTCTCGGGGGGAACAAACTGGTGGTCACTGCCGCCTACCCGATCTTCAACGACAAAAACGAGCTGCAGTACATCGTCTGCGTGGACATCACCCTGGAGAATATTCTGACTCTGGTCCATCCCACCTCCATTGATTCCATTATCGGACGTTTCAACAAGTGGGTCTATGCCGCCTTCAGTGTGGCGCTTTTTGCGGTGGCCCTGCTGCTCTTCATCAAGGCGATCGACAGTTTCGTCACCTACGGCCTGGAGTTCGACCGGATCTCCGTCAAGGATATGTTCGAGTCGACCATCCTGCTGACCCTTTCCCTGGCGATCTTCGACCTGGTCAAGGCGATCTTCGAGGAGGAGGTGCTGGGAGCTCACAAAAAAAACGCCGAAGACGATATCCACAAGACGATGGTCCGTTTCCTGGGCTCCATCATCATCGCCCTGGCCATCGAAGCACTGATGCTGGTCTTCAAGTTCGCTATGACCGATCCCAACAAGCTACTATACGCCGTGGGGCTGCTGCTGGGTATCACGGCACTGATGATCGGGCTCTCCATCTACTTGCGGGCCATCGACAACCGCCGTGACAGGCGACGATGATCTCTGGCTGCACAAAGCTTATTGTCTTCGATATGGACGGGACGCTGGTGGACAGCTCCATCGCCATCGCCAACGCCATCAACTTCGTCCGCCGCCGCCTGGGGCTGCCGCCACTTGATCCGGACATCATTATCGCCAAAGTCAACGATCCCCATCTAAACGCCGCGGAGTACTTCTACGAGACCGATCATTTCCAGGTACGACATGAAGAGTGGTTCAGCGAATACTACACTGCCCATCATGAGCAGGAGCTGCGGCTCTATCCTGGGATCCGGGAGCTGCTGGAGTGGCTCAAAGCAAAAGGGTGTCTCCTGGCCGTCGCCACCAATGCCTATCGCCGCTCCACGCTTGAAAGCCTGGAACATCTGAAAATCCGAGAGTTTTTCGATGCCGTCGCCAGCTACGACGATGTGCCTCAAGGGAAGCCGGCTCCGGATATGCTTCTGAAAATCCTGGAGGAGCTGCAGGTCTCACCCGCAGAGGCCCTCTTCGTCGGAGACGGTCCCCGGGACAAAATGGCTGCGGAGGCGGCCGGAATCGACTTTGTCCTGGTACAGTGGGGCTTCAGCGACCACCGCGAGGCGGTCGAGAGTGTGGAGGAGCTGAGGAAACTATTGGAGCGTCGCTGCTGTCGTTGAGGATGTTCTTTTGTCGGAGGCGTGAAAGCGGGCCCAAAATGAGAGTCGGTTTTTTCAGGCCTCTTTTGTGAGAAGCTCCCGAGCGAAGAAGTAGATCGCCGCATTGTAGAGAGAGAGGAAGTAGAGGCCGACCAGAGCGATGGGCAGGAGGAGGATGGAGACGGTGAACCAGGAGAGAATGACTGCCGCCACGAAGACGATCACCGTCCAGAGCAGGATCAGCAGAAAATAGTCTTTATTGAGAGTGCGTTTCCAGAAACGGGGATTGAAGAGCAGAAAGCTTTTGAGGAAGGCACTGTTGAAATCGGGGGCCATCATCACCTCGCCCAAAACCCCTGGGAAGATATATCCCAGCCACATGGAGACGAGGAGAATCAGGACCAGAGCGCCTATGGCTCCCGACGTGTAGATGGAGGCGGCGACGGCCTGCATATTACCGCTGTTCAGACTTTGAATATCGATGTTCATTCCGATCAGTCCTACGAAGACCATCGCCAGAACCATCATGATGAGGAAGATCCCCAGAAAGCCTCCCGTGGCTACATCGAGATGACGGGTCAGAAAATCGCCCAGCTTGGTCCGGGTGGCGACGTCGGCCATCTCCTCGCTTCGGGAGAGCTCCGGGATCTGACGGGCGACGAAGATCTGGATCGCCAGGCTGAGGATCGAATAGGCGAAGGCGAAGGCGATCCCGATGAAAGGGACGATCTTTAGCAGCGCCAGGGTGACAAGGATGGCAATGGCGGCCAGGGAGAGGGCGACATTGCCTTTGAAAAAATTGACGGCGATACTGATCGCCTCTTTGTTGCTCGGTTGAATCATTTTTGACTCCTCTGTCTTGGAAAGTGATTGTTTTGATTTTATTGTAGCAAGAAAGCCAGAGAAGAAGTGCAAACCAGGTTGCCAAGTCGAGTTGCCGGGACGTCGGCTTACCAAGAGCCGCCGCCGCCCCCTCCGCCTCCTCCACCG
>JALVUD010000011.1 GCA_027035765.1 Campylobacteraceae bacterium
CGACGCCCGGCGCAAAAAGGTGCGCCGGTTCCCGACAGGGTCTCTCCCCCGCCCCCGCACCATCGAGCGTTTCATCGATCCCCACCCCTTTGTCCCCGGCAATCCGGCACAGCGGCAGGAGCGCTGCGAGGAGATCACTGCCATCCAGGCTCACGCCCTGATCCGGCGTATGGAGCAGGCCCGGGTGCAGCGGGCGGTGCTGGGAATCTCGGGAGGGCTCGATTCGACCCTGGCACTGCTGGCGACCTGGCGGGCTTTCAAAATCGCCGGATGGGATCCGGCGGGGATTCTGGCGGTAACCATGCCGGGCTTCGGCACCGGCGAGCGCACCCATCGCAATGCCGTCACCCTCTGCGAAGCCCTGGGCGTGGAGTTGCGGGAGATCCCCATCCGGGATCTGGCCACCCTGGAGATGGAGGCCATCGGCCATGATCCCGATCTCCACGACGTCACCTACGAAAATATCCAGGCCAGGGCCCGTACCCAGATTCTGATGAACCTGGCCAACAAAGAAAAGGGCCTCGTCGTCGGTACCGGGGACCTGAGCGAGATCGCCCTGGGATTCAGCACCTACAACGGGGACCATATGAGCATGTACGGCCTCAACGCCGGCATCCCCAAGACCCTGATCCGCTACCTGGTGGAGTATTACGCCCGGAGCCATCCCGAGTTGAGCGGGGTCCTCCACGACATCCTGGCCACTCCCGTCAGCCCCGAGCTGCTTCCGGCCCAAGAGGGAAAAATCACCCAGAAGACCGAAGAGATCGTCGGCCCCTACGAACTGCACGACTTTTTTCTCTACCACTTCGTCAAATACGGCGCCGAACCGGCCAAGATCCTGGCCCTGGCAACCCTGGCTTTTGGAGAAAAGTATGACGAAGCGACCATCCGGCGTTGGCTGGCACTCTTCCTGCGCCGCTTCTTCACCCAGCAGTTCAAACGCTCCTGCATGCCCGACGGCCCCAAAGTGGGAACCATCAGCCTCAGCCCAAGGGCCGACTGGCGGATGCCCAGCGATGCACAGTTTGCCGCCTGGCTGGAAGAGCTGGAGAGCTGATCTTCAATATTGGATGAGAAAGTTGGAAGTAATCGGCCGCCTTCGAGCTCAAAGGTCTAATACCCTCCATAGTGCTGATAGAGCCAGGCGGCTGTTCCCAGGATCATGAGGATCGTCACGATGAGGAAAAAAATCTTCCAATAGCTGTAGGGGCGTTCACCCGTGATCTGGCCGCTGACAGCGTTGATGGCGATGGTATACTCCCGGCCCCCGTAACGGAAAGTGCTGCGCCATATCGGAAAGAGCGGCACGGCGAATCGCTCCTCATCGTAGCGGGTATCGATGCCGTAGACACGCTGTTCGTCTCCGCCGATGCTTCGGAGGACATCGTTGTCGATCACCGATTCCATGATCGATCGCGCCTCCTGATAACCCACCTCCAGAGGGCGGCTGTATTCGTAGCTGCCGAAGCCGCTCAACCAGCGTAGATCGAAGCTCCGCATCCGGCCGCTCGCCCAGGGCTGAAGCCCGGAGAGGAGCCCGGAAGGCAGTGCATCGGTAGCGGCAATCGGCAGATCACGGAAAGATCGCGACGTCGCCCCCGAAACCGGAGTCCATCGGATACGCCGCTCCTGCTCCTGCACCGGCACCTCCCGTCCGTTGATCGTACGGATCCTCTCCACGGTCACGTAGTAGGCATCCCCGCGCTCCCCTTCATAATAGGATCGGGTCTCGGCATCGAAGATCCAGAACGGCAGATAGAGGCCCTCCAGGGCCTTTTCCGTATCGACCAGTCGGCTCAGAGCTCCGGGGGCGAACCAGAGGTTTCCGATCCATTTTCTGAAGATCTTTTGCGCTGCTTTGTGGTCGATAACGAAAGGAAGCACGGCACTGGGCGGGAGAGGGTTGCCCGGTTCGCTGAGCAAAGGGGTCCTGCAGTAGGGGCAGGGTTCGCCGATGGTCAGAGGCTCGAAGCTGACATCGGCACCGCAGCCGGGGCAGTCCAGCACCTTTCCGATCTCTCTGGGATGACAGCTCTGCGCCTGGACAAGGCAGGAAGCGAGCTCCCGCTTCACCTCAGGCGTGAGAGGCGGAACGTCGATCGGCTGATCGCTGCCGCAGTAGTCACAATGCAGATTTTCTGTCCCCGGTGCATAGCGCATCGCGCTGCCGCAGCCCGGACAGGGGAAAACCTCGGCTTTGACGTGCATAGACCCTAGCTATGCCGAGGCGGAGGAGGCGGCGGCGGTGTCGCAGTATCAAAGAGCTGGGGCAGTACCGCTTTGGCCGCTTTCCATCCGTCGAAACCTTCACTCCAGAGATAGCTGCCCGGCATCAGACGCCCCTGCCCGACCATCTCTCGCAACTGCTCCAGAGGATAGGGGCCTTCGCTGTCGCCGTTGTTGGAAACGTAGTAGAG
>JALVUD010000012.1 GCA_027035765.1 Campylobacteraceae bacterium
CCCGTTTGTTTTTGTCCGTGGTGTAACGGTCCAGCTGGGCCACTTCGATCTCCCAGGGGGTGAAGCGCTCCTTGAGGCTGCGGAAGTGCTGAGCACTCAGCAGTGTCGTGGGAACCACCATCATCGCCTGGTAGCCGCTGCGCACGGCGGCGAAAATGGCGTTCATCGCCACCTCGGTCTTGCCGAAACCTACGTCGGCGCTGAGCAGCCGATCCATCATCCGGCCGCTGGCAAGCTCCTCCATGATCTGCCGGATCGCCTCCATCTGATCCTCAGTGTGTTCGAAACCGGCCTGGGAGAGAAAGAGCGCGTGCTCCGCCGGATCGACCCGCAGAGGGATCCCCTTTTGAAGCATCCGCTGAGCGGAGATGTTGATGATTTGCGAAGCGATGGCAAAGAGCTTCTCCCGCACTTTGCCCTTGAGACGTTTGAAGCTGGCCTTGCCCAGGCGGTCCAGCACCGGCAGGGTTCCGCTGTCGGCGACGTAACGGTCGATCACCTCCAGGTTCTCCACCGGCACCAGCAGGGTATCTTCGCCCTGATACTGCATCACCACAAACTCCCGGGTGGCCCCCAGGACTTCGCGCTTTTCGATCCCTTTGAAGATCCCCACCCCATGGGTTTCGTGGACCACATATTCGCCGGGGCGCATCTCGTCCAGCACCAGGCTGGGGCGCTTGACGCGGTGCCGCTTGACCGGCTTGTTGAGCGAAAGGATCAGCTCATCGGGGCCCAGAAGGTTGAGAATCCCCTCCTGATAGACGAAATGGAGCCGCTCCAGGTCGACCAGCTGACTGCCCCGCACCAGGGATTCGCTGCGGGCGATGACGGTGATGCGTTTGTCCCGGTGGGTTTCGATGAGCTTGTTGGGATCGGCCACTTCCAGATCCCGCCACTCTTTGGCCTCGGGCAGTGTGGTTGCCGGATAGCTCTCCCGGGGGATCAGGGGCTTGTTGAGGCTGTAGAGTTCGTCCAGATCTTCACGCAGATCCTCGGCCGCCACGCTGCGAAGTTCGCTCAATAGATCGACCCCCAGCTCCTCCAGATGCCAGAGCCCCAGGGAGTCGATATCCTTGACGAAGCTCTCCCAGGGGCTCGACTCCACCCGGGACTTTAGAGCGTTGAATTGTTCTTCGCTAAGAGCCAGAAAGGCGGGCCGCAGCGTCACGCTTTCTAGCTCCTCGTCCCCCCGGCGCTTCTGGGTGTCGGGGTCGAAGGGGTGGATACTCTCGATCTCGTCGTCGAAGAGGCTGATCCGCCAAGGGTGTTCCATTCCGGGGCTGAAAAGATCAACGATATCCCCCCGCACCGAAACCTCCCCTGCTTCGCTGACCAGATCGACGAAGTGGTAGCCCCAACGGTAGAGCATCTCTTTGAAGGCCGTCAGATCGAGTTTATCGCCAAACTCCAGCGTCCGGGTATCGAAGCACTCCGCTTTGGGCAGCGGGAGGCTGAGCGTATGCAGCGGAGCGATGAGAAGCTTCTCCTCCTGGTAACGGTAATAGCTAGAGAGCTGAGTGAAAAGCTCCTGAATTTCGGGGCCGTAGCTGCGCAGATCCTCGCCGGGACTGACCCGAAGCTGGGGCAGCACGAAAGGGCGGATCCCCTGGAAACGGGCTACGGATGCCGCCTGTTCGGCGCTTTTGTCATCCCGGAGGACAATCAGCTCCGCCCGTTTCCCGGCGGGGGTCTTTTTAAGGTATTCAAAGAATCTTGAGGGTTCCATTCCTAGAAATCGGCCTTTGGATGAGGTAAACAGGTGCGGAGTTTATAACACATTCAGAACGATTGGTCCATGTTTTGTAATTTCAAAAAGGCTTCGACCGTATAGAAGGAGCCGAAAACCAGATAGTGTTCGTGGGTAAAAAGCTGCCCGCTGAAACAGTCCCAGGGGATCCCCATCTCTTCCAGAGCGCTTTCGATCTCCCGTAACGTAGCCGCCCGCTGGCTCTCAATGGAGATGATCTCCACCCGTTTGAGCTTGGGGCGCAGCGTCGAAAGGACCTCTCGATAATCCTTGTCATCCAGAGAGTTGTAGATCAGCACCGTCTGAGGCTCCATCGCCTCGACGATTGCCCGAGCCGCCAAGGGGTTGTGCCCCACGTCGATACGAATGTTTTCTCTCAAAGGATAAAAGCGCCCAAAAAGTTCCAGATCCTTCAAGCTCTCGACGTCGGCGGGGATTCCAAGCAGATCCAAGGCCCGCAGCGCCACCGAAGCGTTCTCGCAGAGAAACTCCGGCCACGCCTTGTTTTGCAAAACCCGTTCCAACTCCTCCATCTTCCATCTTCCATCTTCCATCGTCAATCCGCACCCGCGTTCCTCGGCGATCCTCCTAGCGACGCTTTCCACCTCCGCATAGGGTTGGGGAGCCAAAAGCACCTGTGTGTTCGGCGTGATACTGCGCAGCTTGGTCTCGGCGATCGCTTCGACAGAGTCTCCAAGAAAGGCCTGATGATCGATCCCGATAGGGGTGACGACGGTGAGCATTTTGTTTTCCACTACATTGGTGGCGTCATACTCTCCCCCCAGTCCCGCTTCCAGGACGATCAGATCGCAGCGTTCAAAAAGCAGCAGTGCCAGCAAAGTGGTGTATTCGAAATAGCTCAGCGCCTCGCTCATCGCGGACCCGAGGATCTCGTAGAGACGACGATGTCCCTCTTCCAGCACCTCATCCGAGACGTTCTCGCCGTCGATCCAGATCCGCTCGTTGAAGCGGAGGATGTGGGGAGAAGTGTAGTGTCCCACAGACAGTGAGGAGTGAGGAGTGAGGAGTGAGGAGTTTTTTTCTCCGTTTTGCGGAGTTTCATCTTCCATCTTCCATCTTCCATCTTCCATCCCTCCCCGCCACGCGAGGTAAGCCAGCATTCTCCCCGTCGATCCTTTCCCGTTCGTGCCGACAATATGAACTGCTGGAGGATGGGCGATATGATCACGTAGCAGGGCATAGGCTCTGTGCACCCGCTCGTGATCGATCTCTTTGTAGTATAGGGGTTTGCTTTCGAGAAAGTCGGAAAAGGAGGGGATCACTTCCCGTAACCCTTTTGGGCGACCCAGGCGATAAAGTTGTCCATCGCTTTGCGGATGGCGACCCGGATAGCATATTCACGTGCCGCGGTGCTGGTCAGAGATCCCGGCTGGATGCTGACATCTTCTGTGGCTGAGATCTTTTTATGCAATGTCTCTTTCGGCGTTTTGAGCACAAAAACAATATTGGCTGTCACCCGGTAGCGGGTCACATAGCCGTCGGTATCATAGGTCAAAGGTGAGTAACTGATCGTATAGTTCGGAACGGTGATCTGACTGACGGAACGCCCTTTGTCGGAAACGACTCTCTCCTGGAAATGGGTCCGAAGCACCTTCATGATCTTCTCTTTGAGGTAGACGCCGTTTTGGGGTTCGACCCCGCTGAGTCTCACATCCACATAGACCGGATCAGGAAGAATGTGACGGGCATATTGGGACGCCGGTCTGTACCCGCATCCGTTAATGGCGATTAGAATCGCCATTAACGGAATGAGGAATGAGAAATGAGAAATGAGGAATTTTGGCAGGTGTTGCTCTGCAACACTTTTATTCAAATGACAAACGACAAACGACAAACGACGAAATATTTCCATTCTCAATCCTCCATTCTCAATTTATCCCGCCGGTTTGACGACGAAGTTGACCAGCTTGTTCGGCACGACGATCTCTTTGACGATTTGCTGTCCTTCCAACCATCGGGCTCCGGCTTCCTTGGCGATGATGAGGATCTGCTCTTTGTCGGCGTCGGCGGGAATCGCCACTTCGGTCCGCCGCTTTCCGTTGATGCTCACGGCGTAGGTGACGCTCTCGGTGACAAAGACCTCCTCTTTGAGGGGGATACTTCCACGCAGGTTCTCCCGTCCGAAGAGCTCCTCGCTCAGCTCGCTGGCGATGTGGGGGACGATGGGTTCGAGCAGATGGAGCAGGATGTACATCCCTTCGCTCCAGACAGTCGGATCCTCCTGCTTGTCCAGGGCGTTGAGGGCCTCCATCGTAGCGGCGATGAGGGTGTTGAAAGCAAAAGTCTTCTCGAAGACATCTTTACTCTTGCGCAGCGCTTCGTAGACCTTGGCTCGCGCCTCCTTGGCTTCGGGAGCCAGCGCGTCGTGGTCGATCTCGGGCAAAGCCGAGTGGGTCACCTTTTCCTTGCGACTGTAGAGTTTTTTGAGGAAGCGGTAGGCCCCCTCCACGCCGCTGTCTTTCCACTCCAGCTCTTTCTGCGGCGGGGCGGCGAAGAGGATGAAAAGTCGGGCCGTATCGGCGCCGTATCGTTCGACGATGGCGTCGGGATCGACGGTGTTGCCCTTGGATTTGGACATTTTGGCGCCGTCTTTGAGGACCATCCCCTGAGTCAGGAGCCGGCTGAAAGGCTCGTCGATGTTGTGGTAGCCCAGATCCCGCAGGGCCTTGGTGAAGAAACGGGCGTAGAGCAGGTGCAAAATCGCATGCTCGATCCCTCCGATATACTGATCCACCGGCATCCAATAGGCGCTGTCAGCTTTGTCGATACCCACCGTTTCCCACTTGGCGGGATCGGTGGCGTAGCGGAATTGATACCAGGAGCTCTGGATGAAGGTATCCATCGTATCGGTTTCCCGAATCGCCGCACCACCACACTGGGGGCATTCGCAGTGTTTCCAGGTGGGGTGGCTCTCCAGCGGGTTCCCCTCTCCGGTGATCTCCACGTCGTCAGGCAGCGTCACAGGGAGGTTCTCGAGCTTCTCGGGGACCAGACCGCACTTCTCGCAGTGCACCAGCGGGATAGGCGCTCCCCAGTAGCGCTGGCGGCTGATCCCCCAGTTGCGCAGCTTGTAGTTGATCTGGCTCGTTCCCAGCCCCTCGGCTTCGAAGAAGGCGATGATCTCTTTCATCGCCTCCCGATTGGGTTTGCCGGTGAAAACACCGCTGTCGATCAATACTCCGTCACCGGTATAGGGGAGCTCACCCCCTTCGATGACCCGTTTGATGGGCAGGTCGTACTTTTGGGCGAATTCGTAGTCCCGCTCGTCATGGGCCGGTACCGCCATCACCGCCCCGCCGCCGTAGCTGGCCAGGACGAAGTTGGCGGTCCAGACGGGGATATCCTCGCCGGTGAGAGGGTGGATGACGCTGATGCCCAAAGGATACCCCTCTTTTTCGGCCTGGGAGCGCTCCCGCTCGCTCATGTTGATTATCGCCTGGATCCGTTCGATGACCTCATCGTCGAGGAGCTTATACTCTATGAGATGCTTGACGATAGGATGCTCGGGGGCCAGAGCCGAATAGGTGACCCCGAAAATCGTGTCGGGCCGGGTGGTAAAGACGTCGTAGCCGTCAAAGCAGCCGTGGAGTTTGGCCTTGCTCGCGTCGCTCAGCTCGAAGAGGAACTCCAAGCCCTGGCTGCGGCCGATCCAGTTGCGCTGCATCGTGAGCACCTGGGAGGGCCATTTGCCTTCCAACTGCTCCAGATCGTCCAGCAGCTCCTGGGCGTAGCGGACGATGTCGATGTAGTAGCCGGGCATCTCCCGCTGCACGACCGGGTTGTCGCAACGCCAGCAGCACCCTTCCTCCACCTGCTCGTTGGCCAGGACGGTATGGCAGGTCTCGCACCAGTTGACAGTGGTGCTTTCGCGGTAGAGAAGCTCCGCTTCGAACATCCGGATGATAAACTCCTGCTCCCAGCGGGTATAGAGGGGATCGCAGGTAGCGAACTCCCGCTCTCTGGAGAAACTGAGTCCCAGGGCCGAGAGCTCCTTGCGCATGTAGTCGATGTTTTCGTAGGTCCATTTCTTGGGGTGCAGGCCGTGTTTGATGGCGGCGTTTTCGGCGGGCATTCCGAAAGCGTCCCATCCGATGGGGTGCAGGACATTGACCCCCTGTTTGCGCCAGTGTCTGGCCAAGGCGTCGCCGATGGCGTAGTTGCGCACGTGCCCCATGTGGATCCGGCCACTGGGATAGGGAAACATGCTCAGGATGTATTTTTTGGGAAGGCTCTGGTCACGGGAAGGTTCGAAGGCTTGCTCCTCTTCCCAGCGTTTCTGCCACTTGGTCTCTATCGATTTGGGCTCGTAGCTCACGGTTGTCGCTCCGTCGGTGAAATTGGAGAGATTATACCCAATGGTGGGTTATGGAACGAAACAAACTCTTTGTCCTCGGAAGAGTTTTCGGAATAGACGATATAATCTAAGCAGAGTGTATGGAAGGATCCGAAATGGACAAGAGACTCGACAAAGAGGAGTTCTCGGAGATCTGGCGCCTGGCGGAAGAGGTGGGGGAGATCGGCTACTGGGAGTGGGATCTTCAGACCAACGAAACCTACTGGAGCGAACAGAAGAAAAAGATCTACGGACTCGAAAGAATGGAGGAAGGTTCCTTTGAAACTTTTCTCTCCGTCATCGATGAGGAGACCCGGCAGCTTGTGGAACAAGAGATCGCGCAGGTGCTTGCCGGTGAAAAAGAGTTCTACGATCTCCAACATCGGATCTTTCTCCGTAACGGCCGGGAAGTGTGGGTCCACGAAAAAGGATATCTCCTCTACGATGAGAACGGGGAACCGCGTAAAATGGTCGGCGTGGTTCTGGATATCACTGAGCGCAAACGACTGGAGAAGGATCTGGTTTTTCACCGGAGCAAAAGCAGCTATTACGAAAACTTCGATCCCTTGACCCGTCTGCCCAATCGCCATGCCTTCTATCGACAGCTGGAGCAGGCGATCTCCGAAACAGGACATTTTGTACTGATCATGATCGACCTGGAGGATTTCGGTTCCATCAACAATATCTTCGGCCATCGTTTCGGCGACCGGGTTCTCGCCCGTCTGGCACGCAAATTGGAAGAGTTGGCAGGCCGGGGAAACACCTATCGATACGGAGCCGATGAATTTGTTCTGCTGATTCGGGACCTCCAGGATACCGAGGGACTTCTGAGCCGTTTGCGGCACCATCTCTTCGATCTCCCCCTCCAGGTCGAAGATCAGTCGGTCACTCTGCGCTTCAACGCCGGTGTGATCCATTTCCCCGAAGATGCACACACCCTCACTGACCTCATCAGCGGGGCCGGCACCGCTCTGACCTATGCCAAATCCCAGCCCCACAGCCGCATCATACGTTTCCAGCCCTACATGCAGGAGAGAATATCCCGAACCTATCACGGTGTCGACGCCCTCTATCAGGCGATCGAACAACGGGCATTCGTCCCCTATTACCAACCGATTATCGATCTGTCAGGCGGCAAAGTCCTCGGGGTGGAGGCCCTGGCCCGATGGATCGGCCCCGACGGACACCCCATCTCCGAACCGGACCGTTTTCTCCCCTTGGCCAGAGAACACCGTCTGATCCATCGGATCGACTATCAGATCATTGAACAGGCTTTGAAAGATTTCAGCAAATGGAGGAATGCCGGATTGGATATCCGCCTCTCTGTCAATGTCTATCTGGATGATTTCAGCCGGGCAGGTTTCTCCGCTCTTTTCAGACGCTATCAGCCCAAGCTGAAGCATCTCATTGTTGAAGTCTCCGAACAGGAGTTTCTGACCTGTTCCAAGGCGGAACGTGAACAGTTGGAGATTCTTCGGAACCTCGGCATTCAGATCTCGATTGACGATTTCGGGACCGGTTACTCCTCACTCCGCTATCTCCATGCCCTCCCCATAGATGAGATCAAGATCGACCGAAGCTTCATCGAAGATCTCCCTGAAGACCCCCAAAGTAAAGATCTAGTCCACGTCATCAAAAATATCGGCGAAATCTATGGGCTGCAATGTGTCGTCGAAGGAGTCGAGCGCGAAGACCAGTCCCGTTTTCTCGCCTCCATCGGGCTTCCCCGGCAGCAGGGGTTTCTTTTCGCACGACCGATGGATGCCGAGGCATGTACCCAATATCTGGAGAATAATTGTTAGCGAAAAGTATCGCAGACTTTGAGATCACCGCTTCGGAACCCTCGCATAAACCATTCCATCCTCTGACGGGAAGTCCCATGGGTGAAGCTGTCGGGAACCACATAGCCCTGGGCCTGTTTCTGCAGAGCGTCATCTCCGATCTTTGAGGCGGCATTGATCGCTTCCCGGATATCGCCTGGATCGAGGTGGCTACGGGCGTAGTGCCCCCAGATTCCGGCAAAACAGTCGGCCTGAAGCTCCACCGGGATCTGCAGGTGATTGGCTCGGGTTTTATTCCCCCGCTGCATCGCCTGCTGCTGAAGCCGATGGACTTTGTCCAGAATTCCCAGCTGATCCTGAACCGCATGCCCCACTTCATGAGCCAGAACATAAGCCTGGGCGAAATCTCCCGGAGCCCCGAGTTTTCGTTTCAGCTCTTCGAAAAAGCCCAGATCCAGATAGATCTTCTTATCCGTCGGACAGTAAAAGGGTCCTACCTGGGCGCGGGCATAACCGCAGCCGCTGCGGGTCATTCCCCGGTAGAGTACCAACGTCGGCGGATCGTATCGACGGCCGTACTGCCCTAAAATGCGGCTCCAGACCTGTTCTGTCGATGCCAGGACCTTTTTCATCCGTACCGCCTCCTGCTGTTCCTGGGCGCTGGGGGCCCTGTGCGCTGCCGTGGTGTGCCCTCCGCCAAGCAGGCTCAGCGGGTTAAATCCCGCCAGGTAGGCGACCACCCCCAAGCCGATGATCGCCCAGCCGATTTTGGTCCGCAGCAGCATCCGAATCAACGGCCAGAGCATCATCAGCGCCCCGGCGGAAAGCTGTCCCCCTCCGCCGCCGCTCTCCATTCGCCGATCTTCGACGTGTCGGCTCTCCTCGATATCGTCCAGTTTCACCTCTTCTCCTTCACAACTTTTTCGGAACGTCACTCTCGGAAGAGAGTACTCCCCGGGACTTTCCGAAAATCATAACAAAATTATATCGGTTTCGACAGAGTCAATTTTATATCTCCGAAAGCAAAGATCCACTAAAATAGAGTCTCTTTCCAAAAAAATCCATCAATGTAAGGATAGCGCTGTGGCTTTGGCACTTGCCCGCAAATACCGTCCCCGATCCTTCGCCGACCTGGTAGGCCAGGAGTCGGTTTCCCAGACCCTGACCCAGGCCCTCGACGGCGACCGGCTCTCCCACGCCTACCTCTTCTCGGGGCTCCGGGGCAGCGGCAAGACCTCCACCGCCCGGATCTTCGCCAAGGCCCTGCTCTGCGAAAAGGGACCGACCTCCAAACCCTGTGAAGCGTGCCCCCACTGCCAAATGGCCAACGAATACCGCCATATGGACATCATCGAGATGGACGCCGCCTCCAACCGAGGAATCGACGATATCAAGGAGCTGATCGAGCACACCAAATACAAGCCCGGGAGCGGGCGCTTCAAGATCTTCATCATCGACGAAGTCCATATGCTGACTACCCAGGCCTTCAACGCCCTGCTCAAGACCCTGGAGGAGCCCCCGGAATTCGTCAAGTTTATTCTGGCCACTACCGATCCGCTGAAACTCCCGGCGACGATCCTCTCCCGGACCCAGCACTTCCGGTTCAAAAAGATCCCGCCCCGCCTGGTCAAGAGCCACCTGGAGCATATCCTCCACCTGGAGGGAATCGACTACGAGCCCGAGGCCCTGGAGATCCTGGCCCGCAGCGGTGCGGGGAGCCTGCGGGACTCTCTGACTCTGCTGGATCAGGCCATCGTCTATGCCAAAGGGAGCGTAGATCTGGTCACCGTCACCTCCATGCTGGGGATCATCGAACCGGCGAAACTGGATGAGCTGCTGGAACGGATCCTCCGCAAGGACAATGCGGGCGTTCTGACCTTTGTTCACGAGAGTGCCGACTATGAGACGGAGATGATCATCGACGAGCTGACCCTGCATCTCAAAGAGCGGCTCTTTGCCAAGGATCCCCGCTTCAGCCCCCTGATCCTCGACCGCTTTTTCCGGATCCTGGCCGAGGCCAAGGAGCTGCTCTTTTTGGGAAGCGACGGCGAGTTCGTCCTCTCCCTGACCCTCTTCAAGATGATGGAGGCCCTCTCGGTCAAAGAGATCGACGAGATGATCCGCACCCTCCAGAAAGAGCTCTCCGGCGTCGCACCCGCTGCCGCAGCGGAGCTC
>JALVUD010000013.1 GCA_027035765.1 Campylobacteraceae bacterium
AGTTTTTGCTGTGGAGGCGGAGGGGGCGGCGGCGTGGCGTCTGACGGGGCGACAGGAGTATTTTGGCCGCTCGGGCCAAATCCCCGGGCCATCTCCTGCGCCATGGCAAAACCGACACCCATCCCGGCCATATCGCTCAGACTTCCGCCTTTATCCAGGGCTTCGGCGCCCCGGTATTTGAGGTGCTCGTCCAGATTGCCGGCGGCGGCTCGGCTGCTGCGGGTGTCGATCGCCTTCTCTACCGCTTCGGGCAGTGAAATGTTTTCCACCAGTATCCGCTCCAGCTTCAGACCGTACTCCCTGAAAGCCGGGGCGATCCCCTCGGTGATGAAACGTCCGAAAGCCTCGTAGTTCGCCGCGAGATCCAGGGCAGGCGTGCGATCCTGCCCCAGTACCACCGCCAGTTTGGAGACGATCTGGTTGGCCAGCTGGCTCTGAATCTCATCGAGAGTGAAGTGGCCGTCGGTTCCTACGATCTCCTGCATGAAAGTCCGGGGATCCTCGATGCGGATTTCGTAACTCCCGAAAGCCCGCAGCCGAACCATCGCGAACTCGGGGTCCCGCACCGTAATCGGATTGCGCGTGCCCCATTTCAGATCAGTAAAACGGGTCATGTTGAGAAAATAGACCTCCGCTTTGAACGGCGATTTGAAGCCGTGATCCCAGTGCTGCATCGTGGTCAGGACAGGCAGGTTCCCGGTCTCCAGCTCGTAGGTCCCCGGCCCCAGGATATCGGCGATCTCCCCTTCGTTGACAAAGACAGCCGTCTGCCCTTCCCGGACGATCAGTTTGGCACCGTATTTGATCTCGTTCCCCTCTCTCGGGAAACGCCACACCATGGTATCGTGGCTATCGTCCGTCCAGGCGATGACATCGATAAACTGGCCGGTGATCCAGTCGAAGAGCCCCATCTACCCCTCCTTCCGCTCAATGGCTTTGGTCTCGGCACTTTCCGTTCCACGCTCCAGGGCGGGAGCCTCCCGTTTCGCCTTGACCGCCATCAGCGCCTCTTTGAGCTTCTGCTCGGTCTTCTGCAGCTCCACCACAGCGGCGGCGCGGGCCTTTTTGCCCTCTTCGGCAATGCGCAGCGAATCGTTGAGCGTATCGATGAGGGTCTGGTTGGCCTTTTTGATGCTCTCGATATCGAAGATCCCCCGCTCCATCTGCCGGCGCACTTCGGCGTTGGCTTCCCGCAGCCCCTCGGCGTTGCGCTCCAGCAGTTCGTTGGTCAGATCCGAGGCTTCCTTGATGGACTTGGCCGCATCGTGGCTGCGGAAGATCGTAATGGTCTGAGCCAGCTGGTTGCGCCAGAGAGGGACGGTATTGACCAGGGTGGAACTGATCTTGTTGATCAGCGATTTGTCGTTCTCCTGGATCAGGCGGATGCTCGGCAGCGCCTGCATGGCCACCTGCCGCGAGAGGCGCAGATCGTGCACCCGGCGTTCGAGATCGTCCCGGAAGGCGCGGATCTCCTTGAGCTCCTGAATCGCGAGCATCTCCTGGCCTTCGGCTCTCTTTTCATATTCGGGAATCGTCTGTTCATCCAGCTCTTTGAGCTTCTGCTCCCCCGCAGCGATGTAGAGCTCGAGTTTCCGGAAATAGTCCAGGTTGGCATCGTAAAGCTTGTCCAGTGCGATAACGTCGCTCATCAGCTGCGCTTTGTGCCGCTCCAACTCGTTGGCGATCACGTCGATCTGATTGCGGACCTCTTCATACTTCTGAATGAAGGTCGCCAGGGGCTGGGCATGGCCGAAAAGTTTCTGCCACCAGCTCAGCTTCTGATTGGGATCGAGGGCGTCGATATCGAAGCCGCGGATCGCCGCAACCATATTGTTGAGTACCTCCCCGGCCGCTCCGGTCTCCTGGTTTTTCACCCCCTCCAGCATCCGGTTGGAGATCTCGTCGAGTTTCGCCTGTGCCGAGGAGCCGAAGTAGATGACCGAGTTGCGATCTTTGGGATCGAGCTCCCGCATCGCCTGCTCCACCTCGCTCTGCTCTTCGGGCAGCGGAGCCGGCGGCGTAGGATCTTTTGCTTCGATGCGCTGTTCGACCTGCTCTTTGATCTTGCTTTCCATAAGTATCGTTCTCCTTCTTTTGATTTTAATGTTTCAACTGCTCTCTGAGCGCATCGATCTGGACATCCAGATCGAAAAGATCGTTCGACCGCAGGCGTTCGAGTTCCTTTTCGAAGCGCAGCTTCGCATCCTCCAGCAATGAGAGGAGACGCGTCCGGATACTTTCCTCGATCAGCGTGCTGTCGAGATCGTTGTACTGCCTGATGACCGTTCTGATCCCCTCCAGATAGACGACGAGGAATTTCCTGGCGACACGGATATCCCTGGGATCGGCCTTGAGGGTGTCGAGAATCTCCCGGGCGTTGGCCACGGCGTGATCCAGCGCCTGTTCCAGGCGCGGGTCACGGATCTCTTCTTTGGCTTCGACGATCTCTGCCAGTGTCGCTTCCGCCTCGTTCAGGCTTTTCAGCAGCAATTCGGGTTCGACGCCGCTGTTTCGGGGAAGTTTGTCCCGCCGGGGATCAAGACCGTAATTGAGCAGAACCCCGGCACTCGTCAAGACAGCGAGAAAGAGGCTCCGGAAAACCCCTGCCCCGTCCACGAGAAACGCCAGCAGGAAAACTGTGATTCCCAGAGTGAGTGCGCCGACACTTTTGTAAGGAAAAGGGGCTTTGCAGATGACCGCTTCCTCGTACCTGTGACCTTCACGCAAACCTCTGTCGATCAGCGTCACACTTCCCGCAAAAAGCGCAAAGAGACCCAGTTTTACGAGAAAGCGACCGTATTCCGCCTCGAAAAGGGAGGCGGCGACGGAAAAAAAGAGCGGAAGCAGGAAAAGATAGAGCAGCCAGGGGCGTCGCGCGAAACGTTTGATCTTTTTGCCGTTGAGTCGAACCGCTTTGGACATTCGCATCCCCTGCATCAAAAACTTTGGGCGATGCTCCACCCCAGCGCGTAGAGCAGAAAAAGCGTGCCAAAGACCCGATAGTAACTGTTCATGACAAATCCTGCGAAAGTTGATCTACGTGATTGTATCAAAAATGTGAGGATCGCTTTGCCTTCGATCTGTAGTGACAAAGATGGGAGTGCACCCGGTTCCCGGCAAGCAGTCGGTACGGCGGGAAGCCAACGATCCGGGTCTTTTTTCTTCTCTACAAGTCGGAACCCCTCTCCTCTGCGTCATCTCGCTACCGGATGTCGTCCGCTCCGGTGCCGAAGACCCGGTCTCCCGCATCGCCCAGTCCCGGGACGATGTAGCCGTGCTCGTTGAGCCGGTCATCGAGGGCCGCGGCGTAGATCTGCAGATCGGGATGGGAGCGGTTGAGGGCCTGGACCCCCTCGGGCGCCGCCACCAGACAGACAAAAACGATCTCCCTCACTCCGTGGGACTCCAGATGGGCCACCGCCGCGGATGCAGAGCCTCCTGTCGCCAGCATGGGATCGATCAGGATCACCGGATGGGTCCGTGCGGCAGAGGGGATCTTGGAGTAGTAGCTCTCGGGCTGTAGGGTCTCTTCGTTGCGCTGCATTCCCAGGAACCCCACCGGACTCTCCGGCAGCATCTGCATAAAGGAGCCCAGCATTCCGATCCCCGCCCGCAGGATCGTCACCAGGACCGGCGGTTTGGCCAGACGGTTGCACTCCGCCGTGCCCACCGGGGTTTCGACCTCGACCGGCACCGAGTCCAGCTCCCGAGTCACTTCGTAGGTCATCAGCAGACCGATATCGTCCAGCAGCCGGCGGAACTCGTGCATGGGCGTGCTCTTGTCCCGCAGCAGCGAGAGCTTGTGTCGGATGAGCGGATGTTCGATGAGATGGAGATTCTTCATGGGGGGTCCTCCTAAATATTATTGGATTGATTATCACCGATTCTTCCTTAAACCCATTCTATGCAGTAGAAAGTGCTTCAGATGCGTCGATGCTCGGCGTGAAGGGGTGTCGGAGAGAAGCGCAGGCGCACCTGGAAGGTGCGTTGAGCATTCGCTTCGATCGCCCATCCCGCCGATGATCGATGCAGATGAGGTGCTGGCTAGTGCATAGAGTGGGTTAAATGTATGTGATAAAATGCTCCGAACGTCCCTTTTCACCGCTTGACTCCACCGAGTCCTCTTCCATCGATTGCAAGGAGTACCGATGAATCCGACCGACTACCGCTTCAGAGCGAGGGATGCTCTGGTAGGCCTTCAGTTCCTCTTCGTCGCCTTCGGGGCCCTGGTCCTGGTGCCGATCCTCACGGGTCTCGATCCCAATGTCGCCCTCTTCACCGCCGGATTGGGGACCCTGATCTTCCAGCTCACCACCCGGCCCAAAGTTCCGCCCATCTTTCTCGCCTCCTCCTTCGCCTTCATCGCGCCCATCATCTACGGCGTGCAGAAGTGGGGGATCGCCGGGACGCTGAGCGGTCTGGTGGCTGCCGGACTCTTCTACGGTCTGCTGAGCCTGCTGATCCGCCTGCGGGGGAGTGATTTCATCCTCAAGCTCCTGCCGCCGGTGGTCACCGGACCGGTCATCATGACCATCGGTCTGATCCTGGCGCCCGTAGCGGTCCATATGGCCACCGGCCACACCGGCGACGGCAAGACGGTCCTGGTCCCCTTCGGCACCGCCATCACCGTCTCCATGATCACCCTCGCCGCGACGATCCTGGCGACCCTGCTGGGTCGGCGGATGATCCGACTGCTGCCGATCCTCATCGGACTGGTGGTCGGCTACGGCGTCGCCCTGCTCTTCGGGATCGTCGATTTCGGTCCGATCCATAAAGCCCCTTTCTTCGCCGTCCCCTCCTTCGTCACCCCCGAACTCAACTGGGAAGCGATCCTCTACATCCTCCCCATCGCCATCGCCCCGGCGGTGGAGCATATCGGCGATATGCTGGCCATCTCCCGGGTCACCGGCGAGGACTACCTGAAAAAGCCGGGCCTGCACAAGACCCTGCTGGGCGACGGACTGGCCACCAGTGCCGCTTCGTTCCTCGGGGGGCCGCCCAATACCACCTACTCCGAGGTCACCGGCGCCGTCACCATCACCCGGGCCTTCAACCCCGCCATCATGACCTGGGCGGCGATCTTTGCCATCATCCTGGCCTTTTTCGGGAAGCTCGGAGGATTCCTCCAAACCATCCCCGTCCCGGTCATGGGCGGGATCCTGCTGCTGCTTTTTGGCGTCATCGCCTCGGTGGGGATGAACACCCTGGTCCACGCCCGGACCGACCTCAGCGAACCCCGCAACATGATCATCGTCTCCCTGATCCTGGTCTTCGCCATCGGGGGGATGAGCTTCGATTTCGGCGGGGTGGCCTTCAGCGGGATCGGGCTGGGAGCCGTCACGGGCATTCTGCTCAACCTCCTCCTCCCCAAAGGGCGCCCCAGCGACGAACCGGAGCTGGAAGAGGCCATCCCCCCGATGGAGACCGAGCTCTGATCGAGGGCTGTGCGCCCTCTCCTTTCAGCCCCTTTGCGCTATAATCGCGCCAAATTCTTAGCATCAGGAAACACTGTGAGAACCCATTACTGTGATGAAATCACCGAAGAACTCATCGGTCAGGAAGTGACCGTCGCCGGCTGGGTCGCCAGCCGACGCGACCATGGAGGGGTCATCTTCATCGACCTCCGGGACAAGGAGGAGATCGTCCAGCTCGTCTGCGATCCCGCCGACAGCGAAGCGGCCCACCGCATCGCCGATCAGGTTCGCGACCAGTATGTCCTCGTCGCCACCGGCAAGGTCAGAGCCCGGGGCGAAGGGCTGGAGAACCCCAACATCAAAACCGGCAAAGTGGAGATCGTCGTCAGCGAGCTGAAGATCGAGAACGCCTCCAAACCGATGCCTTTCGAACTGGGGGACGAGAAGGTCAACGAGGAGATCCGGCTCAAGTACCGCTATCTCGATCTGCGGACGCCGAAGATGCATCAGATCTTCCGCCTCCGCTCCCAGGCGGCCATCGCCGCCCGCAACTCTCTGGCGGAGCTGGGCTTCATGGAGGTGGAGACACCGGTGCTTACCAAATCCACCCCCGAAGGGGCCCGGGACTACCTGGTCCCCAGCCGGGTCTGGCCCGGGGAGTTCTACGCCCTGCCCCAGTCTCCCCAGCTCTTCAAGCAGCTGCTGATGATCAGCGGCTTCGACCGCTACTTCCAGATCGCCAAATGTTTCCGCGACGAGGACCTGCGGGCCGACCGCCAGCCCGAATTCACCCAGATCGACGTGGAGATGAGCTTCTGCGACCAGGAAAAAGTGATCGAAGTGGCCGAACGGCTGATCCGGGATATCTGGGCCGCCTGTGACCAGTGGAAGAAGCTCCCTGCCCAGTTCCCGAGAATGACCTATGACGAAGCGATGGAGAAGTACGGCTCCGACAAGCCCGACCTGCGTTTCGGCCTGGAGATGGTGGACGTCATCGACATCTTCGAGCGCTGTGACAACGAGATCTTCAGCACCATCGCCAAATCCCCCAAAAAGAACCGCATCAAAGCCCTCAAAGTCCCCAACGGCGACAACATATTCTCCAAGCGCCAGATGAAAGGCTTCGAGGATTATGTCCGCAAGTTCGGTGCCCAGGGGCTGGGCTACTTCCAGATGAAAGAAGAGGGACTCAAGGGGCCCCTGACCAAGTTCTTCACCGAAGAGGACCTGCAGGCGATCATCGAGCGCTGCAAGCTGCAGGTGGGTGACGTCGTCTTCTTCGGCGCCGGGGAGAAGAAGGTGGTCCTGGACTATATGGGCCGTTTCCGCCTCTACCTGGCGGAGCTGATGGAGATCATCCCCGAGGGAGAGTTCAAATTCGTCTGGATCGTCGATTTCCCCATGTTCGAAGTCGAAGAGGGCAAACTCAAAGCGCTCCACCACCCCTTCACCATGCCTAAACTCAACGAAAAAGGCGGGCTGGATTACGAAGAGATCGAGGACCTCAAATCGGTCGCCTACGATCTGGTCCTCAACGGCACGGAGCTGGGCGGCGGATCGATCCGTATCCACAAGCCCGAGATCCAGAAAGAGGTTTTCAAGCTTCTGGGCATCAGTGACGAGGAGGCCCAGGAGAAGTTCGGCTTCCTCCTGGAGGCTCTGGAGTTCGGCGCACCCCCGCACGGCGGCTTCGCCATGGGCTTCGACCGGATGATCATGCTCCTGGCCGGCACCGAAAGCATCCGGGACGTCATCGCCTTCCCCAAGACCCAGCGGGCCCAGTGCCTCCTGACCCAGGCCCCCAGCCCCGTGGATCCCGAACAGCTCAAAGAGCTCCATATCCGCCTGCGGCAGCGCCCGACGGCGGAGTAACTGATGTTACGCACTTATCTGAAAAACCATCTAAGAGAGGTTTTGCTGGGTGGCGACAAAGGAGCGCCCAACCCCAAAGGGGCGCCAACGGCGTTCGCGACTGCCAGAGCTACCCAGCAAAACCGACAATTGTGCGTAAGATCAGTAAGTAAGAGGAAAGAGCGTCGCTCTTTCAGTCATTAGTCATTGGCCATTCGTCATTGGGGAGAGGCTTCCAACCCAATGACCAGTGGCCAATGACCAGTGACTAAAACAAAGGATAATTCATGGCAAAAAAACTCTTCCTCATCATCGGAGCCCCCGGTTCCGGCAAAACCACCGACGCGGAGATCATCGCCGAGCGCAATCCCGACACCGTCGTCCACTACTCCACCGGCGAGATGCTCCGCCAGGAGGTCGCCAGCGGCAGCGAGCTGGGCAAAGAGATCGAAAGCTACATCTCCAAAGGAGCCCTGGTCCCCCTCAACATCGTCATCGACACCATCATCAACGCTGTCAAGAACGCGCCCAAAGACATCATCCTCATCGACGGATTCCCCCGCAGCACCGAGCAGATGAAAGCTCTGGACGAGATCCTGAAAAACGAGAAGGATGTAGAGCTCAAAGCGGTCATCGAAGTCCGGGTCAGCGAAGCGGTAGCCAAAGAACGGATCCTGGGCCGGGCCGAAGAGGCCGAGGTCAAGCGCAGCGACGACAACGAGGAGGTCTTCTATCAGCGGATGAAAATCTACCTCGACCCTCTGCCCGAGATCGAAAAGTTCTACCAGGAGAAGGGACTGCTCAAGATCATCGACGGCGAGCGCCCCATCGAACCCATCGTGAACGAGATGGAGGCCTTCGTCAAAGAAAAAGCCGCCGAAGGCTGATCCTCCGGAATCCAACGGCACTCCACTTCTCAGAACTTTACGGATTAGATCGCTTTCTCCTGAAGAGAAAGCCCGGAGTCAGTCAACGAACATGCCCCATCCACCCTCATGCTACAATAGGGGTATATCCAGCCAAGGGAGGAACCCGCCATGCTCAACCGTTTCGACCCCCAGGCCTCCGCCGGACTCTCCCCGCTGGAGCTGCGGGTCTATACCTCCCGCCTCCTGGGACAGGAACCCGACCTGGTCCTCCACGGCGGGGGCAACACCTCCGTCAAGATCGACGACACCCTCTACGTCAAAGGCAGCGGCTGGAACCTGGACACCATCGAAGCCCCCGGATTCGCCCCCGTGGCGATGGATGCTCTGCTGGAGATGGCACAGAGGGAGCAGCTCAGCGACACGGAGATGGTAGCGCTGCAGCGAGAGGCCCTCCGTGACCCCAACGCTCCCAATCCCTCCATCGAAGCGATCCTCCACGCCCTGATCCCCTTTGCCTACGTGGATCATACCCATGCCGATGCGGTGGTGACCATCTCCAACACTCCCGACGGACGGCGGCGGCTGGAGAAGCTCTACGGCGAAGGGATGCTGATCGTCGATTACGTCATGCCCGGTTTCGAACTGGCCCGGACCGTCAGAGAGCTGACCGAAGGGATCGACTGGCAGGCGCTGGAGGGGATTCTCCTCATGCATCATGGCGTCTTCACCTTCGACGACGACGCCCGGCGCTCCTACGACCGGATGATCGGGATCGTCACCCGGGCCGAGGAGTATCTGGAATCGCAAGCCCCTCTGCACCTCGCCGCGCCGGAGGCCGAACCGATCGCCCCCGGGACCCTGACGGCCCTCTCCGAAGCGGTCTCCGGACTGCGGGGCACGACGTTGGAAGCCCGCTCTATCCAGTCCCCGGAAGCCCTAGCCCTCTCCCACCGTCCCGGAGTGCGGCGTATCGTCCACAGCGGGGGACTGACCCCCGAACATGTCATCCGGATCAAACCCTTTCCCGCTCTGCTCAATCCCGACCGGCCCCTCGAGGGGATCGACAGCTTCGCCGAAGAGTACGAAAGCTATTTCCGGACCCATGCGGAGCCAAAACACCGACGGCTCGATCCCGCCCCGCGCTGGGGGGTCATGCCGGGCCAAGGCGTCCTGATCTTCGCCGCCGGCGAGAAGGAGCGGCGTATCGTCACCGATATCGTCGAACATACGATCCGTGCCATGCTCCGTGCCGAGCAGATGGGGGGATGGCACAGCCTCAGCCCCGCCGAGCTCTTCGCCATGGAGTACTGGGAGCTGGAGCAGGCCAAACTGCGCAAAAAAGCTGATTAATTTTCAAGGAGTCACTATGGTTGTCAAACAAGTCACGTTCATCGCCCAATCCGGCCACGAAGAGCCCCTGCGGATCCTGCTGCGGGACATGGTGCAGCCCTCCAGAGCCGAACAGGGCTGTCTGCGCTACGATATCTACGAGATGAGCAAGATCCCGGGCCACTTCGTCGTGGTGGAGGCCTGGGAGAGCGAGGAGGCCCTGGAGGGACATCGACACTCTGAACACTACCTCTACTACAAAGCCAACTACGAAGTCCACACCGCCGAAAAGTACTCCCAGGAGCTCACCCCTCTCTTCGAAGAGTTCTGAGCCGCACTCGGCGCATCTGATTCGGTACGGAAGCATACACACCAACGCCCCGCCTATCATCCCTACCGTCTTGGTGGAAACGCATACGGGAGTACAATCTACCAAAATTCTTCCACTTTGATCAGAACTTTATATTTTCTTCTCTCGTTCCATGCTCTGCGTGGGAATGTATACGCAAACCCCAACGATCCAAAACCGCCCTGGAACCGATAGCATGTCTATAGGAATAGAACCCTCTGAAAACCGGATCGATAAGTCTATCTTTTCCTCCAATAGCGGAACATTTTATATGGATAACGGCCGTATTGCCGATAGCACAAAACAAAGGATAAGGGGATTTCGTATGAAGATTCAGTAGAATAGGACATAATATGTCATTTTGTCATGGTATTGGAAATAGCAGCACATTTCAAATCTTCTGCTATTTGGGGATATTAGGGGTGTTTGGTATAAAAATTTCATACTATAAATAGTTATGTGTCACAAGAGGAGTAGTAAGTGACGTTTGAAGATTGGATGAGACATCGAGGCTTATCAGAATCATCCATAAAGAAATATGAGGGTGCAATTAGCGGCGCAATGTCCGAGTGGGCCATTGATGGCGGTATTATGGATGGGCCTCTTACATCTATTTTGAGTCATAGTCGTTTTGAAGCCATTGCCATTAGGTTGAGAGAACTTCCAATCTATCAAGAGCGGAATGAACGTGGCCACAATATGTACAATAGTGCATTGAATAAATATGCAGAATACCTACTTGAAGGATTTGATTCAGACATAGAGACGGATGTTGAAGAAATACTGTCCGAAGATAATATTACTGACACAGAAAAAGCAACATTACTTAAAACCAGAATAGGGCAAGGAAGCTTTCGTCAAAAATTAATATCAATTTGGGGAGGTTGTGCTGTAACAGGGTATAAGGATGCAACAATGTTGGTTGCTTCGCATATTAAGCCTTGGCGTGCATCATCAAATGCTGAACGGCTTGATGGTTACAACGGTTTGCTTTTGTTGCCTACTTTAGATAAGGCTTTCGATGCTGGTCTAATATCATTCGATGAAACAGGCAAAATAATGATTTCGCCTTTTCTTCAATCACCTGACGAATTAGGCATTACTGACTCAATGGCAGTTAAACTAAAAAGTGAGCATCAAGTGTACATGGAGTTTCATCGTGATTCAGTGTATCGCAACACATAACAAGGCACTCGTTCATACGCAAACTACGCTGCGCTTCATTTGCGCCGCACAGCTTGGTCATTCGAATCTACTTAGAATAAAGAAAAGAGAAAAATGGACAAGGCATTGTTAAGCCATATTAAGGGTCATTTGCGGTCAGCTGTTGCACTAAAACAAGCAATGGATGCTGCGATTTCTTCTGCTAACGAAACCCATTGGAGATATGTTGGATATCGGTCCTTCATGGAAAAGTATCAGCAAATAGTTACTTCTGTATCAAAAATAGTCGAAATCACCGCTCCAATAGGGACTTGGGATATTAGTAAAGTAAAAAGTTCTTTTGAGACTCCAGGACTCCTCCAGAAAGAATATTTTGAAGCTGTTTATACAAATCTTCTCATTTTGATTGCCTTTCTAGAACATACACTTGGGGTTAAGTCTGATGAAACAAGAAGTCTGGTCGATTTTTTTCAAGCAAATATGCGAAAAGCTATTTTCGAAACGCCTAAGTATGAAAAGCAAGTCCAAGATGTTATAGAACAACTTCTAATTGGGCGTGGTATGAGCAGAGGAATTGACTATGAGAGAGAAAAGGGACGTGTAAGAGTATCAATAAAGGAGGTTGTGCCAGATTTTATCATTTACAGGCTGTCCTTAGCTATTGAAGTGAAATTATGCAAAAGTTCGTCAAAAGCCAAGTCTATAGTTGATGAAATCAATACTGATATCCAATCTTACAGTAAATCGTATGATAGAATTGTTTTTATTGTCTATGACATAGGAGGAATCCAGAATGAAGAAGAGTTTAAAAATGGTCTTGAGACAGAGAATGGAAATATTCAGGTAATTATAGTAAAGCACTGAAATTCTAACAATTGGGTGCACTTTGTACTGGTTCCCACCGTCCCCTGATAGGAACCCATACGAGACTCTCTGTGAGTACAACAAACGTTCCTATTGCTAATATAACCCCTGAAAAGAACTGCAAGCTAAACAACGTAAAAATCGGAGAGTATCAAAGGATGACAAGATATGTCATCTAGGTACTCCCGCCAAGATGGTGGGAAGGAGAGGAAAGTGCCCCATACCACCCCCTCACTCCCAGACAAAAGGCTGTCCCGGCTCCCAGTCGATATAGACGCTGTCCTTGAACTCCAGATGGGGGGCCTTGACAAAGACCGCTTTGAAATCCTTCTCCGAAACGTTGCGAAAATAGTGTGCCTCTCCCGGTTCGCAGATCAGATAGTCTCCGGCCTTCAGCAGCACCCGTTCGCCGTCGACCCAGACTTCGCACTCCCCCTCCAGCGCCAGAAAGGACTCCTCCTGATGCTCGTGCCGATGGCAGGGATGGGATTCGCCGGGGGTGATCACCACGATCCCCAGATCGACCCGTTCTCCCTTGGTCAGGTATTTGGGGCCGTGGTCCCCGAAGCGATATTCATGTGCCTTTTCGGATGTCAGTTTCATAGTCCCGGTGCCCTCCACATCGATGTCGTCAATCCCCTGTCAACCAGGGGGAGCTGCGTATCGTAGATCTCCCGCCAGCGCTCCGCCTGCTCCCGGTAGAACCCGAAAAGGGACGGATCCGGCTCGCAGTGACGTGCCCAGCGGACCAGCCGATCCGCCGCTTCGGTGAGGGAGCCGTAGATCCCCGCTCCCACCCCGGCGGCAAAGGCCCCGCCCAGCGCCGTCGCCTCCGTCACTTCGGGGATACGGATCTCCCGGCCCGTCACGTCGGCCAGGATCTGAGGCCAGAGCTCCCCTTTGGCCGCGCCGCCGGCAAAGACCAGATGATCGCTCTGGACCCCGGCGAAGTCGAAGATCTTCTCCAGGTTGAGTGCCGAGACAATGGCCGCATTTTCCTCCAGCGCCCGGAACATCGCCGCCTTGACCGGTCCCTCCAGCGGCAGGTTGACAAAGGAGGGTGCCGCATGGTACCAGCGGCCGTATTTCATCGTATCGGAGAAGATCGGCACGATCCCCAGAGAACCCGGCGGTACCTGCGCCGCCTCCCGCTCCATCCAGGTGTAGGGATCGATCCCGGCATCCGATGCCTTTTCCGCTTCACCCTGGCAGAAACTGTCCCGGAACCAGCGCATCACCAGACCGGTGAAAAAGGTGATCCCCTCCGCCTGGGAGAGGCCGGGGACGACATGGGGGTTGATCCGGATGTTCATTGCCGGATCGCTGCTTGCGGCGGGGACATTGACGATCTGCTGCCAGAAGCTGCCCCCAAGGATGGCGCTGTCTCCTTCCCGGACGATTCCCAGTCCCGCACTGCCCAGCTGCACATCCCCGCCGCCGGCCACCACCAGGGTCTCCGGGCTCAGCCCCGTCGCCGCTGCCGCTTCAGCCGTCACACGGCCCAGAACGGTGCCTGTCTCGACCACCGGCGGGAAGAGATCGTCACGCAGATCCGCTTTCCTCGCCAGCTCCGGGGCCCAGTTGCGCTCGGCCAGGGAGAAGATCCCCGAGGTTCCGGCGTTGGAGGGTTCGGCGGCGACCACACCGCTGAGACGGGCCAGGACCCAGTCGCTGATCATGGTCATGGCGGCGGCCTCTTCGTAGATCTCCGGACGGTGACGGCGTACCCAGAGCAGACGCGGGATGGCTCCCAGCGCAAAGGTCTGGCCGCTGAGTGCATACCCCTCCCGCTCCAGCTCCGGAAACTCCCGGTGAAGCTCCGCCACCTCCCGGGAGGCCCTGGCATCCACATTGGCCACGGCAAAGAGCTCCCGCCCCTCCCGGTCATAGAGGACAATCCCCTCCCGCATACTCGTCGCCGAAACCGCGGCGATTTCGGAACTGTCAACACCGGAAGAGGCAAATGCTTCACGGATGCACTCCACCGTCAGTCTCCAACCTGCCTCCGAATCGAAACTCATGGAGTCGGGGACCCCCGGCTCGCTCCGGTGGTGCCACTCCCGCTGTCCGATCCCCCGCTGCCGACCCCGGGTATCGAAGATCACCGCCCGGACGCTCCCCGTCCCCGCATCGATGGTCATCAGGTATCGTTCCGCCATACTGCCTCCTTCTCTGTAAAAATGATGCCGGAACTCCGGTTAGAAGCGGTTGACACCGGAATCGGAAATATCACTGAATGTCTGAAAATCCGACTCTCGACAGGAAAAGAGGATTCAGTCCGAAATTTCGGTATCTGTCAGCAATCTCGAAGCGAGAGTGGATAAGAATACCCGATAGGTCATCATAAAAAAGGGAGAAAATGATCATCAACAAAACTTTCGACACGGCCATCATCGGCGCCGGGGTAGCGGGAAGCGCCCTGCTCTACACTCTGGCACGCTATACCGACATCCGGGAGGTGATCCTTTTCGAAAAATATGAAGAGCCCGCCCTGCTCAACTCCAGCCCCAGGGCCAACTCCCAAACACTGCATATCGGCGATATCGAGACCAACTACACTCTGGAGAAGGCCCGTACCGTCAAACACAACGCCGCAATGATCGCCCACTACATCACCCGCTTCGGATACGAGGAGCGCATCGGCTTCCGGCGGGACAAGATGATCCTGGCCGTGGGAGAGGAGGAGACGGCACGGCTGGAGGAGCGCTACAGGGAGTTCTCCGAACTCTTCCCCTACTATCGCCGGATGGAGGGCGACGAGCTCCGGGAGAGGGAGCCGATGCTCATGGAGGGACGGGAGGAGAAGGTCCTGGCCCTGGGCGTCGAAGGAGAGATCACAACAGTCGACTTCCAAAAGCTCAGCGAGAGCTTCATCGAGAACGCTCTGGAGAGCGGCAAAAACATCCAGATGCACTACAACGAGGAGGTCACCGAGATCCGGGAGGCCGACGGACTCTTCGAGATCGTCACCCCCAACAGCACCTACAAAGCCCGCAGCGTCGTCGCCAACGCCGGGGCCTACTCCCTGCTCTTCGCCCAGCATCTGGGGTACGGGAAGAATCTGGCGATCCTGCCTATCGGCGGCAGCTTCTTCTTCACCACCCGCAAGCTCCTCAACAGCAAGGTCTACACCATGCAGCATCCCAAGCTCCCTTTCGCCGCCGTCCATGCCGACCCCGACATCACCGCTGACTGGAACACCCGTTTCGGACCCACCGCTTTCGCCCTGCCCAAACTGGAGCGCTACCGCCAGGCCCACATCATGGACCTCCTCGAAGCGATGGACATCGGCAAGGATACCCTGGAGGTCTACTACAACCTGCTCAAAGACAGCACCATCCGAAACTACATCTTCCGCAACTTCCTCGACGAGCTGCCCTATGTGGGGAAAAACGTCTTCGTCAAAGATGCAAAAAAGATCATCCCCTCCATGACCGCCGACGATCTGGTCTTTGCCGACGGCTATGGTGGAATGCGTCCCCAGATCATCGACAAAAACACCCATCAGCTCCAGATGGGAGAGGCCAAGCTCACCGTCGGAGGCGCCATCTTCAACATGACCCCCTCCCCCGGCGCCAGTACTTCCCTGGCCATCGCCGAGAAGGATGCAAGACAGATCTGCGACTTTCTGGGGAAACGCTTCGACGAAGCGAAGCATCGGGAAGAAATTGTCGGGGAATAACTTCAGTTTTTCTGGTTCCCACCGTCCCCGGCGGGAAGCCATACCTGGCTCTGTGAGGACGACAAAACAATCTCTTATGGAGCCCTCTGAAAAAATGGAAGTCGGAAAGCATGCAGGGGTGACTACGTGTGTTGGAGGCATTCCCACCGAGGCGGTGGGAACGAGGGGAAAGACTAGAACAACTACAGTCGTTCGGGGCGTTCATCCTTGAAGGCGAGTTTTTCCGCCTCGGCCAGGAGTTCCAGGGCGCCGTCGTCGATCATCTTCTGTGCCAGTCGACCTCCGGAACCCTCCGCCTCTTCCGGAGGAAGAAGCAGCTCCTCGTAGAGGACTTTGCTGCCGTCGGGGTAGCCCAGCATGGCCCGGAGGTCCAGCTCTCCATCGATCAGACGACGGGCATTGACCGCCACCGGGGCCGAACAGCCCGCTCCCACCGCCGATACGAACTCCCGCTCGATATCCGTACAAAGGTGCGTCACCGGATCGTCCAGCTCCATGGCGATCTGTCGGACCGTCTCGTTGCCGGTGACGATCTCGATCCCCAGTGCCGCCTGGCCCATGGGAGGGATCATCCACTCCAGCTTCTGGACATGGGGAATCTCCCGCAGCAAATCCAGGCGCGCCAGGCCGATATAGGCCAGGATGATCGCATCGTATTGTCCCTCCGCCAATTTCCGAAGGCGGGTATTGACATTGCCCCGCAGATCCTTCACCTGCAGATCGGGGCGCCGCTGAAGCAGCTGCATCCGACGCCGCAGACTTGTCGTCCCGACGACGGCCCCTTCAGGGAGTGCTTCAAAGGATGAAAACTGATGCGAAAGAAAGACATCGCTCTGATCCTGCCGCTCGGTGATCGCCGCCAGCTCCAGCCCCTCGGGAATGAAGGTGGGGACGTCTTTGAGGGAGTGGACCGCCAGATCGGCACGGCCTGCCAGCATCTCATCCTCCAGCTCCTTGGTAAAGTGCCCTTTGCCGCCCACCAGGGCCAGAGGGCGGTCCAGAATCTTGTCACCCCGGCTGGTGATCTCCTCCAGCTCCACGCTGATCTCGGGGTGGGCCTTTTCGATCCTCGCCTTGATGTGGTAAGCCTGCCAGAGTGCCAGCTGACTGGCCCGGGTGGCAATGGTCAGTTTTTTCACTTGGACCGCCTAGGTGTTATTTGAGATATTTTTTGTATTCGCTGCGTCCGGCGTCATATTTGCCGTCGAAGTAAACCGTAGGCGTACCGCGTACCATCATGGAAGCGGCCTTCTTCATATCTTCCCGAACCGCTTTTTTATACTCGGGCTTGTCGATATCTTCGGGTTTAAGATCGATTCCGAGCTGCTGTTTGATCGTCGCAAGAATCTTCTTTTCGTCAGTCAGCCGCGGATCGATCTTGAGCTGATAGAGCTTCATCGCCTCGTCGGTCTTTCCCTGGCTCTGCAAGTGCTCCATGACCCGGGTCAGGACCTCGGAGACCGGGTGGAGGCTGACCAGAGGCATGTGGTAGTAGTAGAGGGCCACTTTGTCGGGATGGGCCCGGACATCCTTGAGCAGACCCGGCATGTAGTTCAGGCAGAAGGGACACTGGGGATCGGAGAAGACGACAATCTTGTGGGGGGCATCGGCCTTGCCGGCCACCAGATGTCTCTTGTCGTAGAAATCGGCGGGCATGGTCGGTTTGATCTCATTGCGTAGGTCCCGGCCGGTTTTCATATCGATCAGTGACATGGCCGCCAGCTGATCCTTGCTGTTGACGAAGACCATCTCGGGTACTTGCTGTTTTTTCTTTCCGACGGCCAGGTCCATGGTGAACATGTAGGCTTTCCAGTCGGGACGGCCCTCCAGAGGCTGCTCGGCGATCTTGGTCACTTTTTCGACCTTGATCCGGGGATTCTGTACCAGGGTATGGCGAACGAAGTTCTCCAGGTTGAATTCAGCGGCTCCGGCGATCAGAGTCGCCGCGATCAGGCTCGTCGATAATTTCCACATCGATGACATTGTTTTCTCCTTCATTAAATGGGTCGTGAGTTGCTTTGGGTGTCGGTCGGATTCTAGCGAACAAATGTAAATAGAGTGTGTAAAGCAGCAGACCGATTCCTATCAGGTCGGTCAGCACTCCGGGAATGATCAGCAGAATCGCCCCCAGCAGATAGGCCATGGAGGCGTTGTGGACATCACGGATATCGAAATGGCCGAAGTTAAAGGTCTGGAAATTGTTCCAGAGGGCATAGGGCGACAGGCGCAGCAGCAACGCTCCGATCACCATGGTCGAAAGGATCCAGACCACGCTCCACCCGAAGCCGATCATGATCCCCACTTTCAGGGAGACAAAGAGTTCGGCGAAGAAGAGCAGGACCAGGAAGATCATCTCAAACCCGTTTGAGGACCTCGTCCGCCACCGCCTCTACCGCGACGTCGAGACGTTCCAGCCCGTCCCGGACGATCAGCTCCACCTGCCCCTCCGCCAGCTTCTTGCCCACGACGATCCCCAGTGGGATGCCGATCAGTTCGAAATCTTTCATTTTGAAGCCGAAGCGCTCCTTGCGGTCGTCCAGCAAGACCGCCACCCCTTTGGCACTGAGAGTCCGATAGAGGGCCTCAGCCGCTTCCCGCTCGGTGTCGTTGGCGATGTTGGAGACGATGATCTCCAGATCGAAGGGGGCGCTCTCCCGAGTCCAGATGCATCCCCGGTCGTCATGGTGCTGTTCGATGATCGCCGCCAGGAGCCGGGAAACCCCGATCCCGTAGGTCCCCATGACAAAGGGACGGCTCTTGCCGTTTTCATCCAGGAAGGTCGCACCCAGCGGTTCGCTGTAGCGGGTCCCCAGCTGAAAGATATGCCCCACTTCGATCCCCTTGGTATAGTGGAGCCGGCCGCCGCAGCGGGCACAGCAGTCCCCTTCCTGCACCGCGACCAGGTCGGCAAAGATATCGCCAAACTCGGGGACCGTCACACCGATACGGTGGTAATCCTCCCGATTGGCCCCCATGATGAGATCGGATTCACCTCTGAGCTCTTTGTCGATGCGATAGCTTATTTCCTCGGGCAGGTTCTCGAAGCCCATATACCCCGGCGTCAGTCCGGCAGCCCGAAGCTCCTCTTCGCTGACGTCGATCAGTTCGTTGGCACCCACGGCGTTGCAGGCTTTGGTCTCTTCCAGCTCGTCATTACCCCGGATAAAGAAGAGCACGATCGCCTCTTTCCCCTCGTCATAGAGCGCTTTTTTCGCTACCGCTTTGATCAGATGGTGCGGATCGAGATGGAAAAATTCCGCCAAGGCGTCGATGGTGGTCACCCCGGGAGTGTGAAACTCCCCTTCGCTCATCTCCGGAGCTTCCCCTTCCTCATACTCCGGGGCCGCTTTGGGAGCCCGGACCGCCGCTTCGATATTGGCACCGTAGTCGCACCCTTCGCAGACGACGATCGTGTCTTCACCGCTGTCAGCCAGGACCATGAACTCTTTGGAGCCGCTGCCGCCGATGGCGCCGCTGTCGGCTTCGACGACCCGGAAATCGAGCCCCAGGCGGGTGAAGATCCGGCTGTAGGTCGCCTCCATATGATCAAACTCCCGCTTCATATCCGCCTCGTCCTTGTGGAAGCTGTAGCCGTCCTCCATCAGGAACTCCCGGCCCCGCATCAGACCGAAACGGGGGCGGATCTCATCGCGAAACTTGGTCTTGATCTGATAGAGATGCAGCGGCAGCTGCTTGTAGCTCTTGACACTCTGGCGCACCAGGTTGACCATCATCTCCTCGTGGGTGGGGCCCAGGACGAACTCGTTCTCTTTCCGGTCGGTGAAGCGCAGCAGCTCCTTGCCGTACTTCTCGAAACGCCCGCTCTCCCGCCAGAGCTCGGCGGGGGTGACAAACGCCAGATCCACCTCCAGGCATCCGGCGGCATCCAGCTCCTCTTTGACCACCTGCCGGACCCGGTCCAGACTCCGTTTCCCCAGGGGGAGGAAGTTGTAGAGTCCCGCGCCGACACTCTGGATGAACCCGGCCCGCAGCAGATAGATATGGCTGGGGAGCACCGCGTCGCTGGGCGCCTCCTTGGCCGTGGGGATCAGCATTTTGGAAAATCTCATGATTGGGTGTCCTTTGTCTGAGTTTTGTAGGTTCTGGGGTCCACATCGCTGGTATCGATCTCGAAGATCTTCTTGATCGCCTCGATGGCCCGACTGCCATCGCTCTCTTTGGAGGCGAGGCGGAGATTTTTCGTGGGGCGATGCAGATATTTGTCAAAGGCCTGGGCCACCAGGTAGCGAACGTTGTCCGCCGCCGCCTCGGGGATGTGGCCTTTACGCAGAGCCCGCTGCACCTCCTCCTCCACGACCTCGGCAATCTCCAGGCGCATCTGCTTGATCACCGGTTCGACAGAGAGGGCCTGGAGCCAGCGGTAGAACTCCTCCACGTAGCGATCCACGATCTCCCCGGCTCGGAGGGCCTGCTCCTGGCGCAGGGCGTGATTGTTCTTGGAGATCGCCTGGAGATCGTCGATCCGGAAGATCCGGACGTCGCACTCGGGCATTTCGGCGATGTCCCGCGGAATCGCCATATCGAACCATAGGCGATCCAGCTCTTTCTCTTCGATCATCTCGGGGGTGATGATCGGCTCGGGGGAGGCGGTGGCGGTAAAGAGAAGACGGTAACGGTTGAGATAGATCGGCAGCCGTTCCAGGCTCCCGACCCGGACATTCTCTCCCAGCTCCTCGGCCAGGGCCTCGGCCCGTTCCCGAGTCCGCGAGACCAGCAGCACGTCCGCCCCGGCACGGAGCAGGTGCTTGGCCGCCAGGCGCCCCATCTCACCGGTACCGACCACGATCCCCGTCATTCCCGCCAGGGAGCCGTTCATCAACTCCTGGGCCTGAGCTACGGCCACGGAGGCGATGGAGACGGGATTTTCCGAGATATTGGTGGCGTTGCGCACCTCGGCGGCACATTTGACGGCATAGCTGACCACCCGGTTGAGCTCCCGCCCGGCGGTGCCGTTGTCGTAGGAGAGTTTGAATCCCTGTTTGACCTGTCCCGTGATCTGGGCCTCTCCGATCACCAGAGAATCCAGGGAGCTGACCACACTGAAGAGATGAGTGACCGCCTCTTGATCCTCATAGCGTTTGGCACTCTTCTCCAGCTCGTAGAAATTGATCCCCCGTGTCCGACTCAAAAGCCCCAACACCGCATGGAAGGTCGCGAAGTTGTCCCGGCTGGCGGTGACGATCTCGATCCGGTTGCAGGTATTGATCACGAAGGCCTCCAGAAGAAAATCGAAGGCTTCCAGGGTCCGGAGAAACTCCCGGATCTCCTCCTCGTCCCTGAAGGCCAGCCGTTCCCGCTGCTGCAGATCGCAGTGTCTGTAGTTGAAACTCACCACCTGGTAGTGCATGCTCAGTAGTTCCTTTCGATCATCTTGCGGGCCATCGCCTCGAGCTCCGGTTCTCCCTCGCGGCGCATCAGAGCGATCGCCTCTTCGATCAGCCCCCGAGCTTCCGCCCTGGAGCGTTCCAAGGCCCCGGTTTCCTCCATCCGCTCCCGGATCCATGCCGCACTTTCAGGGGTGACCGGACGCCGATGCAGGGCCAGAAGCCGACGGCGATCAGGCTCGGAGAGCGCGTCGTAGAGGTAGATGTAGGGCAGTGTGGTCTTCCCCTCCTCGAAATCGTGCATCGCCGGCTTGCCCAGGGCCTCGGCACTCTGGGTGATGTCCAGCAGATCGTCGATCATCTGAAAGGCGATCCCCAGATTACGCCCGTAGATGCGGTAGGCCTCCCGGTTCTTCCCGGCCAGAATCGCCGCCGCCTCCGCCGAGGCTTCGATCAGGGAGGCGGTCTTCTGGTAGATCATCTTCAGGTAGGCGTCACGGTCGGAATTGAACTGCTCCGAGAGCAGCACGTCCTGCCGCTCCCCAAGGCTCAATTCGATAACGGCATGGGAGAGGACCCTGGCCACCTGCCGGTCGATATCCACCAGCTCATGGAAGGCTTTGGCGTAGAGAACATCCCCGAACATGATGGAGGTTTTGCTGCCGTAGAGGGCATTGAGAGAGGGGCGGCCGCGGCGCAGATCGGCATCGTCGATCACGTCGTCGTGCAGCAGGCTCGCGGCGTGGATCATCTCCACCACCGCCGCGGTCTTCACCGCGGCGGGACCCCTCCCGGCGATGGTGAGAATCAGCCGGGCCCGCAGGCGCTTGCCGGCTGGCAGCCGGCAGTAGAGCTCCTGTGCGTCCCGATCCTCCAGTTCGGCGATATACTGTCCGATTCTGCGTTCAACTGCCTCCAGCACCGGATCGTCCTATTCGCACTGGGTGACGATGTTGCCCACCGTCTCGATGAAGAGGGAGTTTTTGCGGTTCTCGAACTCTTGGGGCTCTGTCGCGGCCATCGATTGGACATTGCGTTCGTAAGCCTCTTCCAATCCATGATCTTCCAGCATCTTCTCCGCTACGGCCAGACGCTCGATCAAACGCTCGATCTCCTGATCCACGATGTTGCGGTTGGCAGTGTGGAGGATCTGAAAGAAATTCTCTCTGGGGCTGGTCATCATAAAATCGTCATCGTCAAAAAGCTGCATCGTTCTCTCTTTGGTTGGGAATGGGTTTAATCAGCGGATTTTCTTTCAACTTTTGGAGGCAGGGCTATAGCCCTGCATGGCGGGAATGAATTCCCGCCTCCTTGAATAGAATGATTCCCGCCGGTTTAATAACACCGGATTCTCCCTAACCTGGGGTCTTGGAGATCCGATAGAATTTTTGGGAGATATTATAGCACCTTTGTAACGGGGAATGTGTTGAGGGCTGCACGCCGCTCGAGGGGGTACAGAAAGGGAGGAGCTAAAAAGGCCGGGCCTATTTCGCCGCCGGCTTCTGGGGAGGCTGTTGCTTCTGGAGCGCTTTCATCACCAGTTTTTTGAGCTCTTCCCGGTGAGCGATCACCTTTTCCATACCGATCCGCCGCCCCTCGGCCATGATCTGAGGTGTCAGACGCAGGGCTTTGCGGCCGGTCGGGGTGCTGTAAAAAGCTTCAAGGTCTTTGAGCTCTTTGGGGGTGAAATATTTGGCATAGACTCTGGCCAGATCATTTTTGATAGCGTCCCAACCGATATATCGGGCGTAAAAATCCCGGATCTCTTTTTTGATCTTTGCCAGTGCGGGTTGGCGTTTTACCAGTCCTTCGGTAGCCTGATCGACGATCTGTGTGTAGATCTTGGAGAGTTCCATGCTCTTGAAAAGTTTTTGGGCCTCCGCCACGGCAGCGGGATCGATCTTGGCCGCCTGCGCGGCAGGGGCAGCGGGCATCTCGGCCATGGCCGTACTTCCCAGTCCCAAAAGGGCACACAGCAACAGGGGACTCAGCAGTTTTCTCTTCATCAAATCTCCTTGAAAATAAAATTATAGAAACAATGATAGCTGAATCTAATTAGAAATATATTTTTCAGAGAATCTCGCCGCCGCCCAGCAGCCGCTCCCCGTCGTAGAAGACGGCGAACTGCCCTCTCGCCAGGCCGTAGACCGGTTCAGCCAGTTCCACTTCGCCCCGTTCTCCCTCGATACGGACGCGGGCGGGGATGGCCCGGGTACGGTAACGGACTTTGACCTGACACTCGAAACTCTCCAGATCCTCGAAGAGGTTGATCCGGCCGATCTCGAAACGACGCTCCTCCAGCCGATCCCGGGTCCCGACGACGATCCGGTTCTGCGCCGGATCCAGGGAGAGGACGTAGTGGGGATCGTGGGCCCCGTGGACGGTAAAGCCCCGCCGTTTCCCTATGGTGTAGTGCATATAGCCTCGATGGGTTCCCACGACTTCACCCGCTTCGTTGAGCACCTCCCCCTCCCGGTCGATCTCCATGTGGCGAGCCAGGACCTCGGTGTAGTCGTTCTCTACGAAGCAGATCTCGCTGCTCTCTTTCTGGGTAGCGATATCCGCCAGGACCGGGATCCGAGCGGCGATCGCTTTGACATCCTCTTTGTGCCTCTCCCCCAGGGGGAAGATCAGCCGCGGCAGAACCTCCCGCCGTACCTCTGCTAGGAAATAGCTCTGATCCTTGTTACGGTCTACCGCCATATAGACGTACTGACCGTCACAACGCACATAGTGACCCGTAGCAATCTTGTCGATCCCCAGGGAGTCGGCGAAGGCCACCATCCGGCCGAATTTTATCTGACGGTTGCAGACTACACAGGGATTGGGGGTCCGGCCGGCCTGATATTCCCGGACGAAATAGTCGTAGACCTCCTCACGGAAATCCCCGGAGATATCCAGAAAATGCACCTCGATCCCGAGGTACTCCCCCACCCGTTTCACCTTGGCGAAGTTCTCCCGGTGGTAGGCTTCGTTGTCGTGAAGTTTCATATAGACGCCGGTGACCTCGTATCCCTGCTCCTGCAGCAGCAGCGCTGTCACGGTGGAATCGACGCCGCCGCTCATACCTACCAGTACGTTTTTAGCCATCACAACGCTCCCTGATCTGCAAACCATACCCTTCGGAGCAGCGGGCCAGTGCCGCCACCGCCACGGGTTCCTCTCCCCGACAGAGCAGGATCTGTTCGAAGACCGAAGGGGGAAGTTCGATCCGCTCTCCGGGCATTGCACGCTCTGCCGGGAGGACCGCGATCCTTCCCTCCAGCAGTACCCGTTTACGCTCCGCCAGATCCGGTTCCTCCTCGACACACTCTCCCACATACCATCCTTCGGACGCCGGGTGAACCCGGGCGACCTTTCGGCCGTCACGGCGGATCTGGAGTTCGGGAAGCTGCCCGCCCAGATCGATCCAGGCCCCGGGGAGCAGACGCTCCAGATGCTTGCTCTTGAGGGAGAGTGGCTCCAGGCAGAGGCAATACTCCCCCTCTTTCAAGTGCCGCAGGCGGGAACGGTTGAGACGCAGCACCTGGGTCTCAAGCATGGAGTTCTCCCGTGAAGGCGTCCAGGATCCGCTCTTTTTCCGCCGGGATCAGATCATCGGGGACCTTCTGGCCCGTGCTGAGATAGCTCACCGGCAGATGGCGCTCGGTCAAAAAGGCGATCAGATCCCCCACCCGCTGCGTTTCGTCAAATTTGGTGACGATAGCGTTTTCGACATTGATGAAGTTGAAGTGCTCGTAGATCTCACGGATATCCTCATATTTGGCGGTAGCGGAGATGACGAGGGAGGTGGAGATCTCCCGATCCCGGACGCTTTTGAGGAACTCCACCGTACGGATCAGCCGGTCGGTGTCGAAGGGGGAGATCCCCGCCGTGTCCACCAGGATCACGTCGTAGTCCGAAAGGGCGTCCAACTGCTCCGCGAACTCCTCGATCCGCTCCACCCGGCGATGCTCCAGGTGGAGGATCCGGGCGAAGTTGTCCAGCTGCTCGTAGGCTCCGGCCCGCCAGGTGTCGAGATTGATCAATGCCACCCGATAGTCCCGATCCAGGAGGTAGCTGTAGCGTGCCGCCAGTTTGGCGATAGTCGTGGTCTTGCCCACACCGGTCGGTCCCACCATCATCATCACCCGGGGACGGGAGAGATCTTCGGGGACGATCCGCAGCCCCTCGTCCACCTCTTCCAGCAGATAGCTCAGCAGCAGCTTCTCATCCTCCGCCACCGCCGTCCCCAGCATCGGTTCCACCCGTTGCATCAGCCAGTCCCGGCGCAGTCCTTTGGAGCTCAAAAGCCCGACGACTTTTTCCACTGTCTCGGAGCTCTTGTCACGGATCCCCGCCGCCGCCTTCATCCGCTCCATCTGATCCTGAAGCTCATGCATCTCACGGATCAGCTCCTCCTCTTCGCTCAGGCCAAGGCTGGCCAGATACTCCTCTTCGGGGACCGCCACGGTGATCTCCGCCACCAGCTTCCCGTCCCGCCCGACGGTCTGACGGGCCCGCAGCAGCTGCAGATCGCTGACATGGGGGTACTTGGAACGGGCCAGGGCAAAAGCCTCTTTGGGTGTCGGGGCTTCGAAGGTCTCTTCGATCATGGATTGGCTCCTTTTCTCCGGGGCCTGGGGCCCGGGGGCTTGTTGATGGTTTCGGGACGTTGTCGCTCTTTGGCGGGTGATCGATGGAGGCATCGCCTCCATCCGTGCCAGCGGGATCGTCACCGACTGACGCTCCGCCCATCGGGGATGGGGGATCGTCAGCTCCGGCCGATTCATCTGCCGATTCTCATAAAAGAGTATATCGATATCCAGGGTCCTGGGGGCGTCCTTGAAACTTCGAACCCGTCCAAAACGCCGCTCGATCTCCTGAAGCCGCCGCAGAAGCCGACGCGGGGGCATCGATGTCGCGATCCGCAGAACCGCATTGTGAAAATCGGGCTGATCCAGATAGCCGAAGGGGGGATTGACGAGGATCGGGGAACTCTCCAGCAGGCGCAGATCCTTCTGACGCTTCAGAAAGTGCCAGAGGTGTCCGAAACGCCGCAGCGGATCCCCCAGGTTGCCGCCGATCCCCAGCCAGACCTCATGCTCCCCCTGTCGCAGTGCCTGTCGGGGACTCCGCCACGGAAAGAGCGGTGTGCGCAGCAGCGTCAGCTCAGGGGAGATGCTTTTGCGCAGGACTGCCATGAGGGTTTAGAGGACCTCGGCCCGTCCGCCCTGCATGACGACGGTGTCTTCGATCCGGATGCCGAACTCCCCGGGCAGATAGATCCCCGGTTCGACGGTATAGACCATGCCGTCTTCGATCCGGGTGCGGCTGCGGGTGGAGATGTAGGGCATCTCGTGGATGTCCAGCCCGACGCCGTGTCCGGTGGAGTGGACGAAATACTTCCCGTAGCCCGCCTTCTCGATCACCTCCCGTGCCAGGGCGTCGACCTGCCGCGCCTCCATGCCGCTGCGGGCCTTGGCGATAGCATGGTCGTGAGCTTTGAGCACCGTGTCGTAGGCCCGCTGGATCTTGCGGGACTTGAAACGTTGGACCGTGCCGAAATCGAACCCCTTGACCGCCCGGACCGTCCGGGTCCGGTCGGAGCAGTAGCGGCGGTATTTCACGCCGGCGTCCAGCAGAAGCAGATCGTCTTTTTTGAGCCTACGTTTTGTGGGGCGGGCATGGGGTTTGGCGGCGTTGGCTCCGATCGCCACTATGGGATCGAAGCTCAGCTCCCTTTTCCCCTCTTTGCGCAGGATCCGCTCCGCCAGGAAATGCAGGGTCCGTTCATCCTCGCCGAAACCCTCTTTGCCGAAAGCTTTGGCGATCTTGTCGAAGGCTTTGGCTCCGGCCCGGGCGGCCCGGGCCAGCATTTCGATCTCTTCCTTGGTTTTGATGATCCGCCGGCGATGGGACCAGTCGGGCTCGGCCTTCCAGCGGATCTTCCCCTTGGGGTCGAGGCGCCCGAAGGCGTAGCAGTCCCACTCTTTTGGATCGTAGGCGCAGCGTTTGATGCCCGATCTTTTCAGACGTTTCGCCACGGCCCCATAAAGATCGGAGACGATCACCACTTCGGCCCCCCGGACCGCTTCCCTCGCTTCCACAGCGTAACGGCCGTCGGTGAAGAACCAGGCCTCCTCTCCCAGACGCAGATAGACCGCGTTGTCGCAGCTGTAGCCGCATTCGTAGTAGAGGGCGCTCTCGTCCCGGAGGAGGATGTTTTTCACCCGATTATCCCTGCTGCTGCATCTGCTGCTGGCGTTGGGCTTCCTGAGCCGCTTTGATCTCGTTCATGATCTGGGTGATCCCGATCATGGCCAGGTGGTAGCCGAAAGGCCCCATTCCGGCGATTACACCGGCGCAGACCTCGGCTGTGATCGATTTGCGGCGGAACTCCTCCCGGGCATGGATATTGGTCAGATGAACTTCGATCGCAGGGATCTGGACAGCGGCCAGGGCATCCCGGATGGCGATGGAGGTGTGGCTGTAGGCGGCGGGGTTGATGATGATCCCCTGGGCATCCCCCATGCACTCCTGGATACGATCGACGATCTCCCCTTCCAGGTTGCTCTGGAAAAACTCGATCTCCAGCCCATTCTCTTTGGCGAAGTGCTTCATCTGCTCATGGATCTGCTCCAGCTTCATGGGTCCATAAATGTGCTGTTCGCGGACTCCGAGCATATTGAGGTTGGGGCCTTGGATGACGACGACTTTCATTGAAATTCCTTTGTTGATGTGATTTTGAAATAGGAGCATTTTATAGCAAAGGGGATTAAGGGGCGGTTATCGCAATGTTATAATCCTGTTCCACATCGCTGCATATCAGTATCTATTGAAAGGCAAGCATGACAACCATTATCCTCCCCGACTATCTCTATACCCCCGAGGGCTATCTGCGGGAAAAGGCCGTGGCCTTCGATGACCGTATCCTGACGATCGACACACCGGAGCGACTCCGGGAGAAGTATCCCGAAGCGCCTTTGATCGACACCGGCAGTGATTCGATCCTCTATCCCGGCTTCATCAACGTCCATACCCATCTGGAGTACTCCGCCAATCGCACCCGGCTGGAGTACGGAGATTTTCTCCGCTGGCTCGAGAGCGTCATCCGGGAGCGTGACACCCTGGTTCCCCAGGCCGACAACGCCCTGATGGAGGCCGCCTGCCGCCAGATGCTTCACTGCGGGATCACCGGCTTCGGGGCTGTCTCCACCTTCGGCACCGACCTGGAGGTCTGCCGCCGGGTCCCCCAGCGGGTGACCTACTTCAACGAGATCATCGGCTCCAATCCGGCAACCGTAGATATGCTCTATCAGGATTTTCTCCAGCGTCTCGACGCTTCCCGGAGCTGCTCTCCTGAGGAACGCATCACTCCCGCCGTGGCGATCCATGCCCCCCACTCCACCCATCCCGCGATGGTCCGACGGGCCGTGGCACTGGCCAGGGAGGAACAGCTTCCCCTCTCCGCCCACTTCCTCGAGTCCCCCGCCGAGCGACAGTGGCTCGAAGAGGCAGCGGGGGACTTCAAGCCCTTTTTCGAAAACTACCTCAAGAGCGATCGTCCCGTCACCACCATCGAGGCCTTTCTCAGCCAGTTCGACGGCTATCCTTCTCTTTTTGTCCACGCGGTGCAGACCACAGAGGAAGAACGGGGCCATCTGGCCAAGCAGGGGCACCATGTGGCCCACTGTCCCCGCTCCAACCGTTTGCTCGGCTGCGGCCGCTACCCGCTGGAGGATCGGCGGGTTCCGGTAGCCCTGGCCACCGACGGACTCAGTTCCAACTGGAGCCTGAGCCTTTTCGACGAAATGCGAGCGGCACTGATGCTCCACTACCGGGCACCGCTGCAGGAGCTGGCCGATCTGCTGCTCAGAGCCGTCACCCTGGAGGCGGCCCGCTCCATCCGCAGCGAGGCCGGACGGATCGAGGCGGGAGCCCCCGCCGACTTCGCCCTCATCCGCCTGCCCCAGCCCTGCCCCCGGGAAGAGGATCTGGCCCTGCAGACCATCCTGCATACCCATCAGGCGGAACGGGTCTGGATCGCCGGAGAAGAACTTCCCCTGGAATAGAATCCCAGGTTCAGACATCGTCTGATGTTACCAAAAGTAAAGTTTGAAACTTTGAACCTCATAAGTAATTTTTATTGTAAGCCTTTATTGATATAAATATTATAGAATTACAGACCCAATGACTAGATAAAGGAGTCCAACGATATGGAAAAGAAATACTGGAATCCCTACTTTGGAGGGGTGGTTCTGGGGACGATGCTTTTTCTCGTCTTCGCCATCGCTTCCCAGGGCTTCGGCGCCAGCGGGACTTTCTCCCGTGCCACGGCTCAGCTACTGGTCAACAGTGACAAGAGCTGGCTGGACAACGCCTACATCGCCAGCTACTTTCGCCACGGCGGCAGCGCGCTCAACAACTGGACCGTCATCGAGACGATCGGGATACTCTTCGGCGGCTTCGTCAGCGCCCTGCTGGCCGGACGTCTAATGATCCGTCCCGACAAGTCGCCCGACTATCCGGTCGCCAAGCGCTTTCTCTGGGCCTTCATCGGCGGAATGATCATCGAGTTCTCCACCCGTCTCACCCGTGGCTGCACCAGCGGCCAGGGACTCGACGGGATGGCCACCTTCTCGGTAGGGACCTGGATCTTCATGTTCGCCGTCTTCGGCTCGGCGTTGATCTTCTCGCCCCTTTTCCGCAAGCAGTGGGTGGGCGGCGAGAAAAAAGAGGGAGGTGAGTGATGGATTTCATTCTGCCTCTTTATAAAAACGCCCTCATCAGCCCTGAAGCGAACATGTTTTTCGCCGTCGTGATGGGCTTCGCCTTCGGTTTCGTCCTGGAACGCACCGGTTTCACCCGCTCCCAGTACATCGCCGATACCTTCTACTTCCGAAGCCTCGCTGTGCCCAAGATCATGGGAGTGACGGTCATCACCGCTACGACGTGGTTCATCATCTTCGCCTGGATGGGATGGATCGACCTCAGTGCGCTTTTCACCCCCAAGACCTACGTCTGGCCCTATCTCTTCGGCGGAATGCTCTTCGGCCTGGGGATGGTGATGTCGGGGTACTGCCCCGGTACCGCCGTGGCGGGTCTGGGAACGGGAAAAAGTGACGCCCTGGTCTTTCTGCTGGGACTTTTCGGCGGGGCGTTCCTCTACTTCCTGCTCTATCCCATGATTGCCGATTTCGCCTCCAGCAGCAATCTGGGAGTCCTCAAACTCCACGATCTCTTCGGAGGCAACGAGTACATCTCATACATTCTGACCGTACTGCTGGAATCGGGAATCATCGGCTTCCTGGTCCTGCTGCAAAAACTGACAAACAAAGGAGAAAAATAATATGAAAACCAGTCCCGTAGCCGTCGCCGGCGGTATCCTGATCCTCATCGGCGGTCTGGCCCTGGCCTTCTACACCGGTACCAACGGCCAGGCCCTCGTCGCCGCCAAAGCCAAAGCGGTGGAGAAGTATGTCTCCATGACCGAAAAAGCCCTCAATTCCGGAGACCTGAAACAGGCGGAGAAGTATGCCAAAGAGGCTCTGGCGGTCGATCCCAGAAACCGCCAGGCTCTGGGCGAGTTCAAAAAGGTCGCCCTGGCCTCCTGCCCCAAAGCGGCCCCCGCACCCGCAGCGGCCCAGCCTGCCGCCGCTCCGGCAGCCAACGCCGCCAAACCTACAGCCGCCCCGGCCGCCGCCAAGCCTGCAGCGGAATCCGAGGAGGAGATGGGCTGTATCTAATCACTCTCTCTATGCGTATTGGGCAAATAGTTCAAACCTGATTGGCCGGGAATGATTTCCCGGCTCCAAAAGAAGGCGTTGCAAAGCAACGCACACCAAAATTCTCCATTCCCAATTCTCCATCCTCAATTACACTGGTGCCACCTATGTGACGTCAGTCCTTCGCGTTTTCTTTTTTCTTTACTTCGTTTCTCTTTTTCTTTGTCGCGAAACAAAGAAAAAATAAATGAAGAGGAAGGGCTGAGAACTAACGAGGGGATCTACCCACTATCCGCTACTCACTCTCCAACCGGATCCTCACACTCGCCTCATGGGCGGTAAGCCCCTCGGTATGGGCGAGGAGAGCGCAGGGTTCGCCCAGCTCCCTGATCCCCGCTTCACTCATCATGATCAGCGAAGATTTCTTCAGAAAATGCTCCACACTCAGGGGGGAGTAGAACCTCGCCGTGCCGCCGGTGGGCAGGGTGTGGTTGGGACCGGCGATATAGTCGCCGATGGGCTCGGGGGTGTAGCGGCCCAGGAAGATGGCCCCGGCATGCTTGATGCTGCCCAGCAGCTCCATGGGCGAAGCGGTCATCACCTCCAGGTGCTCGGGAGCGATCCGGTTCATCAGATCCACCGCTTCCGCCATATCGGCGGCAACGATGATGGCCCCCCGCTCTTCGATCGATTTGCGGGCGATGGCCTCACGTTCCAGGGTCTTCAGGGCCTTCTCCACCTCGTCGTTGACCCGGTTGGCCAACTCCGCATCCTCGGTGATGAGGATCGAGCTGGCCATCTCGTCGTGCTCCGCCTGGCTCAGCAGATCCATCGCCAGCCAGTCGGGACGCGCCGTGGCGTCAGCCAGGATGCCGATCTCGCTGGGTCCGGCGATCATGTCGATGTTGACCTCGCCGTAGACCAGCTTTTTGGCCGTGGCGACGAAGATGTTGCCCGGCCCGGTGATCACGTCCACCTTGGGGATCGTCTCGGTCCCGTAGGCCATGGCCCCGATGGCCGATGCGCCGCCGACTTTGTAGACCTTGTCGATCCCGCAGAGGTGGCAGGCGGCCAGCAGCAGTTCGTTGATCTCGTTGTCCGGAGTGGGCGTACAGACTACGATCTCCTCCACTCCGGCGACGATGGCCGGCACAGCGTTCATGAGCAGGGAGCTGGGATAGGCCGCCTTGCCGCCGGGGATATAGAGCCCCGCCCGATCCACCGGTGTGACCCGCTGCCCCAGCATGGAACCGTTTTTTTCGTACTCGAACCAGGAGCGGGGCATCAGCTTCTCGTGATAGGCCTTGATCCGGTCATAGGCCAGATGCAGAGCCTCCCGAAGCTCCGGGCTGATGGCTTCGTAGGCCATTGCCATCTCCGCCGGATCGACCTGCAAAGCCGCATCGTCGGCAGGCTCCCAGCGGTCGAAGCGGGCGATATGACGGCGCAGGGTGGCATTGCCCCCCTCCCGGATCTCCCGAAGCAGCGTCGCCACCACCTCCGTCACATTGTCGATATCCATCGCCCCCCGTTTGAGAAGCTCTCCGAACTCCGCCGAAAAATTTTCATCGCCGCTGTAATAGATTTTCATCGCTGTCTACCTTTTTTTGATTTATGCTTCAAATTGAACCCTCTGAAAAATGTCCAAGAGAGGTTTCACTCGATGGCGACAAAGGAGCGCTCAACCCGTGAAACGGGCGCTTGCGTTCGCGACTGCCAGAGCTATCGAGTGAAACCGGTTGTTTTTCAGAGCACTCAATTAGTCATTAAGCCTTTTGAGAGAACTCGTCATTCCGGACTTGATCCGGAATCCGGTGCCTCAACTGCACATGAAGCCGTGGATCCTGAATCGAGTTCAGGATGACGGTGTTTCCATCATTTTCTCTCTAAGTGGCTTCCATTCAAAATTTCATCCAACTTTGGATATTTCCGCCGATATCGCGGCAGCATGCTTTCGTTTCCCTTGAGGCCGCCCTGGTGGAGGTAGAGGATCTCTCCTCGCATTTTGTCACGACGTTCGAGCAGGGTCAGCCATCCTTTGGGATCGTAGAGCAGATCAAACTCCACACCCGTTTGTCGATACAATTCTAGCCAAAGTTGGTAAAACTCCCGGTAGAGCCTGCCGAAATAATACTTCCTGGGAAGATCGACGATCCGGGGCCAAAATGACGAATCGGGTTCGAGCATGGCGAACTGCTCCCGCAGATAGTCGGCATCTCCGACACACGGGACAGTGACTACGTGAGTGAAGAGCGAAGAGTGAAGAGTGAGGAACTGCAATGATTTTTGAAGGTAGAGAGCTGTGGTTCCGGTGCCTGAGGGGAGAAAGACTGTCAGCTTCGCGACCCCCCGCTCCCGCTGCCAGTTGATGATCTCCTCGGCCAGAATACGGATTCCCTCTTCGGCTTCGGGCTGCCGGCCGCCCTCTTCGATGAAAAGCACCTCCTCTTCCCATTTCTCATTTCTCATTACTTTTTTCTCATTAAAAATCGTTCCGTTCTCCAGGGCGGCACGGTAGTTGCCCTGGGGATTCTCTCTCAGATAGGCGGGGATGTGATCGACAAAATATTCGAACTCCCAGCCTCGAAGTCTGGCCAGAACCGAGAGGGAGTACATGGCGTTGGACTGGGGGGATCCGTAGGAGACCAGTCTGCGGATCTGCGGGAGATCCCGATGGAGCCAATAGTGAAGTTTCCTCGCTTTGTTGCCGGAAAAATCGGGGTGGATCCGGTCATCCCGTTTGAGGAAACAGCGCCGACCCTCGACGGTGATTTCCTCGACCGGCGTCGGTACCTTCCATGAATGGATCATCAAAAACTCCCCGCTGTCGGGGGCCTGTCAGGGGCCCGGCGATCTTTTATTTTTCTGTCGTATAATAACTCCACTTTCTATAAAACAATTCAGAAAAGAGGTAGAGCAGATATGAAACCTGAACACTATTATAACCCCCACGGCGAACCGATCATGGATGAGAAGATCTATGGCGGGAATCCCACGGGATTCGTCGATTTCAACCGGCCCCGCTACAAGTGGAGTGTCAATATCTATGACCTGATGAACGCCAACACCTGGTTTCCCTCCGAGGTCAATACCGTCAACGAAAAGAAAAACTTCGAGATGCTCACCGACAATGAGCAGGCGATCTACAAACTCACCTTCGCCCAGCTCAGCTTCAACGACAGCGCCCAGGAGGAGTATCTCTCAGATTTCCGGCGCCTGGCCAACAACCGCCTGGTCAAGGCAGCCATCAGCCTCCAGATCATGCAGGAGGTCAACCACTCCAAGAGCTACGCCGTACTGCTGGATGCCGCCGGAAACTCCGACGAGGTCTTCGACCTCTACAAACACGATGCGGCCCTCAACCGCAAAAACCAGCGCATCGCCGAGCAGTTCGCCCGCTACATCGACGGAAACTCCGCCGACGAGATGCTGCTGAGTGCCATGGCCAGCGTCAACCTGGAGGGGATCTATTTCCTCCTGGGATTTAGCTACATCTATGTTCTGGGAGACAAAGTCCCCGGTGCCCGGGATATGATCAAATTCATCGCCCGGGATGAGATCAATACCCACCTACCGCTTTTTGCCAACATCTTCAAAACCATCTACAAAGAGAACAAGATCCCCGCCGCCATCGTGGACAAAGCCTACGCGATGATCAAAGAGGCGGTGGATATCGAACTGGAGTACGGAAAGTATCTGCTGGAGAACTATCCCATCATGGGTCTGACAGAGGAACTGATGGAGCAGACGGTCTACAACTATGCCAACGACCGCCTCAACAAGATCGGCCTGGAGCCCATCTTCGAACAGAGCGGTGAAACCTATCTGCAGAAACTGGTGGAAAAACACCTGCGTATGAACGATGTACGCAGCAACTTCTTCGAGAGCAACGTCAGCAACTACGCCAAATCCAGCATCGATCTGGATGACTTTTAACGAGAGGCTTTTGGCCTCTCGGGTTGTTAGTCATTCGTGATTGGTCATTGGAAGAAACGGAAACATTCAATCCAAATGACTAATGACCAGTGACCAATGACTCGGTATTGAGAAAGATGTTCTCAATACCGATCGATACAGTTCAGTTCTTCAAAAGCCAGAACCACCCGATCCCGCATCGACTCTTCGCCGGCTCGCAGCCATTTGCGGGGATCGTAGTACTTCTTGTTGGGCTTGTCCTCCCCTTCGGGGTTGCCGATCTGGCCCTGGAGATAGTCGTGATACTTCGTCACGTATCCCCGTACACCGTCCCAGAAGGCCCACTGGGTGTCGGTGTCGATGTTCATTTTCACCACCCCGTAGCTGATCGCCTCTTTGATCTCCTCGGGGCTGGAACCGCTTCCGCCGTGAAAGACGAAGCTCACCGGTTTGGGGCCGGTATGGTGTTTTTTCTGAATGTACTCCTGGGAGTTGCGCAGAATCTTGGGCTCCAGATGGACATTTCCCGGCTTGTAGACACCATGCACGTTGCCGAAACTTGCCGCGATGGTGAAACGGTCGCTGATGGCGCTGAGACGCTCCCAGGCTTCGCAGACCTCTTCGGGCTGGGTGTAGAGGGCGGCATTGTCCACGTTGGTATTGTCCACCCCGTCCTCTTCGCCTCCGGTGATTCCCAGCTCGATCTCCAGGGTCATCCCGATTCGGCTCATCCGCTTCAGATAGGCTTCGCAGGTGGCCAGGTTCTCCTCAAGCGGCTCCTCGGAGAGGTCCAGCATATGGGAGGAGAAGAGCGGCTTACCCGTCTCTTCGAAGTGTTTTTCACTCGCCTCCAGTAGCCCGTCGATCCAGGGCAGGAGTTTCCGCGCGGCGTGATCGGTATGGAGGATGACCGGGATGCCGTAGGCTTCTGCCAGAGTGTGGACATGTTTCGCCCCGCTGATGGCCCCTAGGATCGCTGCCCGCTCACCCTCGTTGCTCAGCCCTTTGCCGGCATAGAAGGAGGCCCCGCCGTTGCTGAACTGCACAATGACGGGAGAATGGACCTTCGCCGCCGCTTCCATGACCGCGTTGACCGAATCGGTTCCGACTACATTGACCGCGGGGAGCGCAAACTCCTGTGCTTTGGCAATCTCGAAAATCTTCTGCAGATCATCCCCGGTAACGACACCTGGTGCGACCAGGTCTGAAATCTTCTGACTCATCCTTCCTCTCCTCTGTCGATTATTGTTTGGCCTGTTTCTTCGTACTCTTGGGAGCTGGTTTTTTCTGAGTCTTCTTCCTGCCGGCCGCTTTGGGTTTGGGGTTGTAGTCGATCTTGGCATCCTTCATCACCTGCTGGACGAACTTCATCTTTTTCAACTCTACGGCAATGAGGGGCTTGACCTTCTCGAAGGGAACGATTTTCCCGGTCTTTTTGTCTTTGAAAAGCTTTTTCCGCTTCTCGTACTCTGCCTTCAGCTCCTCCTCGGTGACCGGAATCTTGACGGCGTTCTTGCGGATCCACAGCTCAGCATCCGCCATATACTTCTCGGGAACCGAGAGCTCTTTCTGCGCTTTCTTCTGCAGCTCTTTGTAGTGCTTGCGGATATAGAAGTCGGTCCAGATCGCCAGTTTCTCCTGACGGCTCAGCTCTTTGGCCGCCATCCGGGTCAGGAGCTTCTGCTTGGCCAGCTCCTGGATCACCCGCTTGCGATCCTTCTTTTTCAGCATCGAATAGTTCGCCCGTCCCCGGGTGACACGTTTGACGAAGGCATCGGCCTCTTTCTGGGTGATCTCATAGCCGTTGACAGTGGCGATGACCTTGGCGGAGAGCGCCGACATACCTGTAAAGAGGGTCAACAGGGCGATCGCTGCGATACGTTTCATTCTTTGGATCCTTTTTCTGCTTGATATGATGATAGGAATATTGTAAACCCAAACCGTGGAAAAACGGCTGAGTTATCCGATTATTTGGAAGATTTCCCTTTGGCGGTATCCGATCCTTCGATCTTGATATCGGCATTCTTTTTGAGGAGGTCGGTCTCCTGTTTCATCTTCTCGGCAAAACGCTGTTGCTTGAGCGCCGCAATGACCCGGTCTTTGATCTTCTCGAAGGGGATTTTCTGGGCTGCCGTTTTGTCTTCGACATAGATGACATGCCAACCGAACTGTGTCTTGACCGGCTTGAGGGTGATCTCTCCCGGTTTCAGAGCGAAAGCGGCCCGGGAGAAGGGAAGAACCATCTGCTCCTTGGTGAAATACCCCAGATCTCCCCCTTTGGGGCCGGTGGGGCCGGTAGACTCTTTCTTGGCCAGTTCGATGAACTTCTTCTTCAGCGCTTCACCCTTGAGCCCCTTGAGCTGATCGATGATCTCCTGCGCCTTTTTCTCATCTTTGAGCAGGATATGCCGGGCATGGACACGTTCGGGCATCGTGAACTTGTCGGCATTTTTCTGATAGAACTCTCTCGCTTCACTCTCGCTGACGATAATCTTGTCGAACTGCTGCTTCGCCCAGGCGTTGATCATCAGTTTCTTTTTGGCCAGATCCAGCATACGCCGGAAGTCAGGGTTTTTCTCCACTCCGGCCTTCTGGGCAGCCTCCGCCAGTACCTCCGTCTCGATCATTCCGTCGAGAACCTTCTTTTTGGTTTTGGGATCGAGCATTTCATAGGTAATCGGCTGGTTGGGCATACTCTGCTGTAAAAAGGCATTGAGGTCCTCTTTGGTGATCTTGTGACCGTTGACCGTGGCCACCACGTCGGAGGCCGACAGCCAGGTCCCTCCCAGCCCCAGACAGAGTGCCGTGACGGCAAGGGTTCTTTTCATTTTTGTCATTTTACTTCCTCTCTTGGTTGATTTTGTTTGAAGTATATCGACTCATATTAAATCGTTCATTAACTGTCCAGGCCCGTTCTATGCTAAGATTCGACACATTCCATTCGCGAGGACGACACAGAGTGGCTCAGAGAAAAAGAATCAAACTGGCGACACGCAAAGAGATCGAAGCGATCAAACAGCTGCTGCTGGAACACTACCCCGACAGCGTGACCGAACTGCACTACCGCAATCTCTATGAACTGCTGGTCTCGGTCATGCTCTCTGCCCAGTGTACCGACAAACGGGTCAACCTCATCACCCCGGCTCTTTTTGAAAAGTATCCCGATATCCCCTCCCTCGCCCAGGCGGATGTGGAGGAGGTCAAAGAGTACATCAAAACCTGTTCCTTCTTCAACAACAAAGCCAAAAACCTAGTCGCCATGGCCCGGATGGTCATGGAGCAGTACCATGGAGAGATCCCCCTGGACGAGAAGGAGTTGGTCAAACTCCCCGGTGTGGGACAGAAGACCGCCCATGTTGTCCTCATCGAATATACCGGTGCCAACCTGATGGCGGTGGATACCCATGTCTTTCGGGTCGCCCACCGGCTGGGGCTCAGCGATGCTCCCACCGTCGAGGGAACCGAACGGGACCTGGTGCGTAAATTCAAGACTGATCTGCACCGTCTCCACCAGGCGATGGTGCTCTTCGGACGCTATATCTGCAAAGCGGTCAAACCGGAGTGTGATCGTTGTTTTCTGACGGAATATTGCAAGAGTAAAGAGAGCTTCAAAGCAAGGTAAGGAGAGACAATGATCGGTGAATATATCAACAGCGGCCTGATGCTGCTGATCCTGGCGGCGGCGCTTTGGATTCTCAAGAGCCCCAAAAAGGAAAAGAGAAAACCTGACACTACCCCGACGGAAGAGGAGGAGTGAGCCGCCCGAGCTACAGTTCGCAGGCTTCGTCGCTGCAGTAACGGCTGCCGACCCCCTCGTGGCCACTGAGCCGGCTCCAGTCTATGGTCGGCATCTGTGCGGCCCGGCGGCGGTATTCACTCTCGCTGATCCGTTCGTAGGGCATCTGGGGATAGGCACCTCCCGGCCGCCGCGGCAGCAGGGAAGCGGATTTGATCACCGGGGCGAAGAGAGCGAGCATCTGCTCCAGCTGGGGGCCCTCTTTTTCCGGATCGAAACTGATCGTGCAGCTCACCATGTTGTCGCTCCACTCCCGCTGCAACATCGCCAGCAGGGCAAACTGCTCCCAGGCGGAGACCGAAGCCGCCTCCCGGGTCTTGCCCTGATCGATGGGAAATTCGAAAACCGTGGTACTGTCGCTGTAGCGGTCAGGCTCATGGGGGACACCCGCCTCTTTGAGCAGTGCGGCAATCTTCGTCTCGCTTCCCACCCGCATCCGGCGAATGGCATAACGGTAGGGCGGGAAATTCATCCCCGAGCTCACGCCCGCCAGCTGGCTGATGGTCCCCGAGGGCTTGACCGTCGTCACCCGCAGCGACGCAGGCACTCCCGCCTCCTCGGCCCAATGCCGGTTCAGGTGCCGAACATGGGCGTACCCTTTGCGCAGCAGCCGGGTCAGCGCCGCCGCCCCCCGACGGTCCAGCAGATCGGCGATCCCCGAGATGCTCACCCCGATCCGGCGGTTTCGTGCCACGACGGCATTGGTCTCCGGACGATGGGTGGGATGCAGCGTCACCGTCGAAGCGTAGAAGGTGGCGAACTCCAGTGCCCGGAGGAATGCCTTTTCATTGCCGCAGCGGGAAGGAAAGACCTCGGAGAGGTTGCAGAGCTCGAAACTCTCCAGGGGGATCTCGGCACAGGGGTTGCTGAGCCAGGCCCGATCGGGCGAGAGATCTCCGTATCGGGCATAGCGCTGGACATTGATGCGATTGAGGATCCCCGGTTCACCGTTTTCCAGTATATGGGGAACGATCCGGGAGAGCTTTTCGAAATCTTCACCGGTTTTGAGGACCACCGTGTTGTTGGAGATCCAACCGATCTCTTGCCGTTCCGGATATTTTTTGTAATCCTTGAGCTCCAGAAAGGTGGGGTCATCCAGAGAACCCAGTGCCATCTCAGCACTGCGGCGGATATTGCCCGCCACCACACATTCACCGATGGCGTTCATCACATCGACGGTACAGCGGGTCCTGTCGATCTCCCCGGCTCCGTAACGCTCCAGGATCTCTGCCAGCGTGGCATGAAGCTTTCTGAGCGGTTCCGGGCCGGCGGCAGTTCCGCCGAACCCTTTGATGGGAGCCCCCGCCGGACGGATCAGACTGTAGTCGAAGCTGTAGCGGGGTCCGCCACGCAGATAGCTCTCGAGCAACAGGCGGACCGATGCGACCCATCCCTCCCGGCTGTCAGGAATCACGAAGCGCTTTGCCTCGCCGGAGGGTCGGCGGACCTCTGTGCCTTTCCAGGCGGTGTTGAAGCCCACCCCCACGCCGCACATCAGCATATCCATCAGCCAATCGGCTGCGGCGATCAGGTCGTCGGTATCCACCGCACCGCAGTTGTTCAGTGCGGCACTGCCCCGCTGATAGACAAATGCCGTCCCCATCGCCCAGAGCCCACGCCCCGGCGGCAGCCAGTGCATCTCGAACATCCGCTCCGCCATCTCCGCCGCATACTCCTGCCACCGAGCGTCCTCCCAGGCCAGACCGTGGCGCAGGTAGTGGTCCTTTCTCAGGGAAAAGACCCCCTCGATCACCCGGATCACCGTATCGGGCCAATGTTCCTGACTTCCATCAGGCTTGAGACGGCTGTAGGTCCGATAGTAGACCGCCTCCCCGAACGCTCCGAAACCAAACTCCGCTTTGCGCCGCTTCAACGTCTCTTTGACCGAAGAATCAAGCGAGAAACGCTCCGTCACCGGACAGCACCCCTCCGCCATCGTGCCCTCCTTGTCTCCGGTATTTCAAACCGTTTTTTTCATTGGCTCTAGACTAGCAGCCCTTTCTTTTGAGATACTTCGATAGCCTCTGATTGAGGATATTATACATGGTTTCGTTGGACTTCCTCCAGCGGAACTCGCACTCCTTGAGATGAACTTCAAAGTTTT
>JALVUD010000014.1 GCA_027035765.1 Campylobacteraceae bacterium
TACTCCCTGCCAAAATCCGGCCGGGATGGATCCGTCTGGAACGGCCGATCTCACTGAAAGAGTTCTTTTCGAAGATCAATGAATTCCCGAGAGAAAAAACCCGCCGAGTCGTCATGTACAGCGGCGACAGCCTGGATGATTTTATCGGCCAATTCTCACGACAGACCAACCTCGATCCCCGGGAGCTTTTCGAAGAGTATTTTCGCTTCAGCCCCTATGTGGACGGAGGGATCCTGGCGGGCTACTACCGTCTCCCCTACCGCCTCACCCCCGGACCGGCCATGGCCTATCTGACCGAAGAGAGCGAAAAGCGCTTCCGAAAGATCTCCCGCCGCTATCTGGGACATTACGATCCGGCGGAGTTCCGGAAATACCTCATCATCGCCTCTATCATCCAGCGGGAGAGCTGGCATCCTGAGGAGATGCCCCTGATCTCTGCCGTCATTCATAACCGCCTGGAGAAAAACATGAAGCTCCAACTCGATGCGACCCTCAACTACGGTCCCTGGTCCCACAAACGGGTGACATCCCGGCGGATCCGAACCGATAAAAGCCGCTTCAACACCTATCGCTACCGGGGGCTTCCCCCCGCTCCGCTGGGAAGTGTCACACCGACAGCGCTAAAGGCGGCTTTCCACCCCGCCGAAAGCGAAGCGCTCTATTTTGTCAAAGGCAAAAAGGGGCACCACATCTTCAGCCGCACCTTTGCGGAACACCAGGCGGTCATCGCCCGTCTGAGGGAGCGGAAAAAATCTGACGGATCCGAAGGCAATTTCACCCTGCCTCCCATCCGAACCGAACCTCAGATAGGCTATAATCTCCCTGATATTATTCCCATCATCCCGGAGACAAACACAACGCCATGAGTCAGACCCACGATTTCTATATCCCCACCCCTTCACCCTACGATCCCGACGAGATCGGCCATTTCGGCATCTTCGGCGGCCGTTACGTCCCCGAGACCCTGATGCCGGTCCTCGAATCCCTCAAAAAAGACTACGAAGCCGTCCGTTTCGATCCCGAGTTCTGGAAAGAGGTGGACTACTACTACAAAAACTATGTCGGCCGTCCCAGTGCCCTCTATTTCGCCGAGAATCTCTCCCGGGAGACCGGAGCCAAGATCTACCTCAAGCGCGAAGACCTCAACCACACCGGCGCCCACAAGATCAACCACACCGTCGCCCAGGCGATCCTGGCCAAGCGGCTGGGCAAAAAGAAGATCATCGCCGAGACCGGTGCGGGGCAGCACGGCGTCGCTACCGCCACCGTGGCGGCACTCTTTGGCCTGGAGTGCGAGATTTTCATGGGAGCCAAGGATGTGGCCCGCCAGGAGCTCAACGTCTTCCGGATGAAATTGCTCGGCGCCAAGGTCCACGCCGTCCAGAGCGGCTCCAAGACCCTCAAAGACGCCATGAACGACGCCATCCGCCACTGGGTCACCCACGCTCGGGACACTTTCTACGTCATCGGGACCGTCGCCGGCCCCCACCCATACCCGATGATGATCCGGGACATCCAGAGTATCATCGGCTGGGAGGCCAAGCGGCAGATCCGGGAGGCCGAAGGACACCTGCCTGATCACGTCATCGCCTGCATCGGCGGGGGAAGCAATGCCATCGGGATCTTCAACCACTTCCTCACCGAAGAAGGGGGCGAGTGCATCGGGATCGAAGCGGGCGGCCTGGGGCTGGACTCCAAGCACGGTGCCAGCCTGGCCAAGGGCTCTCCGGGAGTGCTCCACGGCCAGATGAGCTACCTGCTCCAGGACGAAGACGGCCAGATCCTCGAAGCCCACTCCATCAGCGCCGGCCTCGACTACCCCGGCATCGGCCCCGAACACGCCTACCTCAAAGAGCGGGGCAAAGTCCGCTACGACCACATCACCGACACCGAGGCCCTGGATGCCTTCGTCTGGCTCAGCCAGAAAGAGGGGATCATCCCAGCCTTCGAAAGCTCCCACGCCGTGGCTTATCTCAAAAAGATGCAGCCCGAAGAGCTCCAGGGCAAACTGATTCTCATCAACCTCTCCGGACGGGGAGACAAGGATATGATCCAGGCGAAGGAGCTTTTGGAGTTCTGACTTCAGAACTCCGTCGCAAGTCGCAAGCACGGGCCTTCGGCCCTCACGTCGCAAGTTTTTGAAAGAGTAAACGATGAAGTGTGAAAATCTGGATGTTTGGAAACGTTCAGCGGCTTTGAGCAGTGAACTCTATCTCTATTTTCGAGAGAGCAAGGACTACAGCTTCAAAGATCAGATCACCCGTTCCGGTCTTTCCATCCCCAGCAACATTGCCGAAGGGGTCGAAAGAAATTCCGACAAAGAAAGTATTCACTTTCTCGATATAGCTCAAGGATCCTGTGCCGAACTCAAAACCCAGATCTATATCGGTATGAAGATCGATTATATCGATCGCGAAAACGGCAGGAAATGGATTGAAGAGGTCTCTGCAATCAATCGAATGATCGGGGGCCTCAAAAAAAGTATCAAAAAAGAACTTGCGACGTGAGGCGGCTTTGCCGCCGCGCTTGCGACTTGCGACTATTTGACTGAAAGGAAAATCAAATGAAAACCATCAAATTCTACGAAAAACTCCTCAACGAAATCGACGCCGACATCGAGATCATCATCGTCGTCAACAAAAACTTCGACCAGCGCTTCTGCGACGAAGAAAAAGATCTTCTCAAAGAGGCGGGCTTTTCCGGTGAGCAGGACGAGACCTGTCTCCTGGCCGAAAAGCGCAAGATTTTCGTCGGGGCCGACTCCATCAAGAGCGCCGACATCCGCTCCGCCGCCGCCAACGCCGTGCGAGCTTTGGAGGGCAAAGGATACAAAATCGCCAAGATGGGCAGCTATATGAGCCACCCCACCTGTACCGCCACGTTGCGGGCCCAGGCCGAGGGGCTCCTGCTGGGAGGCTACCGCTTCGAACGCTACAAGAGCAAAAAGAGCGACAAGCACCTGCACAAGGTCCGTATCTCCCTGGAGGAGTACAACGGCTACGAACTCGACATCCCCGCAGCACAGCGGGCGATCGACAAGGGCATCGTCAGCGCCGAAGCGACCAATTTCGTCCGGGATATCGTCAACACCGCCCCCGACGACTGCTATCCCGAGATCATGGCGCAAATCGCACAGGAGCTGGCCGAGAAAGAGGCGCACCTGAACGTTGAAGTCCTCGATGCCGAGGTAATGAAAAAGGAAGGAATGAACGCCCTGCTGGCCGTCGCCCGGGCCAGCCGCCACGAGCCCAGGCTCATCCACCTGAGCTATATCCCCAAAGAGAAGCCCGTCGCCACCGTCAGCCTGGTAGGCAAGGGGCTCACCTACGACAGCGGCGGGCTCAGCCTCAAACCCGCTGACTACATGGTGACGATGAAAGCCGACAAGAGCGGCGGCTCCGCTGTGCTGGGGATCCTCAAGGCCGTCGCCGAACTCCACCTGCCCATCGAGGTCCACGGTTTCATCGGTGCCGTGGAGAATATGATCGGCGGCGATGCCTACAAACCCGACGACGTGCTCAAGGCCAAAAACGGCAAAACGATCGAAGTGCGCAACACCGACGCCGAAGGGCGCCTGGTCCTGGCCGATGTGCTCTGTTACGCCCAGGAGAAGGTCAAAGCCGACTACCTCTTCGACTTTGCCACGCTGACCGGCGCCTGCGTTGTCGGCGTGGGACAGTACACCAGCGGCGTCATGGGATTCGCCGCCGAGCCGATCAACCGGGTCCTCTACGCCGCCAATACCCTGGCCGGAGAGATGGCCACAAAACTGGACTTCAACCGCTTCCTGCGCAAGACCCTCAAAAGCGAGATCGCCGACATCTGCAACATCTCCAACACCCGCTACGGCGGGGCGATTACGGCGGGAATGTTCCTGGGGGAATTCATCGACGAGGATCACCGTGAGAAGTGGGCCCACATCGACATCGCCGGCCCTGCCTTCGTCGAGCACCCCTGGGGGGAAAATCCCCACGGCGCCAGTGGCGCGGGGGTGCGGATGATGACAAGACTTCTCGAAAAACTCGCACGGGGCGATGAGCACAAATAGTTCTCATACCGGAATTTCCCTCCGGTAGTCGATTTTTCCTCCTGTTCTATTTATCTTCGTTAAACTTCAAAAAACCTCGTTTAATCCCTGCATATGATCCATTTTACGGGAAATTAATCCCATGTTTTTTCTACAGAATACTTCCAAAATAGTCAGATATTTTGACGAATTAAATAATTATTGGTGCTATTATTACGTCAATGCAGAACAGGTATAATGAATGAGACAAGAGCAGGAGAAAGGAGATGAGTATGATAGGAAGGATTTTCCGTTTCTATCGTGAAGGATTCGCTTCGATGCGCCTGGGCAAAAAGCTCTGGCTCATCGTCGCGATCAAACTCTTCGTTCTCTATGTCGTCATCAAACTCCTCTTTTTCCCCGACGTTCTGCAGGAGAAGTTCAATAACGACACCCAACGCAGCGATTTCGTACTGCGACAACTCACCCAAGGAGCACGATAATGGGACACATCGACCCTTCACTCGTCGACTGGTCACGGGCCCAGTTCGCCCTGACGGCTCTGTATCACTGGATCTTCGTCCCCCTCACCCTGGGGCTGACCTTCATCGTCGCCATCATGGAGACCATCTACGTCAAAACCGGCGATGAATGGTGGAAAAAAACCACCCGATTCTGGATGGGCCTGCTGGCGATCAACTTCGCCATCGGCCTGGCCACGGGGATCATCATGGAGTTCGAATTCGGGACCAACTGGTCCAACTACTCCTGGATCGTCGGAGATATCTTCGGCGCTCCACTGGCCATCGAGGGGATCATGGCCTTTTTCATGGAGTCCACATTCTTCGCCGTGATGTTCTTCGGCTGGGACAAGGTGAGCAAACGCTTCCACCTTCTCTCCACCTGGCTGGTGGCCATCGGTTCCAACCTCTCAGCGCTTTGGATCCTGGTAGCCAACGGCTGGATGCAGCACCCGGTGGGGATGCGCTTCAATCCCGATACCGCCCGCAACGAAATGGAGAACTTTTGGGATGTCCTTTTCAACCCCAACGCCTACACCAAATTTCTCCACACCATCAGTAGCGGCTATGTGCTGGCCTCCCTTTTCGTCATCGGGGTGAGCAGCTGGTATCTCCTACGTAAACGGGAGATCAAATTCGCCAAACGCTCCATCGTCGTGGCCGCAAGCTTCGGGCTATTGGTGTCGCTTTTCAACCTCACCACGGGAGACGACTCGGCCCGCCAGATCGCCGTCGATCAGCCGATGAAACTGGCGGCAATGGAGGGGCTTTACGAAGGGAAACCGGGGGCCGAAATCGTCGCTTTCGGAATCCTCAATCCCGACAAAAGGCTCAGGGATTCCACCGATCCGTTCCTCTTCAAAGTCGCGATCCCCGACGGGCTCTCTTTGCTGAGCTATCACCGACTCGATGCCTATGTCCCCGGAATCCATCAGCTCGTAGACGGCAGCAAAGAGCACAAAATCCTCAGCGTTGCCGAAAAGATGAAGCGGGGCCGCAAAGCGGTCGAAGCACTCGCCACTTACAAAGCAGCCAAAAAATCGGGAGATCGAGAGGCGATGAAACAGGCTCTCGAGACCTTCCGGAACTACAGCGCCTACCTGGGCTACGGCTATCTCAAGAATCCCGAGCAGGCGGTTCCTCCGGTGGCCACGACCTTCTACGCCTTCCACACGATGGTGGGGCTGGGAACCTGGTTTATCCTGCTCTTTTTCCTGATCCTCTACGCCGCCATGACCGATCGGCTTCAGAAGCTGCGCTGGCTGCTCTGGGCGGGAGTGATCTCCCTGCCCCTGGGGTATGTGGCCCAGGAGGCGGGCTGGATCACCGCCGAGGTGGGACGACAGCCCTGGGCGATCCAGGATATGCTGCCGGTGGGCATGGCTACTTCCAATCTCAGCACCTCACCGGTCATGCTGACTTTCTGGCTCTTTGCCATCCTCTTCACCGCGCTGCTCATCGCCGAGGTGAAGATCATGACGACCCAGATCAAAATCGGACCCAAGGAGCACGATCATGTTTGAAAAACTCTCCTATCTCACCCTCCAGGAGTACTGGTGGTTTCTTATCGGATTGCTGGGTGCGCTCTTTGTCTTCATGACCTTCGTCCAGGGGGGACAGACCCTGCTCTATCGCCTGGGCAAGAGCGAAGCAGAGCGTGATCTGATCGTCAACGCCCTGGGACGCAAATGGGAGCTGACTTTTACCACCCTGGTGATGTTCGGCGGCGCGCTCTTTGCCGCGTTCCCGCTCTTTTATGCCGTCAGTTTCGGCGGAGCCTACTACGTTTGGATGGCGATTCTTTTTTGTTTCATCCTCCAGGCGGTGGCCTACGAATATCGCAAAAAACCGGGCAATCTCTATGGAGAGCGGACCTATGAGATCTTCCTCTTCATCAACGGTTCGCTGGGGATCATCCTCATCGGTATCGCTCTGGGGACCCTCTTTACCGGCGGGCATTTCGTCGTCAACGACAATCACCTCTCCCACTGGACCCGTTCCAGCTACGGCCTTGAGACGGTGCTCAATCCTTTCAACGTCGCGTTCGGGCTGATGCTCTTTTTCCTCGCCCGAATCCTGGCCACACTCTATCTCATCGACACCGTCGACGAAGCGGCAATCATCGCTCGAGCCCGCCGCGTCCTCAAGATCGAGACGATCCTCTTTTTGATCCTCTTTCTCTATGTGGCGGGAAGCATCGTGAGCATGAGCGGATACGGCTACGATCCCCAGACGTTCAAGGTCGCGATCGAGCCCCACAAATTCATGCACAATCTCGTCGCCATGCCTTTGGTCGCCGCTTCGTTACTGCTGGGGGCGGTGCTTTTGCTCGTCGGCATCGGGATGGATCTTTTCACCCGCAGCGACAAAGGGATCTGGCCCGCCGGGCTGGGGGTGGTCCTGGTGGTCCTTTCGCTCTTTTCGATCCTGGGATACAACCACACCGTCTTCTACCCCTCTTTGGACGATCCGCAAAGCTCCCTGACGATCCGAAACGCATCGGGTAGCCGCTATACCCTGGTGGCCATGTCCTACGTCTCACTGATGGTTCCCCTCGTCCTGGGGTACATCATCGCGGTCTGGCGGGCGATGAACCGCCATAAAATGACCCTGCAGGAGGTCGAAAACGACCCACACCACTATTAAAAAAGGAGCCTACAATGGACTATACCGACGCCATCATCTGGTACCTCTCCTGGCCGGTCCTGATCTACGTCGCCTATCGATTCGTCTGGCTCAATATCCGGCACCATGCCAGGATGGAAAAGCTAGCAGCCCTCGAAGAGCATCTCGGTGATACATGGCAAGAGCAGGATCCTCTGCTCAAAGAGAATAGACAGAAGGAAAAGTAAACTTTCGATTTTTTCCTCAGAAGCCCCGGATTCTCCCCGACTCCGGCATGACAGGTTTTACACTCTTTCGATAGACTTGCATTCAAAAAAGAGTATCGATGGGATTCTACCTCAAAAAAGCAGTAGCCTACCTCCTCAACCCGTTATTTGTCGTTCTTCTCCTGCTCCTTTTCTCCCTTTGGCAGCTTTATAGAAATCGACGAAAACCCGCTGCGTTCTTTTTGACGTGCGCGGTACTGCTTCTGTTTCTTTTCAGCTCCAAACCTTTCAGTTATGCCCTGATGCACCCCCTCGAATCACACTATCCAAAGCTTGAAAATCCATCAAAAAATACCCATGATATTCTCTTCCTCGGTGGCGATCTGGAACGCCGTGGTTGGGAATTGCTGCGGCTCCATCACCTCCTGCCGAAAGCACGTATCATCACGACAGGGTACGAAGGCAGCTTCCATGAGAGCGACGCTCTACGGAACAGGCGGATCTTCGCCGATACGGGGATCGAGCCTGAACAGATCATCGCACTTCCCCGACCGAAAGATACCGTCGAAGAGGCGAAAGCGATCAAGAAAATTGTTGGAGACAAACCTTTTATTCTCGTCACCTCAGCCTATCATATGCCAAGAGCCATGATGATCTTCGAGCACGAAGGGCTACATCCTCTTCCGGCTCCTGCAGATTTTCCGCGTCCGTCCAAACGCTTCTGGGTACTCTTCCCCGGGATAAAAAATCTGGAAAATACACAGAAGGCTCTCCACGAATACCTGGGGATTTTGTGGTTGAAGATCCAGGGATATTGATACGTTCAGTCTGCAAGGTCACCTATCGACACAGCGATCCCCCATCGCCTCGGGATATCCCCGGCCGGCAGCGATCCGGCGGGCCCGTTCGGAAAGCTCCTCCTCCTTCACATCCTCCAGCTGCGGGATCTGCCAGAGCGCCGCTTCGTTGCGCATCTGCGCTGAGCCGCCACGATCCAGATCCCGGAGGATCTCCCTCGCCATATCTGTCACCGAGGAGACTTTGACGATCTCACAGCGGGCATAGCCCGGCAGTGGAAAAGCCACTTCGGCCACCCGCAGTGTGGGGTCCTCTCCCGGGATCTGCTGGGCCCCAAAGAGCGGCGGTCCCCCCACCGTCGTCCTGGCGAAATCGGGGAGGAAGCGAGCCAGATGCGTGATGGCCCGACGGGTGCGCTCATCTCTCTCCTCTGCGCTCCAGCCCTTTTCTATCTTCTCCATAAAGTGTTCCGGCAATTTGGGCTGACTGCTCTCTCCGCCACTTCCGACCAGTCCGTCGGAGTAGAGGGTGATCTCCTGGGTCATCCCGTGCAGCTGCACATAGCCCCCGGGATAGGGGGTGAACTGTCCCATCCCCCGAGGGGTCCCCCGCTCCCCGTGGAAGATCACTTCGGGCCAGAGGCTCTCCCGCCCGGCCCAGTGGGAGGTATAGGCGGCTTTGAACTCCACCATCCGCCGTTCCCGAACCCCCAACATATCGTCGATCTCCCCGGTCCGAAAGCCCGCGGCATTGATGAGATAGTCGGCTTCAGTCTCTCCGCCAAACACCCCTGTGCATTGCACTGCGAAGCCTTGCGAACGCTTCTGCACCCCCGTGACTTTCGTCTCACGTAGAATCGTCACGTTGGGCATCGCCTCCAGAGCCAGGCCTGCCCCGGCGGCGAGACGAAAGAGATTGATCCCATACTCCTGCACCAAAATCAGGGGATACTGCACACGCTTCAGGTCCAGATGTCGCGCCAGAGGTATCATCCATTCCCGGGCGTTTCTAGGCCTCTCCACCGCTTCGGATCGGGCCAGCGTTTCGATCTCGCCACGATCGAAAAGGTGGTAATACTCCTCCGGCTCCCCCAGCACCCCGCACCCCGGATCCTCGGCCACCATCCGGGCATACGTCTCCCTCAACAGCTCCAGTCGCCTCAGAAGCTCCGTAGGTTTCCCGGAGTCCTCCGTCGGCACGGCGATCACCGTCGGACGGCGGTCGATGGCGAAGGGGTAAAGCCGGGCAAAATCGATCGACTGACGCAGCAGGCTTAGACACTGAGCATCGTCGATCTCCCGGTAGAGATTTCCCCCGGCGTGTAGATGACAAAAAGGTGGCCCCGCCACCAGGGTGGGCTGCCGCTCGATCAGCATCACTTCCTTGCCCAGCTTCCCCAGCAGCAGTGCCGCACTCACCCCGGCCACTCCGCCGCCGACGATGACGATTCGGTTCCTCTTCATCTCGACTCACTCCCTATGGGATCTTTCAAAAAAATCCAGAATCTCCCCGAAGCGCTCCACCACCGCATCGGCCCCCAGATCCCGAACCTCCCGATCGGCGCTGTAGCCGTAGGCTACGACGACGGAGGGGATCCCAGCCGCCCGGGCCGCCAGGATGTCATTGGAGGAATCGCCGATCATCACCGCCTTTTCAGGCCGGCATCCCAGCACCTCGCAGCAGTGCAACAGCGGTAGTGGATCGGGCTTTTTGCGGGGGAGATCCTCCCCTCCCACTACATGCTCAAAAAAGGACTCGATCCCCAGATTTTCCAGAATTGGAGCCACGAATTGGGAGGGTTTGTTGGTCACGATCGCCATCCGGTAACCCCACTCCCGGAGCTTCTGCAACGTCTCTTTGACCTCCGGATAGAGGCCCGTAGCGTCGTTCAATACCGCCGCGTAGCGCTCCAGGAAAATCTCCAACGCCCGTGCAAAGAGCTCCTTCTCCGGCTCCCGGTCGATCTCCCGTTCGCCCAGCAACCCCCGCTTGAGCAGCATCGCCGCCCCGTTGCCGATCCAGGTGCGGATCGTCGCTTCCTCATAGGTGGGTAGATTCAGCTCCCGCAACGTGGCGTTGAGGGCTTTGGCCAAATCGGGTACGCTGTCGATCAGGGTACCGTCCAGATCGAAAAGGAGCATCTTTTTGTCGTAAAACATCGTTATTCCTGAGAATTTTTGGCAGATTTATATCGAAAATACCCTGCATCATCAAGCAGGCTGAACCGATACACAAAAGTTCCACAGAAGATCCGCTATAATCTCTTATTATAAAAGATAAGGAGAACGGATGAAACGAATCGTTTTCACTCTGTTGGGCCTCCTCTTTCTCAGTAGTTTTGCTTCAGCAGCCGGATGGCTGCACGACTATGAGGCGGGATTGGAGAAGGCCCAGAAAGAGCACAAGCTCGTTTTGATGATGTATGTCAAAAAGACCTGACCGGTCTGCAATCGTATGGAACAGGCTGTTCTACCACAAAAAGATGTTGCGGATCTGCTGGCGAAGCATTTCGTCACGGTCATTCTGGATATTGACGACGACATGCTGCCCGAAGGCTTCGGCTACTTTGCCGTCCCGACTTTTTACGTCATCGACGCAAAAGGCAATAAGCTCGATCGGGCTGTGGGCGGTGCGGATGTCCAAACTTTCCTGGAATTTCTTCAAAAGTTCATCAAGGAGTAGGCTGATCGTCTCCTCCGATTTTCCTCTTATTCTCTACAACCTCTGACATCCTGTTTTATAACATTTTTTCAGCTTTGAATAAGGAATCTGGTTCTATGATGAAATAGAAATCAATTACAAAGGAGTCGACCATGGCTAATGAGAAATTTGTAGCAGCTCTGTTTGAAAATGGTGAATCCGAGAAGGTTAAACAATGTGTCGAAGCACTGTTGGCACAGGGCATCGACAAAAACGATATCGCCGTCATCAGCCGCGTCGAAGACGAGGAGAAGATCGAAGATATCGAAACCAAAAAAGCCGATCGAAAAGCTCTCTCCTGGTCCGAGTGGGGAGCCCTCTCCGGCGGTTTGCTGGGGCTGTTGATCGGCGGTGTAATTTTCACTGCGCCCATCACCGGGCCTGTCGCTGCGGTCGGCGCCTCCTTTGCCGGAGCCATCAACGGCCTACTGGGGGGCGCTGTCGTCGGCGGTGCACTCTTTGGAGTGGGTGACGGCTTGATTGAATGGGGTGTCGCCGCCGAAGAGGCTAAACGCCTGGAGAAAGCGGTCGAAGAGGGCCGGCTCCTCCTTATCGTCAAAACTGACGAGACGAAACTCGACGAAATTGAAAAAGTGCTCAGAGAAAACGGGGCTGAGAACGTCGAAAAACTCTGAGCTTTCTTCCTGCCGCCGGAGTCAAATCTATAGCGATGCATCCGTTTCGAGTAAACGGATTCCTTCATCTGTCAACTCAATGCTTTTTGTTTCCAGCAAAGCGGTGAGCGCTTCCTTGAAAACTTTGCGACTCAGGGCAAAGAGCTCCCGGATCTCTTCGGGACGGCTCTTATAACTCACCGGTAAAAATCCGCCGGCTTCCTCCAAGGCATGGAGGAGCGCCTCCGTCGCCTCCCGGCGTTTGGCCTCCCGTCCCGGAGGGCGCAGACTCAGATCCAGCTTGTGATCGGGGCGCACTTTGCGGATATATCCCCGGCGGCGGTCGCCCACTTCCAATGCTTCAAAAGTATCCCCCGAAAAGAGCATACCTTCATACTTCCCCTCGACGATAGCCTTGTATCCAAGGGGTGTTTTGGCCAGGATCGTCAGCTCCACCTCCTGCCCGGGCTTGAGCCCCTTCATCTCCCGGACGAAATATTTCCCCAGCTTTTGCGTCGCGTAGAGCCGCCCCGTCTGCTCGTCCCGACAGACCCGCAGCAGTTTCTTTTCCCCGATGCGGAAATACTCTTTCTGCTGGGAAAGAGGGACAAAGAGATCTTTGGGCAGTCCCCAGTCGACAAAGGCTCCGTAGGGGCGATAGTCCACCACGGTAAAGAGTCCGTACTCATCCAGCATCGCCCTTGGGCGCTGCGTCGTGGCCACCGGTCGATCCTCCGAATCGTGGTAGAGAAAGACCTCGACCTTCCCTCCCACTTCCATCTCCGGGGTGGCATACGCGTTGGGCAGGAGCACCTCCCCACCGTCCGCAGCACGAAGGAAGAGCCCGAATTCACTGCGTTTGTAGATCTCCAGAGTGTTGATCCGCCCGATCTCCAAAGTCTGGGAGAGCTCTTCTCTTCTCTCTTCACTGCCCACTATTCTTTTCTTCTCCACTCAATTTCTCATTTCTCTTTTCTATTTTCTCATTGGGATCGACAAGATCGCGTCTGCGCCCCTCCTCATCGAACTTCCGCTGAAAATTCCCTCGAACGATAGCAAAAGTGATCCACGCAAATACCACCATCGCCACGATATACAGAATATCACCCAGTTTCATAAATACCCCCTAACCTATAATCCAAAATCCAAAACCCTCAATCCGCCGTTCTGCCGCACCCCTTCGTAGGCCACGATCCCGACGGCTACAGAGAGATTGAGGCTTCTGCCTTGCGGTCCCATGGGGATCGTCACACAATTTTGGGGATAATCCTCTAGCAGCATTTCGGGAAGCCCCGAGGTCTCCGAACCGAAAAGCAGCCAGTCCCCGGGTCGGTAGCTCGCTTCCCAGTAGGGACGCGTCGTTTTGGTGGTGGCCAGATGAAAACGCTCGCTGATCGGATGGGCCTGCAAAAACTGTTCCAGTGAATCCCAGACCGTCAGATCCAGCTCTTTCCAGTAATCCAACCCTGCTCTGCGCACCGCCTTTTCACTGATATCGAACCCCAGGGGCTTCACCAGATGCAGCCGCGCCCCCAGGTTGACACAGAGGCGTCCGATATTACCGGTATTGGGAGGAATCTGAGGAGAGACGAGGACGATATTGAACATCAAAAGACGATGGTCTTGTTGCCGTGGATGAAGACCCGGTCGTTGAGGACCAGATTCAGTGCCCGGGAGAGGACCACCTTTTCCACATCCCGACCGGCGCGCTGCATATCTCGCCAATCAAATCGGTGGTTGACCGGGATCACATCCTGGGCGATGATGGGCCCCTCGTCCAGATCGTCGGTGACGAAGTGGGCAGTGGCACCGATGATCTTGACCCCCCGCTCGTAGGCCTGTTTGTAGGGATTGGCACCGATGAAGGCCGGGAGAAAGGAGTGGTGGATATTGAGGATCTTGCCCGGATAGCGGGCGACGAAAGCGGGAGTGAGGATCCGCATATATTTGGCCAGGACGATCACGTCGAAATCGTACTTCTCCAGCTCCTCCATGACCTTCGCCTCATGTTCCTCCCGACTCAGCCCGTCCGCGGGGATGTAGACGAAAGGAATGTCAAAGCGCTCCACCAGTCCCCGCAGCACCTCCCGGTTGGCGATCACCGCTTCGATATCCGCCTCCAGCTCCCCGTCGGTATGACGGATCAGGATATCCCCCAGGGCGTGGGACTCTTTGGTAGCCATGAGGACAATCTTTTTCCGGCGGGGCGTGATGACCCGGACATTGGCCCCCTCGGGAACCACCGCACGCAGATCCTCCTGCAGGCACTCTTCGTCGAAATTGCCGGTGACCACCGAACGCATGAAGAACTTCCCCGCCTCCTTGTCCACGAACTCCCGGTTGCTGTCGATGTTGAGCCCGTAGTCGTAGAAGACTTTGGAGATCCGATAGACTAATCCCCGTTCATCATTGCAGTCGATGAGTACCCGCGCCCGTTCCGCCATGGCCGATCCTTGAAGAATTTTATTCGCGATTATATCGAAGATAACGTTTCGACACGGAGACACCCGGAAAGCCTGTACAAAACAGCGCTATAATTCCTGAAAAAAGCGAGGGGAATATGTCTCTGTACGATCCCGAAAAACGTGGAAAGAAAAAGGTGGTTCTCACGGAAGACGGCACCGCCACCCTCTACTCCGCCGAATTTGACGAGTGCTATCACTCCACCCACGACGGAGCCCTCAGAGAGTCCCTGCACAAACATATCCTCCCCGCCTTCAGCCTGGCCGAAACCGACAAAGAGGAGCTGGTGGTCCTGGATGTCTGCTTCGGGCTGGGCTACAACACCCTGGCGACACTCCATTATCTACAGGAACACCCTATCGATGCCAAAGTGAAAATCTACTCCCCCGAATTCGATCGGGAGCTGGTGGCTTCGCTGACCGACTTCGACTATCCCGAAGTCTTCGCCCCCTTCGCCGGGATCATCCGGCAGTTGGCCGAGCAGGGATCCTACAGCGATGAGAAGGTAAAGATCACGATCCTCTTCGGCGATGCGAGAGAGACGATCCCAGAGATTCCGGATCGGATCGATATCGTCTATCAGGATCCGTTCAGTCCGAAGAAAAACCCCCTCCTCTGGACCCGAGAGTATTTCGCTCAGATCCGAGCCAAAGCTTCCGAGGATCTGATCCTCACCACCTACTCCAGCGCCACACCGGTGCGGATGGGGCTGTACGAAAACGGCTTTCTGCTCTACGACCCCCCCGGTGAGGAAGTTCGGCCCGGCACAATCGCCTCAAAGAAACCCCTCAAGCTGAAGCCCGTCGATATGGAACTCAAAAAACAACGCAACCCCCAAGCGGCTTCCCTACGGGATGCCATGTTCCGCTAACATCCCCGACACCCTCACTATGGTAAAATCTCCCAAACAAAAAGAAAGAGGCGGAGTGGATCGGGCGACGGAGATTCTCAACCAAAAGGGCAAACTGCTCACCGAAATCTATTTCGAGCTTCAGCGCTACTACGAGGAGCGCTACGGGCCCGACGCCCTGGTCTTCATCGAGGTGGGCAACTTCTTCGAGGTCTACGAGGTCAACAACGAAGAGCTCAAGATCGGCAAGGCCAAAGAGATCGCCGAGTTTCTCAACATCCAGCTGACGCGCAAAAACAAAACCATCCTGGAAAACTCCGTCACCAACCCCCTGATGGCCGGCGTCCCCACCATCAGCCTGGAGCGCTACCTCTCCCGGCTGGTCCAGAGCCGCAAATACACCGTCATCCTGGTGCGTCAAAAGGGCACGCCCCCCAAGGTCAAACGCTACATCGGCAACATCATCTCTCCCGGTACCAACTTCGACTACCAGAACGACGCCAAAGAGAACAACATCGTCTCGATTCTCGTGGACGAGAACCGGGGGATCTACTCGGTAGGCTACGCCGCCATCGACGTCACCACCGGCAAGACCCTGGTCAACGAGATCCACTCCACGCGTGACGACCGGACCTTCGCCCTGGATGAGCTTTTTAACCTGCTCCAGAGTTACCACAGCTCCGAGGTGATCCTCACCCTGGCCAACAGCGAGATCGATCCCGAATGGCTCCTGGGCTATCTGGAGATCAAAAACCTTCCCCACAGCTTCAATGAGTCCCACCCCCGCATCGCCTACCAGAACGAACTCTTTGCCCGGGTCTTCGAGATCCGCTCCCTGCTGAGCCCCATCGAATATTTGGATCTGGAGCGCTACCCCCTCACCACCGAGGCCCTGGCGATCCTCATCGACTTCATTATCGAACACGACGAGAGCCTCATCGAAAAGATGAACCGCCCCCAGTTTCTGGGAAACAACCGCTACCTCTACCTGGGCAACAACGCCCTGGAGCAGCTGGGGGTCATCAGCCGGGACCCCTCCGAGGTGACGCTGCTGGAGCTTATCGACCGCAGCTCCACCGCCTTCGGCAAGCGGCTGCTCAAGGAACGGCTCCTCAACCCCGTCTGCGATCCGGAGATCCTCAACGCCCGCTACGACCTGAGCGAACGGGTCGCACCGCGCAGCGAGCAGTTCGCCACCCGTCTCAAGCAGATCTACGACCTGGAGCGCCTGGCACGGCGGATCAAGCTTCGCCGCCTCCACCCGGTAGAGCTGACCTACGTCGCCATGTCCATGGAGGGGATCGAGGGGCTTTTCGACCTCTGTCGGGAGTCGGGGATCGAGGTGGAGGCCGCCCTGGAGAGTGAAAGCCGGGAGTTCTCGCGCACGCTGGAGCAGAGCTTCGATCTGGAGCGCTGCGCCCGTTTCCGCCTGGATCAGATCGACGACAATATTTTCCGTGAAGGGATCCACCCCGCTATCGACGAGCTGGTGGAGCAGCAGCGCCGGGAGCTGGAAAAGATCGAAGCCGTCGCCCGTCACATCGAAGCGCTCTTCGACCGGGACCGCCTCCTCTCCACCGCCAACGGCTCGGTGGTACAGGTGGGGTATCTGGAGAGTGAGGGGTATCACCTCGCCCTGACCAAATCCCGCTTCAACCAGATCGAAAAGGAGCTCAAAGAGAGCTACGTCACCCTGGAAGGGGAACATATCTTTCTGCGGGATTTCCGCTTCAAAGTCCTCAAGAGCGTCGTCAAGATCCACGCCCCCGTCTTCGAAGAGATCACCAAGCGTGTCGAATCGGCCCGGGTCAAACTGGTGGCCCTGGTCAAAGAGCGCTATCAGCTCAGCCTCGAAGAGATCGAACGGCGACACTCGCTGCTGCTGGAGCGTCTGGTCGCCTTCATCGCCGATATCGACGTGGCCGTCAGCAACGCCCGCTGCACCCGCTGGATGCACCTAAGCCGTCCCATCCTCGAAGAGGGAAACTTTTTTGAAGCGATCGCCCTGCGTCACCCCATCATCGAAGCCAACGAAAAGCACGGCATCTACATCCCCAACGATGTTTATCTCGGTGAACCCAACGGCACGGCCCACGATCACATCATGCTGGATTCAAGCGGGGACGAAGAGGTCCGGGGGGTCCTGCTCTATGGGATCAACTCCAGCGGCAAATCTTCTCTGATGAAGAGCGTAGGCCTGGCGGTCATCCTGGCCCAGGCGGGCTTTTTCGTTCCGGCGGTGGAGCTGCGGATGGGAATCTTCCGCAAACTCTTCACCCGGATCGTCAGCCGGGACAACCTCTACAAGGGGCTCAGCACTTTCAGTGTGGAGATGCTGGAGCTCAAAAACATCTTCAACCGTGCCGACGAGCGCTCCATCGTCCTGGGCGACGAGATCAGCCAGGGAACCGAAACCCTCTCGGCTCTGGCGATCGTCAGCAGCGCCATTCTGCGCCTGGAGGAGCTGGGGGCCCGCTTTATCTTCGCCAGCCATCTGCACCAACTGGCCGAGGTGGAGGCAGTACGCAAGCTCAAGCGGCTGATTTTCCTGCACCTGGGTGTGCGCTACGACGCCGCCACCGACCGGCTCATCTACGACCGCAAGCTCAAGATCGGCCTGGGGGATTCCCTCTACGGCCTGGAGTTCGCCCGCAGCCTCCATATGGACGAGACCTTCCTCCGCCGGGCTTCCGAGATCCGCGAGGAGCTGGTCTCCGGCGGCAGCGAGCTCAAAAAGCTCAAAAAGAAAAAACGCAGCAAATACCACAAAGAGCTCTACGTCGCCCAGTGCGCCCTCTGCGACGCCCCCGTGGAGGAGGTCCACCACATCACCCCCCAGCACGTGGCCGACGACGCCGGCCATATCGCCCACTACCACAAAAACCACCGCTACAACCTCATTCCGCTCTGCAAAAAACACCACGAGATGGTTCACAAAGGCGAGATCGTCATCAGCGGCTTCGTCATGACCAGCGAGGGGCTGCAACTGCATTATGAAGAGAAAAATAATAGTGGGTAGTGGGTAGTGGGTAGTGGGTAGTGGGTAGTGGGTAGTGGGTAGTGGGTAGTGGGTAGTTTAAACTACCTGATAATTTTTGTCAAGGCCTGAAAATCCAAAATCCAAAATCCAAAATCCAAAATCCAAAATCCAAAATCCAAAATCCAAAATCCAAAATCCAAAATCCAAAATCCAAAATCCAAAATCCAAAATCCAAAATCCAAAATCCAAAATCCAAAATCCCCCTCTCAGCCCCCTTTGGATACACTATCCATTGATTTTCCGGCCTGTGTGCCGGGAGCTTATTTTTGGAGTGTAACAATGACAGAAGCGAAGTTTATCTGGATGGATGGAGAGCTTGTTCCCTGGAAAGAAGCCAAGGTTCATGTCCTGACCCATACCTTGCACTACGGCAACGCCGTTTTCGAAGGGACCCGCGCCTATCAGACCGCTGAGGGGCTGGCGATTTTCCGGCTGGAGGATCACTGCCGCCGCCTCTACAACAGCGCCAAGATCGTCGCCATCGAGCCCAACATCGACTACGAGACCGTCAAGAAGGCCCACATCGAACTGCTGCGGGCTAACGAATTTGCCGGCAACGTCTATATCCGCCCCCTGATCTACCTGGGCTACGGCGTCATGGGGCTCTACCACAAGCATGCCCCCGTCAACACCATGATCGCTGCCTGGGAGTGGGGAGCCTATCTGGGCGAAGAGGGACTGGAGAACGGCATCAAAGTCTGCACCTCCTCCATCACCCGCAATCCCAACCGCTCCACCTTCGGCAAAGCCAAGGCCGCCGCGAATTACCTCAACAGCCAGATGGCCAAATACGAAGCGATCGAAAACGGTTTCGAAGAGGCCCTGATGCTGGACGAGAATGGTTTTGCGGCCGAAGGAACCGGCGAGTGCCTCTTTATCGTCCGAAACGGCAGACTGATCACCCCGCCCAACGACAACTCCCTGGAGTCCATCACCCAGGCGACGGTCCTGGAACTGGCTCGGGATATGGGGATCGAGATCGAACGGCGCAATATCACGCGGGACGAGATCTATATCTGTGACGAAGCCTTCTTCACCGGAACCGCCGCCGAACTGACCCCCATCAACTCTCTGGATCACCGTGTCATCGGCAACGGCCGCCGCGGTCCGGTCACAGAGAAGCTGCAAAAAGCCTATTTCGACGTGGTCTACGGACGCAACGAAAAATACAAAAACTATTTGACGTTCATCTAGATGAATGTCAAATAGTTCAGTTAATAGTTAATAGTGAAAAGTTAATAGTTTCGGTTTGTGTTTCTTACGAAACATTTTTTATATAAAAGCGTTGCCACCGCAACGCATACCCCAACTATTCACTATTAATTATTAACTATTAACTAAATCCAAAGGATTCCCATGCCCGCTGATCTCAACGACTATTTCAAAAAACGCAAAACACCGAGCCCCGAACCTGAAAAGGACTCTTCCGGCAACGGAAACGGTGGAAACAACAGCGGACCGGACTATCAGAGCCCTTTTGGCGGCGGTGGCAGCACCAAATACGCCGTCATTTTCGGAATCCTGCTGATCCTGATTCTGGGCTTTTTCACCTTCAAGCCCTTTACCATCATAAACTCCGGAGAGGTAGGGATCAAAGTCGTTACCGGTAAGTTCCAGGACAAGCCGCTGCAGCCCGGGCTCCACTTTTTCATTCCTATCTTCGAAAAGATCATTCCCGTCAATACCCGGGTACGGATGATCACTTACTCCAACCAGACCCGACCCAGTGTCAATGATGGATATTCCCGTTACGAGGGGGGGCTCAAGCGCAATCCCGCGATCCGGGTAATGGATTCCAGAGGGCTGGATGTCGATATAGATCTGGCGGTCCAGTACCACCTCCGTCCCGAGACCGCTCCCCGGACCATCGCCACCTGGGGAACGGCCTGGGAGGACAAGATCATCAACACCAAAGTCCGGGAAATCGTCCGGGACGTCATCGGCAAATATGCCGCCGAGAATCTGCCTCAGAAACGCACAGAGATCGCCAAGGAGATCCAGGAGCGGGTCCGCAAAGCCGTCGAGTCCATCCCCGGCAAACCGGTGGTCCTGGATTCGGTGGAGCTTCGCAATATCGAACTGCCTCCCAAGATCAAGCAGAAGATCGAAGAGCTCCAGGCCGAAAAACAGAATGTCATGATCGCCGAGCAGCAGAAAGACCGGGCCAAACGGGAAGCGGAACGCAAAGCCGAGATCGCACGGGGTGAAGCCCAGAAGAAGCGAATCGAAGCCCAGGGCTTCGCCGACAAGATCCGGATCGAAGCTTCCGCCCAGGCCAAGGCCAACAAGCTGATCTCCGAATCCCTGACCCCCGCCCTGCTCCAGCTGGAGCAGATCAAGACCCAAAAGGCCTTTAACGACGCCCTGCGGGTCAACAAGGATGCCAAGATCTTCCTGACCCCCGGCGGTGCCGTCCCCAATATCTGGGTCGACACCAAGGGTCGGGAGCAGAAGGCGACATCAACTCAAGATCAGTGAGGAGTGAAGAGTGAAGAGTGAGGAGTAGATTGAATTCTTCTCAACACTCAGCACTCAACACTCAACACTGTTGATTTCGGAGAAATCATCATGAACATCGACTGGAAGAAAACCCCGCTCGTCCCCGCCATCGCCCAGGAGGCCGACAGCGGCGAAGTCCTGATGCTGGCCTATATGAACGAAGAGGCCTACCGGCTAACCCTGGAGACTGGCTACGCCCATTACTTCAGCCGCTCCAGACAGCGGATCTGGAAAAAGGGCGAGAGCTCTGGCCATACCCAGAGGGTCCGGGATCTTTTGATCGACTGCGACGCCGACACGATCCTGCTGAAAGTCGAGCAAAAAGGGGTCGCTTGCCATACCGGCCGCCCCAGCTGTTTCTTCACCTCCGTTACCCGGGATAAAGTAATAGCGGACAAAGCGGTAGATACCCACGCGATCTACAGCGTCGTGGACACGCTCTATCACACCATTCTCGAGCGCAAAAGCTCCGGTGGAGAAAAGTCCTGGACCCGCAAGCTGCTGGAGGACAAAGAGCTGCTGCTCAGCAAGATCCGGGAAGAAGCCGACGAACTGGTCACCGCCATCGACGAGGAGAGCGACGAGCAGGTGATCTACGAAGCCGCCGACCTACTCTACCACGCCCTGGTCGGCCTGGGTTATCGGGAGATCTCCCCCGACCGGGTCAAACAGGAACTCGCCCGCCGTTTCGGAATGAGCGGGATTGAAGAGAAGGAGAGCCGCAAAAAATAATTTTGCGGCTCTCTTTCGTCATTGGTCATTGGGAGACAGTTCCATAGAAAAAAACGACAAAGGCCGATAGAACTGCGCTACACATGGCATATAGTAAGAGACCACAGTACCTCGCGTTTTCTTTTTCTTTGCTTCGTTTCTTTTTCTTTGTCGCGAAACAAAGAAAAAGAAATGAAGGGGAAACCCGAAAAACCAGTAATGTAATGTTTCAAAGCAAAAATATAAGACATCAGGAACACCCACAGTGAAGACCCAAACAACCATTTTTCTTTTTTCAATACTTTTCACCGTCCTCCTGAACGCACGGGAAGCTTTTCACCCCTCACAACTCAAAGATACCTCGGAAACGTATCGAAAACCCGATGCCTACGGCTCCTTCGGTTTCGGAATACGCTCTGAGGTCCGGGCCCTCTACCTCAACCGCCATACTGCCAAACCTAGCACCCCGCAATTCAGGCGTGCCCTCAAAATCATCGAAACGACTCCGATGAACGCCCTGATTATCGACATGAAAAACGTCAAAGGTGATTTAACCTATCACAGCAGTTTTTCCGAGGCCAAACGGACCAGAGCTTCCCGATATGCCACGATACGCAATATCCGTGCTTATGTACAAAATCTCAAAGCCAGAGGCATCTATCTCATCGCCCGTATTGCTGTCTTCAAAGACAGGCGTCAGGCCCGTACCTACCCCTCCCGTGCCGTCCATGGCCCCGGCGGCGGGGTCTGGCGGGACCGGCATGGGGAGATGTGGGTCGACCCCTTCGACCCGAGAGCGAGGAACTACACGCTGGAGATCGCCGAAGAGGTGGCCCGTCTGGGCTTCGACGAGATCAACTTCGACTATATTCGTTTTCCGGCCCACAAGGGACTGCGCTACGATCGGGCCGATACTCAGGCCAACCGGGTCGCCGCCATCGATAGTTTCCTCCAGGAGGCCGAAAATCGGCTCCATCCTCTCGGCGTCAAAGTCTCCGTGGATGTTTTCGGCTATGTCCTCTGGAACCGTACCGACACCCATATCGGCCAGATTCTGGAGCGGATGGCCCCCCATGTGGATTATGTCTGCCCCATGCTCTACCCTTCAGGATTCCGGCGGGGAAGCGTCACCTTCTCCAACCCGGCGGCCCATCCCTACGACATCGTTCGCATCAGCCTCCAAAAAGGGATCGCCCGCGGTGTGGCTCCCTCCAAATTCCGTCCCTGGCTCCAGGCTTTCCGGGATTACGCTTTCAGTCGGCACCAATACCGGGAACATGAGATCGCCGCCCAGATCCGTGCCGCCGAAAAACTGGGAGCCTCGGGGTGGCTGCTCTGGAACCCCTCCAGCCGATTCTCTTATGTCAACGGACGAATGTTCGCCCTCATCGGCTGCGACGGTGTAGAAGCTCCCAGTGCCGTCCGATACACCCCTCGAAGCGCCCGTATCGGTAAACGGGCACGTACGGTATCAAGCCATCGGAGAAGAAGCTTCAAGAACAAGAGGACCGCTACGGCAAAACCTTCACCTCTTGAGATCCTCCGGGAACGCTAACCCATGTCCTACCGCATCAATAATCTCAAAAACGCCCTCCACGGCTTCTTTCTCTCGGTAGCCACCACCGTCGCTGAGCCCTCGACGATCCTCCCGCTGATCGTCCACCACTTCAGCTCCAATCTCATCCTGGTGGGTCTCTTCGCTTCGCTGCTGCGGGGCGGGGCCATCGCCGTGCAGCTGGTGGCAGCCTTCTACGCCCAGAGCTATGCCCGGGTCATGCCGCTGATGCGCCTGGTCTTTCTCTTTCGCTTCCTCTTCTGGTTTCTCATCGGCGCGGCGATCCACTTCGTCGGCGACCGCAACCCCACTCTCACCCTCTGGCTCATCGGGATCGGGCTCTTTGGCTTCAGCTTCGTCGCCGGCTTCGGCGGGATCTATTTCAAAGAGATCATCGCCAAGGTCTTCACCCGCCAGCAGCGGGGCCGTACCATGGCAGACCGACAGCTCTGGTCATCGGTGGGCGCCATCATCAGCGGCGGCATTGCCGGCTGGGTTCTGCAGCACTTTCCCGCACCCCAGAACTACGCCATGCTCTTCATGCTCAGCGCTTTTCTCATGGCCATCGGACTGATCGCTTTCGCCACCATCGAGGAGCCTCCAAAAGCCAAGGTGAGCCAACGGGAAGAGAGCTTTCTGCATTTTCTGCGCAACGCCTGGAAGATTCTCAAAGGGGACCGACGGCTCCAGATCCAGATCGGCGCTTCGCTGCTGGGGTACTCTTTCCTCCTGGCCATGCCCTTCGTCATCCTTCAGGCCAAACAGACCATCCATCTCAGCGGCTGGCTCGTGGGAAGCTTCATCACCGTTCAGATGGTCGGCAGCGTCCTGGGAAACTTCTTTCTCTGGAAACGCTTCAGCGGCCGTTATGTCCGGATGCTCCAGACCGCCTACAGTCTGATGATCGCTGCTTTTCTCCTGGCCTTTTTCGCCGACAACGCCTGGCTTTATGCCCTGATCTTCCTGCTTTTCGGCACCGGAATCGACGGCTTCCGAAATGCCGATATGAACCTGGTGCTGGAGATCGCCCCCGAAGAGAAACGCCCCGTCTATGTAGCTATCCAGTCCACCATCGTCTCGGTGGGGCCTTTCTTTTCGATCCCCGGCGGTTTCATCCTCGAATGGTTCGGTTACCCTGTCCTCTATAGTGTCACGCTGACGATGCTGGGATTGGGTCTCTATTTCGTCCATCGGCTCAAAGAGCATTTGCCCCAAGAACGATGATTCAGTCGCAAGCACGGCCCGACGTGCCTCACGTCGCAAGTCACAGGAAAGGTTCCCCGTGTTACGTGCTATGTGTTACGTGTTACGTAAAGTGTTAACGCGACGCATGGCAGAACGGAAGCGACGCCAGTCCTTCGCGTTTTCTTCTTCTTTGTCGCGAAAACAAAGAAAAAGAAATGAAGAAAACCCCTGAAATTATAAGCCATTCCGTAAATCAACTATAATTTTCACAATAAAAAAGGAGAAAAAATGGAAAAAAAGTTTTCCCCGATTTTCCGCCTCTGGCACTGGCTGACCGTCTTTTCTGTCCTGGGTCTGGCCGGCACCGTCTTTTTGCGCAAGACCTTTCTGAGTAAAAGCGTCAATGCCGAAATCATCCGGACCAAGCTGGAGAGTTTCCATATTGCGATCGATCCCGATCAGGCTGTCGCGGTGGCCAAGGCGATCCGAGCTCCTATGTGGCAATGGCACTACATCCTGGCTATCGTTCTGGGTATCGCCATCGCCCTGCGAATCGTCGCTATGCTCCGCGGAGAAGCCCAAATGCCCCTGGTGAAGGTCCTACGAAGCCAAGGGGCCCAGGAGAAGCTCAAACACGCCGTCCACCTTCTCATCTGTCTCTCGATCCTGGTTATGGCCCTGACTGGAGCCTTCTACTACTTCCATGACGCCCTGGGGATCAGCAAAGCCTCCGCCTCCTGGGCCAAGGAGCTTCATGAAACGCTTTTCTGGCCTTTGATGGTGCTCATCGCGATGCATATCGGCGGCGTCATCATGCATGAGCTCAAGACCAAAGAGTGCATCGTCTCCAAGATGATCCATGGAGACGAACAGCATTAACGTTAGGTTAAACTTGAGTCTATATGCTTAAAGTTGAAAATCAACATAACTTCAAGCAAAAGAAAGGAGAATCCGATGAAACGCTTCAAGAAGATACTCCCCCTGCTGATCGCCGGAACGGCTCTCGGTGTTGCCAGTGCCACCACCACGCCGGCCGCCTCTCAAAACACGACGCCCGCCGATCCCTTTGCTCAGATGGATCGGATCTTTCAGATGCAGATGAAACAGATGGAACAGATGCGCCGCCAGATGGATGCTATGTTCCGTAACTTCGAGCAGAACTTCCAGGCCCCCTCTATCGTCAATACCCCGATCCTGGTCCACTCCTCGGGGGTACTCAGCTCCGGCTTCCGAGACAAAGGGGACCACTACGAGCTGCAGATCAAAGTCAATGATCTGAAAAACTCCAAGATCAAAATCACCACCGAAAACGGAATGCTCACCGTGGAAGTGACCGAAAACAAAAAAGTGGAGAAGACCACCGGCAACTACGGCAAGATCATCAGCTATGCCAACAGCAGCTCCGTCCAGAGCTTCACGCTGCCTGACGATGCCGATACTTCCGGAATCAAAGCGGAACAAAAAGACAATACAATCCTGATCACCATTCCCAAAAAAGCAGGGGCCAAGAGCAAAGCGAAAGTGATCCCCCTCGTCAAACCCCAGGATAAAAACGCCAAAACACCCACTTCCAAATAAGCGGCAGGAGAGGATTTTGTCCTCTCTATCCTGCCTCTTTCTCTCCCCTATTTACTTTTGATACAATTCTCTAGACTGCTTGTTCAGTTGGATAGAGACAAAATGACGTGTATGATCGACAATCAAATCTGACAAGCAAACCGGAACAGGAGAAGATAAAAGGATCCGAGGATGGGAAAAGGGTGGATAGTATCTGCATTGCTGGGGGCTGTTCTGTTTTGCACGATGGAGGAAACTGCCCACGGCTCCGACGACGGACTCCTCCCCCCTGATCCCATTTTGCAGGAACTTCAAAAGATCGCCAAAGAGAAACACCACCCACACACTCCGGAACATAATACGTCCAAAATTACGACAACATCACAACTGAATAGTATTTCAGAAAAGTCAAACGAGAACAATCTCTCTGGAGCACTGAAAACCAGAATCGTCTCGACGGACAAAGCATCCAAAGCGCGTCAGAACCCCTCCACTTTCCAAACCGATCCTCATCCGGTGGCGTACGATCCCTCTACTTATCTCGGACTCAAAACGGTGCCCCTTCAACCCGCCGACCCAGTGGACCCCCAGCGCTATCTCTCCCTCAAACAGATCATCGAGCCCATGCCGGAAAACTATGCCCGGACCTACCTGAAGATGAAGACACTTCTCAATCCCACCCGAACCTATGTCATTGTCCATATCGACAAGGCGAGACAGCGTATGCGCGTCTATCTGGACAACAACTATATCGGAGGGTGGAAAGTCTCTACCGCCAGACGCGGCTACTGGACCCCCAACGGTATCTACCGCCCCTACACTCTGGAACGCATGCACTATTCCAAAAAGTATCATCATTCTCCCATGCCCTGGTCGGTCTTTTTCAAAGGGGGCTACGCCATACACGGCACCTATGCCATCCGCCATCTTGGACATCCCGCTTCCCACGGCTGTGTACGCGTTCACCCCGGCAACGCCAAAACCCTCTATCAGCTCATCCGACAGCATGGTATGCAGAATACTCGTATCATCATAAGCGGATAGCTCAAGCTACCGGAAGACCGAGTGTATGTGACTTCGTCATCCTGACCTTGATTCAGGATCGACAGCATAATGGATATTCAGAACTCCCGATTCCAAATCATGTTCGAAACGAGAATATTTTTCAAAAAGCTCGAATGAGAAAAACCGCTTTACGGAGGTAGTCGTTACAGAGAATGTCTGGATAGATTAGAAAAAGAGAAAGAAGCAATTGCGGAGAGCTTAAAGCTCTTCCGCTTTCTGGACGTCGTAGAGGATATCGTCCCAGGGGTGGCGGTACATGGGCATCGCCAGGCGCTTCTCGTCCAGGACATGACCGATGAAGCCGATGGTCCGTCCCAGGATGAAGAAGGCATTGAGGGTTCCCGACTCGATGAACTCGTCGATCTCCTCTTCGTGATAGCCCAGAGAGCGCCACATATCCACCATCAGGATTCCGATGGTTCCGTCCACGTTGAGGATCAGGTTGTCCTTTTTGGAGGTAGTGAGCTGCTCCACGGTCAGGGCATAATCCAGCAGCGGCGTTTCGGGGAAATGCTCCGCCGCAAACTTCTTGAGCCCTTCGACCCGCAGGTCGGGGTTGCGCAGCGACTTGATCCGGTGACCGATACCGGGAATGGGAATCCCCTCTTTTTTCATGTAGGCCAGGAATTCGGCGGGAGTCATGTCGTTGTCGTGGGCATACTTGAAGTATTTGGCCGCTCCATCGATGGCACCGCCGAAGCGGGGGCCGATGGTGAGCAGTCCGGTCACCAGAGACTCGACGACACTCTTGCCGGCACGGGCGGTCACTTTGGCGTTGTGGGCACCGGAGACGGCAGGACCGTGGTCGGCGACGGTCTTGATGACGGTTTCGATGAAGTCGACCGCCCAGCGGGGATAGACCTTTTTAAACCAGAGCAGACTGACGACATCCCCGATGGTCTTGCCGGTATCGGGAGTGGCGACGGAGCTGATGGGATAGCCGGCGTAGGTCGCCTCCTCGCCCCGATCGTCACTGATGGTACAGATGAAGTTTTTGGGCCGACGAATCTTGGGAATGGTACGGATCTCGGGCTCTTCGATCTCCAGGATCACCCCTTCGTCGTAGAGTTTGGTATAGACCTCGTTGATGACACGGGGCAGATCGTTGAAGCTCTCGGGGACGTGGATTCCCGCTTCGCGCATTGCCTGGTTTTTCGCTGCTGCCGTCTCGCGCTCAGCATTGGCGGAAGCGCCCGCATGGCCGAACTGGACCCCGCTGCTGAAGTGCTTGGCGATAGTTCCGATACACCAGGCGATGACCGGCTTGGTAATTTTGCCCGACTTGACCGCCTCGATCACTTTGTACTCTTCGGTTCCCCCGACCTCACCCAGGAGAATCATATATTTCACATCCGGGTTGCTCTCCATACGGAGCATATTGTCGATGAAGACCGAACCGACGAAACGGTCGCCGCCGATGGCCACACCTTCGGCGATACCGTCGGCGTTGAGGGCGATGATGTTACAGAGTTCGTTAAACAGACCGCCGGAGCGGGTCACCAAACCGGCGCTTCCGGCACGGTGGAGCTTGGACTTGATGATGTTCTCGATGGTTCCGCCGATGTTGGCGATTTTGAAGGCACCGGGAGCGATGGCCCCGACGGTCGCGGGTCCGATGACGGTAACGCCGGCATCTCTGGCCGCCTGGTTCATGGTCCGTGCCAGCCGCTCAGGGATCCCTTCGGCAGTGACCATAACCACCCGGAACTGATTGGGGATGGCGATCGCCTCCATGGTGACGTCATATGCCGTCCGGAAGGAGGCAAAGTTCAGCAGGACGTCGGCGTTGGGATGCGCCTCCACCGCCTCTTTGGTGCTGCGGAATACATCGATCATGATCTCGTCGGGTCCCCAGAAGAACTTCTCGAACTTGGCACTGCTGGTGGGGGCCACGATCGCAGCGACGGAGGGGGTCTCCCGATTGATCACATAGTCGTAGTCCAGCATCCGCTGGATCGCATTCTTGTTGTTGTTCCAGAAAATCGCCTGGGTGTCCCGTGTAAAAAGTCTACTCATAATATTCCTCTCCTCCCTTACTTCTTCTCATCTTCGAGTGCCATGCGGACAATGTCGGTTACGTGGGTCTCGGGCCCGTAAACATGGATCTCCAGTCCCAAACGCTCAGCGGCCTCTTTCATATCCTGGAGGCCTTTTTCATAGTTGGGTCCACCGCGGCGTACGTAGATCTTGGTGTTGTTCTCTTTGAGCTTGGGGGCCCACTTCTCCAGGGCGTTGATGATCCCGGTAAAGGTCTTGGCCACATCGGTAAAGTTGGCAATGGCGCCGCCGATGATAAGAATCTTGCCCCGCGGATCGGGGTAGCGGGTCATCAGATCGAAGATCGTCTCGGCGTAGAACTCGGTCTCTCCGGTGGTGGGGCCTCCGGAGTATTCACCGTAGTTGGCCAGATCTTTGACCCCGGCCAGGTCGGCGATGGTGTCGGCGTAGACAACGGAAGCTCCGCCTCCGGCCACCATGGTCCAGATGCGCCCCTGAGGGTTGAGGATCGTCAGCTTCAGGGAAGCGCCTGATTTGCTGTCGGCTTCGGCGATCGCCTTTTCCTCGGGAGACTGCTCCTCCATTCCGAAAGCGGTGGGAAATTCGATGTCGCCCCATTTGTCCTTCATCAGGAATGCCGCAGTATCGTCGAGACGGGCCACCAGGTCCAGGATGTGGGCATCGGTGCCGATAAGGACCAGCGGGTTGATCTCCAGATAGGCGAAGTGCATATCCCGGAAGAACTTGAAGAACTGGATCGCAAAGGAGATGAAGGCTTCGCGGTTTTCGGCGGGAATATCGGCGGGAACGTTGGCCCGGATCGCCTTTTCGATATCGGCTTCGTTCATATTGATGGGGATGCGGACTTCGTTGACCTTTTCGTCCCATCCCTCTTCGACCTCCATCCCTCCTTCGGCGGACATGTAGAGTACATCATCTTCGCCCACGGTGGTAGCGGCGATGTAATACTCCTGATCCTGGGTATGGGGGGTGAAGGGCTCAACGATGAAGTGGGTCAGGTGGCCGTGCTGTCCGCTGAGCAGTGTGACATCATGGGACTGTTTCTCTTCGATCCACTTGGCGGCATCTTCCAGCGTCACGTCACCGGGCTTGTTGACCTTGAAGAGAACCAGATCATTCTTCCCGCGCTTTCCAAAAAGCATATCGGGCTTGACAACCAGGGGTTCCTGGTTGAGCCACTCGAATCCATGTTCTTTGGCTTTCTGGCGCAGTTCGTCGGCGCTGGTGACCAGGACCGACTTGAAGGGGTAGTGGAACCCGTCGAAATACTCGTTCCAATGCTTGGCAAAGAGCTGCTTTCCGTCATATTCGCGTATTGCTCGTTGAGCCATCGGCTTCTCCTTTGTCTGGTTAGGGTTGGCTAGATTTTATCATTAGATTCTTTCAAACTTATGAAAGTCAAAAAGGGGCCGTCACTTTTTGGCAGAAGCTGTGTATTTTGGGAACAGGGGATGAAAAAGATTGGGACTCAGAACGTATCGGGAGAGTGCTTTTCGACAGGACAGGCAGACAGGCCGTAGAACCGGTAGAGCGCATTGTAACGTCTCTTCACAGGCGGATGGCAGCGGACACCACGGGCTTTCAGCGCCTCCACCCGGGCCGGCACCTCATAGAGCGGCGCGGCGAAAAAGTGGCTCGGACGTCCCAGCAGGACATAGAGAGGCCGATGCAGGGCCACCGCGGCGCTGCTGAGAACCAGCGTCGCCAGGACCACCGCTCCCGCGAGTCGATACCGGGTCTGAAAGCGCCGCATCCGCACCCGCATGCTCGAAAAATAAACCCGGACGGGGATCATTGTCGCCGCCAGGAGATAGGGGCTGAAATCGACGATGAGGACCTGCTGGCGGATCGAGAGAAGTATCGAAAGGGCCAGGGCCGTGAAGGCGATGCTCCAGGTCAGATCCCTGGGCCCCACCAATGCCACCCGGTAGAGGGCATAAAAGTAGTAGACAAAAAAAAGCGGAGAAAAGAGCGCAGCATAAATCCCGAAGAGTTCGGGCAGATGCCCCTGGGGACGCCCGCCGATACTGTAGAGGCCTGTCGCCAGAGAGAGGACCAGCAGTACCGCCGCCACAATCCCCAGCCGATACTCCCGCCGGACGAAGGCGTAGAGCGCCACGGCCAGATAGAGGGCAAACATCGCCGTGGCGGTGCTCAGGAGCAGGAGCAGCGCCAGAAGCTCCAGCCAATAGATCTTTTTCCGGTAGGCCAGGAGAAAAAGCAGCGTCAAAGTCAGGGCGAAGACCGCATCGTTGAGCAGGACGTTGGCAGCGATCACCCCCGGAAGAATCGCGAAGATCACCAGGGTAAAACGCCGATCCTCCAGCCGCGGGAAATAGCCCGGAAGGAGCCTGTAAAAGAGCCAGAGATTGATCCCCCCGAGGAGAAAAGGAACCACACGCAGGCCCAGTGGACCGGGGAGGTACTGATGGAGGATCCGGGCGATCCAGATCGCGGGGCTCCACTCATCGCGGTAGAAGAGCTGCGCTTCGGTAGGAGAAAGAGGTGTCGTCAGGATCAAGGCGGCAATCCCCGTCATATAGAAGAGGAGAAAACCGTAAAAGAAACGATCGCTGCGCCAGATCCCGATCATCTCAGAGCTTCAGAAAGTTGTCCAGCATCTCGTGGCCGTACTCGCTCATGATCGACTCGGGGTGAAACTGAACCCCGTAGACCGGCATATCCCGGATCTGCAGTGCCATGATTTCCCCGTCATCGGTGCTGTAGGCGGTGGGGAGTATCCGGTCGGGAAGATTCTCGGAGTTGACGGTGAGAGAGTGGTAGCGCGTCGCTCGGAACTCTTGGGGCAGTTCCCGGAAGATGGGGCTTTCGGCAGTCACTTTCACCTGAGAGGTTTTGCCGTGCATCATGTTTTTGGCCCGGATCACCTCACCGCCGAAGGCCTGAGCAATGCTCTGATGCCCCAGGCAGATTCCGAAAATCGGGGTTTCACCGGCAAAACGCTCGATCACCTCCAGGGTCACGCCCGCTTCGTCGGGGGTCGAGGGCCCCGGGGAGAGAATGATCTTCTCCGCCCCCAGCTCGGCGATCTGGTCGACTGTCATCTCATCGTTGCGGATCACCCGCAGATCGGCCCCCAGCTCCCGGCAGTACTGGACAATGTTATAGGTAAAGCTGTCATAGTTGTCGATCATCAGGACCATGCTTTCTCTCCCGGCTTTGCTTGGGATATTTTAGCGAAAGGACAGAACAAGGCGCCTGTAAACCGCAAAAAAGAGGCCGGGATAGGCACCCCGTCCCTCCCCATCCGACGCTCTACACCTGTGCGGCAAAGGCCTGACGGGATCATTTATTTTGGCAGCGCTACTGCTTTACCCTTCCTCAACCGGGCACATTCCCAATTTTCTGAATCCCGCCCGTGCCCGAAACTTCAGGGGGAACTTGTAGAGCTTCTCAATCGCTTTTTTACCGAGATAAGCCGAAAAGCCGTAGATCCTGATTCCCTTGGCCTCAATGATCGCGTAACGACCTCCCAGGGCTATGGCCAGTCCCCTTATCCGAAGATCGGCCTTCTTCGGCTGCCGGCCCTGTACCATTGCCAGAAGGTTCCGGGCTGCCACGGCACCGCTTAGCTCCGCTGTCTGAGCCGTAGGCGGAAGCCGGCGGCCTGCCCTGTCTCTCAGATCCGCCGCATCCCCGACAGCAAAAACCTCTGCGCGTCCGGGTATCTGCAAAACGGGAGTCACCTTCAACTGTCCGTTGCGATTGTGCTCGGCATCCAGTTTCCGAACAAAGGGGGCGGCAACGATCCCCCCGGTGAAGATCATGAAATCAAAGGGAATACTTTTGCCGTCTCCCAGGATTGCCTTCCTCTCCTCCACTTTAACGATCCGTGCCCCGGTATGGAGCCGTACTCCCAACGCTTTGAGCCGTTTCGTGGCCGCACGGACAACCGCAGGATGCAATCCCGAAAGAATCTCCGGTCCCGCGCCGACCAGATGGATCTGAAGACGTCCGCAGGAAAGGGCATTGGCCCGATAGTAACGGTTGAAATAGGCCTGCATCTCCGCGGCGATCTCTACGCCCGAAAGTCCGGCACCCCCCACCAGGATCGAATAGTGTTCTTTGGCCTGGGCAGCGCTCTCCAGACGTTTGTAAAGCTCCTGTTCAAAAAACCCTTTCAGCTTCAGCGCGGCTCTCAGACTTTTGACACCGGAGGAGTAGTGACGAAGCCCCTCCACTGACTCGAAAAAGCGCGTCACCGCTCCCGCCGCTATGATCAGATAGTCATAGGAGAGCGGCTCCCCCTCCTCAAAAAGAATCTTTTTTGCCCCGAAATCCACATCACGGACTACGGCGAGTCGAAACCTCACATTGCTTCCGAAACCGGCACACAGCGAACGCAGGCCTATAATCGTGGCATCAAAGGGGACCTTCCCGGCAATCAGGTCATATCCCTCCGTTTGCAGAAAATGATAAGGATGACGATCCACCAATGTCACCCGGATTCCCGGCCGACCCGCCAGTACCCTCAGGGCTTTGAGCCCAGCATAGCTGCCTCCGATGATCACCGCATGGAGCATCTCGATCCCCTTTTCCTCGGAGTCCGGGCAGTGAATCTTCCCGTCTGATAAATTACATTATAGCGTCACTGGATTCCGAAATGACGCAGAATCGACACTTGAAACCGTCAGTAGATTTTTAGTTCGTTATAGAGACTGTCGCGTTCGACGGGAATAAACCCGCTGTTGCGAATCATTTCCACAAACTCCTCCAACGGCAGACCGTTGGCGCTGGCGGCCCCGGCAGCGGACTGGATCGACTCCTTTTGGATCGTCCCGTCCAGGTCGTCGGCGCCAAACTCCTGGGCCAGGAGCGCCAGGCCGACGGTGGAGGTGGCCCAGTAGGCCTTGATGTGGGGGATGTTGTCCAGCAGGATCCGGGCGATGGCGTAGGTTTTGAGGATCTCCTGGGCGGTGGGGAACTCCTCGACTTTCAGGAAGTTGTTCTGACGCTGGTAGACTAGGGGGATGAAGGCGTTGAAGCCGCCCGTCTCATCCTGGAGCTTACGCAGGCGAAGCATATGGTCGATGCGGTGCTTTCGCTTCTCCACATGACCGAAAAGCATCGTGGCGTTGGACTCTCTCCCCCGCTGATGCCATTTTCGGTGAATCTCCAGCCAGTTCTCGCTGCTGACCTTGCCTTTGCAGATGTAGTCCCGAACCTCCTCGTCGAAGATCTCCGCTCCGCCCCCGGGCATGGAGTCCACCCCGCTCTCGACCATCAGATCGATCATTTCGTCGTAGCTGAGTCCGTTGCTCTCGGCCAGGAAGTTCACTTCCGCCGCAGTAAGGGCTTTGACATGCAGCTCGGGGTGAGCCTCTTTGATCTTGCGGAAGGCCCCCAGATACCAGTCGATCCCCACTTCCGGATTATGGGCCGAGACGACATGGACCTCTTTGGCTCCCCGCTCGACCGCTTCGTCGGCGATGGCCAGGATCTCCTCGTGGCTCAGGGTATACTGGTTGGGGTTTTTACGGCTGGCGCTGTAGGCACAGAATTTGCAGATGTCCTTGCAGACGTTGGTGGGGTTGATATGGCGGTTGACGTTGAAAAAGCTTTTGCGACCGTAGCGCGCTTTGCGTATCCCGTCCGCCAGCTCTCCCAGGGTCATCAGATCCAGGTCGTAGAGGGCTTCCCCCTCCTCCTGCCCCAGACGCTCACCCGCTTTGATCTTTTGAATCAATTTTTTTTGTTCCGCCACAGCTTATCACCATCCTCTCTTTAACCCGATAATCAACCTGTTGAAACAACCTTCCAAAGAGAGGTTTCAGTTGATGGCGACAAAGGAGCGCTTGCCCCGTAGGGGTGCCAACGGCATTAGCGACTGCCAGAGCTGTCAACTGAAACCGGTTTTACGCTTCGAGAAGATTCTGACACGATGGCCGGGTTTAAAATTGCGCTATTATAACCCAATTATTTTACGTTGGCCGCTGCCCGATGCGAGTGCCCTGAAAATCTTTGTCATTTCGGGCTTGACCCGGAATCCGGGGTTTTAAATTCCCATGACACCCTGGATCCTGAATCAAATTCAGGATGACGAAACCCATTCTTTGCAAATTTTTCGGAGCACTCGTTTGACACCCGGCACCCAATACTTCTGCCAAGGAAAATGAATGCGTACACTCAATACCCGCGTCGAAGAGCTGCTCTATGAGAACGCTCCCGACTTCGAGATCGCCAAAGTGATCAAGAGCTATCTCAAGGAGTATTTCGCCACCCTGCCCCAGACCTTTGCCGAAACCGGGGGCAAGGATTTCCTCGCCCGGCACACCCGCACCATCGATACCGTGATCCGACTGGCCTACAAAGTAGCCGTTCGGGAGATGTTCGGCCACTACACCCCCCTCAAAAACCACCTCCCCGTCACACTGGTCGCCCTGGGAAGCTACGGCAGAGAGCAGCTCTGCCTCCACTCCGACATCGACCTGATGTTCGTCTACGAAAATATCCCCGGCTATCAGACTCAGCCCCTGATCGAGAAGATGCTCTACCTGCTCTGGGACAGCGGCCTGAAACTGGGCCATCGGGTTCACGAGCTAGCCGACCTGCCCGTGGTAGCGAGGGAGGATATCACCATCAAGAGCGCCTTTCTCGAATCCCGCTTCATCGAGGGCTCCAAATTCCTCTGGACCGGGATCGAAAACACTCTCACCGAGATCCGGAAGGAGAACCCGGAGGAGTTCATCCGGCTCAAGGTCGAGGAGCGCCGTGCCCAGCACCGGCGCTATCCCCTGACGATGGAACCCCATCTCAAGGAGGGGGTCGGCGGTTTCCGGGACGCCAACATGGTCTTCTGGATGGGCAAGCTCCTCTACAATGTCCCGCGAATCCGGGAACTGGACGAGAAGATCGTCGATCCCGAGGACTACCGGGAGTACCGCATCGCTCTGGAGTTCCTCTTTCGGGTGCGAACCGCCCTGCATATCGTCGCCGGGAAAAAGGTGGATCAGGTCCGGCTCGATCTGCTGCCGGACCTGGCTCGGCTCCTGAAGTTCCCCGAGAGCTACCGGGGACAGCTTCGCCTCGCCCGGCGCATCACCGGTGCCCTGCGGACCATCCATCTCTACAGCCGGATCTGGCTGGAGCGGCTCATCGGCGACTATCTGCCCGAACTCTATGCGAGCTGCTACCTTCCCGAGGTTCATCATCGCAAACTCCCTCCCCTCGTCGAGGAGCTCAACCGGCGGGCGACCGAGCCCTTCCGTATCCATCCGGAGCTCCTGCATGCCCTCATCCATGCCGAACGTCCCGATCGGCCCGACGAGACGCTCTACCGGACATTGCGACACACCTTTGAGCGTCCGGCGGCCTCTTCGGTCCTGGAGGCTTTTGTGGAGGCGCGGATCCTGGGCTACATGATTCCCCCGATGAAAAAGGTGATCGACCTGCCCCAGTTCGACGGGTACCACCGCTACGCCGTCGACCGCCACAGCGTCGAGACGCTGCGCCATATGGAGAGCATCGAAGATCCCTTTATCGCCGAGCTTTTCGACAACCTGGAGCCGGAGGAACAGGCGATGCTCAAGGTGGTCGCTCTGCTCCACGATGCCGGCAAAGGGCGCAAAAAGGACCACCACCTGGTGGGGGCTTCTCTCTTCCGGGTCTTCGCCGCCAAACTGGGCTTCAGTGAACCGCTCATCGATGCGGGAAGCCGGCTCATCCTCTACCATACCCTGATGAGCGTCACTGCCCAGCGGGAGGATATCTACAGCGAAAAGACCGTTTTGGCCTTCGTCTCCCGCTTCGGGAACCAAAAGCTCCTGCAGATGATCTATATCCTTACCTACGCCGATATGAAAGGCGTAGGCACCGACGTCTACAACAGCCACAGCGCCCGGCTTCTGCGGATCCTCTACCATCAATCCCTGGATGCTCTCAAATATGAGAACCGGCTGGACGAAACCGCCAAACGCCTCCGGGCCGTGGACCGGCTCAAAAACTCCAAAGCCTTCAAGGAGCTCCCCAAAAGCCTGCAGAACAAGATCCTCTCCATCCCCTCCAACGCTTTTTTTATCCGCCACAGTACCCGCCGGATCATCGCCATCGCCAAAGCGGCGGCCCAGATGGAAGAGTACACTTCCCACATCAGCAACGAACAGAACCTCACCGTCGAGGTGATCCGTCGTCACGATATCAACCTGGCCTGGCTGCTCCACCGCCTCTCACGCCTCCAGGTGGTCGCCATGGAGATCGTCAAACTCTGGGGCGGGCTGAAATACTTCAAGATCGACTTCAACGATCGGCTGGACGAGAGCGAAATTCCGAGACTCGATACGATCATTCAGGAGTCGCTTCTGCCCCATCCCGAACTCAAGCTCCCCAAGCCCCAGGTCAAACGGGAGGAGATCGAAACCGATTGCCAACACTCCCAGGAGTACGCTTTGATGCGTCTCAGAGCCGCCGATCAGCCGGGCTTGTTGGCGTACCTCATCGACCTTTTCGACCGGCTGGGGGTCGACATCGCCTCGGCCAAGATCCACACCCTCAAAGGACGGGTCAACGATCTCTTCCTTATCGAAAAGAACGGGAGTTTCTGTCATAATATCGACAAAATTGTTCAAGAATTGACGACAACGGAGTAGTTATGTGCGGAATCGTAGGCTATCTCGGCCCCAAAGAGAAAAAAGAGATCCTGCTTGACGGGCTGGCGGAGCTGGAGTATCGGGGATACGACTCGGCGGGGATCGCCGTCATCAGCGGAGGGAAACTGACCCACTTCAAAGCGGTAGGCAAGCTCAAAAACCTGAGAGAAAAGGCGGCCGATTTTACCAGTGAAGGCCCCGGTGCCGCCATCGGCCACACCCGGTGGGCCACCCACGGCAAACCGACCGAGCTCAACGCCCACCCCCATATGGGGGCTTTCAGCTATGTGGTCCACAACGGCATCATCGAAAACTACCAGGCGCTCAAAAAGGAGCTGGAGGCCCAGGGGGTCCGCTTCCTGAGCCAGACCGATACCGAGACCATCGTCCACCTCTTCGAGCAGAAGATCAAAGAGGGCCTGAAACCCTTCGACGCCTTCAAAGCTACGATCAAACGGCTGGAGGGAGCCTACGCCATTCTCCTCATCAGCGAAGCGGCGCCCGGAACGATCTTCTTCGCCAAGAACGGATCGCCGCTGCTGATCGCCTTCGACCGGGAGGAGATCTACTTCGCCTCCTCCGATACGGCGGTCATCGGCAAAGCCAAGGAGGCCTACTACCTCGAAGACGGCGAATACGGCTTCGCCAAACCCGGCGAAGTGGAGCTCTGCGACAGCAACGGCCCCAAACCCATCACGACACAGCCCCTGCCCGCCGACAAAGCCATGGCCCAGAAAGACGGCTACCGCTTCTTCATGGAGAAGGAGATCTACGAACAGAGTACCGTCATCAGCGATACGATGTTGGGGCGGGTCCTGGAGGATCGTGTGGAGTTCGAAGAGCTCGATCCCAGGCTTTTCGAAGGGATCCGGGCCGTCAAGATCTGCGCCTGCGGCACCAGCTACCATGCGGGACTGACGGGGGCCTATCTGCTCGAAAGAATGGCCAAGATCCCCTGCCAGGTCGAGATCGCTTCGGAGTTCCGCTACAAGGAGCCTCTGCTGACCCCTGATACCCTCTTCATCACCATCAGCCAGAGCGGCGAGACCGCCGACACCCTCGAAGCGCTCAAGATGGCCAAACGCGCCGGGCTGCGGAGCCTGACGATCTGCAACGTGGACAACTCCTCCATCGTCCGCGAGAGCGACGCGGCGATCCTGACCCGGGCCGGCATCGAAAAAGGGGTCGCCAGCACCAAGGCCTTCGCCACCCAGGTGATGGTGCTCTGGATGCTGACCCTCTATCTGGGGCAAAAACGGGGCACCCTCGCGGCGGAAACGCTGCAGAGTGAGCTCGACGCCATGCGCCACACCCCCAAGGCGCTCCTGGTGGAGGAGAAGCTCCACGAACGGATCCACCGTCTCTCCAAACGCTACCTCCACGGCCATGGCTTCTTTTTCATCGGGCGGGATCTCTTTTTCCCTCTGGCATTGGAGGGAGCCCTCAAGCTCAAGGAGATCAGCTACCTCCACGCCGAGGGCTACCCCGCCGGCGAGATGAAACACGGCCCCATCGCCCTGGCCGACGCGGAGCTCTTCACCATCGCCCTGATGCCCCGCACCCTGCTCTACGACAAGATCAAATCCAACGTCGAAGAGCTCAGTGCCCGCGACGCCACGATCCTGGCCATCAGCCCCGAAGCGTTCGAACTGGCCGACGACTTCATCCGCATCCGCCACGCCGAGCACCCGATGCTGGAGTTTTTCGAGATGATGGTGGTGACCCAGCTCCTGGCCCTGGAGATCTCCATCCGGCTGGGCAACGATGTGGATATGCCGCGGAACCTGGCGAAGTCGGTGACGGTGGAGTGAGGAGTTAGGAGTGAGGAGTTTATACTAGCGCACATACTCTGTCAACCCCACTCGTTCCTACCGTCCCCGGTGGGAACGAGAGAAGACTGACTCAATAAGTAGTAATAGTTATGTAACAAAAGAGAAATGGGCATGAAGGGAATATTTAGCCTTAAGACCCCAGAAGCACTAATCAAGAAACTTTTCACAGACTATGAATTATTTGCAAAAAAACCATCTGACCCTTATTTGGCGTTTAACTTCTTTATTACAGCAGAACATATTCCAGACTGGATTGGTGACAAAAGCTTAAAAAAAAGTAATGCTATTCTTAGAATATGTTCTCATATAGCCAACGGCGCTAAACATTTTGAAGTTAATAGACATAACTCGGTAACCAATACAGAAAAGGTACTGTATGTGGATTCCGGCTATGTAGAAGAAGGGTATTTCGAAGAGCCGTTGATGATTTATTTGTCAGCTGATGAGGCGAAGGAATTAGGATTTGAATATTGTGAAGCAATAAAGGTTGCAGAATTAGTCCGTAATTTTTGGGCTGAATATTTTCCTGATATTGAGCCAGAAAGTCATGCCACATGAACATTGCTTTCTGTCTGTACTGATATACTGCCCCCTCCTTTTTGTACACCTAAACAACATATACCGACCTCCAGCCCGACTGAACAGTGTATAATGCAAATACCTTCATTCCTTCACACCGTCCCCGGTGGGAACAGCTACGGAACTTTCGCATCTTCAACATACGCATTTCATACCAACACGTCTGAGAAAATGCATCCCCACCGAGATGGTGGGAACGAGAGAGAAAAAAACCATTTTCATTCAACGACTCATATGTTATAATTCATAGTTAACTTTTGGTAAGTAATATTTCTAACTACATCGGATATATCAGAGAATGTGACAATAGGACTTTAAATGCTAAAAGGAAAAAAATTTTGGCCCATACTTATTTTGATTTTAGGAGGTGCAATATATTGTGCCTATCTCTGGGGACCGTTAGAAATTTTGTGTCAGTCCGATAGAATCTAACATTCTAAAGGATTGACCATGAACGACAAGTTTGACTTCAACGAGGCCCTGGAGCAGATCAAGGCCGGGGCCAAAATAGACGGTAAA
>JALVUD010000015.1 GCA_027035765.1 Campylobacteraceae bacterium
TTCGTAACTGGAGCCTGACACTCTCACAGCTGGCCATCTTCTTCGAAGGCAGATTGGATGATGCTCTGGATCTGTGATATGATCTTATTCAACTATCGGATGCTGACACAAAATTCTGAACGGTCCCCTTCGCTTCATCGGACAGGAATAGTAACGGTGAAGCAGGCTCCTTCCTCGCCATTGCGTACCCTGATCTTGCCTTTTATATGGTGTTCTACGATTATTTTCGCGATGTAAAGCCCCAAACCGGTTCCTCCCGACTGCTCCTTGGTTGTGAAATAGGGATCGAAAACCTTTGCAAGGTCTTCATCGTTGATACCGCCTCCAGTGTCAGAAATTTCGATCAAAACCTCCTCACCACTTTTCCATGTTTTTATCGAAAGGATTTTATTTTCAATACGGCGATTTTTTAGAGTTTCAATCGCATTGGATATGATAATGGTCAAGACCTGTATAAGTTCACTATTGTAACTGTATATTTCTATATCTTCATTGCAGTCACATTTTACATCGACCTGTTTAAGGTTGTTTTTCATCAAAGAAAGAATATCAGAAATGCAATCCCTTATAGAAAAAAACTCCTTCTCCTTACTCTCTTTCAATAGACTTCTGAAATCTTCAATAGTTTGAGACATATAGGAAGTGATATCAAAAATTTCAGAGATTTTTTTCTTCAGATACTCAGTGCTTCTATTTTTGTCGATTCCACGATCGATATTCATCAGGACCGTATTGATATTCATGAGGGGCTGTCGCCACTGATGCGCGATAGAATCTATCATCTCGCCCATACTAGCCATGCGGTGCTGTCGTAACAGAATCTGCTCTTGTGTCAATCGCTTTTCGATCTCATTCTCAACACGCTTTTCGAGATCTTTGTTAAGTCTCCTGATCTCTTCGGTTTTATCTTGCACTTTTTTCTCAAGCACTTTGTTATATAGGAGCAATCTGGACTTTTCGGCATCCTTAAGCCTATCGTACATATACATCACAAACGTCGTTATCAAAATATTTGCCAAGAGTGTAATGTACTCTTCCGGGCTGTACCCATAGTCTATCGAATTGAGATATATAATGAATAATATAAGAAGGAAAAAAATTATTATTCCTCCCTGTTTATTCATAAAGAAAAAGATATAAATCGGTGCCGTAGCGATCCATAAAATATTCAACCGATTTTCCGGAACGTTAAAAAAAACTACATTAAAGTAAACAAAAAAAAGTATGAGAAACAAAGATGAATAGATAATATAAATATTCTTTCTATACTTTAGGAGAAAAAAACCGATCATTAGAAAGAGAGAGAGAAAACCCTGAAATAAACCGACAAGATGATTTCCGTTCATATACCTGTAGCAACCGAAGCAGAAGAGTCCCAAACTGAAAAAGAAAGAGATGATCATCAGGGCGGTAATCTGATGCTTGAGTATCCATTCGTCATATTTGAAATACTCTATAGGAGTGAAGAACTCGATAACTCTCTGCATCACGCACTCTTTCATAAGGCAATGATCATTCAAAATATTTATATTGTATCTTAATTTTAAGGTATTTTATCCCGGGTTCTCCTCTCCAAATTTCCCTATGGCACAGCTGACGAAGCTTTTGGCCTTGGCGGCTCCGGCATCCAGGATCCCCAGGCTTTCGTCAGCCATGGGGTATCCCAGTTTCCGGAGGCGTTCCCGGAGCATTGCGATCCGGTCTTCGTCGATCTGCAGGGTGATCCGTCTGGGCATCGACTCCAGATCCACCTCCACCGGACCGAACTCCGGCTCCAGTTTGGTGCGCAGTGTGTTGGCGCAGCCGCCGCATTGGACGTTGAGGACTTCGAAGGTCTGTGTTTTCATTTCGACTCCTTTGTGAGAAATTATATCAGGATCGATCGCCCCTCACTCTTCCAGTTTGAAATGTTTATCGTAGCGTTTCCGGATCTCCTCAGGCCAGAGAGAGTGAAGGTATTTGAGGATCGCCAGACGATCGGAGGCATCGAGTTTCTTTTCGAATCCCGGCATCCATCCTTTGTAGGCGTCCCCGTAGGTTTTGGCCCCCTGGGCGATGATCCGGTCGAGCAGCTTGGGGGAGTGATGCCAGGCATGGGCGGTGCCGTTGAGCGGCGGTGGGGGGAAACTGCCGTCGGCCAGTTTCTTTTTCCAATCCACCCCCGGTTTTCCCGCAGCTTTGACCCCATGACAGACGGCACAGTTCCTGGCAAAAAGCTCCTCCCCCTTTGCGATAGCCGCCGGATCGTCCCAACCGGCAATAGCGAAAGAGGCGGCTCCTCCGAAAAGCAGCAATCCTGCCAAAAAATTTCTGTATAGACCGTATTTCATTGTGACTCCTTTATCGATTTGAGATGGAATTTCTTTTCATAATGGCTCCATGTCTTCCGGGGCCAGAGACTGTAGAGATAGGCCAGAACCGCTTTGCGTTCTTTGCTATCGAGACGCTTGTCAAAAGCGGGCATCCACTCCCCTTTTTTCGTCCCCCCTTTTCGGATATGGGCCAGGAGAGTTTTGGGGGGATGATGGGTCACATGCCCTTTGCCGTTGAGCGCAGGTGGGGAGCGCCGTCCCTCGAATCGAAGGCCCCCTCTGCCTGCACTCCGTGACAGGAGGCGCAGTTGGCGGCATAGAGGCCTTTGCCTCTCTCAATTTGCCGGGAATCATCCCAGTCCGCAGCGCTCAAAAGAAGCGGAAGGGAGACCAATAAACAGATCGAACGTTTCCGTCGCATCGTAAAACTCCTCATGTTTTTGACACTCTACAGGAGCAGTGTGCAACCGATATGCACAGGCGGCTCCACTCATGCCGATCCGTAACGCTTGAGCAGCTGGGCGTTGAGGGCGACGATCACTGTGCTGGCGGACATCAGGATCGCCCCTACCGCCGGATCGATGAGGATCCCCCAGGGGGCGAGCACCCCGGCGGCCAGGGGGAGTGCCACGATGTTGTATCCGCTGGCCCACCAGAGGTTCTGGAGCATTTTGCGGGTCGTGGCCCGGGAGAGCCGGATCGCATGGACGACGCTGGAGGGATCGCTCTGGGTCAGGATGATGTCGGCGCTTTCGATGGCGATGTCGGTCCCCGCCCCGATGGCGATACCGATATCGGCCGTCAGGAGCGAAGGGGCGTCGTTGATGCCGTCTCCCACCATGGCGACGGTTTTGCCCGATTCCCGGAGCCTCCGGATCCGCTTGACCTTTTCGTCGGGCAGCAGTCCGGCACGATAGTGGTCGATCCCGCAGGTCTTTGCCACTTCACGGGCGACCGCTTCGTTGTCTCCGGTGAGCATCCAGGTCTCGATCTCCAGTTTTTTGATGGCGGCGATCGCACCGACGGCACTCGGACGGATCCGATCGGCCAGCAGAAAGACCCCTGCTACCCGCCCGTTGACAGCTACCCAGACTTTGGTCGACTTTTCCCGGCGGAAGGGTTCCAGAGCCTCGGGGAGTTCCAGAGATTCCCGCTCTAAAAGACGCGGCCCGCCCACCATCACCTCATGCCCTTCTACCACGGCTTGGGCCCCGATCCCCGGGAAAGCGGTGAATTTGGCCGCCTCTGACACCCGGGCATTCCGATCCTGGGCGTAGTTGACGATCGCCTGGGCGATGATGTGTTCAGAGTTTCGCTCCACGGCGGCGGCGAGGGCCAGAAGCTCCCCGGCCTCTCCGACCGTTTCGAAACGGGAGACTTCCAGTTTTCCCTCGGTCAGGGTTCCGGTCTTGTCGAAGCAGATCGCATCGACCTTTCTCAGGGTTTCGAAAGCCTGGCGGTTTCGGATCAGGATCCCCCGTTTCGCCGCCAGAGAGGTGGAGATCGCCACGACCAGCGGGACCGCCAGCCCCAGAGCGTGGGGGCAGGCGATGATCAACACGGTCACAGTGCGCAGGACCGCATCCATCGGAGAGACGAGTGCCGACCAGACCGCGAAAGTCACCGCTCCGATACCCCCGGCGGCATAAAAGAGCCATCCGGCGGCACGGTTGGCCATATCCTGACTGCGGGAGCGGCTCGACTGGGCTTCGCGCACCAGCTCGATCACCTGGGAGAGGTAGCTCTCAGCTCCGCTCTTGGTGATCCTCACTTTCAGGGCACCGTCGATATTGCTGCTCCCCATAAAGACTTCGCTGCCGGGTTTTTTTGATACCGGCTTCGACTCTCCGGTGAGAAAGGCTTCGTTGCTCAGGCTCTCTCCCTCTTCGACCACTCCGTCCGCCGGAACGGTCTCCCCCGGGCGGATCAGAATACGATCCCCCGGATGGAGGGTATCGATGGGGACCGCTTCGGTCTTGCCGTCGTCCCGGATTTTCATAGCGGTTTTCGGGATCATCCTCACCAGCTCACCCAGGGCGTCCGAGGCCCCCAGGATACTTTTGGCCTCGATATAGTGGCCGATGAGCATGATGTCGATAAGGGTAGCCAACTCCCAGAAGAACTCTTTGCCGCCGGGGACGACCAGCGTGACGGCCGAATAGAAATAGGCGACACTGATCGCCAGAGTAATCAGCGTCATCATCCCGGGTTTGCGCTTGCGGATCTCTGTAACCATTCCGGTCAGGAAGGGCCATCCGCCGTAGAAATAGATAAACGTGGAGAGGATGAAAATGATCGCTTCCCGATAGGGAACGTCCAGACGGAATCCAAGCCATCCCTGAATCATCGGTGAGAGCAGAAGAATCGGGACTGTCACCGCCAGGGAGACGTAAAAACGCCGTTTCATCTCTTCGGCATGGTGCTGGTGCCCTTCGTTTCCTTCGTGTCCGCCGCCATGGTCGTGACCCCCTCCGGCGGCGTGGGTATGGTCGGGTGTTTTATGGGGAGGCATCGTTGTCTCCTTTCAGGATCCTGATCCGTTTTCGATACTCAGCTTCGTCGATCTCTCCCCGGGCGAAACGCTCGTCCAGGATCCGGCGTGCTTCATCGGCAGATCGCCGGGAGGTTCCTCTTGTGAAGAGGTAGATCAGCCCCGCCAAAACCAGCAGCGGGACGATCCATCCCCATCCCATGCCAAAGATCGGTCCATAGTGCATCATGGGTAACTCCTTTCCCTCTCGATTCACGTCAAACGACGACAAACTGCCCCATCATCCCCGCATCCTCATGTTCCAGGATATGGCAGTGGTACATGTAGGGCACCGAAGCGTCGGCATAGTCGGTATGACGTACCAGCAGCTTCACCTCATCCCCCGGGGCCAGGAAGACCGTATCTTTGTAGCCCCGCTCCCAGGGCCGTACCCCGGAAGCGCTACCATTGCGCTCCAGAATCCTGAAATGGGTGGCGTGCATGTGGAAGTTGTGATTCATCCCCATCATGCGCCCCATCCCCATTCCCACATTGCGGACGGTCCAGATCTCATAGGCCCCCAGCGGCACTTTCTCATCGATGCGCTGCGGATCCATCGCCTTGCCGTTTATCACCAGCCGGCCGGGTCCCCGGGCCGCCAGGTCGAAGCGGCGGCTGCCGGTGGGGCGAACCTTTTCCACGCTCTCCAGACGGGTCAGGCGTTGGGGAATCTCGGAGCGTGCCGTTGCCGCTTTGGCGACCCGGATCCGCAGAACCCCCGCTCCGCTTTCACGGTCCACCAGGAACAGATCCCGGCCGGACATCCCTTTCAGATCCAGGACCACCTCGGCCCGCTCCGCCGGGGAGAGAAGGACCTCTTCCACCTTCTCCGGTCGTTCGAGGAACGAATTGTCCCCCGCGATCAGATGCATCGGCCGGCCGTCTCCCAGGGCGAACCGATAGATCCGGGCATTGGAGGCGTTCAGCAGCCGGATCCGCAGCAAGCCCTCCTCCGCTTCGAAATAGGGGGCAATCGTCCCGTTGACCAGCAGTGTATCACCCGAAAAACCGTGCATCACCGTCATCATATTCTGCGGATAGGCGAAGTATCCCTCTTTGGTAAAGAGCCGATCCTGCACCACCACAGGGACGTCATCGATCCCGTAGCGTTTGGGCAGGGGAAGCGCCGCACTCTCCTTGTCGTCGATGATGATCATCCCGCCAAGCCCCAGCATCACATGCTGAGCCGTCCGGTCCATGATATGGGGGTGATACCAGTTGGTGCAGGCCTTTTGATCGACCCGGTAGCGGGCGACCCAGCTTCGCCCCGGTTCGATAACCTGATGGACATTGCCGTCCATCGCGGCGGGCAGGTGCATCCCGTGGCCGTGCATCGTGGTGCTCTCGGGCAATCGATTGAACCAGCGCAACGCCACCTCCTCTCCCCGTTTCAGACGAATCGTCGGCCCGAGATAGGGGCCATTGATCCCCCAGGTCGGGGTCTTGATGCCGGGAAAAAATTCACTGATTCCACTCTGGAGGGTCAGGTCGTAATGGCGGACCCCGTTTTTCATCTCCCCTTTGATTTCGGGAGGGATTCTCAGAGGATTGAAGAATCGGTTTTCCTGCTTCTTCACCGCCTGGCTGCCTCCCTGCATTCCCATCCGGCCGCCCATCATGCCCCGTGCAAAAAGGGCGGCCGCCGTCGCCCCGGACAGGCCCAGCGCGACGAGAAGGAAGTTTCTTCGATTGGTTTTCATTCGCTTGATCCTTTGGTTAGATTCTTTTTCATTGTAAGATGTGCAGTGTGCAGCCTATGTGTAGCGATAGCGGTCCTACAGAAACGCTACACACCGTTGGAATAGACTTTCAAAAAATTGACAAAAAGGAAGAGAAAAATGATCTATCAAGTTGTAAGCACAAAAACGAAAAACGAGATCGAGTCCCAGCTTACCGAACGAGCGAAGGGCTTCGGCTTCGGCGTTTTGGGCTCCTACGATTTCAAAGAGATCCTGGAGAGCAAGGGATTTCCCATCGAACGAGAGATCACGGTCTATGAACTTTGCAATCCCGTCGGCGCTCAGCAGGCTCTGAGCGAGCTTCCCGAGATCTCCGTCTATCTTCCCTGCCGACTTTCGATCTACCGGGAAGGGGATCGGACGGTCCTGGCCACCATCGGCTTCGAGGACATTTTGTCCTCGGTGAACGTAGAGAAGGGTCTGCAGGAGCATTTCACCACCCTCTTCGAGCGGCTCAAAGGCTTGATGAAGAGTTGGGAGGAATAACGCCGAATTCAGCGCAGCTTGAACTGCGCGTGGCAGGCGATGCAGGAGGCGGTGATTTGGCTGAGAGCCTTGTAGGTTTTACGGGGGTCTTCTTCCTGCACCGCCAGGGCGAAGCGGCTGGCGGCGTGGTGGAGGCCCATCCCGGTCTTGCGCATCGCCGGCGGCATGTAGGGGGCGGCCTTGTTCGCACCGTGCAGCGCCATCGAAGACATCCCCAGCCGCGATTCTGCGATCCGGGCCGCTTCGTCGCTGTCGTCCCGTGCCAGGGCGTCCAGGATCTCGTGAAGCGCCAGGAGATGATCGCGCATACTGTGGAGCATGTGGGTTTTAAGCGTCGCCGGGAGAGAGACCTCCTGACGGGCATCCATCCCGGCGGCCCAGGTACCCGTGGTGCCGAAGAACAGCACTCCGGTCAGAACGATCTGCGGCATTTTCATCGTTGGACTCCTACGGGTTGGTCAGATCGAAAAATTTGGACTTCAGCGTCGCATCCCCGATCCACGTCACCTCGGCATTGACCGTTTTGTTGTGGGAGAAGACGAAGTCGTTGCCCGAAGCCGACTGGTGGCAGGAGATACAGCCGACGGGCTTGCCTTTGGCGACTCTTCCTGCCAGTTTCATCCCTTTGGGATTGCTCATGACCGAACCGTCGGGAGCGTACTTGATCCAGAACCAATCTTTATCCTCCGGGTCATAGCCTGGGCGTTTGGCCATCACCGTCACCGACTTCAGATATTTTTTCGGATTGGCTGCGGCCTTCTCGACCGTCACATCCTTGCCCCGGTAATTGGTCTTGACGATGACCAGATGACCGTCGATGACTCCTTCGCTCACTTCCCGTACCTTGCCGTGCGGAGGACCGCCCACATAGAGATGACCATGGACCCGGTCATAGCCCGCTCCGTGCAGCTTGGGCCAGAGCTTTTGGGCGTAGGCAACATCCTCGGGATTGCCGAAGGGAGGTTTCATCATTCCCTTTTGCATTGCCCCTTTTTCCATCGAAGCCGAAGGTTTCATCATCCCCTGCCCCATTTTCTGCGGTGTTTTCATCGTATCGGACGGAGACATCATCCCCGATTTTGCCTTGTGCGCCTCCCCTTTCTGACCCATTCCGCAAGGATCGGCCTCCTCGGCTGCCAATGTTCCCAGACCTGTCGCGACCAATGCGATGAGTATCCATTTTGCTGTTTTCATTTCGTCTCCTTTCGAATAGACTTCCCCATTCTAATCGGATCGGTATGCAAAAAGTGTGTAGTGTTTATGAAAGGTCATTTGATGTCATTCATGGTCATTTATCACCGCACCAATCAACTGCCTCAATTTTTGAGAGAGCGAGACGCGGTGAGATGTGTGCAAAGAAATCCGAAGGACTCCCCGTAGGGAATTCGAGGGCTTTGTTTGTGCGCAGATCGCCGCGTATCGCTCTCCCCGAAGGGTGCGGCACTTTTGCCCATATGCTGCGTTGGATTTTCTTGAATTAGCCTCCGGCTAGTCCTGCAAAAATCCGCCTTGCCTATGAACAAAATTGCCGCATCAAAAGTTTGAGGTAGTTACTTGGTGCGGTGATTAGGGTGTATTTCCCTGCCCCAATGACTGCACGTGCAGCGCGCATAATGACCTCAAATGACAGTGAAGCGAATCACAAAAATTATTCTTGATCGCCGGCACCGCCTTTTTCCCGAAGCGACCGGAAATCGAAGACGAAGCGGCTCCCCTCCCCTTTGGCCGACTCCACCTCCAGGCCGATGCCGTGATCCCGGCAGATCTGGGCGACGATACTCAAACCGATCCCGAAGCCTCCCCGCTCCTTGTTGGCCCGTGTATAGCGCTTGAAGATCTCCCGGCGCTCGTCAGGGCTCATACCGATTCCCCGGTCCGCCACACTCAAACGGCACCGCTCCAGGGTCACGGTCACCTCCCCGCCCGGATCGCTGTATTTGATGGCATTGGAGAGGACGTTGTCGATGAGGCGGCGGAGCTCCTCCCGGTTCATCCGGATACGGCAGGGCTCCAGCCGGATATCGAAGGCGATTCGTTTGCTCTGGGCCAGCGGCTCCATGGCGTCACAGCGCTCGGCACAGATCTCGGCCAGGTCCAGCGCTTCGCTTCTGTTCTCCTCCACCTCCCGGCCCAAACCGTAGGCGAGGCTGTCGTACATGGTGCTGAGCCGCTGGGCACTGGCTTTCAATCGCCGCAGTTTTTTCTCCTCCACCCCTTTGAGCTGCCGAATCGTCATCAAAATCGCTGAAACGGGGGTGTTGAGCTCGTGGGTGGTCTCCTCGATGAAGCGGTCCAGCGCCTCGATCTTCTCCCGGATCGGGCGCATGAACAGCCGCGCCAGGAAATACCCCACCACCGACATGAAGAGAAAGGAGAGGACCAGATAGCCGATGATCTTCCATCGCAGGGCCCGGATCATCCCCTTGAGCTTGGTCTCCTGCAGCGCGATGTAGGCGACCCCCTCTTTGCCCAAGGCGCACTTGATCGTACTGTAGCAGCTCCCTTTCCCGGCGTAGAAGGGCTTCTCGAAACCGGGGATCCCGCTGATTTCGCTGTAGAGGGGACGATGATCCGCATCGTAGTAGCCGACTTTGAACCGGCGGCTCCGGATCCCTTTGAGCACGTCGATCAGATCCTCCCGGTCCAATACCGGCTGCTGCATCAGCGCCTGGGTCAGACGCGACTCGATCCGATGGGCTTCGGAGAGCATCTCGAACTTCATGGCGCTCTTCATCATCGCGGCGTTGTGCTCGAAAAAGAGCCAGCCGATGATCGCCAGCAGCACGAAAACCGACCCCAGATAGAGGCTCAGAAAGCGCAGCAGCGAGCGCTTCTCATACCCGGTCAGCGGCGTCAATGCGGTACCCCTCCCCTTTGACGTTTTCGATCATATCATGCCCCAGAATCTTGCGGAGATTTTTGATGTAGGTGCGGATGGTGGCATAGGCAGGAGTCTGATCCTCCTCCCAGACATTGGCGATGAGTTCGTCGAAGGAGACCACCTCCCCCCGGCGGCTGAGCAGATAGCCCAGGATCATCGACTCCTTGGCCTTGAGCGGGATTCGCTCCCCCTCCGGCCCCAGCAGCAGATGCCGCTCCGGCTGAAAGGTATAGGGCCCGCACTCCCGGATATCCCCTCCCCCCTGGCGCAGATGGTGCTCGATCCGTATCGCCAACTCCTCCAGGTCGAAGGGCTTTTTCAGATAATCCTCCGCCCCCAGATCGAAGCCTTTGCGCAGATTCTTCAGGTCCCCAAGGGAGGTGATGAAAATGGCCGGGGTGCGGTTGCGGATCTCCCGGAGGTACTCCAGCATCTCAAAGCCGTCGATCTCGGGGACGTTCACATCGAGCAGGAGCATGTCGTAATGCTCCTTCATCGCCGCATCCAGCGCCGACTCCCCGTCGTAGTAGCAGTCGACCCGGTAACCCCGCTCGATCAAAAACTCTTCGATGATCTCCTGGAGAATGATGTCGTCTTCGAGCAGCAGTATTCTTCGCATCTTCCATCCCTTTCCCGCATTGTATCACTCTCATAGTAGCCTGCGACTGTGTAAGCGGTTGCACGTAGCTGGAAGCGGAGAAAAGTGCAGGGAGTATCGTGCCGGAGAAGTTCTCCGGTCAAGGGATCAGTAGAGCCGGTGGATATTCTCCAAAAGGTTGTCGACGGTGATGTCCTCACCATGCTCTGCCAGGAATTGGTTGAGATACTTCTCCGAGGCCTCCATGCCTCCCTCTTTTTCAATCTCGGTCAATTTCTTGTAGAGAGGGTCGAGGACTTCGGTGACATGGTGGGAGATCTTTTTGCGGATCGCCTTGTAACCGGTGATATTCCCCTGCGCGTCCCGCACCGTCTCGAAATCGGTGAAGACCCAGTAGTAGCGGCCGTCCTTGGCCAGGTTTTTCACCGCGGCGATAAAATTTTTTCCCTCTTTAAGCCGGTCCCAGAGGATTTTGAAAAGGATCTTCGGCATGTCGGGATGACGGACGATATTGTGAGGCTGGCCCACCAGCTCCTCGGGGGTATAACCGGAGATCTCGGCGAAGTAGTCATTGGCGTAGGTGATAATCCCTTTGGGATCGGTGTCGCTCTCGATGTAGACGTTGTTTTTGAGTTCGATCTCTTCGTTACGGGGTTCGGGTCGTTTCATGGGATCCTCCTTTAGATCATGTTACGTGCTTAACGTCAAGTGCTTCGAAATATATCTTCTCGCTATGCGGGAATGAATTCCCGCTTCCAAAAATATGCGTTGCAAAGCAACGCCCCGAAATCATTCACCATTCATCATTCACTATTCATCCCCTACATCATATCGAGATAATGGACCAATCCATATCCTTTGTCACCCACCTCCTGGAAGCTCATGATTTTGGTTCCGCCATAGCGCTTGACGAAGAGCTCGGCCCGGGTCCGGCTGCTGAGAGGAATCAGATCATCCCCGTGCGGCCCCATGAGACGGGAGCCGAAGACATACCAGGCCTTCTGAAGCGGGATCCTCTCTCCGCTGAGATAGTCCTGCACAAACATTGTCTTGATCGCTTTCCGGCTTCTCACTTTGTACAGAGGATACTTTTCCGGATGATAGTAGAAGTTGAGCATCGACTTGACCGAAGCGAATCGGATCTTTTTGCCGTTTTTGAGCACCATCTCGGCGGTGAATTTAGGCAGTTTGTCCACCGGAATCATATAGACGGGATCGAGACGGTTACTCCAGCCCGAAGCGGCGGGTGCCGTTTGGACCGAAGGTATCGTAGCGTTCCCCTCGTCCGCCATCACAGCGGTACCGCTCAGCAAAAGCCCGATCACCAGAAAAAACGTCAATCTTTTCATCTTCCATCCTCCTTCTTCAATCTTCCATCCCGAACCTCGTCCGGTCACAGCAGATCCTTTCTTCTGAACAGAGTATAACCCAGCAAGGCAAATACAATTCCCAGAACGATCGGGTAGAAAACCGCATAGAGCATCAAGAGGGTATGCCCCAGCGAATCGAGCAGATAGTAGGCCACCGGCCCGATCACTGTCAGTTCGGGATCAAACAGGGCGATCGCCCCAATCCGGAAAGCCTCCATGGGATTGAGCATCGCGATCGTGATGATCACGCCGTCGGAGACCCGGTTCTGCATCATCAGTCCGATGAGCGCCACATCGATAAAGGCCAGTAGCACGATCCAGGTCATAAAAGCGATCCCCAGCGCCATATCGTGGGATTTGACCGTCGTGGAGATGAAAAAGGCGATTCCCAGAAAGACGATACAGAGAGCGAAGATCAGGGCCGAATAGAGTGACACCATTGCCCAGGGAATCGCCGCACCTTTGAGCACCCCCCAGCCGATCCCCAGAATCAGAGCGCCGATGACCGGAACAAAGACTGTGACGAAGCGTCCCAGGAACTTCCCCCAGTAGTAATCCCGCAATGAGATAGGGAAAGAGAGCATATACTCCAGAATATTGCTCTCCCGATCGGCAGAGATCGATTTGACGGTGGTGATGAGGATGAAAATCGGCAGGATGATGATGGTCACCTGCATAAAGACCAGCAGCAGACGGCTCAGCCCGGTAAAGCCCATCACCACCGAGTCGGTAATCCCGGTGATGAAAAAGAGCCCCATCAGTCCCCCAAAGACCACCGCATAGACATAGAACCATTTCGATCGCAGGGACTCCCGGATATCCAGATAGGCCACCAGCAGCAGATTTTTCACGGTTGAACACCTCTCAGTTGATTGTTTTTCTCTTCGATCCTGTGGATCACCCGGACGGCATCTTCGAAGTGCAGCACCTTGTGCCCTTTGGGGAAGGTTTTTTCGCTGAAGGCGGCGATCCCGTAGGCCATCGGCGTAATCGAATCATCGGTATAGAGGGCCTTCCTCGCATCGAGCCACTCACCGGTTTTGGCATCGGTCACCCAGATTTTTGCCCGGTCCTTCCAGGGGATATGCTCCTCCTCCAGCCAGAGGGTCGCACAGCCGATGTCGTCGAATTTGTAGACTTTGCCGGTGTCGGGGTTGATGATTTCGGCGGCATATTTGCGTTCGCTTAGGACCATTTTGCAGCGTTCACAGACATCCCGGTCCCAGTGAACCGGTTCAAACATTCCCTTTTTCCGCTCTTTGCATCCGACGAGGATCGGTAACGCCGCCAGAGCGAGGAGGCAGAAATCACGCCGTGATCGGTTCATCCTCGACCACCTTTCCCAGTTCCATATAGACCTTGCGGTTGACCAGCCCCTCCAACTCTTCGAGGCGGTGGGTGATATAGATCGCCGAATAGTCGTAATCGAGCTCCGTCAGCAGCCGGTAAAAGAGCTCCCGCGCTTTGGGATCGAGACTGGCGGTCGGTTCGTCAAACACAAACAGTCGGCTCCGTCGCGCCAGGGCAATGGCGATGAGGAGTTTCTGTTTCATGCCCCCGGAAAGCTTGAAAAAGGGTTTGGAGGCGTGAGCCTTGAGATCCAGATCCATCCGACCCGCCTGGGCCACTATCGCCTCCGCCGCGACGCCACTGCTGCGCTCCACGTACATCAGCAGCTCGTCGATGCTCAGCTTGACCGGAGGCGGCAGCTGGGGGATGAAACCGATAGCCTTGAGGACCTCCACTCTCTCCCGGACCGGATCCCTGCCCAGGACCCGGATCGTTCCGCCGTCGAGATGGTAGAAGCCCAGCATCGAACGGACCAGGGTCGTTTTGCCCGCCCCGTTGGGGCCCAGCATCGCAATACGGTCCCCGGCCTCAATCTTCAGTGTGACACCGTCCAGAACCGGGGTGCCCAGAAACTTCTTGCGGACGTTGCTGATCTCGACGATGGGGCTCAAATCAGATCCTTCAATCGGAAGGTGTAGTTGTAGGCATCGGTATGGCAGACATCGAAACAACGGGCACAGAGAGTACAGTCGCCGTTGACGACGAGCTGTTTGTTGATCCCCTTCTCTTTGCGCTCCTTGTCATATTTGGGCTTGGTGAACTCGATGACGTGGTTCTCGAAGCAGGCATCCAGACAGGCACCGCAGTGGTCGCATTTGTCCATATCCCACTGCACCCGCGTCGCACTGATCCAGCCGACCAGATTGTAGGTGGTTCCCACCGGACAGATATATTTGCACCACATCCGACGGGAGTAAAAGACCTCGAAGGCCAGAATTACCAGAACCCAGACGATCGCCAGACTCCAGCCGTAGACGATGAATCGGCTCAGGATCCCGATGGGGTTGATGATCTCGAAAACCAGAATCCCGTCAAAGAAGGTCACGATCAGAAAGACCGCCCAGAAGGCGAAACGGATCCTCGGATCCCATTTCCGCTCCTTGATGATCTTTTTGCGGACCAGCTGCTGATGCCAATACTCCCCGATCTCACTGAGCACACCGTAGGGACAGGCCCAGGCGCAGAAGGTTTTGCCCCCCACCAGCAGATAGAAGACAAAGATCGTCGTCGCCCCGATGATCATATTGGTATGAATCACATGGGTCGCCGCCCAGGTCTCCAGCGCGGTAAAAAGATCGATCATGTGAAAGCCCAGGAGCCTCGATCCGTTCATCGTCCCTTCCAGTAGCTGAATATCAATGTGATAGGAGAGGAAAAAGGCGATGTTGATGATGATGACGCTCAGCCAGCGCCAGAAACGCCAGGTGGGTCGGATCTTTCCCTCCCGCGTCCTGTAGTAAAACGTCGAGAAAAACGAAGCCCTGAGAATCTCCCGAATACTGCTGTTATATCGATCCATGGTTTCTCCTTCCTCAGTACCGGTTCCCCGGCATTACTTTCACTGTTTCTGCGACGCTTCGAGCTTCTGCTGGAAGGTGCCGATCTCCTCGGCCAACGCTTTGAGCTGAGCTTCATCCATCTTCGACAGAAGGCCGTACATGACGTAATTTTTCCGTTTGCCGCTTTTGAAATCCTCCAAAGCTTTGAGGATGAAATCGCTCGATTTTCCAATCAACTTGGGTCCGATGATTCCCTCCCCGTTGACTCCGTGGCAGGAGGAACACTTCTGTTTGTAGAGAGGGCTGACCTTGAAAGCCATGACATTGCCGGCCCGCTCCTGCAGGGCTTTGAGCTTTTTGGCGGTCTCATCCTCCTCTTTTTTTGCCTGGGGCTTCGCTGACGTTGCCGCCGGCTGAGCCGCCGCGGAAGCTCCGGGATGCTTTTCGACCTTCACCTCCATCTTTGTCCGCTCCAGCAGTTTCTGAATTTCACCGAAGCGGTTCGCCTCCTGATCCAGGCGATACATAAAGACCATGGCCCAGATAGCCAGCAGTGTCGCAATGGCTGCGATGATATGTCGAATCATTTTTTCCTCTCCCTCAGTTTTTGGATTTGTTTATTGAATGCGGCGATCTCATCGGCGATCGCTTTGAGTTTCGCATCGTCGATCTGGCTCACCAGCTCTTTCATCAGTACATTCTTACGTTTACCCGATTTGAAATCCATCAATCGGCCGTAGATAAAATCACCGCTCTTGCCCAGAAGCGACGGTCCGATCACGCCGTTGGCATAGTCGTCGTGGCAGGGAGAGCAGCGGACGATGAAGTCCCGGCTCAGCTTCTTGATCATCAGCGTGATCTGAATCCGCTCATAGGGCGAATGGATGTGCAAATAGGCATCGATCGTCGTCCGATGCTTCTGCTCGGCCACCGGCGCTTGCTTTTTCTCCTGGTTATAGGAGTAGTAAAACTGTCCGCTGTTCTCTTTGGAAGGTTCTTTCTCCTTCACCTTTTTAACCGCCCCTTTTGTGACGGTTATCTGAGGCGGAGAAGCCTTCTGGGCCTCTGTTTTCTCCTCTTTTTTCCCGTTACACCCGCTCAGAAACAGAATTCCGCTACAGGCGATGGTCAGCAAGGTTCTTTTACGCATTCTTTTTTCCTTTTCCGTAGAGGTCGGCATAGCTTTTGCGGGGGATCACTTTGATCACATCGGCGGGACAAAGCTCCACACAGGCACCGCAGCCGTTGCAGGCCTCCCGAATCTCCGGCAGCAGTCCGCCTCCTTTGGCATCGACCATACCGATCGCTTTGCTGGGATCGGGATAGGGACACATGTCGGCACAGATGGTACAGGACTGCTCGCCCCGGTGTTTTTCCAGTTTCTGGAGCAGCTTTTTCTGCAGCACCGTCTTCTCAGGATCGTTGTCACGGATCACCGCCTTATGATTGCGGTGTTCCTCCGGGCTCAGTACCTTTGTGTGGTCATAGATCCGATCGATCGCTTCATCGGGAACCGGTTTGCCGATTTTGGCCAGGCACCCCTGGGGATCGTGAACGACCGCAATTCCCATATGGACGAATTCGATGCTGTCGTGCTCATGGTCCAGTGCCCCGCTGGGGCAGGCCAGGATGCAGGGGAAGGCTTCACAGAGATAGCACCCCCGCTCTCTGGGTTCGATATAGGCCATTCCCACGCTGGCACGTCCGTCGATGTCCTCCAGCTTGATGGAGTCGTAGGGGCAGACCTGAAGACACTGACCGCATTTGATGCAGAGCCCCAGAAACTCCTCCTCCGGCACGGCACCGGGAGGACGCAGTCTCGCCCCTTCCGCCTTGAGATAAGGCGCGCCGAAGATCCCGCCGGCTGCCGCCAGGCCCAGGACCCCAAGCCCGGTCATCTGCTGAATGAATTCGCGTCGTTTTTTGTTCGTTTGTGCGCTCATTGGGCACCTCCCTTTTCCAGTTCCTTTTCGTACATGACAGGATGGGGATCCTCCAGCAGCATAATCGGCTGCGACAGCGGGGCCAGTTTCGCCAGGAAATTGAGAATCGACACCACGGGTGAGGCGTAGAAAAACTTGATATTGGGATTGCTCATCCACATCCGATCGGCGTAGTAGTAGAGCCGATAGGGGGTATCGCCGATCCCGTCTCCGTCTTTGTCGAATCCTTCGTAGTCATCCCAATAGTTGCCATTCCACCGGTTCTTGACCGAGTGGAGCGTCACCTGATCATCATCGTAGACATTTTCGATATTCCCTTTGAAAACATTTCCGTGAATGTAATTGTTGATGCTCAAGGAGTGAAAATTGATCCCGATAGAGTTGTAAACGATCCGGTTGTCGGCGATCGTATTGTTCTGATCGGGTTGAAAGGGACTGCGGTCGATATAGAGACCCCGGGCACAGTAGATCACCGTATTGTCACGCAGGGTGAAGTTGCTACAGTCCTTGAGACCGATCCCCAGTCCGGTAGTCCCGATGGAGCTCTTGATCGTGTTGCCCACGGCGACGGAATCCCGCGAATACATAAAAAAGATCCCCACCGAATTGTGCTCGTAGGTGTTGCGGAGCACCTCGTTGCGCCCGGCGTACATGAAATGGAGCGAATAGCGGCTGTACTCCCCGAAGTTGTCAGCGATGGTGTTGCCATGGCTGTACCAGACCACCATATCCCGGGAGTGGGTGATGTGGTTGGCGCTGACATTGTTGTCGTTGCTGTACCAGAGTCGCACCGCATCGCCCCGCAATCCCAGGGGGAACGGTTTGGAGCGGATCCAATTCCGGGTAATCTGTGATTCATCGACCTGCTCCATATCGATCCCGAAGAGGCAATCGTCGATCCGGCAGTGATCCACCGTGACATGTTTGGCCTTTTTGACGGAGACGGCGGCATCGACGCGTTCATGTTCCTGTCCGCTGTGCAGAATTGTCAGGTTCCGTAGAGTCACATAGTCGCTGCGGATCGTCACGACCGTTCCGTTGCCGTCGCCGATGATTTTGGCCCCCTGGCTTTTGCCCTCGATGATCAGGGGTTTGTCGATGATGATATTGCCGTGATACTCCCCGGCGGGAAGCTCCAGTTTCGAGCCGGCTTCCGCCCGGTCGATGGCTTCCTGCAGGAGATTTCCCGACAAGAGCCCTGTTAGCGTAAAAATCATCATCGCCGCCTTGAACATCGAAGGGTTCCCATCAAGCCGTCTGCGTGGCCGCTCGTCGCGCTTTTTTCTTGGCCAGAATCGCCAACAGACTGAAGAGGCTGATCGCCAGCAAAATCCAGAAGCCGGTCGTCGGATAGGAGTGGGTCGTAAACTGCGCCACTTTCCCGTCTCCGAAGACCGTCGGCATAAAGGGTTTGATCTTGAAAGCCCACCACGGGTGCATATGGTGGCCGAACCAGTAGAGCCAATAGGCGTAGAAGCCCAGGAAGATCGCCGGCAGAACCACCGGAATCAACATCAGCCAGTCAAGAATCCGGGCATTGTAGAGCATATAATAGACCATCAGCAGCGCCACCAGTACCAACGCGTAGGGGGCCAATGCCCGCAGATAGGGAGCCCCGCGCTCCATGGGGTCCATCCCGATAAAGTGGTTGATGGTGTTCATCTCATGCACATCTCCGCTGAATCCGTCGAAATGGTAATAGACGGGAATCCCTTCGGGGAAGGCCTCCTTGGGATAGTTGGGCGCCTCCAGGGCGACGTACCAGATCGGCGCGGAGACGACGGAGAGTTCTGCATCCTCTTCGATCATCTTCTTCAGATCCCCCACGGCATCTTTTGGGGTGTTGGGACTGACATACTGCCCCTTCTGGTAGTAGTTCCAGACCTTGTAGGAGATCGCCGGAATTTTGTCCGCTTTCCCCTCCCGGGCCAGCTCCACCACATCATGGGTAAAGACCGCCGGAATTACGAAAAAGTAGAGGAGCAGGCCCAGGGCGATCAGGGTGAAGATCCTCGCTTTCATCAGTGAACTTTTCATCACACTTCCTTTGCTGAATTTCATCTGATTATACTCCGTTCCTCCCCAAAAAAATTGACTGACGTCAATGCGTAAAAACAGAATAATTTCTTCGTCATCTGTTTTTCGAAAATGGGTGGGAAAATCAACGTGATTTGAAAGAGCCGGGGGAGCCCCGGCATCGCGATTAGAAGAGGTTCGCGTTCTTATCGATCCACTTGAGGTATTCGATAATATCGTCCACCTGCTTCTCGGTCATACCCTGGTTGGGCATGCGGAGGTTGAAGTAGTTGGTCATGGATTTGATGTAGGGGTTGTTGTACATCTTCTCGGGATGCAGGATCCACTCTTTGACCCACTTCTCACCGTTTTTATGGCGCTGCAGTACACCGACCAGGTCGGGACCGGAGGAGACTTTTCCGATGACGTGGCAGCCGTTACATCCGCCTTCGAGATAGGCTTCGTGTCCACGCTTAGCCGCTTCGCTCATGGGAGTCGCCAGTTTCTTGACCAGCAGATCACGGGCACGGATACCGACGTCGGCGGTTTTGACCATATACTGCCAGATCATGTTTTCGAAGAGGATCGCTTTGTTCAGATCGCCTTTTTTGTAGGCTTCATCGGCTTTCTTCTTCTGCTCAGGAATCTTGCCGTACTGATCCAGGGCGTCTTCCACCAGGTGTTTGACGACCGGATATTTCTCGTAATGGTTCTCTTTGAGGAACTTCACGACACTCTGGATAACCTTGTCGGTCGCTGCATTGGTTGCGACGATCTTTTTGTACTCTTTCTCCAGCTCGGCTTTGGACATTTTGGCCATTTTGAGCTTTTTGGCAGAGATATAGTGTTTGTTGGGATCCTTGACCAGCAGGTATCCCATCATCTCCAGGTGCAGTGCCGAACAGAACTCCGTACAGTAGTAGGGGAAGACACCTTCTTTGTCCGCCTTGAAGGTCAGGGCGACCGTTTTACCGGGCTCCAGCGAAGCGTGGACATTGTAGTCGTCGACGGTGAAGCCGTGGGTCTCATCCTCGGCACGCTCCAGGTTGGTCAGATAGAAAGTGACCGTATCGCCCAGATTGACGTGAACATGCTCGGGGTTGATGTGCGAGCGAACCATCGTGCCGTAGACATAGACATGGTTGCCTTTGCGGACGACATGTTCCTGCCCCGCCAAGGTCTTGCCGATATGCGGTTTTCCGGTGAAGGGGTTGGTTCCCATTTTGTAGCGGACATGCGGCTTGAGCTTGCTGGCCCGGATCGCGACCGCCTGGTGGGGTTCACCCAGAGGGATCGGCATATCGTAGAGCAGCTGCATCTTCTTGCCGCGAATGTCGATCAACTGGTGGTTCTGCGGGTGCAGAGGCCCGATCTCGTTGAAGCGGTCGATGGCCAGTTTGTTCAGCGCGATGATGTAATCGCCCTGGGGATCTTCGGTTTTACCTTCCATACCGCAGAGGTGGCCGATGTTGTAGTTAACGTTCTGGCGGTCTTCGACTTTACTCCCATTTGACGACCTGGCTGTCGACGTAGAGCGAGGTGTAGATCTCACCTTTGTCTTTCCAGTGCTTGCCGAACTGGTTGTGCAGGGGCCCGAGGCCCAGCTCAGCCTGACAATGCATCGCTTTTTTCATATCGATGATGGGGATACCGTAGGGGTCTTTGCCGACGAAATCCTTATTGTCGATCGCTTTTTTGATCTTGTCCCAGCTGTAGACGGTCGCGTGGGTATCGAGCTTTCCGCAGACGACGATGTATTTACCGTCGGGAGAGACGTCGACCCCGTGCGGAGACTTGGGCTCGGGGATCAGGAAGAGCGCATTGTTCTTGACCGCCACATCGATGGGAACGACACGCATTCCGTTGATGACTTTGACGTTTTTGTCATCCTTGGCCAGTTCAGCCAATTTCTTCCAATTGTAGACGTGGAGGAAGTCGGTGTCGTTCCGCGAACAACCCGCTTCGAAAGGAGGTAGGCCCTTTTCGATTCCTCCGGTGTACATCTCCGAGTTGAAGCTGTTGGTAAATCCCCAGCCGTAGCTCGCCTCTTTTCCGGCGTCGGAGAGGTCCTGCATATAGGGAGGGAACTCAATCGTAAAGGATTTTTTCGGCTCAATCCGTCCGATTTTGGGGTTAAATTTCCACACGGTCACCCCGCCTCGATAGCTCTCTTTGTATTCGCTCATCGGGTGCCAGTTGTTGTCCAGAGGCGCCGCATACTGGCACGCCTCGAGGATATACTCGCTATTGGGGGTAAAAAAGGCCCCGCCATGGTCGGACTTGAAAACCGGATTGACGACAATCTGTTTGGTGACAAAGTCACTCAGGTCAATCACGGCGAGTCGAGGATTGGCCTTGTCATTGATGACCAGCCACTTGCCGTCGTAGCGTCCGTTGGTTTCGGAGAGTGCCGGGTGGTGGGTATCTCCCCAGGTGATCTGCTTGCCGCGAATCTTGCCCTCGGCCAACACCTTCTTGGTATCGTCGTCATAGCCCCAGCCCTGCCACGGCTCGGGGGTGAAGACACCGATATATTTGAGGATCCGCATCGAAGGGACCCCGTAGACAATAATCTGCCCCGACTGACCGCCGGAACTGAAGACGATATATTTGTCCCGTCCTCCGCTGGGAGTGTAGGTCTTGGCCGCGGCTAACAGATCCTGCTGGGTCAGACCGCGCTCCTTCATCACTTTTTCGAGCTCGCTCTGCCCGGCGGAAGCCAACGAAACACCGACCAGGGCGCCAATGGTTGCCATTGACAACCGTTTGACCATCGAATTCATTCTTACTCCTTTTTGGATTGTTCACGCAGAATGACCCTCGGTCAATCCCGCATGAATCAATTCTATTACTCAAAATCTTAAAAAAACTTGATCTTTGTTAAGTTTCTTTAACAAAATGATCTATTTTCCCAGATATTACATTTTCATTACATTCCTGTAACAAAGAAGTAACACAAGAGCCGATTTAAGGGGCTTTTATAGATTAAGGTTTATTTTAGGAAAATCGATTGTTTGAGCAATAAAGTATTTCGAGAGAAGGGCCGATCGGGTAAGAGGCTCAGCGACGGGAAAAAAGAAGCCTTTGGATCTCCCGTTTTTGCTTTTTGGAAAGCTTGAGCCTTTTCACGGCACATCCGTTTTTGTTGACCAGGGCGAAGAAAGGGGTATGGGGGCAACGGTCATCGCGATCAACAACACCGTCCATATCTTTACCCCGATATTCTGATTTGACTGAATAATAGGGATTCCCCGCACTCAGCAGGCCAAGTGAAAAAAGAAGCAGAACAATATGCTTCATTTAGAAACCTCCCGCTCCTCCGGCTCCTCCGCCGCCCATACCGCCATCGCAATCACCTCCCATTCCGCCGGCGCCATGGTCACCGCCGAAACCGCCCATGTCACCACCGAAACCGCCCATACCGCTATGACCACCGTGACCGTTTCCTTTTGATCCGCCAAAGTTTCCGTTGAGAGCATCCATGGCATTCATATGGTGGTAAGAGCCGTGATGCCCGCTACCCAGGACGCCAAGAGCCGACTGGGGATGGGAATGGGCTTGTTCAGTACTTTTCCGGGCACTGTGTGTCGCCCGATGCCGAGCACTTTGTGCACTCTTTTTTGCTTTGTGCTGGGCAGCCTTGGCCGCTTTTTGTGCCTTGTGTGCTTGGCCCCGGGTGCTTTTCTTCCCTTGCTTTGCCAGGTTTTTGGCCTCTTTTCCTGCCGCAGCACTCTTGGCTTTGGCTGCTTCGCGGATAGAAGAGATCGTCTTTTGCTGCTCTTCTTTGCTCATGGTGGCAATCCGGGACTTGATCTCATTCATAACTTTGTAGGTCTCTTGGGTCGTTGCTTTTTTATACTGATCAATCAATCCGTCAATGTCCTGATCTTTGGTAGCGGATTTCTGTATGCCGGCGCCTTTTTTGTCGGAAGTTTTGGTCTCTGTTTTTTTGTCAGACTGCTGTCGGTCAGAGCCATTCGCAGCACCCTTGTCTCCGGATTGGGAGCCGGAAGCGGAACCCTTATCCGATGATTGCCCCTGAGAGGCGGAGGAGTGCTCACCGTTGTGGGTTCCCGTCATTCCCGAAACGGTTTTCTGCATATCGCTTTGGGCATCAGTGACGGCAGTTCCGGCTTTTTCCGTGCCGGCTCTAGCAGCCTGCGTCGCCTTGTCCAGCCCCTCTTCCGCCTTCTCTTTGGTTGACTTGACTGCCTCTTCGGCCCGGTTCAGTCCCTGCCCCATAGCCCTTTTGCCTGCTTCTTGAGCCTGCTCGGCAGTCGCTTTTCCTTTCTCCATCCCTCCCATAAAATTTTCTTCAGTGACATCGGTTGCCGCCTCCGAATTTCCTGATTCGCTTTTTTGACTGCCTTTATCACTCTCCTGGGAATCTTTCCCTCCTTTTGAAGTTGTTTCAGACGAAGTCCCCTGTTCAGAAGAGTCCTGCTGGGCATTTCCGTTTTGGGAAGAAGTCTCCGTAGAAGCCTTGTTACCCGTTGCCTGATCCCCGGTTCCCTGCTGTCGGGAATCCTGTTGGGTGGGCTGAGTACCCTCTGTCTGACCTTCGGCTGCCAGAGCCATACCGCCGATCAGACCTGCACTCAGGACCGAAACGGCGATGAATCGCTTGAAATTCATCATATCTCCTTCTCATATAATTAAGTTGTATTGCAATTATAATTTTTGTGTATTACTGAAAAGTTACTTTTTGTACCATTCTATGGGATATACCCGGTACAGAACTTCTTTGTCAGAAAAGGAGAAGCGCCCTTATTCGACTTTACCCTTGAGAACCTCTTCCGCTTTGGGCTTTTTTGCCGGATGTCGGCGTTTCACGGTAGCTTTGCGGAAAAATTCCTGAAGAGACCGTTTCATTCGTTTAAAGGTGCACTCGAGGCTATGACAGCTTCTAGAAGAATACCTATGGGTTCTATCTTTTTTCACCGGATTTTTCTTGATCTTTTTGGAGGATTTTTTGCTGCGACCGGCATAACGACGCTCTTCCGCCTCAAGTTTTTTGAGTCTTATCATCTCCGCGATGGTTGTCTTTTGCCGACCGGTGACCTCATCCACGATTCGGGACCGGATACGCGCTTTCAGGCGAGCCTTCTCCCCTGCCGGGGCTTGTCGATAGGCATCGATCAGCGTATCGAGATCTGCCGGCTTTTCAATGCTCAGCCCCATGGAATCGGTTGCGGTTTTCCCGACAGGAGAAGCGTGACCGGGAATCTCTCCCCTCGCTTCCGTCAGCCAGAACATCAGCAAAGCACTCACAAGCAGCACAGCAACAGATCCCTTTCCGATGATCCTTCCAAAGGATCGGAAAGTTGCGGTGTCAATCACGAATCCAAACAATCCTCTCATCATGTTTTTTTCGCTGCAATCGGCAAATCTTTCAGATCCAGGACCACTGTTGTCCCCTCATTGACCCGGCTATTCAGAGTCACTCCGATCCCCAGTTCCTTCGCCAGTTTCCTGACGATATGCAGTCCCAGCCCCAGCCCCCGCTCCCCCTCTTTGTAGTAACGATCGAAAGCACGTTCCGGATGACGCATCCCCACCCCGGTATCTTCGATTTTCAGTTCTTTGCCTCTCAGCGAGATGCGGACCTCTCCTCCGGGAACATTATATTTCCCCGCATTGCTCAGCAGGTTTTCGACAATCCGCAAGAAGGCCTCTTTGTTGCACTCCAGCTTCAGATCATTGGGGAAATCTATGACGAAGTTCACCTGCGGGTAGAGTTCCCTGAAATACTCCAGCCGCTCCCGAAGGAGCTCCCGAAGGGAGAAGGGCTCTTTCTGCCCCTCCTGACGGCTCAGAAAAGCCCGGAGATTGGATTGAAAGGCATGAATGGTTTCCAGGGCACTGAACATGCGCCGGAGACAACGTTCCTCCCCGTGCCGCTTTTTCAGTATGTTGAGGTTGATCCGCAGAGAACTCAGAGGGGTATTGAGGTCGTGGAGAATATCCCGGACAAACTCTTCGTTGAGCTGCAGGGCCTTTTTGAAGGGATAAAGCGTATAGATCGCCAGCAGAAACGAAACAGAGGCGATCAGGATCAGATAGAGCGCCCAGCCTGAAAAACTCTCCTGCCGGATCCGATCCAGCATCGCATCGTACCGGCTGGTGGGAAGAGAGAGCTGCAAGAGATATTTTTTGCTGCCGGGGATCTCGAAGTAGCTGTAGACACTCTCATTCCCTTTGTAGAGGTGCACAAGATCTTTGACACGTTTTTTCAGCTCGAAATCCACATCGAACTTTTTTCCGATAGGATGGAAACTGTAGATACGCATTTCATTGAGGATTCGCTCCTCCAGCTGACGCTGACGATCCCGATAGTTGAGCGTCGCCACCAGGACATAGAGTGCCGTCATCAGAAGGAAAAAGAGAAAAAAACTCTTGAGTAGAGATTCAAGCTCATACTTTTTCAAGCAGATACCCCTGTCCCCGGACATTGGAAATGGTAATCCCCAGCCGCTTTTTGAGTTTGGCCATCGTCACCCGCAGAGCATTGAGATTGGAGCGCTCCAGCAGATCCAGCAGCTCCGGGGTAGGCACCAGCTGCCCCTCTCGTTCCAGAAGCGTCTGAAAGATCCGTCCCTGGACCTCCCCCAGGTAAAAGCTCTCTCCACCCTCCATCTGGACCTTGCCGCTCTCCGGTTCGAAACGCAGATTTCCATAACGCAATATCCGGGTCGACGACTCGACATTCTGTTGGAAATGGCGGCGGATCCGCAGGAGAAGTTCCTCAGGATCGAAGGGCTTTTTGAGATAATCGATCGCCCCCAGATCAAAGCCCTGGGTAATGGTCCGGATATCCGTCAAAGCGGAGATGTAGATGGCCGGTGTCCGATCCTCCGCCTCATAGAGCTCTTTCAATACCTCCAGGCCATTGATGTCGGGAACGTTGATATCCAGAATATAGAGATCATAGCTTGTGTCGAAGGTCCGGTCAAAGACCTCCTCTCCACGGGTCACCCGCTCCACGTCAAACCCTTCCATCTCCAGAAACTCCTGGAGGCTCTCACCCAATACCGTATCATCTTCCAGCAGCAGAATTTTCATGGTGTAGATTATATTACCTCAAAATATACAAAGAATTACCCGTTGATTTTTCCGCTGAAATCGAGACTTACCTCGGTCCCTTCTCCTGGAACCGATCGGAGACGCAGCCCTATCCCTTCATCGTCACAATACCGCTTCACCAGTGCCAGCCCGATCCCTTCACCTCTCACATTCCGGTCACTCTGATAATAGCGCTCATAGATCCTGAGGATCTCGTTTTCATCCATGCCGATCCCTCGGTCACGGATCAAGAGTTCTCCCCCCTCCAGCTGAATCTCAATCGGATCCATTTTGTCAGAGTATTTCACGGCATTTTCCAGCAGATTGTCCAACGTCTGTTCCAATCCGATCCGGTCGGCGGTGATGAAAGTCGGTTCCAGGTTCGTCTCGATGGGATTGCGCCCCATCTCTCTGAAAAAGCCTGCCCGCTCCTCCACCACTTCCGACAAATCGAAACGCTCCCGCTCCACCGGTGCGATCTGCCGTTTGATATTGTAGGAGAGTTCCCGATAGAGCCGTGCCAGACGCTTCGAAGCCGCTTCGATTCTTCTGATCCGCTTTGTCAGCCGTTCATCGTCGCTCTTTTTGAGGATCATACTCGTATTGGCTTCGATGGTGGAGAGAGGCAGATTGATCTCATGGAGCACCTCACGCACCAGATGCTCCAGCTCCTCCTCCTGGCGACGACGCCCCTCAAGCAATCCGGAAAGAAAAATATAGCCTACGATCATCACGCCGGGGAAGAGAATCGCCAAGGCGGTCAGATAGTTGCTCCGGTCAAAGCCCTCCTGCGCGAGAAAAAGAAAGTGGATACCAAAAAAGGCGACGATGATTGTGCCGAAAATCACCAGGGATCCGGTCAGTTCTTTTTTCATTCCGTCTCTCATCCGATTTGGGAGGGGTCAAAGCGATATCCCACCCCCCGAACATTTTGAATCGCCCGGGGGAAAAGCTTTTTGAGCCGGGCGATGTAGACCCGTATCGCCCCTTCGCTGGCCTCTTCGTCATGACGCCAGAGACGCGCTTTGATCTCCTCCTGACTCACCGTTTCGCCTGAACGTTCCAGAAAAAGTTCCAAAAGGTCATAAACCTTCCGTCCCACACGAAGCGGTTTCCCCTCCATCAGCAGATCCCGGGAACGGGGATCCATGGTATAAGCCCCCAGGCTCTTCGGCCCCTCCCCCCGATGCCTCCGCCGCAGTGCAGCCGCCAGTCGGGCTGTGAGTTCCTCCAGATCCACCGGCTTGCGCAGGTAATCATCGGCCCCGATCTCGAATCCCTCCAACAGCGAAGCTTTATCTTCCCGGGAAGTGAGGAAAATCACCGGTGTCTCATCTCCGCTCTGACGCAGCTGACGAAAGGTCTCCAGGCCATTTTGGAACGGGAGGTTGATATCAAAAAGATAGAGATCGAAACGGCGGGCATAACAGGCCTCGAAGGCCGTATGGGGATCATAGCAGGCTTCCACCTCAAACCCCTCCTCCTCCAGCCAGTCGCAGAGGGTCTCGCTGTAGAGACGGTCATCCTCGAGTAACAGGATTTTGGGAATGTTCGTCTGCGGCATGGAACTATTTCAATATCGAAAAAAGCGTTGCCATGCAACGCCAACCGCCATTCTCCATCCTCAATCCTCCATCTTCCATCACATCAACATTCCGCCGTTGACCTTCAGCGTTTCCCCGGTAATGTAGGAGGCATGGTCACTGAGCAGAAAGGCAATCGCCTCGGCCACCTCTTTGGGCTCCCCGAAACGTCCCAGGGGAATCTTGGCGATAAAGCCCTCTTTGATCTCGGGCTTGAGCACCTCGGTCATCTCCGTTGCGATGAAACCGGGGGTGACAACATTGTAGCGGATCCCCCGTGGGGCCGCCTCCTGGGCGAAACTCTTGGTCATAGCGATCATCCCCCCTTTGCTGGCGGCATAGTTGGTCTGGCCGGCGTTGCCGGTTTCACCGACAATACTGGCGACATTCACTACCGACCCGAAACGCTTCTTGCCCATCACCTTGAGTGCCTCCCGGCAGCCGACGAAGGCCGATTTGAGGTTGGCCTCGATCACCGCCATGAACTCCTCGGTCTTCATCCGCATCGCCAGTTTGTCCTTGGTGATCCCGGCATTGTTGACCAGATAGCTCAACTCCCCGTCACTCTCCACAATCTGCTTGATCGCCTCGACGAAGGCTGCCTCATCGCTGACATCAAAGCCAATGGTCTCGGCCGCGCCTCCCGCAGCCAGGATCTCCCCTTTGACCGCCTCAGCCTCAACCTGGCCGCTGCGATAGTTGATCCATACCATCAGACCGTACCCCGCCAGGGTTTTGGCGATCTGCGCTCCGATCCCACGGCTTGCACCCGTAACCAGAACATTCTTTCCGCTAAACTGCATCGATACTCCTTTAATTTTTATTGATCCCTACAGACAAAGGTCCAGGGAGGTTTCACTCGATGGCGACAAAGGAGCGCTCAACCCGTGAAACGGGCGCTCCTTCGCGGCTTCGCTACGCTCCGACCGCTACGGTTCCGAAGCGGTGAAGGACAAGCAGTTGTCCTTCACTGACACTTCTCATGTTCGCGACTGCCAGAGCTATCGCGTGAAACCGGTTTTCCTTGTAGAAAAATCCTTTCAGTTCTCGATCAAGGATTCATCCATCTCCTCCGGTTTTTCGAGCCCCATCAGTTCCAGCACCGTCGGGGCGATGTTGTTGAGCCCGCCGTGGGCTTTGAGCTTCGTCACCCCCGGCGCTTTGACGAAGGCCCAGACATCCCCCACCGTATGGTTGGTAAGCATATTCCCCTCGCTGTCGCGCATCTCTTCGCAGTTGCCGTGGTCGGACGTCAGGACGATATTGTAACCCCGTTCCTCGGACTTCTCCAGAATTTTCCCCAGTTCGGCATCCACCGCCTCCACCGCTTTGACCGCCGCATCGAAATTGCCGGTGTGGCCTACCATATCCCCGTTGGCAAAGTTGACCACGATGAAATCATACGCCTCATCCATCGCCTTACGGACCGCTTCACCTACCTCGGGAGCGCTCATCTCCGGCTTCAGATCGTAGGTCTTGACCTGGGGGCTGGGGATCAGCACCCGGCTCTCTCCCTCCACCGGTTCCTCCACCCCGCCGTTGAAGAAGAAGGTGACATGGGCATACTTCTCCGTTTCGGCGGTATGCAGCTGCCGCAGCCCCGCCCGGCTGATCACCTCCGCCAGGGTGTTTTTGGGCGGCTCTTTGGGAAAGAGCACCGGATAGGAGAAAGAAGCATCGTACTGGGTCATGGTGGCAATATGGAGTTTCAGAGGCTTACGGGGAAATTTGTCGAATGCGGGATCCCCCAATGCCGTGGTGATCTCCCGCATCCGGTCGGAACGGAAGTTCGCCATGATTACCCCGTCACTGTCTCGCATCCCCTCGTATCCTTCAAAGGCCGTGGGAATGATGAATTCATCGGTCACCCCCTCCTCGTAGCTCTTGAGCACATACTCCAGCGGGGAATAGGCGGTCCGGGGCTCCGCTTCGGCGATAGCCCGGTAGCCCTTTTCCACCCGTTCCCAACGGTTGTCCCGATCCATCGTATAGAAACGTCCGCCGAGGCTGGCGATCCGGATATCCTCATCCAGGATCTTTTCTACCTCCCTGAGATACTCCGGAGCCGAGGTGGGCGAGACATCCCGGCCATCGGTAATCAGATGGAGCCAGACCTTTTTGCCTTTGGCTTTGAGAATCTTGGCCAGGCCCAGAATATGCTCCAGATGGGAATGGACTCCTCCGTCACTCATCAGTCCCACGATGTGCATATCTTCGCTGGCTTCCACCGTCTCATTCAAGGCCGGATTCTCTGCCAAAGAGCCGTCCTCCAACGCCAGAGATATCTTGACCAGATCCTGATAAAGGACCCGGCCGCTGCCGATAGTCATGTGGCCCACTTCCGAATTGCCCATCTGTCCTTCGGGCAGTCCTACACTCAACCCGTAGGTGGAGATCAGCGTATGGGACACCGCCTCGAAGAGCCGGTCATACGTCGGTGTCTCGGCCGCTTCGAAGGCATTGGCAGTGCTCTCGGGCTTGTAGCCGATCCCGTCGGTAATGATCAACAGTGTTTTCCGTCCCTGCGTCTTTTGCACTCAATTTCTCCGATCAAGAATTTATATTATTGTAGTAAAATATCACTTCTTAACCGATAAATCAAGAAAGAGTGCCATGATCTATTACCTGCATCAATTTATGGGAGTCCACCTCTTTTATTACATCTCGGTACGGGCGGGCATCGCCTTTTTCATCTCCTTTTGCCTGACACTCTTTCTTCTTCCCCGTTATATCGCCTGGGCCCGAGCCCGCAAGGCCAATCAGCCTATCAACAAATATGTTCCGGCCCATGAAGAGAAGCAGCACACCCCCACCATGGGAGGCGCCATCTTCGTCGGGGCGACGGTGATCGCCACCCTGCTGACCGCCCGACTTGACAACTGGTATGTCATCGGTGGGCTCCTGACCCTGGTGGGTTTCGCCGGTGTCGGGCTCAAAGACGATCTGGGAAAGGTCCTCAGCGGCGACAATCTCCAGGGGCTCACGGCGCGGGGGAAAATGGCACTCCTCATACTGGTCTCCTTTCTGGTGGGGTCATTGCTGCTTTTCGGGGCCCATTTCCCCAGTACTTTCTACGTCCCTTTCGTCAAAACGCCCCTCTTTGATATGGGCTATTTCGCTATCATCTTCTGGGTCCTCGTCATGATCGCCACCTCCAACGCCGTCAACCTCACCGACGGGCTCGACGGCCTGGCCACCGTTCCCACCGTCATCGGACTGGGGACGCTGGGGGTCATCGTCTATCTCACCGGTCACGCCATCTTCTCCAAATATCTGCTGCTCCCCTATATCCCCGGTGTCGGAGAGGTCACCATCGTCGCCGCTGCCCTGGCCGGGGGACTGTTGGGCTTCCTCTGGTACAACTGCTATCCCGCCGAGATCTTCATGGGGGATACCGGCTCTCTCTCCATCGGCGCCTTCCTCGCCTATATGGCGATCCTGGGCAAGAGCGAGGTCCTTCTGATCCTCATCGGCATCGTTTTCGTCATCGAAACCGTCTCGGTCATCCTCCAGGTAGGCAGCTGGAAGATCCGCCGCAAACGGGTCTTTCTCATGGCCCCCATCCACCACCATTTCGAGATGAAAAAGTGGGCAGAGAACAAGATCATCGTCCGCTTCTGGATGATCGCCTTCCTGGCCAACCTCCTGGCGCTCATTACGCTGAAGATACGATGAGTACGATTATTGTTTATTGGTCATTGGTCATTGGGGGCGCTTTTCGTCGTTTGTCGTTTGTCGTTTGTCGTTTGAAATCGGTTAGAAGTCGGCAGTCGGCAGTCGGCAGCAAGGTAGTCGCAAGTCACAAGTCGCAAGTCGCGAGAAGTGTCGCCTTCGGCAACGTTATTAGTCATTGGCCATTGGGTAGCACCTTTGACGCTTTGCGTCGTTTGAACAGAGGTCAGAAGGTGGGATCGCGCTTCGCGCTGGTGAGAAGGTGGGAAGGTATTGCAAACCCTATACCCACCTTCTTACCTTCTCACCTTCTCACCTTTTTTGACAAAAGCGTTGCCAAGCAACGCATACCGAAATTCTCCATTCTCCATTCTCAATTCTCAATTAATCATCGGAGTTCTCTCCGATGAAACACCTTTCTTTCTTCGGCTACGGCAAAACCACCCGGGCCATCGCCACCCGTCTGGGAGAAGGCTTTGATTTTTACGACGATCGCTGCGAAAAGCCCTGGACCGATGACGCCGGCAACCGGATCCACCCCTCCGAGGCCTTCGATCCCGATCAGAGCCTCATGGAGATCCTCACCCCCAGCATCCGCCCCGACAGCCCCCTGCTGGCCCAAGCCAAAAACCCCGTCAGCGAATATGACCTTTTTCTCGGCCGACAATGGATGGACTCTTTCAGCGATGATGATCGCCGATATCTTCCATCTTCCATCTTCCATCTTCCATCCGCCCCCCGTACCGTCTGGATTTCCGGCACCAACGGCAAGACCACCACCACCCAGATGCTCACCTGGCTGCTCGAACCCCACGGGGCCGTCAGCGGCGGAAATATCGGTACTCCGCTGGCAGAGCTCGATCCCGAAGCCCCACTCTGGATTCTGGAAACCAGCTCCTACACCCTGCACCATACCCGGGAGGCCTCTCCCGATCTCTACATCCTTTTGCCCATCACCCCCGATCATATCGATTGGCACGGCAATGCAGAGAGCTACTCGGCCGACAAACTCTCCCCCCTTCTTCGCATGCGAGAAGGCGAACCGGCACTGATCCCTGCCGATCTGGAGCCCCCCGAGAGTTTCGCCTGGATCATCTCCTACGATTCCGACAACTCTTTGGCAAATTACTTCGATATCGACGCCTCGGCCCTCCGATACAGGGCCGGCTTCCGTCTGGATGCGCTGCTGGCATTGGCCGCAGGTCGTATCCTTTTTGATGAAGTCGACATTGGGCGTCTCAACGCTTTTGGCCTCGACCGTCACCGTCAGGAAGAGATCACCGATGCTCAGGGGAGACTCTGGGTCAACGACTCCAAAGCCACCAACCTCGACGCGACACTCCAGGCTCTCGAAGCCTACCGCGACCGCCCCATCCATCTCATTGCCGGCGGGGACGACAAAGGGGTCGATATGACCCCTCTGATCGAGCGCCTGGCCCGACTCGATGCCACCCTCTACACCATGGGCAGCAACAGCGAACGTCTCAGCCGCCTGGCCCGGGAGTACGGTGTCCCCGTTCGGACCTTCCAGGAGTTGGACGAAGCCATGCAGGCCGTAGCGGAATCGCTCCGCGAAGGCGAGGTCGCCCTCCTCTCCCCGGCGGCTTCAAGTCTGGACCAGTTCCCCTCCTATGCGGTTCGGGGAGACCATTTTGTGGAATTCGTGCGCCGTTTAAGAACGTTTTAATGAAACTCGGTTATAATTCTAGTCCATTTCGAAAGGCTCGGTAGCTCAGTTGGTAGAGCAAAGGACTGAAAATCCTTGTGTCGGCGGTTCGATTCCGCCCCGCGCCACCATTGACTCTCTCTTTGATTCCTTTAGAATTTTTATTTCTATCATTTTTTTGTCTTCAATATTTTCCAATGTGCTACAATCCGATTCTATCAACTTTTGAAAGGATCCCATGAAGATCCGTCTCATTCTCAATGGTGCCAAAGGCGAGCGCAGTGATATTCAGGAAGCGATCGAATGGGTGCGCCAACACCATTTTTTCGCTCTGGATGTCCGTTATACCCGGGAACCCGAAGATTTCGAACGTTTGACACATGACGCAGTCCGGGACGGTATCGACCGCCTCATTGCCGGCGGTGGGGACGGGACCCTCAACCTCATGATCAACGCCCTGATGAAGCTCCCAGCCGAACAGCGGCCCGAAATGGCGATCCTGCCGGTAGGAACCGCCAACGACTTCGCCACGGCAGCCTTTATCCCTGAAAACCCCAGACAAGCCCTGATATCCGCCATTGATGGATTCGCATCCGAGGTGGATATCGGAAAGGTCAATGCGCGCTATTTTCTCAATGTTGCCAGCGGCGGATTCGGAGCTGTGGTGACGGCTGAGACCCCCCCGGAACTCAAAGAGATCCTGGGCGCCGGTGCCTACGCTCTGACCGGACTGCTTAAACTCTTCGATTTTCAACCCATCTACGGCAGCATGAAAATCGGTGATTTCTGTTTTGAAGGAAGTGCCTTCGCCATCGCCGTCTGCAACGGGAGACAGGCCGGCGGGGGAATGGTCCTTGCTCCGGAAGCGAAAGTGGACGACGGGCTTTTCGACATCGTCCTCTACACTCTTGACAATCTTCCTATCCCTGCCACATTGGCACCCCCCAGTTCCATTCTGGGCTGGCTGCTTCCTTTTAAAAAGATCCTTCGGGCACCGGCAGTAGAATTTACTCCCGAAGAGGGACCCCGCCAGATCAATCTCGACGGCGAACCCTACAGTGCCGACAGCTTCAGATTCACTCTGCACCCCGGTGCCCTCTCGCTGGTCCTGCCTCCTGACACACCTCTTTTGGGAGGGAACCGATGAGAATCCTGCACTGCAGCGATCCCCATTTCGATCTTTCCCTCAAAACGATTCCCTGGAAAAAGTGGTTCGGCAAACGGGCCATCGGCGCCCTGAACCTGCTGGGAGGAAGAGGGCGCTATTTCGACAACGCCGAAGCCAAGATAGCCGCCCTGACCCGATTCAAAGAGCGATACAGTGTCGATTTGGTCCTCTGCACCGGTGATTTGACAGCCCTGGGACTCACGGCCGAACTGGAAAACGCGGCAGAACTGCTGGCTCCTCTGGCCCAACCGCCTGAGCGTTTTATCGTCATCCCCGGCAACCATGATGTCTACAGCGGTGACGTGATCCGCGGGGATCACTTCCACCTCTACTTTGGACAATACATGCATACCGACTGGCCCCAGTATGCCGTCGACGGCCCCTGGCCCATCGTCCGGCTTTTTGGAGAGCATATTGCCGTTATCGCCGTCAACAGTGCCAAGCCCAATCCTTTCCCCTGGCGCTCCGACGGGCACATTCCACCCGTTCAGCTGGAAGCACTGGAGAAGATTCTTGCCGATCCTCGATTGGCAGATCGTTGGATCTTCGTCATGACCCATTACGCCGCCCGTCTGGCTGACGGTACACCCGACAAACCCAACCACGGACTCCGCAACGCCGATGCGTTTATCCATGCCTGCCGCTCCATCGAGCGGGGCGCCATTCTCAACGGACATATTCACCGCTGCTATCGGACCCCTCTGAAAAAAGAGGGACTGGCGATCGATCTCTATTGTGCGGGAAGCGTCAGTATGGAAGGGAGGGAGTGTTTCTGGCTTTTTGATGTGGACGCCAGGCAGATGCAGGTGCATCGTGGGGGGTACGATCCCGACTCCGGGGAGTTTCGGATTATCGAAACCTTATAAACCCAAACCATGCAGTAGAAGGTGCGCCAGATGTGCCAATGCTCGGTTGGCAGGGGTGTTCGACCGAAACGCAGGCGCACCCGGAGGGGGAGGAGCGTCAAACAAAGGCAAACTGCTTTGCCTTTGTCGCTTCGCACGGCGCTGCGTTTATGCCGTAGGCATCGCAGACGCCCGACCCAGGCTTTGGGCGAATCGCCCATGGCACCGATGATTGGTGCAAATGGCGTGCTGACTAATGCATGATTTGGGATAAAGTCTCCTAAAGCACAGGAGCGCTCAGGCGCGCCATTCGGACGCCTACCCGGAACCACCAGGGTTTCTGCTCCAAAATTCTCGGATCGATCTCCCGGGAGACGGTAAAGTCATCCAGAAACATCCGCTCCACTTCCGCTGCGAATTTTCGATCCTCCACTATCGCCGTTATCTCGAAATTGAGCCGGAAAGAGCGGTTGTCAAAATTGGCTGTCCCCACCGTGGCCAACTGGTCATCGATAAGCATCACCTTCTCGTGGAGAAAGCCCTTTTGATAGCGGAAAAAGCGCACGCCGGTTTTGCCCGCGTCGGCCAGATAACTGAAGGCGGCCAGCCAGACCGGCAGGCTGTCCGATTTTTCGGGAATCAAAATCCGCACATCTACCCCGCGCAGCCCCGCCAGCTGCAGAGCATAAACCACGGCGTCATCGGGGACAAAATAGGGAGAAGCGATCCAAAGCCTCTGCTTGGCATGGTGGATCGCATGCAGATACATCAGCTCCGCCGTATCCAGTTGATCCGCCGGACCGGTAGGGATCACCTGGGCCGCAGCTTCCCCCTGGGCCGAAACAGGTTCCCACCGCAGATTCTCCAATTTTTGGGAAGTCGCCCAGAACCAATCCTCCACAAACGAGATCTGCGCCCCCATCACTGCCGGTCCCTCTATCGCGACGTGAGTATCCCGCCAAAAGCCCAGTTTGGGATCTTTCCCCAGATATTCATCCCCAATATTGTGTCCCCCGACCCAACACCGTTTCCCATCCACCACCACCACTTTGCGGTGGTTGCGAAAGTTGATCTGGAATTTGTTTCTCCATCCGTGCCGGGTATTAAATGAACTGGTGAGGATACCCGCTTTTCGCAGGCGGCTGAGATAACGTTCACTCAGATCGAGACTGCCGATCTCATCATAGAGAAACCACACCTTCACTCCCCGCTGTGCCGCGGCGATCAGGTGATCGGCCATCTGATTGCCCAACACATCATCATGCACGATATAGAATTGAAAGAGAATATATTCTTCTGCAGCATCAATTCCCTCAATGATGCTGGCGAATGTCGCCTCTCCGTTGATCAGAAGCTCGACACGATTCCCGACAGTAAAAGGAAGATCTGCCAGTTTCTCCGCCACCAGGGCCGCATGCTCCTCCTCTCCCCTGAAGCGTCGATAAGGCGATACAGCCCGCAGCAAATGCTCCAGACGCCCCCTGATTTCGCTATCAACCGCCTCTTTGACCTTGAGATAACCGACAAAACGGCTTCGACCGAAAATCCAATAGAGTGGAACCGCCACATAAGGGAAGCTCAGCAGAAAAATAACCCAGGCAATCGCTCCCTGAGAAGTTCGAGTCTCCATCAATGCCTGATAAGCAGAAAAAATACCCAGGAGATACAAAACTCCCATTCCCAGGAAGAGTAGTTCAACACCCCAATGCATATAAAAACCCTTTCAGTAGTAATCACAGGCTCTGATGATAGAATCTAGACTAGATATGAGGATTATACACAATGTTTTTCATCAGAGATATTCACGCTTACTGTCATCGTACCAAGTCTGCTGCCCCGGCCCTGCCCCAACACTTCGGCCTCTTATGCTGGAATGTCAACAAATCCACCGATATACAGCACTATCGTGATCTTTTTGAAGCTTTGAGAAATGAATGGAATCTCCATCTGATCCTGATTCAGGAAGCCAGGATGCGACTGCCCTCCGCCCCTTTTTTGCTACCGGATTTCTCCTACTGCAGCGCCCCAAATCTCAAACAGCGCACCCTTCACTACGGACTCCTCACCGCTTCATCCCAAACCGCCCTGGAAGCGATGGTGCTGCCGAGTCAGGCAAAAGAAGGGATTTTGGGACCAGGGAAAGGTGCGCTTATTACCCACCACACACTGTCTGACAGGCAGACACTGACACTTGTCAATCTTCATGCCATTAATTTCAGAGCTGCACGTATTTATGCCGGAGAGTTGGAGAGCTTGCAGGAGTATCTGCAAAAGTTTTCCGGCCCCATGATCGTCGCCGGTGATTTCAACAGCTGGAGTGCAAAACGCATGCATGTATTGCAAACTTTTCGTCTGAATCTGGGTCTGGAAAGTGTCCCCTTCCCAACGGAAAAGATCAAAACATTCAGAGGATATCCTCTGGATCATATCCTGTACAGAGAACTGAAATGTCATCGCAGTTTGGCACCTGACCTACCCCATGACTCAGACCACAATCCCCTCCTGGCGGAATTTTCCACACCCCATATCTGACGGAGATCATCTCTATAGAAGTTACATGGCAGCTTTGTCCGTCAAAACATTCAAAACTTTCCTCAGTTTTGCAGGAATAGGATTCTTATCGAGTTTATACAATCGTTTCAACGTCATAGGATCTTTGTAGACGATCCAGGTTTTCCCATCTGAATCACGATAGACCAATACTTTCAAAGGCAGATCCAGGCCTGCCCTCGGATCTTTGAACATGATCATCGTCCCGATTTTCGGACTTCCAAAGATCAGAAGCTGCTCATCGTTCATATCCATACCTGCTTTTTGGGCTCCCTTGCGATGGTCGATGCGATCAAATACCGTCAAACCTTTATCTCTGACCAAACTCTCAAGACGATCCATTGTATCACCGACGCTGTGACGGCTCTCTTTGACGATCAGTTCACCGGCAGACAATACAGAGACACAGACCAGCAGCACACCAAACAGTAGTTTCATTATTTCCCCCTTTAATGTATTCGAGAGAGTATACCGCTTAAAGGTGTCCTATGTGTGTACTGATAATCCACAGAAACAACATGGAAACAGATAGGGAAGATGAAATAAAGAGAATACTTTGATGATAGTGCATGTGAAATAGAGATGAAAGAAGAGTGCAATTTAAAGGTATTGTTGAAAAAAATTATAGTGAAGAAGATTCTCAGGGTGGCGCTGACCTACGTTCCCACCAGCGTAGCCGGCAGTATCATCGGCGCTGGGAGGCTTAACTTCCGGGTTCGGAATGGGGCCGGGTGTGACCCTCCCGCCAGCA